>NZ_JBASBL010000001.1:0-26719 GCF_049651085.1 Shinella sp.
ATATCCCGCAGGGCGAGGTGCATCGCCTGGCCAATCCCGGCAAGATCCTGCTGGAACTCATCGAGGTGCAGACCGGATCCTATCTCGGCGAGGACGACATCATCCGCATCGAGGACGAATTCGGCAGAGGGTAGCCCGGCGGAAAGTCAAAGCAGGGTCGCGCCATCAGGCGTGACCTTGAGCGCCGTCAGGCGTCCGCTCGCATAGCAGGTCGTGTCGATACAGATGCGGTTCTTGCCGAAGACCGGTTCGGCCCCTGCCGTATGGCCGTGGATGACCAGCAGTGGCAGGCCCGGACCCTCGCTCAGGAAGGGCTCGCGGATCCACATCATGTCGTGATCCTCCTGCTGCGGCAGCGGCACGCCGGGCTTGATGCCGGCATGCACGAAAAGCCGCCGGCCGCTGAGAAGCGCAATGGGCAGGCTTTTGAGAAAATCGATGTGATGGGCCGGGACGCGGGCGCGCAGATCGCGTCCGAGCGCCTGCAATCCGTCCGCGCGGTCAAGATAGTCGGCAAGCTCCAGCCCGTAGGAACGCAGCGTCGCATCGCCGCCATAGTCGAGCCAGCGCCTGTTCCGCTCGGGGTCGAAGATGAAATTCAAGAACGTGTCGTCATGGTTGCCGCAGAGCGCGATGCGCTCGATGCCGTCGCCATGGTGCTCGCCCGCCAGATGCTCGATCACTGCGCGCGAGGCGGGCCCCCGATCCACATAGTCGCCGAGATAGAGGATGAGGGCTCGTGCGTCCGGATGGGCCGCAGCATCCGCGCGGATGCGTTCCTCCAGCGCCAGCAGCGCATCGTGGCAGCCATGCACGTCGCCGATCGCGTAGATGAGGGGGCGGTCGGCCGGGAGATCCAGACGCGGGCGGCGGGAAAGCGAGGAAACT
This sequence comes from Shinella sp., assembly GCF_049651085.1. Lineage (GTDB taxonomy): Bacteria > Pseudomonadota > Alphaproteobacteria > Rhizobiales > Rhizobiaceae > Shinella. The sequence continues at coordinate 889 of NZ_JBASBL010000001.1, forward strand.
GTCATGCGGCGATGTCATAGCGGGGAAGGCGGCCGGCGTGAACCGGCAAAGTGTGCATAGGCGCTGTCAACGCATTCCGCGCGGCGGGCACCGCCCGAGCGTGCGGCATTGCGTATCCCGCCAGATGACGGTCTCCTGCGCCATCGCCTTTTCCTGCGCCGCACGCAGGCGCGGTGTCGCGGCCCAGCCGGCGCCGGCGGCGACCAGCATTTCTGCGAGATCCTTGCCGTTCAGCCTGCAGGTGAGGAAGGAGACGAGGCCGGAGCGATAATCCTCCTTGCAGGAGAGCGTGCTGCCGGCGATGCGCCGGCGCAGCGCAATCCTTGCCTGCTGGCCGCAGACCGCGATGACCCCGGCTGTCCCACGGCAGAAACGGCCGGGATCGACGGGCACGATATCCGTCAGCACATAGAGGCGCCCGCCTTCCTCGAAGGAGGCGCTGTCGAAGACGGCGACGCGGCTTGTCACATGGATGCGAAGCAGGGTTGGAAGAGGAGCAACGGCAACCCGCGTATAGGTCTGCTTGCGCCGGTCGATGCGCACGGGCCTGTCGGTCCAGACCGGATCGGCGGAGGCGGCATCCGTCCGGCGTTCCGTCCCCTTGGCGGGGACGATGGCCAGAAGCAGGAAAGCGAGCGCCATGGCGCATTGCCCAGATCGCCTATCCATGACCAAGGGCCGGCTCACATCTTCTCCGGCAGTGGCAGCCATTGGGGGCGGTCGAAATAATCCGGCAAGTAGGAGCCGCGGTTGCGCGCAAGGTCAGGCGTGATGGTGAAATTGTAGCGCGGCGTGTCGCCGAACTTTTCCTTCCTGAGCTGGAGGCGATTGCCGAAGCGGATGATGTCGAATTCCTTCAGCGCACGGATATCGGCGAGAATGTCGGGTGCTTCCTGCCAGCGCACCTCATCGAGAAAGATTGCGATCGCATGGATGACGGTGTCCGTCACGCGGTTCTGCGTCGCGGGGTTCTCGATGTTGAGCTTGACGCGGAAGGTGGAAACGCGCGTTTGCGCATCGCCCCTGATCGAGACGAAGGCGGAGGAGGGGCCGTTCTCGCTGTCCTGCGCATCGGCAAAAGTACGATAGGACTGGCACTCCCAGCTGCGCCTGTCGTAGAGGCCGGCCTGCCAGCCCTTCGTTTCGAACCCGCCCTGGCGCAGCGCCTCGCAGAGCGCTTCCGGGTCCTTGCGGATCGTGCGCACGAACTGGGCCGGGTTCGGGGTCGTCGGGATGAGCAGCCGTTCCGGTATGAGGCCTACGGGGCGCGGCATGCGGCTGCCCTTCACCTCATGGGGGTGTGACGTTTCCTCCTTCCGGAAGAGGACGTCGATGGGGCCGTAGCCGAAGCGGGCGAGAATGAGGTTGAGATTGCGGTGGTCGTTGGCCAGGAGCACGGTCGCGCCTATCCCGCCGAGCAGCACGAATGCGAGGAGCCCGAAGACGATCAAGCCGGATCTGCCTTGCCTGCGCTCCCTCATGCCGAACCATGCCGTTGCTCGTGGCGATGCGGCGGCTGCCTTGTGGCAGGGTAACGTTGACGATCCGCCGACCGTCCGCATCTGATAGGCCACATGCAGGATACCTGCAAGCGGAGCGCGATCACGCCATCGTCATATCCCGTCGAGGTCAAGGCGGCGCGGATCGCATGCGCCGCTTCACTTCGCCCTCTTGACATCCGCCCCGGGGAGGTCGACTTCACACGGGGTATACGGACGCGAAGGAGACGACCCATGAGCGAGGCAGCCCGCACGACCATCGACCAGGCCGAAGTCGACCGCTTTTCCGCCATGGCCGCGGAATGGTGGGATCCGACCGGCAAGTTCCGTCCGCTGCACAAGTTCAATCCCGTTCGCCTCACCTATATCCGCAATCTCGTCTGCGCGCAGTTCGGCCGCGACCCGCACAGCCATCGCCCGCTCGAAGGCCTTCGTATCCTCGACATCGGCTGCGGCGGGGGCCTGCTGTCCGAGCCGATGGCGCGCATGGGGGCGGATGTGGTCGGCGCGGATGCGTCGGAAAAGAATATCGGCATTGCAAAGGCCCATGCGGCGGGCAGCGGCGTTCCGGTCGATTATCGCGCCGTGACGGCCGAGGCGCTGGCGGAAGCCGGCGAGACCTTCGACGTGGTGCTCAACATGGAAGTGGTCGAACATGTCTCCGACGTCGATTTCTTCCTCACCACCTGTGCCTCGATGGTGCGGCCCGGCGGCATGACGTTCGTCGCCACGATCAACCGCACCATGAAGGCGGCGGCACTGGCGATCTTCGCTGCGGAGAACGTATTGCGCTGGCTGCCGCGCGGCACCCATCAATATGAGAAGCTGGTGCGCCCGGAAGAGATTGAAAAGCCCCTGACGGCCTCCGGCCTGACGGTGACCGACCGCACAGGCGTGTTCTTCAATCCGTTGCTCAATCAGTGGAACCTGTCGAAGGACATGGACGTGAACTACATGCTGGTCGCGCGCCGCGCGTCGGCCTGATCAGGGCTTCAGCGCCTTCACGACGGCCAGCAGGTCTTCCTGCCGGTTGGCATTGCGCCCGGCCATTGCCTTCACGCCGTCGCGGTCAAGGGTGACGGGATTGCCATCTGGACAATAGGCCACCTTGAAGGTGAAGCCGCGGGGTGTCGGGCCGTGGTCGTGGAGATGTTCCAGCCGCTCGGTGCCGTCAGCCCAGACGGGCCGCGCGCCTTCTTTCACCCACCAGAGCACCAGCGCGGGCCAGGCCTGCCGCTGGTTCCAGTTGCGGGCATGTTTGAGCGCATCGGCATGCACGCCATTGTAGGTGAAGGCCATCAGGGCCTCGAGGCCGGTCCACAGCGAGAGCGAGGAGGGGGCATCCGTAAAGCCGCTGCCCTGGAGGAAGCGGGGATAGACCTTCTCGCCCCAGCTTTCCGGCCCCGGCTCGCCATCATAGCCGGAGCGGCCGACAAAGCCTTCGGCCCGGGCCGCAGCCTCGAAATTCGGAGCTTCGCGCAGGCGAAACCCTTCGACGCGCGGGCTTTCATAGGCATCCACATGGAGACCGAAATTGTAGACGGCCAGGTGATGGCCGCGCATCAGTTCTTGTCGTCCGGCAGAATCGGCAGAGGCGCCACCTCGACACCCTCCTCGAGGAGATCGCGCACCTCGTCTGCGCTCGCCCGGCCGATCAGTCCGCGCTGCTCCGCCTCGCCATAGTGGATCTTGCGCGCTTCTTCCGGGAAGCGCTCGCCGACATCCTCGGAATTCTCGCGGATGCTTGAGACGATTTCCCGCAGCTTGTTCATCATTTCGCGCTGACCGGTCTGCACGGCCAGTTCCTGGCGTTTTTCCTTCTTGCGCGCCGTCGAGACGGAGGGCGCCATCAGACGCTTGGCGACATGGGTCGAGCCGCAGGAGGGACAGGAGACCAGCAAGCGCGTCTGCTGGCGGTCGAAATCGTCCGCCGAGCCGAACCACCCCTCAAAGGCGTGCCCGCTGTCGCAGGAGAGTTCGTAGCGGATCATGCGGCAACGCCTCCCTTCGCGGGCTCGCCGGTCACGTCCAGCGTGAAGACACGCCCGTTGCGCAGGTTGGGGATCTTGTCGTGTGCGGATTTCACGGCAGCGACATCGACCTCGGCCAGCACGACGGCCTCGCCGGTGCCGCCGGCCGAGGCGAGCACGCGGCCCCACGGGTCGATGATCATCGAATGGCCGAAAGTCTCGCGGCCATCCTCATGCACGCCCGCCTGGGCGGCGGCGATGATGTAGACGCCGTTCTCGATGGCGCGGGCACGCAGCAGCACTTCCCAGTGCGCCTCGCCCGTCTGGCGCGTGAAGGCGGCGGGAACCGAGATGATCTGCGCGCCGGCCGCGGCCTGCAGCTTGAAGAGTTCCGGGAAGCGCACGTCGTAGCAGATGGCAAAGCCCAGCGCGGCGAAGGGAAGATTCGCCATGCGCGCGACCGCCCCCGGCGAATAGACCGCGCTTTCGCGCCAGCTCTCGCCATTGTCGAGATCGACGTCGAACATGTGGATCTTGTCGTAGGAGCAGATTTTCCTGCCGTCCGGGCCGAAGAGAAAACCGCGATTGGCGACCTTGCCGTCGGCAAGCGCGATGGCCGTGGAGCCGACATGGACATGAATGCCGAGTTCGCCGGCAAGCTCGGACGCGGCGACGACGACCGGATCGTCGGCCTCCGGGCGAAGGATGGAGCGAAGCCCCGCGCGATCGCGCTGGAGCGCGCCGGTCATTTCCGGCGTCTGGACATAGGTGGCGCCCTTGGCGGCCGCCTCGCGCACGAGCCGCCGCATGGTCTCCACGTTGCGGACGGGATCGGTCCCGGAGCACATCTGGATGGCGGCGATCGTGACGGTCATGGTGGTCTCCTCAGGCTGCCAGCAGCGCGTCGAGTTCGCCGGCACGTTCCAGCGCATGCAGATCGTCGCAGCCGCCGACATGGCGATCGCCGATGAATATCTGCGGGAAGGTGTTGCGACCGCCCGTGCGGGCAATCATCTCCTGGCGCAGCTCGGGCGCGTAGGTTGCATCGTGTTCCTGGAAGGTTACGCCCTTCGTCTCGAGGAGTTTCTTGGCGGCGCTGCAATAGCCGCAGAATTGACGCGTATAGATGACGACCGAAGCCATGCGATGCTGCTCCAAAACTTGGAAAACCTTGCCTTTCATATAGGTCCGGGAAGCGCCCTTGCAAAGGTCAAAACCGTCACGTCGGCCACGCCGGCGCGCTTCAAGGTACGGGCAATGGCCGAGACCGTGGCGCCGGTGGTGTAGACATCGTCGACGAGAACCACGCGGCGGCCGATCAGCGCCTCGTGCCCTTCCTGCGTGATGGAGAAGGCTCCGCGCACGTTATCCTCGCGGGCGCGCGGGCCAAGACCGACCTGGCGGCGGGTGCGTTTCGTGCGGCGCACGCCGTCGATCAGCACGGGTTTGGTAGAAAGCGCACCGAGCGCGCGGGCAAGCTCGGCCGACTGGTTGAACTTGCGCCAGACAAGGCGGAAACGATGCAGCGGCACGGGCACGATGATATCCGCCGCCTGGACGGCGCCGTCGCCGGCCCGCAGCATCCATCCCGCCATCATCGGTGCGAGGTCGGTGCGGTCGCGATATTTCAGCGCATGGACGAGCGTGCGGGCGAGATCGTCGTAAAGCGCGACGGAGCGCAGCCGGTCAAAGGGCGGCGGGTTGGCGATGGCGTCGGCACTGAGGATGCCGGGGCCGAGATCGTGCGAGAACGGCGTGCCGAGCACCTCGCAAAAGGGACGCTCGATCAGGGCAAGCGTCGACCAGCAGTGCGGGCAGAGGCTGTCCCGGCCGCCGAGAAGCACGCCGCAGCCGGCGCAGGCGGGTGGATAGACGAGGTCGAGCACCGCTCCTGCAAGGCCGCGCAGCCGGCGGGCGAAGGCCTGCCGGAGCGGGACTGCCGGCATTGTCTCAGCCTCGATTTCGCCCATGCGGTTGACAATAGCCGCACTTAGCGGCCAAAGCGATGGTATTCCGAACTGGGATCCCTGCCATGGAAACGCTCTTCGACCAAGCCCTCATCGACACGAACCGCCTGCGGGCGCTTGGTGCCGGACCGGCTGATTTCCTGCTCGACATCGTGGCGCAGGAGCTTGCCGAACGGCTGGGTGTCATCGAGCGTCGCTTCGAGCGGGCCGTCGAACTGCATGGCCATACCGGCGCGGTGGCGCGGGCCATTGCGCAGACCGGCAAGGTGGACGCCATGGAGCGCGTGGAAAGCGACCGGCGGTTTGCCGCGCCCGGCGAGGCGCTGACCGTCTCGCCGCTCGAAACGGTGCCGCTGGAGCCGCAATCGGCAAACCTCATCGTCTCGCCGCTCGCGCTGCACCTGACCAACGATACGCCGGGCGTCTTCGTGCAGATTCGCCGGGCGCTCAAGCCGGACGGGCTGTTCATCGCGGCCATTCCCGGCAGCGGCACGTTGCAGGAATTGCGTGAGGTGCTGCTGGCGGCGGAAAGCGAGCTGACGGGCGGGGCCAGTCCAAGGGTCATTCCCTTTCCGGATGTGCGCGATATCGGCGCACTTTTGCAGCGCGGCGGCTTTGCCCTGCCGGTAACGGACACGGAGAGCTACACGGTTCGCTACGATTCGATCTTTCCGCTGATGAAGGATCTGCGCGCTATGGGCATGGCCAACCCGCTTACCGGCCGCAGCCGGCGGCCGCTGACACGCGGGATCCTGCTTCGGGCGGCGGAGCTGTATGCGGAGCGCTTTTCCGATCCGGACGGGCGTATCCGGGCGACGTTCTCCGTCATCTACGTGTCCGGCTGGGCGCCGCACGAGAGCCAGCAGAAGCCCCTGAAGCCGGGTTCGGCGACAATGCGGCTGGCCGATGCGCTGAAGCAGACCGGGCGCGGCTGAGGCTTATTCCGGCTGGATGGCGTTGCTGAGCATCATGAAGGTGTTGTTCAGGGTGTCGCCGAAATTGGTCAGCCCGACGATCATGCCGACGGAGATGAGCGTTGCGAGCAGGCCATATTCTACGGCGGTCGCGCCCTTCTCATCGGAGAGGAATGACGCCAGCAGTCTTGCAATCATTCCTGTTCTCCCGGACGCCAGTTGCGCCTGTGTTCGGCTCAGCAGCCGTTGCGTGTCCTTTGGCCGTCGACGACGCAGACGGCGCCGGGCATTTCCTGCAATACGCTGCGGCGTACGGTGTAGCGCTTGACGCCTTGCGTCGGGATCGAGCCCGTCGAGATCATGTCGAATTCGTCCGGCGCGTTCGCGATCATGCGCTTGTCCGACTTTGCGGAAAGGACCGGCGTCAGGACCAGGGCAAGGGCGATCACGGCAGTGCCGAAGAGCAGGGCAAGATTGAGTGCACCAGTCCGGGTATCGCCGGCTGGGGTAAAATCCTTCTCCTGAACGGTTTTCCAGAAGTCTTCGTCACGCATAACAGGGTCTCGTAAGCATTCATTGCAACGGTAGGACCAATCTTTGGACCATGGTGCTAAACGATTGCTTAACGGGAGCGTACAAATTGAAGGCAATCCCCTGCGGCAGCAATTCTGCCGAGGGCGCGCGGCGCCGTTGCGTCCGGCATGACGCCGGGCGAGGATTGCTTAGAGCAGGTCCATCAGGAAGGGGATGAGGGGCTCGTCGGCCGGCGGCATCGGGTAGTCGCGCAACGCCTTCGGGCGCACCCATTTGATCGCCTGGCCCTCGCGGCCGTGCGCCGTGCCCTCGAAACGCCGGCAGATATAGAGCGGCATCAGCAGGTGGAAGTCGTCATAGGTGTGGCTGGCGAAGGTCAGCGGCGCAAGGCAGGGGATTTTCGTCTGGATGCCGAGTTCTTCGTCCAGCTCGCGAATCAGCGTTTCCTCCGGCGTTTCGCCCGGCTCGACCTTGCCGCCGGGAAATTCCCAGAGGCCGGCAAGCTGCTTGCCTTGCGGGCGCTGCGCCAGAAGGATGCGGCCATCGGCATCGACGAGCGCGCAGGCGGCGACGAGCAGGAGGCGGTGCGGCTTGGCGACAATCCCGGTCATGCAGCGACAGGTCCCCGATAGCTGTATTCGTAGATATCCTGGAAGCCGGCGCGGCGGTAGAGGGCAAGCGCGGCCGTGTTGTCGGCCTCGACCTGCACCCAGGCCTGACGAGCGCCCTTGAGCCTCGCCCAGCGCAGGCTGGCATGCAGGATGGCCGTACCGAGGCCCTGGCCGCGGCGCTCTTTGGCGACGCCGAGCTGGAGGATGCCGGCAAGGTCGTTGTCCTGCACGGCGATCGTCACGGCGGCCGGACCAAAGTCCGGCTCCTCGACGATGAAGAGGCCGGCTTCCGGCTTGATGGCCTTGATGATTTCGGTGAGGCCGGGCTTCAGCGCCGGATCGTCGCCGGACACGCGGATGCGTGCATCGACGAAGCGGCCGACATCGCGGCTCGGCAGATGATCGAGGCCCTCGTCGCGCGGCAGGGTGGCGAGATCGGCCATCATGACGATGGTGCGGCCGATATCGACCCAGCCGGCCTCGTCCATGAAGGCGATGAGCTGCGGCGAGGCGAGCGGCGTCTGGCGGACAAAGAGCGGGCGGCCGTAATCGGCAAAGCGCTTGGCCGCCTTTTCGAGACGGATCTCAATGTCGCGGGTATCGGACGGGTCGAGCGGATTGACGGAATTCAGCCGGCGCGATGGGTGTCCGGCGGTCAGCCGGCAGAGCCAGCTTCCGTCATACTGCACGCTGGCCGCTGGCCAGGCTCGAAAGCCGACAGCCTCGAGCCGGCGGACTTTGGGGAGATCGCTCATCGTCGTCTTCTGTCCGGAAAGGGTCATGCTACCCGGCCTCAGCTGCGGTAGTCGCCGTTGATCTCGACATATTCCTTGGTGAGATCGCATGTCCAGACCGTCGCCCGGCCATTGCCGAGGCCGATTTCGACGCGGACCGGAATATCCTCGTGCTTCATGACGGCGGTGGCGGCGGCTTCGGAATAGGTGGCGTCCCGCTCACCGTCGACGGCGACGCGCACGTCGCCGAACCAGATGGCGAGGCGGTCGCGGTCGGCCATTTCGCCGGACTTGCCGACGGCCATGACGATGCGGCCCCAATTGGCGTCCTCGCCGGCGACGGCGGTCTTGACCAGCGGGGAATTGGCGATGGAGAGGGCGATCCGCTTGGCGGCGGCATCGGTCTCGGCGCCCTCGACGGTGATTTCCACCATCTTGCGGGCGCCTTCGCCGTCGCGCACGACCTGGAGCGCGAGGTCGCGCAGGAGATCGGAAAGGGCAGCGCGGAAACCGTCGAGCGCGGCATCGTCGGCCGTAACGGGCCTCTGCCCGTCAGCGGCGGCCGCGCCGGTCGCAAAGAGCATCAGCGTGTCCGAGGTCGAGGTGTCGCTGTCGACGGTGATCGAATTGAAGGTCGGCTCGACACCGGCCGACAGCAGCGATTGCAGCACGGCGGCCGGTATGTCCGCGTCTGTGACGACGAAGGAGAGCATGGTCGCCATGTCGGGCGCGATCATGCCCGCGCCCTTGGCGATGCCGTTGATGGTGACCGTGACGCCGCCGAGCTCGGCGGTGCGCGTGGCGACCTTCGGATAGGTGTCCGTCGTCATGATCGCCTTGGCGGCCTCGAACCAGAAATCGTCGGTGCCGGAAGCGGCGAGGCTGTCGAGCACGCCGGAAAATTTCGTCGCGTCGAGCGGCTCGCCGATCACGCCGGTCGAGGCGAGGAAGATCTCGCTTTCGCTGCAGCCGACGGCCCTTGCGGCGGCTTCCGCCGTCAGTTTCGTCGATTCGCGGCCCTTGCGGCCGGTGAAGGCATTCGCGTTGCCGGAATTGACGACGACAGCGCGGGCGACGCCCTCGGCAAGGTTCGCACGACAGAAATCCACCGGCGCCGAAGGGCATTTCGAGCGGGTGAAGACGCCTGCCACCGTTGCCGGACGGTCGAAGACCATCATCAGCACGTCCGTCCGGTTCTTGTACTTGATCCCGGCGGCGGCGGTCGCCATGCGCACGCCACGCAGCGGCGGCATGTCGGCATAGGTTTTCGGAGCGAGCGGAGAGACGGAACCGGACATCGTGTTTTCCTGCGTGAAGGAGGCCCGACGAAAACGCCGGGCCATTGTCGTTTTTACTGCTGGCCTTCGATTGCCGGTGCGGCTTCGCCTTCGCCTTCTGCCGCCGGCTTGTTGACCGCGTCATAGGCGGTCTTCAGTGCGGCGTCCTGGATGTCGACCGGCGCTGCGGCCTTGGCCTTTTCCAGAAGCTCGAGATACTTGTCGCGCATCACGAGCTGGCGAACCTGGCCTTCGACCTGGTCCAGCGCCGGGGGCTGCTGCTGACGCTTGTCTTCGACCTTGATGACGTGGAAGCCGAACTGGCTCTTCACCGGCTCCTTGGAATAGGCGCCCTTTTCCAGCGCGAAGGCAGCGGTCTCAAATTCCGGAACCATGCGGCCCTTGCTGAAATAGCCCAGGTCGCCGCCCTCCGACTTGTTCGGATCTGTCGACTTTTCCTTGGCGATCTCGACGAAGTCCTTGCCGGCGTCGAGTTCGGCGATGACGGCCTTGGCTTCTTCCTCGGTCTTGACGAGGATGTGGCGGGCGCGAATTTCGTCTTCCGGCGTGATCGCCGCGATTTCCTTGTCGTAGCGTGCCTTCACCTCTTCCGGGGTGACGGCATCGACGACATGCTTCTTGAAGTAGGCATTGTGCAGTTCGCGATCCGTCAGGAAGGCGAGGCGCTGCTTGAAGTCGGCGCTGTCCTGAAGGCCTTCCTTGTCGGCGTCGGCTGCGAGCAGCTTGACGTCGATGATCGAGGAGAGGGCGGCGACGCGCTTCTGGTCGTCCGGCAGGTTGGCGAGCTGCGGGTCGAGACCGGCGATCGCGAGCTTCAGCTCTGATTCGTGGATTTCGACCGCGCCGACCTTGGCGATGACCGGATCAGCGGCTGCATCCTGCGCGATGACGCTGGTGCTGGCGGCGGCGATCGCAATAAGGGCGACTGCAGCGAGCTTGCTATACTTGAACATTATTGAAAAGACCTTTCAAATCCTCGCCGGAATCGGGCCGATATCCGGTGCCAGACGGCTCAACACCACCAGAATGTGGCAGTAGTGCAACCGCCAGAGCCGTTGACATCATTCGACCCCCCTCTTATCTGTCACGCAATCCCGCGTCCAGAACAGTTTCCGGGCGTTTCACGGCTTTGCGCGCAAATATAGTGCGACCTGTTACGCGCCGGGCGCCCATAAAGAAAGGACCATTCTGATGGTCAGCCTCGGCGGCATCGCCCGCAAGTTGTTCGGCTCTTCCAACGATCGCCGTGTGCGTTCCTATTCGCCCCGCGTCAGTGCCATCAATGCGCTCGAACCCGAGATGAAGGCCCTCTCGGACGAGGCCTTGCGCGCCAAGACCGCGGAATTCCGGGAGCAGATCGCCGCTGGCAAGTCGCTGGACGACCTCCTGGTGCCGGCCTTTGCCGTCGCCCGCGAGGCGGCCCTGCGCGTCCTCGGCCTGCGCCCCTTCGATGTCCAGCTGATCGGCGGCATGATCCTGCACGAGAAGTCCATCGCCGAAATGAAGACCGGTGAAGGCAAGACGCTCGTCGCGACGCTGCCCGTCTACCTCAATGCCCTCGCCGGCAAGGGCGTGCATGTCGTTACCGTCAACGACTATCTCGCTACCCGCGACAGCGGCCTGATGGGCAAGATCTACAGCTTCCTCGGCCTTTCGACCGGCGTCATCATGCATGGCCTCGACGATGACCAGCGCCGCGCCGCCTATGCCTGCGATATCACCTACGCGACGAACAACGAACTCGGCTTCGACTATCTGCGCGACAACATGAAGTACGAGCGCGGCCAGATGGTCCAGCGCGGTCACTTCTTCGCCATCGTCGACGAAGTGGACTCGATCCTCGTCGATGAAGCGCGCACGCCGCTGATCATTTCCGGTCCGCTTGACGACCGCTCCGACCTCTACACGACGATCGATGCCTACATTCCGCTGCTGGACGAGTCCGACTACGAGATCGACGAGAAGCAGCGCTCCGCCAACTTCTCCGAAGTCGGCACGGAAAAGCTGGAAAACCTGCTGCGCGAGGCCGGTCTGCTGAAGGGCGAATCGCTCTATGACGTCGAGAACGTCGCGATCGTTCACCACATCAACAACGCGCTGAAGGCCCACAAGCTCTTCACCCGCGACAAGGACTACATCGTCCGCAACGACGAGATCGTCATCATCGACGAATTCACCGGCCGCATGATGCCGGGCCGCCGCTATTCGGAAGGCCAGCACCAGGCGCTCGAAGCCAAGGAACGGGTCACGATCCAGCCGGAAAACCAGACGCTGGCCTCGATCACCTTCCAGAACTATTTCCGCATGTATTCCAAGCTCGGCGGCATGACGGGCACGGCCTCGACGGAAGCCGAGGAATTCGGCAACATCTATGGCCTCGAGGTCGTGGAAGTGCCGACCAACCTGCCGATCCAGCGTCTCGACGAGGACGACGAGGTCTACCGGACGGCGGAAGAGAAATACAAGGCGATCATCGAGGAGATCCGTGCGGCCAGCGAAAAGGGTCAGCCGGTGCTCGTCGGCACGACCTCCATCGAAAAGTCCGAGCATCTTGCCGATATCCTGAAGCAGTCCGGCTTCAAGAATTTCCAGGTGCTGAACGCCCGCTACCATGAACAGGAAGCCTATATCGTGGCGCAGGCCGGCGTGCCGGGTGCGGTGACGATCGCGACCAACATGGCGGGCCGCGGCACCGACATCCAGCTCGGCGGCAACGTCGAGATGCGGCTTGAGCGGGAACTCGGCGAGATGGAGCCGGGCGCCGCGCTCGACGCCAAGCGCGAGGCAATCATCGCCGAGGTCAAGATGCTGAAGGAAAAGGCGCTTGCCGCCGGCGGCCTCTACGTCCTTGCCACGGAGCGCCACGAAAGCCGGCGCATCGACAACCAGCTGCGCGGCCGTTCCGGTCGTCAGGGCGATCCGGGCCGCTCGAAGTTCTTCCTGTCGCTGCAGGACGACCTGATGCGCATCTTCGGCTCCGAGCGCATGGACTCCATGCTCCAGAAGCTCGGCCTGAAGGAAGGCGAGGCGATCGTCCATCCCTGGATCAACAAGGCGCTCGAGCGCGCGCAGAAGAAGGTCGAAGCCCGCAACTTCGACATCCGCAAGAACCTTCTGAAGTATGACGACGTGCTGAACGACCAGCGCAAGGTCATCTTCGAGCAGCGCATCGAGCTGATGGACAGCGAGAACCTCTCCGAAATCGTCGGCGACATGCGCCACGAAGTCGTCGAGAACCTCGTGCGCCTGCACATCCCGGAAAATGCCTATGCCGAGCAGTGGAACGTTGCCGGCCTGAAGGCCGGAGCGCTCGAGCAGCTCAATCTCGATCTGCCGATCGACGCCTGGGCGGCCGAGGAAGGCATCGACGAAAAGGACATCCTGGAGCGCCTGCGGGCAGCTACCGACCAGGCGGCACAGGATCGCGCAGAGCGTTTCGGTCCGGAAATCATGACCTATGTCGAGCGTTCGGTCCTCCTCCAGACGCTGGACCATCTGTGGCGCGAGCACATCGTCAACCTCGACCACCTGCGTTCCGTCATCGGCTTCCGCGGCTATGCCCAGCGTGACCCGCTTCAGGAATACAAGGCCGAGGCCTTCGAACTCTTCCAGGCGCTGCTGGCGAACCTGCGCCAGACCGTCACCGCGCAGCTGATGCGTGTCGAGCTGGTGCGCCAGGCCGCCGACGCCCCGGCGCCGGTGCCGCCGGAAATGGCAGGCCACCACATTGACGGCACGACCGGCGAAGACGATTTCAACGAAGGCAGCGGCTTCATGGCTGTCGCCGCGGAAAACCGCGATCCGAACGATCCGTCGAGCTGGGGCCGCATTGCCCGCAACGAACCCTGCCCCTGCGGCTCGGGCAAGAAGTACAAGCATTGCCACGGCTCGTTCGAGCAGGTTTGAGGGCTCGCGAAAAGCGATAAATGCCGCCTCCGGGCGGCATTTTCTTTTGGGGGAAAGAGACCCTCATCCAACCGTTTGTTAACCCTGACCTGACAAGACTGGCACTCGTTCAGTTTCGCGTAGCGTTCGGGTTTCCAGTGTTGATGGCGGTCATTCAGTCGGCAGAAAGGTTGCTGCCAGCGGGCCTGCGCGGCAAGGCAGAGCCGCTTGTGCGCGCGCTCGCCAGCGACGACCCGCGCAACCGGGCCCAGCGCATGGCGCTCATCACCTTTGCCATCCGCGTCGTCAGCGCCGCCATTGCCTTCATCTCGCAGATCATCCTTGCCCGCGTGATGGGCGAGTTCGAATACGGCATCTTCGTTTTCGTCTGGGCGCTGGTGGTCATCTGCGGCGATCTTTCCTGCCTCGGTTTCCACACAACGGTCGTGCGCTTCCTGCCGGACTATGCCGGCCGCAACGCGCATGCGGAAATCCGTGGCCTTACTTCGACGGCCCGCATCTTCGCCATGCTGTCGTCAACCGCGCTGGCGGGCCTCGGCTTCCTCTGCCTCTGGTTGTTCCATGGGGTCTTCGCCGACTACTATGTCGTGCCGCTCTTCGTCGGCCTCTTCTGCATGCCGATGATCGCGCTCGGTGACGTGCTGGACAGCACGGCGCGCGCCCATAGCTGGGCGCTCGTGGCGCTCAGTCCCACCTATATCATCCGCCCGTTGCTGATCCTCGCCTTCATGGCGCTGGCAGTGTTGCTGGGCGAGCCGCACACCGCGCTGACCGCCATGGTCGCCGCGCTCGCCGCCACCTACCTCACCACGGTCGTGCAGTTTGCCAGCATCGTGCGGCGGCTTGGCAAGCGCTATGTCGCCGGGCCGCGCAAGCGCGAATTCGCCCTCTGGATCAAGGCGGCGCTGCCGATTTTCGTCATCGAGGGTTTTGGCTTCCTGCTCACCAATTCCGATGTCATCGTCGTCGGCCTTTTCCTTGATCCGGAAAGCGTGGCGATCTATTTCGCGGCGGCCAAGACCATGGCGCTGGTGCATTTCGTCTTCTTTTCGGTGAAGGCCGCCGCCGCGCCCCGCTTTTCCGCGCTGTTCTCGTCGGGCGATCGGGTGGCGCTGGCGCGTTTTGCCGGCGAGACGGTGCGCTGGAGCTTCTGGCCCTCGCTTGCCGTCGGGCTCGGCGTGCTTGCGCTCGGCCACTTTCTGCTGTCGCTGTTCGGCCCGGCCTTCACGGCGGGGCACGGGCTGATGGCCATCCTCTTTACCGGCATTCTCGCCAAGGCGCTGGTCGGCCCCGGCGAAGTGCTACTCACCATGTCCGGCGAGCAACGGCTCTGCGTTGCGGTCTACGCCGTGGCGCTCTCGGCCAATATTGCTCTCAACGTCACGCTCATTCCGCTCTTCGGCGTCACGGGGGCGGCCATCGCCACGGCGAGCGCCATGGTGCTGGAGGCGGTGCTTCTGCATATCGCTGTCCGCGGAAAACTTTCAATCATTCTCTTCGCCTTCGCCAACCCGGTAAAGGCAAGCCTTATCAACGGGATGGACCACCATGACCGATAGCCACGGCTTCGACCATGCGATTGCGGCAGGGCGTGCCCAGGCCGCTCTTCCGCCGGCCGACCCGCTGGCGCAGCCGCCAGCCGATCAGCGCATAGCGACCGGCCGGCCGGGCCGTTCGCTGGCGCTTTATCCGGCAACGGCCGGCTATGAATTGCAGCAGGAACTCGATTTCCTTTCCAACCGCGTCATGGAGCCGAACGTCTTCTTCACCGGGCGCTTCCTTGCGCCCGCCATGCCGCGGCTCGAAGATCGCACCGTGCGCCTGTCCGTTATCCGCGACGAGAGCGCCGGGCGCAGCCGCATGCGGTTCCTCATGCCCTTCTCCGTCGAGAAGCCGGGCTTTTCCATCGGCTCCAGCATCCTGCGCTCCTGGTCGAACCCGTTCGGCCCGCTCGGCACGCCGCTCGTCGACGCCGAGGACGCGGCCGAAACGCTCGACAATTTTCTGGAGGCGCTCGGCGGATCGGGCACCGGCCTGCCGCCCATCCTCGTCCTGCCGGATCTTCGCCTCAACGGGCCGTTCGCCCAGCTGATGCGCGCCGTCGCGATCGGCCGCAACCTGCCCGTCACGGTCACCGATACCTATCGCCGGCCGATGCTGGACAGCCTGCTCGATGGCCAGTCCTATCTCCAGCATGCCATCACGCCGGAGCATTTTCGCGAGCTGCGCCGGCAATGGCGCAAGCTCGATCAGCTCGGCGCACTCAGCTACAACGTCGCCCGCCAGCCGGCCGATATCCGTCTTCGCATGGAAGAGTTCCTGCTGCTCGAGGCTGCGGGCTGGAAGGGCCGCGGTCGCACGGCGATGATCAACGACCGCTACCGTGCAGCCTTTGCCCGCGAGGCGATCAGCAACCTTGCGGAAACCGACAGCGTGCGCATCCACACGCTCGATCTCGACGGCCGGGCAATCGCCTCCATGGTTGTCTTCCTCAGCGGCGGCGAGGCCTATACGTGGAAGACGGCCTATGACGAGGAATTCGCAAAATATTCGCCGGGCAAGCTGCTCGTCGCGGAGCTTACCGAATGGCACCTCGACGATGCCAATATCGCCCGGTCGGATTCCTGTGCGGTGCCGGATCATCCGGTGATGAGCCGGTTCTGGGAAGAGCGCGAGGACATGGGCACGCTCGTCGTCGGCCTGCAGCAGAACCGCGACCGCGACGTGCGGCAGGTAGCCACCCAGCTTCACCTCTACCGCAACACCCGCAACGTGGCGCGGTTGCTGCGCGAGAAGATCAGGTCGCTTGCACGACGCTAGGGCATTTCCAACCGAAGCGGCATCGCTTCGGCGTCGGACAATGCGGCAAAACCCAAACCCTGGGCAAACGCGGTGATCCGGGTTCCACAGGAATTGCTCTAGGCGGCGAAAGAGGCTTCTTCTGCCGCACGCTTGCGCAGCAGGTGGCGGATGACCTTGCCGGAGGTCGTCAGTGGCAGCGAATCGACGAAATCCACCTCGCGCGGATATTCGTGCATGGAGAGCCGCGACTTCACCCAGTCACGGATGTCGATCGCCAGCGCCTTCGACGGGGTATGGCCCGGGCGCAGCATGACATAGGCCTTGACGATTTCCGTGCGCAGCGGGTCCGGCTTGCCGACGGCGGCGGCAAGCTGCACGGCGGGGTGGCCGGCAAGGCAATCCTCGATCTCGCTCGGTCCGATCCGGTAGCCGGAGGAGGTGATGACGTCGTCGTCGCGGCCGAAGAAGGTGACATAGCCCTCCTCGTCCATCCGGCCGAGATCGCCGGTCACCATCCAGTCGCCGATGAATTTTTCCGCCGTTGCCTTGTCGTTCTTCCAGTAGCCGAGGAACATCACGGGGTCCGGGCGCTTCACGGCGACCTGGCCCACCGTGCCAGGCGGCATTTCCCTGCCTTCTGCATCGATGATCGCCACCACATGGCCCGGCACCGCCTTGCCGATCGGCCCCGGTCGCGACACGCCGAGCTTGCCGATCGAGCCGAGCACGATGTTGCACTCGGTCTGGCCGTAGAATTCGTTGATGGTGAGGCCGAGCGTATCGCGGACCCATTCCCAGGTCTCGCGGCCGAGCGATTCGCCCGCCGAGCCGATGGTGCGCAGGTTCAGCCGGTATTTCTCGTGCGGGTTCGCAACCGTCTTCATCAGGCGCAGCGCCGTCGGCGGGATGAAGGCGTTGCGCACATCCATGTCCTGCATGATGCGGTAGGCCATGTCCGGATCGAACTTCTGGCCGGGTGAGGAGACCACCGGCACGCCCAGCAGCAGCGATGGAAGCAGCACGTTGAGAAGGCCGCCGGCCCAGGCCCAGTCCGACGGCGTCCAGATGCGGTCGCCCGGCTGCGGCAGGAATTCGTGATGCATCTGGAAACCCGGCACATGGCCGAGCAGCACGCGGTGGCCGTGCAGGGCGCCCTTCGGCGGGCCGGTGGTGCCCGAGGTATAGATCATCATCGCCGGATCGTCCGGCCGGCTGTCGACGGCTGTAAACGGGCCGGCATGCCGGTCAACGAGTTCGTGGAATGATTTTGCCGCGGGATCGGCAGCGGGCTCGGTCACAATGACGAGGTCCAGCGTTGGAAGCTCGTCACGGATCGGCTGTAGGCGCTCGGCGCCGAACCGGTTGGTGACGATCGCCTTCGCCTCGGCATTCTGCAGCCGGAAGAGCAGGGCATCCGCACCGAAGAGCAGGGCGAGTGGCAGGGCGATGGCGCCGAGCTTGTAGATGGCAAGGTGGGCGACGACCGTTTCGAAGCCCTGCGGCAGCAGGATCGCGACGCGCTCGCCCCGCACGACGCCTTCGGCAGCCAATGCAGCCGCAAAGGCATCGGACCGGGCGGCAAGTTCGCCGTAGGTCATGGAGAGAGGCGGGGCATCCGGCAGGAAGTGCTGGAGACAGACACGGTCCGGATTGCGCGCCGCCCAGGCATTGGAAACGGCTGTGCCTATGTTGAACCGATCCGGGATCTGCCAGCGGAAATCCCGGTACAGTGCATCATAGGTCGATCTCTCGGTGAGCATTCCGCATCACTCCAGTTTGCTGCATTGCAACTAGCATTCCGGAGGACTGACCGGCAATGGCGGCTTTTTGGGGAGCGTTAGAGCCAGGAGAGCCGGTTGTCGACTTCGCTGACCTCCTTCACCGAAGCGGCAATGGCCGACGCGCGATCTGATTCCCTGGCAGAACCGATGCTGCCGGAGAGGATGATCCGCGTTCCCTTGCAGGTCACGGTAACGTCGGATGCATCCACGTCACCCGCCATCGAAAGCGCATCGGCCACCGCGGTTTCCAGCCAGGCGGGATGTGGCCCGTCGAAATGCTCGGGCTGGCCGCCCTTGAACGTACCTTCCTTGAAGACCATGGCGCGCTCCTTTGGCTCGTTTCCGCAGGAAATGCGGGAAGGAGCGGTTTTGTTCGCCACCAATCACGGCGAACGGTGTCTGCGAACCTATCATGTGGAAAATATCCCCGGGTTGGTTGAGACCCAAGAGCGTGCACATCGCTCTCGGGTCCCCCTTGCAACTGCGTCCGGGGGTGTCAGCAGTTGCTGCCATAAAATGCGTCGCCGCAAAATTTGTTCCCGCTAAAACACAAACTTTTACGGGGTGATGGCGATTTCTGAGGGAGGGCTTTGTGGTCGCGCTGAACACGACAAACGGCGCGCCAGAGGAAAGCCGCAGATTTCAGGATTTTGGTGCCCCATGCCGGAATCGAACCAGCACTCCTTTCGGAACCGCATTTTGAGTGCGGCGCGTCTACCAGTTCCGCCAATGGGGCACGTCACTGCAGCCATCGCCGTTTACACGAAGCGCTGGCGGGCGGCAACCGGCAAATCGGCGTGGCGCGTGCGATCACTTATCCGTGCGGCGCATTTACAATATTGCCTCACCTGCTAGAACTCGGCGCCGTTTCGTCGGCATCTCGCCGGCCCGATTGGATGTTCCTGATGACGGCATTTCTCGATCTTTCCCGCAAGGCATCGGCAGGTCTTCTTTCGCTCGGCATGGCGGCGACCGTGGGCGGCGCGCTCGCCTTCGAACATGTCGGCGGCTATATTCCCTGCGCGCTCTGCCTGTTGCAGCGTGATCCCTACTATTACGGGATCCCCGTCGCGGTGGCGGCGCTGCTTTCCGCCCTTTTCGGCGGGCCGGTCTGGCTGACGCGGCTGCTGCTTGCGATTGCCGGCATCATGATGCTCGTCGGCGCCGGCATGGGCGTCTACCATGCGGGCGTCGAATGGAGCTTCTGGGAAGGACCGGCAACCTGCGCGACATCCGCGCAGGGCGTCACGCAGAATGCCGGCGACCTGCTCTCCGATCTCAACTCCAAGCACGGTCCGTCCTGCACGGAAGCATCCCTTCGCGTCCTGGGCCTCTCCTTCGCCGGCTGGAACGTGGTCGCGAGCCTCATCCTCGCCGCGATCGCCTTTTCCGGCGTGCGGTCCGCGAAAGCCTGATCATGCCATAGCCCGGTCAAGGCGCATGTCGCCGCCGCAAAGCCGTGCGGCGGTCTTGCGCGGCAGGCTTCAGGGTTGCAGTTCGACATCCCAGTAGAGGTAGTCCATCCAGCTTTCATGCAGATAGTTGGGTGGAAACAGTCGCCCGTTATTGTGCAGATCCTGAACCGTCGGCTGATAGGGCTTCTGATGCGGGAACATGCCCGCCTGTTTCGGCAGTTTGCTGCCTTTTCTCAAATTGCATGGGGAGCAGGCCGCGACCACATTGCACCAGGTCGTCTCGCCGCCGTGAGCGCGCGGGGTGACGTGGTCGAAGGTCAGGTCGCTCGGCGAGCCGCAGTACTGGCATTCGAACTTGTCGCGCAGGAACACGTTGAACCGGGTGAAGGCCGGATGGCGCGAGGGCTGCACGTAGGTTTTCAGGCACACGACGCTCGGCAGGCGCATCGTGAAACTGGGGGACGAAACCGAATGGTCGTATTCGGCGATGATGTTTACGCGGTCTAGGAATACGGCCTTGATCGCGTCCTGCCAGGACCAGAGCGACAAGGGGTAATAACTCAGCGGCCGGTAGTCAGCATTCAATACGAGGGCTGGCAGGGCCTGTGGTGAAACAGAAATCGTCAAGGGCTTCTCCTGATCGATTCGGCATCTGCCCTTCTATATTAGAACCCTTGTTACAGCATTGTGAAGCGGGAAAGGAAAAGCGAATACAAGCTATTTCGCGATGCTCAGCCTTCGAGTACCGGCGCTGCCTCGCGACGCATCTCGCGCGAATAATAGGCCCAGAACAGCCGGGCCGACACGCCGCGCCAGGGCGACCAGCCTGTCGCGATCCGGTCGAGCTCCTGCGGGCTCGGCCGCACGGCAAGGCCGAGCGCATGGGCGACGGCATTTTGCAGCGCGATGTCGCCGGAGGGGAAGATGTCGGGATGGCCGCCGCAGAACAGCAGGTAGACATCCGCCGTCCAGCGGCCGATGCCCTTGATCACCGTCAGCTTGCGGGTCGCAGCCGATGCCTCCATGTGGCAGATGGCGTCGAGGTCGAGTTCGCCGCGATCGACGGCCTCGGCCGCGCGCCGCAGCGTCTCCGTCTTGGCGCGCGACAGGCCGACTGCCCGGCAGTCCTCGTCGGAAAGCCCGAGGATATGGTGGGGCGTGATATCGCCGGCCGCCTCCTCCAGTCGCCGCCAGATCGCATCGGCGCTGGCGCGCGAGACCATCTGCGCGACGATGATGCCGGCAAGCCCGCGATAGCCGGGTGCAAGACGGCGCAGCGGTACGGGACCTGCCTTGTCGATGACGGTGAAAAGCCGCGCATCGAGCAATGCGAGGTCCACGAGTCCCGCGGCGACATCGGCATCCGTCCTGATCATGTGCAACTGCATGTTTCGAGCGGCCTTTGCCGCAGTACTTTTTCGCTCTTTTGCGAAACGCCGCACGCAAATCGCGCAGGTGCCGCTGGAATGCCGTAGTGACGCGGCCCGTCTCTTCGTGCCAGAAAACCTCATGCAAAGTGCTTTGTCAAAAAATCGTATCTTTCGGTTCGCGCCGAGCCCCAACGGCCTCCTGCATCTCGGCCACGCGCTTTCGGCCATGCTCAATCACGACCTTGCCGCGGCCTGCGGCGGGCGGTTCCTGTTGCGCGTGGAAGACATCGATCCGGCCCGCTCGCGACCCGAATTCGAAGCGACGATCTACCGCGATCTCGCCTGGCTCGGGCTCGACTGGGAAAAGCCGGTGCGCCGCCAGTCGGAGCACCTGGAATTTTACGGCGAGGCGCTGGAGCGGCTGAAGGCGATGGGGGTGCTCTATCCGGGGTTCCTCAGCCGGGGTGAGGTGAAGGCGCGGGTTCTCGCGCATGAGGCGGCAGGCGGCGTGTGGCCGCGGGATCCCGATGGCGCGCCGCTCTATCCAACGGAAGAGCGAAAACTCGACCGGGGCGAGGCGCTGGCCCGGATCGCCGCCGGTCGGCAGCATGCCTGGCGGCTCGACATGGACAGGGCTCGGGCGCTCGCGCCCGCGGTGCTCGACTGGGCGGAGGCCGGCGCAGGGCCGGAGGGCGGGACGGGGCTTCTGGCGGCAAGGCCGGAGCGGTGGGGCGACGTCATCCTGTCGCGGCCGGATGCGCCGGCAAGCTATCATCTCGCCGTCGTGCTCGACGATGCCGTTCAGGGCATCACCGACGTGGTGCGCGGGCAGGACCTCTTTCATGCGACGGCCGTGCATCGCCTCCTGCAAAGCCTGCTCGGCCTGCCCGCGCCGGCCTATCGCCACCACGGGCTGGTGCCGGGGCCGGACGGGCGGAAACTGTCGAAGAGCAATCAGGATACGGGAATTGCCGCCTATCGGGAGAGGGGCGTTTCACCTGCCGGCATTCGCGCCCTGCTCGCGGGCTATGGCTTCGTCTTCCATTGAGGTTTCGTCGGCCGGCGGCTTCTTCACGCCCCGCATCCGGTCGAGGATCAGGCGTTTGACCCGATATTTCATCAGCGCGGCGTTGATTTCGGCGCCGATGATGAAGATCGCGCCGACGATGTAGAGGAAGACCAGCGCGACCATGATCGAGGCAAGGCCGGCATAGGTCGAGACGTAGCTGGAGAAGGACGCGAGATAGGAGGCGAAGGCATAGGCGCCGACGCTCCAGAAGAGCAGCGTCAGCAGGATGCCGGGCAGGACGTCGGCGATCTTGCGCCGGCCGGCCGGCAGCCAGAGATGGGCGATCAGCAGACCAATGAACAGAACGAGGACGGTGCCGAAAAGCCCCCAGCTCTCCACCCAGGAATAGAGATAGTTGAGCCAGGGCAGCCAGTCGCCGGTGGCGCGCAGGGCGAGCGGCGCGGCGACGAGCACGAGGCTGAGCAGGGCAAGCGCGAGAACGCCTGCGATGACGAAGCCGAGACTGGCAAGGCGCGTCATGTACCAGTAGCGCGTCTCGGCCACGCGGTAGGCTCGGTTGAGCGATACGCGCAGCGCCTCCACCCCGTTCGATGCGAAATAGGCGGCGGCGAGCACGGACACCGTCAGCAGGCCGCCGCGCGGAATGGTGAGGACCGCGACGACCTCGCGGGAAATGGGGGCGGCGATCGATTCCGGCCAGGTATCGAAGATGAAATGCACGGCCGTTTCGGCGAACTGGTCGGCGCCGAGGAACGAGCCGAGCGCCGTGCCGAAGATAAGAAAGGGGAAGATCGCAAGGAGCGTCGACAGCGCGACATGACTGGCCATGGCCCAGCCATCGTCTTCGGAAAAATGCCAGATCGCATCGAAGACGACCTTGTAGGCAAGGCGGATGGCGGTCGGCATCTGCAAGATCGGTTCCTTGTGCGGCCGTCACCGGCCGTCTCTCTCATTGTCTGCCCGAGCTTAACCCCTTAAACCGGATTCGATTTCAGGGATCCCGCCCAGGTTCAGAAATTCTATGGCGGCTTTGCGCGCCATGTATGACGCGCGGCGTTGTAGCAGTGAATATGGGAAACCGATGCAGATTTGTACAGGAAACCACATGTCTTCTTCTCCTTCGACGACCCCGCCGAGCATCATCGTCACCGGCTGCTCCTCCGGGATCGGCGCCTATTGCGCCCGTGCGCTGAAGGCGGAAGGCTGGCGGGTCTTCGCCACCGTGCGGCGGGAGGAGGATCTGGCATCGCTCGAAGCCGACGGCATCGAGAGCTTCCTGATGGACTATACCCGGTCGGAGACGATCGCGGCGCTCGTCGATGGGGTGCTGGCGCGGACGGGCGGGCGGCTCGATGCGCTCTTCAACAACGGCGCCTATGGCCAGGCCGGCGCCGTGGAGGATCTGCCGGTCGAGGCCCTGCGTATCCAGTTCGAGACTAATGTCATCGGCTGGCACGATCTGACGCGGCGATTGATCCCGGTGATGCGCCGGCAGGGACATGGTCGCATCGTGCAGTGCTCCTCGATTCTCGGGATCGTGCCCTATCGTTGGCGCGGTGCGTACAACGCCTCGAAGTTTGCGCTCGAGGGCCTGTCGCTGACCATGCGCATGGAGCTTGCCGGCTCCGGCGTGCATGTCAGCCTCATCGAGCCGGGTCCGATCGAGTCGCGCTTCACCGCCAATGCGCTTACCCAGATCGAGCGCCACATCGATATCGAGAATTCGGTTCATGCCGTCGAGTACCGCAAGCAGCTTCGGCGGCTGCGTGGCGAAGGCAAGCCGGCGCGCGGCAAGCTCGGGCCGGAGGCGGTGCACGCCGTTCTGCGCCATGCGCTGACGGCCAGGGCGCCGCGCCCGCATTATGTCGTGACGTCGCCGGCCAAACAGGGCGTGCTTTTGAAGAAGCTTCTGCCGGCCGCTCTCTTCTACCGGCTGATGGGCAAGCTCGGCTGACGCGGCGCGGCGTCGCAGGACAAATTTGCGAAAACGCGTGCACTTTGTGCGGAAAGCCCTATTTGATTAAGGCTGACAGAAATCAAACTGGAATGTCCGCATGTCTTCCTTCCTTACCTTCATGACCCTGCTCGTCATGGGCCTCGTCGCCATCGTGCTCGTGCGCGGTCTCGTCAACATGGCCAAGGGCGGCAGCGGCAACAAGTCCAACAAGCTGATGCAGCTTCGCGTGCTGCTGCAGGCCGTCGCGATCATTCTGATCATGCTGACCCTTTGGGTTACCGGCGGCGGGCGCGGATAATGGTCAAGCTCAACAAGATCTATACGCGCACGGGCGACAACGGCACGACCGGTCTCGTCGCGGGGCCGCGCCGCAAGAAGAATGATCTTCGTGTCGAGTCCTATGGCGAGGTCGACGAGGCAAATTCCTGCATCGGCCTCGTGCGCCAGCAGCTTGCCGATCATCCGGCGCTCGATACGATGCTGATGCGCATCCAGAACGATCTCTTCGATCTGGGGGCCGATCTTGCCGCGCCGGAGACGGGCCGCAAGCTCGACTACGAGCCGCTGCGCATCGTCCAGGCGCAGGTGGACCGGCTGGAGCAGGAGATCGACCAGCTCAATGCCGATCTCGAGCCGCTGCGCTCCTTCGTGCTGCCGGGCGGCACGCCTGCCGCGGCGGCGCTGCATCTTGCGCGCACCGTCGCGCGGCGGGCGGAGCGGCGCATCGTCGCCTTGCAGGACTGCGAGGGCGAAACGGTCTCGCCGGTGGCCGTCGCCTATATCAACCGGCTGTCGGATTTTCTCTTCGTCGCGGCGCGCTGGGTGAACGACAAGGGGCGCACGGACATATTGTGGGTTCCGGGACAAAACAGGTAAGCTTTCGCTAGGCAGGCTGCCGCAGAAGCGTGCGGCGGCTTGCGTCAGAGGAAATGCCGACCGGGGAAGGGGACCCATGTTCATACCGCTGCACGACGCGAATTCCCTGAAATATATCAAGGTGCAGTATGTCACGATCAGCCTGATCGTGATCAATGTCGTCGTCTGGCTGGTGACGGGCCTCGCCTCGACGCAGTCCTTTTCCGACGCGACCGTCGTGGGCCTCGGCTATATTCCGGCGGTCGTCTTCGACTTCGCGGACCTCGAGCCCGGCCTGGTTCTCGTGCCGGAAAATGCGACCTACATCACCTATGCCTTCCTGCACGGCGATTTCATGCATCTCGCCTCGAACATGCTGTTTCTCTGGGTGTTCGGCGACAATGTCGAGGATGCGCTGGGCCATTTCCGCTTCCTCCTGTTCTACCTGCTCTGCGCGGCGGCCGGGGCGCTGGTGCACGGGCTCGTGCAGCCTTCTTCCGAAGCGCCGCTGATCGGTGCATCCGGCGCGATTTCCGGCGTGGTGGCGGCCTATTTCCTGCTGCATCCGAAGGTGCGCGTCTGGGTGCTGGTGTTCTTCCGTATTCCGCTGCCGCTGCCTGCGGTCATTCCGCTCGCCTTCTGGATCGCCCAGCAATTCTACATGCTGCTGGTCGACGGCGACAGCGGCGTGTCCTGGGGCGCCCATGTCGGCGGCATCGTCGCCGGGACGATTCTCGTCCTCGTTTTTCGCCGGCGGGGCGTGCCTTTGTTCGACCGGACGATCGTGACGCCAAAGGCCGTGCGGCATGTGGAGGCGACACCGGTGCCAACCGAGACGGCGGTCGCGCCTCCCGCCGTTCCGCCCACCCACTGGGGGCGTTGATCGCGTCGCGATGTGTTAATTGACGTGAACGTAAACGTAACTTATAAGGCTCTCGTTTTAACGTGGGGAGCGCCCGTGACACATTGTGTTTGGGGAAAAAACGCGTATCGATGTCGCCAACCGACAATCAGGGCGCCTTTGAAAGGCGCATTTTCCCTCGCGGACATTTGAAGGAAGGAAGCCATGAAAATCCTGGTCCCTGTAAAGCGGGTCGTTGATTACAACGTGAAGATTCGCGTCAAGGCGGATGGCTCGGGTGTCGAGCTTGCCAATGTGAAGATGTCGATGAACCCGTTCGACGAGAT
>NZ_JBASBL010000002.1:0-33257 GCF_049651085.1 Shinella sp.
CCCGGTAGCTCGTCAGGCTCATAACCTGAAGGCCGCAGGTTCAAATCCTGCCCCCGCAACCAAAATTTACAAGACTTATCAAAGGGCTCCGAGGAAACTCGGAGCCCTTTTGCCGTTCAGGGCGAAGCTCACAGTCAGGCCAGTACGGCTTGCATGGTCACGCTGCCGTTCCGCGAGCGTATCCAGAGGTGGGGCTTGTCGTCGATTTTTGCGGAATTGACGGTGAAGCGGCCACCGTCGAACAGAGGCGCGACCCCACGAAATTCAAAGCGCGCGGGCAGGTGCCCTTCATTCAGCCGGCAAGCGAGCCGCAGAAGGAACGTTGCCTGCAGGGGGCCGTGGACAAGAAGCCCGGGATAGCCTTCCTCACGCAGGCAATAGTCGCGGTCGTAGTGGATCCTGTGCCCGTTGAAGGTGACGGCCGAATAGCGCGCGAGAAGAACCGGGCTTGCCTCCACTTCATGGGATTGTGCGGGCGGCGGCAGCGAGACCTCGCGCTGAGGCCCCGCGACGGACGTCTCGAGCGGGCGATAAACGATATCGTGCCGTTCGCTGAGAACGTGGCCGCGCGGCCCGACATAGTCATGGGTGACGGTGACGAAACACAAGGCGCCGCTCCGCCCGTTCTTCAATGCTATGTCGGCAATACGGGAGTGGCGCGTCACCCTGTCGCCCACCCGGAATTCACCTGAAAAGGAAAGTTCTCCGCCGGCCCACATGCGGCGGGGCAGGGGTACCGGCGGAAGGAAGTCACCGCGCGCGGGGTGGCCGTCGGAACCAAGGCCCGACATCGGCGCGATATCCGGCGAGAGGCACCAGTGGATGCCGGCTGGCGGCAGGTCGCCTTCTTGAAGAACGGCTGGTTCGTCCAGCACGGCCGCCAGGCTGTTTGCAAGGCGCGGCGAAATCACGTCATGGCTTTCGCGGGTTGTGCCGATCCATTGCTTCAGATGGTCGATATCCAGATTCATGGGGTCCCCCAGAGCATTTCCAGTCGAAGCGGCATCGCTTCGGCGTCGGACAATGCGATAAAAACTAAACCCCGGAGCATTTCCAGCCGAAGCGGCACAGCTTCGGCGTCGGACAATGCGGCAAAAACTAAACCCTGGAGCAACTGCGGTGCTCCGACTTTCACCGGAATTGCTCTAGAAAGAGCGCGGCAGTCCGAGGATATGCTCGGCCACGTAGGACAGGATCAGGTTGGTCGAGATCGGCGCTACCTGATAGAGCCGTGTCTCGCGGAACTTGCGTTCCACATCGTATTCGCAGGCGAAGCCGAAACCGCCGTGGAACTGCAGGCAGGCATTGGCCGCCTCCCAGCTGGCCTTGGCGGCAAGATATTTCGCCATGTTCGCCTCAGCCCCGCAAGGCAGGCCCGCATCGAACTTGCGGCACGCCTCGTTGCGCATGAGGTTGGCGGCTTCGATCTCGATATAGGCTTCGGCGATCGGGAACTGCACGCCCTGATTCTGGCCGATGGGCCGGCCGAAAACCATGCGGCTTGAGGTGTATTGGATGATCTTGTCGGTAAACCAGTAGCCGTCCCCGATGCACTCCGCCGCGATCAGCGTGCGCTCGGCATTGAGGCCCGTCAGGATATATTTGAAGCCCTGTCCTTCCTCGCCGATCAGGTTCTCGGCGGGGATTTCCAGATCGTCGAAGAACAGTTCGCTGGTTTCGTGGTTGACCATGTTGGGGATAGGGCGCACCTCCAGCCCCTTTTTCCTCGCCTCCTTCACATCGACGAGGAAGATCGACAGTCCTTCGGATTTCTTCTTCACTTGGTCAGCCGGCGTGGTGCGCGCCAGCAGGATCATCAGGTCGGAATGCTGCACCCGGCTGATCCAGGTCTTCTGGCCCTTGATGACCCATCGGTCACCCTTCCTGACCGCCGTGGTCTTCAGCTGTGTCGTGTCGGTTCCCGTTGTCGGCTCGGTCACCCCCATGCTTTGCAGGCGCAGCTCTCCGCTGGCGATCCGCGGCAGGTATTTCCGCCGCTGCTCCTCCGAGCCGTGCCGGATCAGCGTGTTCATGTTGTACATCTGGCCATGGCAGGCGCCCGAATTGCCGCCGGCACGGTTGATCTCCTCCATGATGATGGCCGCTTCCGTCAGGCCGAGGCCAGAGCCGCCATATTCCTCCGGAATCAGCGCGGACATCCAGCCTTCCCGTGTCAGCGCATCGACGAATTCCTCCGGATATGCACGGGCCTCGTCTACCTTGCGGTGATATTCCGCCGGGAATTCGGCGCAGAGCGCGCGAATGCCGTCGCGCAGTTCGGAATGGGTTTCGTGCTGGCTGTTTATGTCTTTCAAGGGACGACTCCGTCTGGATGCGGGGGTACGGCGATCAGCCGAACCAGTCGCGCAAGGAGGGGGCCTGCGGCAGATCGCGCAGGCGGGAGAGAAGGGTGTCGGCGCCGGCGTTCAGCACCGGGCCGGCGAGCGTCCGGAACTTGGCGGCGATGGCATGCGCATCGGGAAAGGTTTCCGGCTCTCCCGACGGATCGGGGATGCGCAGGTGGTGATCGGTGTTCCTTGCCCGGAGGGTCAAAGTCGCGCCGAACGGATGGCGCAGGCCCTCCAGGCTCTCGTCGTGGACCACATTCACGCGGGCGGCCAGCGCCTCCGTTTCGGCGTTGCCGAGGAGGTCGTAGTCGTCCCAGCCGAAGCGGCCACGCCGCAGCGCCACGGCAGCGGCAAAGGGCATGGAGAACTGGCCCTCGACCACGCTTCGCGCCCGGCGCTTTTCCTCGAGCGGTGCGCCGACGAGCGTGATGCCGTTGCGGTGGAGGCCCACGGTGATGGCCTGCACCTCCTCGGGCGCAAGGGCCAGGTCCTGGCGGAGGGCAAGGAGGCCGTCCACCGCGGCATGGGTATAGCGGCAGGCGGGATAGGGCTTGACGCCGATGCGTAATGTTTCCCAGACGCTGCCGAGACCCGCTATCGCGCGGCTGGGATCGGCGCCGTCGCTGTAGCCGCCAAGAAAGCCGTGCTTGCCGTCGATGGCATCGGCGGCGCCGACAAAGCCAGAAGCGGCGAGCGTCGCGGCCATCAGGCCCTTCATCGCCGCTTCGCCGACCTGGTAGCGCTTGTTCCATGCGCCGTTGACGAGGAACTGCAGGGAGCCGGATGCCTGGCTTGCCGCGATCCCGAAGGCCGAAGCCATGGCTGCCGCATCAAGCCCCAACAGGCGCCCCGCGGCTGCGGCCGCGCCGAATGTGCCGGCCGTGGCGGTGGGATGAAACCCGCGGGCATAGTGCGCTGTCGGGTCGAGCGCCATGCCGATCCGGCAGCAGACCTCGAAGCCGACGACGACCGCCGCAAGGAAATCCGCGCCGGACGCCCCGGTCAGCTCCGCCGCCGCGAGGGCGGCCGGAACCACCGGCGCGCTCGGGTGGAGCGAGCTGTCCGCATGCGTGTCGTCGAAATCGAGGCTATGCCCGAACGTACCGTTCAGGAGGGCAGCCGCGGCTGCGCCGTAACGCCGGTTGAGGCCGAAGACGGTGCAGGGGCCGTCGCCATCCATTCCCATCCGCCCAAGCATGGTGAGGACAGTCTGGGTGGAATCCGCTTCATGCGCCGCCCGCAGGATCGAGCCGGTCAGGTCGGTCGCCAGCGCCAGCGCGCGCGCCATGACTTCGGCGGGAATCTCGTTCGTGCCGAGGCCGGAAGCAAAGCCGGCGAGGGGCGTGGTCACGGACATGCATCACTCCTTTCGACCCGCGTCGGGCGACGGGCCATGATCTGTTCGGCCCGGCGGATCACCGGCGCATCCACCATCGCGCCGTCGACCCGTGTCGCGGCTCCGCCTGCCGCAGCGGCGAGCACGCGGGCCGCCCAGTCGATCTCGGCCGGCGAGGGGGCAAAGCCCCGGCGGGCCGGCGCGATCTGTGCCGGATGGATCAGCAGCTTGCCGGCAAAGCCCAGTTCGACCGCATGCGCGCTATCGTCGGCGATCAGGCCGGCATCGTGGATAGCGGTGGTCACTCCGTCGATGGGCGCGGGCTGCCCGGCGAGGCGGGCGGCCAGGACGAGGGCCGAGCGTGCGGCCAGAAGCGACTGGCGCGTATGGGCCATGGAAAGGTCCGCCGCAAAATCTATGGAGCCGAAGGCAATCCGTGCGCACGCCCCGGCGCTCTCGACCGCCCGATGAAGGCCGACGGCCGTTTCGATGAGGGCAATCACCGGGTATCCGCAGCGGTCGGCAACGCGGTGGAGTTCGTCGGCGCTTTCTGCCTTGGGCAGCAGCACGGCCGCCAGTTGCAGGCGAGCCGCTGCGGCCATATCCGCCTCATGCCATTGCGTCCCGGTGGCGTTGACACGCAGCAGCACGGGCATGTCGGCGGGAATGAAGGGCAAGCTCTCCGCCAGCATCTCGCGCGCCGTCTGTTTTGCATCCGGGGCGACGGCGTCTTCGAGGTCGATGATCACTGCATCCGGGCCGGCGGCCGCGGCCTTGGCAAACCTGTCGGCCCGATCGCCGGGCACAAAAAGGGGCAGCGTCAGACTGGCAATTTCCCTTGGCATCGCTTTCCCGGCTCTCCTCTGGTGCGGGCGATGATGCGGAGGCGGGGGTATAAAGGGAAATATATTTTTTATCTCAAATCCATAACGGAAATGTATCTCCCCTATGGGTGGAGCTATCTGTTTTCGTTATGCCGGATGGAGAAAGCCGTTATTTGATGTGATGGCCGGTTTCGTCAATTCTTCCGCAAATCCGAGGGTGCCCGTGTCACCCGGTGTTGCGAAGGGAAGCTAGATATGACGAAAACCGACCTTGCCGGCCTGCTCGTGGTTTCGGTCGAACAGGCCGTTGCCGCGCCGCTGGTTTCCTCCCGGCTGGCCGAGGCGGGAGCGCGGGTCATCAAGGTCGAGCGGCCGGAGGGCGATTTCGCCCGCAATTATGATCGGCTGGTCCATGGCGAAAGCGCCTATTTCGTCTGGCTGAACAGGGGCAAGCAGTCCGTCTGTCTCGACCTGCGCGAGGAGAGGGCAAGGGCGATCCTGGCGCGGATGATCGCACGGGCCGATGTCTTCATCCAGAATCTTGCACCCGGCGCCATCGACCGGCTCGGTTTTGCCCCGGACGTGCTGCGTGAGCGGCATCCGCGCCTCATCACCCTGTCGATTTCGGGCTATGGCGAGGACGGACCGTATAAGGACCTCAAGGCGTATGACCTGCTGGTGCAGGCAGAGAGCGGGCTTTCCTCGATCACCGGCACGCCCGAGGGCATGACTCGCGTCGGCATCTCGATCTGCGACATCGCCGCCGGAGCGACGGCGCATCAGGCGGTGCTGCAGGCGCTTTATGCGCGGGAGCGAAGCGGAAAGGGGCGGCATATCGCCATCTCGCTCTTTCATGCGCTGACCGACTGGATGAACGTGCCCTATCTGCAATATGTCTATGGCGGGCAGGTCCTGCCGCGAAACGGCCTGACGCACCCGACCATTGCCCCCTACGGCGCTTATGCCGACAGGGAGGGGCGGGAGGTGTTGTTCTCCATCCAGAACGAGAGAGAATGGGCGCAGTTCTGCGCGGAGGTGCTCGAACTGCCCGGTCTTGCCGCCGACCCGCGTTTTTCCGACAATTCGGCGCGCGTGGCCAATCGCCCGGCGCTGAACGCCCTCATCGAGACCGCATTTCGCGGCCTGAGCCGCGACCATATCGTCGAGCGGTTGGAAAGGGCGAGGATCGCCTACGGGCGCGTATCGACGCTACAGGATCTCGCCGCCCATCCGCAGAACCGGTATATCGAGGTCGAAACGCCCTCGGGGCCGGTGCGGATGCTTGCGCCGGGTACAGTGGTCGATGGGTTGGCGGCCGAGCCGGGTGCGGTTCCCGCGCTTGGTGCGCATACTGCCGAGATCATGATGGAGTTCGGCGAAACCGTTTCAGCGGGGTGAGGTGCGCGTCATGCCAGCTGCCAGCACCAGCCTTTCCAGCGTCCGCTCGGTAAAAGCGGACAATTTCACCGTCCTGACGGAAGCGTTCCGGAAGCAGGAGGCAAAGCGGATTCTGGATGTCGGTTGCGGATCGGGCGGGCTTGCCGCCCGGCTCATCGCGGCCGGTTTCGACGTGACGGGGGTCGAGCCGCGCGCGGAGGCGGTCGATGCCGCGCGGCGGATTGCGCCAAAAGCCTCCTTCGTGCAGGCGGCGGCGGAAGCGCTGCCTTACGCCATCGGCCCGTTCGACGCGGCCTGCATGGTCAATGCCCTCCATCATGTACCGCCCGCCGAGATGCGAAATGCGCTATCGAGAACGCTCGCCGTATTGCGGCCGGGCGGGGAACTGCTGGTGATCGAGCCGGTGGCCGGCGGCAGTTTCTTCCGCTGCATGCGTCCGATCGATGACGAAACCGAGGTACGCGCCCTTGCCATCGCCGCGATCGATGGATTTGTCGCCGGCGGCGGGGCGGTGCTGCGCGAATTGCGGCGATGGGATCGGGAAAGCCGGTTCGACGGCCTGCAGGGGTTTGTCGACTATCTTCTGGATGTGGATCCCGGGCGCGCGGCGGCGGTCGAGCGGCGTCGGGGCGAACTCGCGCGGGCCTGGCGCGACAATCTCATGATCCGCGACGGCAAGGCCGTGCTGGTGCAGCCGATCCTCTGTTGGACGCTGGTGCGGCCAAAGGTGGACTGAGTGCACAATACGGATGCGCGACCGGCCCTGTTGGTATAGTCCTCGGATATGGATATACGGCAACTTCGATACTTCGTCGCCATCGTGGAGCAGGGTTCGTTTTCGCGGGCGGCGACGATCCTGCATATCGCGCAGCCCGCGCTGTCGCTGCATGTGCGCAATATCGAGGCCGATCTTGGAACGCCGCTGCTTTTCCGCAGCCCGCAGGGCGTGGTGCCGACCGAGGCGGGCGAGATTCTCCTGCGCAATGCGCGCATCATCCTTGACCAGCTTGTCGTGACGGAGGAGGAGATCCGCGGCCACAAGAGCGACCCGTCCGGCGTCGTGCGGCTGGGTCTGCCGGGCACGATCAGCGAAATCCTTTCGGTGCCCCTGATCACCGAAGCGCGGCGGCGCTATCCAAGAATCCAGCTGCGCATCGCGGAGGCAATGAGCGGCTTCGTCCTCGAATGGATGCGCGAGGCGCGCATCGACCTTGCGGTGATCTATCGCAAGGTTTCGGATGCGGGCCTTGCGACGGTCGAGCTTCTCGAGGAGGAGCTTGTCTTCTTCGCACCGGAAGGTGGCCTTGGCGAAGAGGCTGTCCTGCCGGAGCCGGGCAGGCGTCTTGGTCTTGCCGAGGTGGCCGGACTGCCGCTGATCCTGCCCGGACAGGACCACGGCCTTCGCTCGCTTCTGGATCAGCATGCAAAGACCGCCAAGGTTGAGCTTAACGTCAGTATCGAGGTCGATTCCTATTCCAATATCAAGGAGTTGGTGGCGGCGGGATTCGGCTGTTCCGTCCTGCCGTTGAATGCCGTCTCGCGTGAAGTGCAGGCCGGCAGCCTGCGCAGCTGGACCATCGCGGACCCGCCGATCCGCCGTTCGGTGCACCTGGCCTCGGCGGTCGAGCGGCCGATGACGAACGCGGTCGCCGCCATCCGCGATCTGGTGCAGGAGTTGCTGCGTGAACTGGCGCGAAACGGCAACTGGGCCGGAGCGACAGACCTGCCCGAAAGTCCTATCGAAGGCTGATCTCCGCAATAGCCCCATATAATTTGATGCTACGTGCCCGAGCGGGTGCCAGAACATTTGCATATGGGGGGTGACGAATTTCTGAATTTGTGCTCCCGCCGGCTTAGCTGCCACTATCGCCTCAATCGCCCGCCACGGATGAATGTGGTGCGGTATGGAGGAGATCGTTGCCTGTGAAATTCCGTCCGCCGCTTGCAGCGCGATGGCCACAGGCACATGGAGGAGGGCAGCCCCTTGGCTGAAGACTATCCGCGTGAGGCCGGGCTGCAGCCCGCAAAAGGCTGCTTCATCAACAACCGTTGGGAACCTTCGGCGTCGGGGCGCGGTCTTCCTGTGGTAGCGCCCGCTGAAGGCGTTGTCTTTGCCGAAATTGCGGCCGGGAATGCCGATGATGTCGACCGTGCCGTGGCGGCTGCCCGGGCAGCCTTCGAAGGCGGCGCCTGGTCGCGCCTCATCGCCACCGAGCGCGGACGGCTCCTGATGCGACTGTCGCAACTGGTCCTCGACAATGCCGAGGAACTTGCCGAAATCGAGGCGCGCGACTGCGGCAAGCCGATCCGCGCGGCGCGCGCCGACATTCAGGCCACCGCGCGCTATTTCGAATTCTACGGCGGGGCCGCCGACAAGTTCCATGGCGAGCAGATCCCTTTCATGAATGGCTATTACGTCACCGGCGAGCGCGAGCCGCTTGGTGTCACCGGCCATGTCATTCCATGGAACTATCCGGCGCAGATGACGGGACGCACGCTGGGTCCGGCGCTTGCGATGGGAAACGCCACGGTGCTGAAGCCGGCCGAGGATGCCTGCCTGACCGTACTGCGCATCGCCGAGCTTGCCGCCGAGGCCGGGTTTCCCGCGGGGGCGGTCAATGTCGTTCCGGGCCTCGGGCACGAGGCCGGTGCGGCCCTCGCGGAACATCCGGGGATCGATTTCGTCTCCTTCACCGGTTCGCCGCAGGTCGGCACGCTCATCCAGACGGCGGCGGCGAAGAATCATATCGGCTGCGTGCTGGAACTGGGCGGCAAGAGCCCGCAGATCCTGTTCGAGGATGCCGATCTCGATGCTGCCGTTCCCGTCGTCGTGGCGGCCATTGTCCAGAATGCGGGGCAAACCTGTTCGGCCGGTGCGCGCGTCCTGGTGCAGCGCTCGATCTGGGACAAGGCCATCGCCCGCATCGCCGAGCGGTTCGGCGCGCTCAAGGCAGGCCTGCCGAACGACGATCCCGATCTGGGGCCGATCATCAGCGCCAGGCAGAAGGCGCGGGTCGAGGGCTTCATAACCCGGGCGAAGGAACAGGGCGTTCCCGTCATCGCCGAGGGCAGGGTTCATCCGAAGGCTCCTGCCGGCGGCTTCTATGTGCCGCCGGTGATCTTCGGTCCGGTGCCGCGCGACAATGCGCTGGCCTTCGATGAAGTTTTTGGCCCGGTTCTGGCCGCGATCCCCTTCGAGGACGAGGCCGACGCCCTGGCGCTGGCCAATGGCACCGATTATGGCCTCATCGCCGGTGTCTGGACCCGCGATACCAGCCGCGCGATCCGCATGGCGCGGCGCCTGCGGGTGGGACAGGTCTATGTGAATGCCTACGGCGCCGGCGGCGGCATCGAATTGCCCTTCGGTGGCGTCAAGAAATCCGGTCACGGGCGCGAAAAGGGAATGGAGGCTCTCTACGAATTCTCGGCGCTCAAGACCATCGTCATCAAACACGACTAGGAGACAAAAGCATGGCTGGAGAAAAGGGCCGTCTGGCGGGAAAGATCGCCGTGGTAACGGGTGCGGGCGGCGGCTTCGGCGAGGGGATCGCCAGGCTTTTCGCCGCCGAGGGCGCGAAGGTGGGCGTGCTCGACCTGCGGGGCGATGCCGCCGAGCGGGTGGCCGACGGAATCGGACCGAATGCGCTGGCGCTGGCCGCCGACGTCACCTCGCGCGCCCAGATGGAGGCGGCGGTCAGCAAGGTGGTCGATACGTTCGGCAAGCCCAATATCTTCGTGAACAATGCCGGCTGGACGCATCGCAACAAGCCGATGCTCGAGGTGAGCGAGGAGGAGTTTGACCGCGTCTACGCGATCAACGTCAAATCCATCTACCACATCACCAACATCATCGTTCCGCTGATGCGCAGTATCGGCGGCGGCTCGATCGTCAATATCGGTTCGGTTGCGGGCATCCGGCCGCGGCCCGGCCTGACCTGGTACAACTCGACCAAGGGGGCGGTGAACATCCTGTCGCAATCCATGGCGGTGGAACTCGCCCCGGACAATATCCGGGTCAACGCGATCTGCCCGGTCATGGGCGAGACGGGCCTTCTGGAATCCTTCATGGGAGTGCCCGATACGCCGGAAAATCGCGCCCGCTTCATCGCGACGATCCCCATGGGCCGCATGTCGCGTCCCGATGATATCGCGCGGGCAACGCTGTACCTGGCTTCGGACGACGCCGAATTCATCACCGGCGTGCTGCTGCCGGTCGACGGCGGTCGGACCGTCTGATCCCGACTGGCCGCCTCCCCGTGGGGCGGCCTCAATGCACCCGAGGACCGTGAGCATGAAGATCCGTGCCGCCATTCTGAAGCAATCGCCGGCCGCAACGCCCTTTGCGGAAAGCCGGCCGTTGTCGATCGAGGAGGTCGAGCTTGATCCACCGGGTCCGGAGGAACTTCTGGTCCGTATCGGCGCGGCGGGGCTTTGTCACTCCGACCTGTCGGTGATCAACGGCAACCGGCCGCGACAGACACCCATGGTGCTTGGCCATGAGGCTGCGGGAACCGTTGTCGAGGTCGGCTCGGCCATTCGCGATCTTGTGCCGGGCGACCGGGTGGTGATGACTTTCCAGCCGAGCTGCGGCCACTGCCTTCCCTGCGCCGAGGGGCGTGCGGCCCTCTGCATCCCGGGGGCTGAAGCCAATGGCAAGGGTGTGATGATGGCGGGCGGGGTTCGCCTGCACGACTGCCACGACCATCACGATATTCATCATCATTGCGGCATTTCCGGCTATGCGGATCATGCCGTCGTTTCCCGCCATTCGGTGGTCAGAGTCGATGCGCCGGACGTGCCCTTTGCCGAACTTGCGCTGTTCGGCTGCGCCGTGCAGACGGGAGTGGGGGCGGTCATCAACACCTGCCGGGTGCAGCCCGGGCAAAGCATCGCGATCGTCGGGCTTGGCGGGGTCGGACTTGCGGCGCTCCTCGGGGCTGTCGCGGCCGGGGCCACCGAAGTCGTCGCCATCGATCTGTCCGAGCAGAAGCTTGCCATTGCGCGCAGCCTCGGCGCGACCCGGACCTACAACGCGGCGGACATGGATGTGGTCGAGCGGATACGCGCCGATACCGCCGGCGGCGTCGATCACGCGGTGGAGTTTGCGGGCGCCGTGCCGGCATTCGAACTGGCCTATCGCATCACCCGCCGGGGCGGCCAGACCGTTTCGGCTGGGCTCGCGTCGCCGACGGCCGAGTTCAAGATTCCGGCGGTGAACATCGTTGCCGACGAACGCACGGTGAAAGGCAGCTATATGGGCTCCTGTGTGCCGCAGCGCGATATCCCGCGCTTCATAAATCTCTATCGCGCCGGAAAACTGCCGGTGGACCGACTGCTGACCGATGTCCTCTTCCTGGAGGAGATCAACGAAGGATTCGATCGGCTGGATCGCGGCGAGGCCATCCGTCAGGTCGTCCTGTTCGATCCGCAGGAAATCGCCGTCTGGCGGAACAGCAAAGGCGCAAGTGCAGCAAAATGATTATTGACCCAGAAATCATTAAGGTGTCTGTTCGGCATGGGAGAGAGCTGTGCAAGGGCAGGGCGGATGACGTGATCCTGCCTCTGGCAGGCGCGCAGATACACCGTGCGAGCCAGTGCCGGACCGCCGCCGCGCCGCCTTCGCTTGCCTGCGCCCACTAGGAGGAAAGCACATGCAGAACCCAGTCGAGGGACAGACCGCCGGCCAACCGGTGCGGATTGCCGGCCTTTTCAGTGGTTCGGGCAAGATCGGTCTCGACCAGCTGAAGATCGTCACCCTGATGTTTCTGGTGATCTTCGTCGTCTATTCCGTGATCCTGCCGGGCTTCTTCAGCATCGGCAATCTGCTGACGCTGATGCGGACCGTCGCGGTGCTGGGGATTCTCGGCCTCGGCATGGCGATCGTGGTGATCGGGCGGGGGATCGACCTTTCGATGATTGCCTCGCTCGCCGTGCCCTCGGCGCTCGTGCTGATGCTCGCGGCAAAGGGCTACGGTGTGGTTCCCGCCCTTGCGGCAGGTCTCCTGATGGCGGTCGCCATCGGCGTTCTCAACGGGGTTCTGGTGGCCTATGCCGAGATCCCCTCGCTCTTCACCACGCTTGCTGTGGGCATCGGCGTGGCCGGGATCGGCCAGATCGGCCTTTTCGACTACGAGATCGTTTCCTGGCCGCCGGAGCTCGACGTGATCGTCTGGATCGGCCGGGGCAGCGTGTTCGGAATTCCGTATTCGGTGCTGGCCTTCGGGGCGATGGCGGGCTTGATCGGCATCTTCCTGCGCGCCACCCGTCCCGGCATGTTCGTCTATGCCTCGGGCGACAATCTCGGCGCGACCCGGCTGACCGGCATTTCGCTGCGTCCGGTTCTGGTCATGCAATATGTCATTTCGTCCTGCGTGGCCTTTGTCGCCGGCATGGTTCTGGCGGCGTCCTCGGCCAGCATGGATACGCGCATCTTCAACCTGACCTGGATCTACGACGTGATCCTCGTGGTCGTCATCGGTGGCATCGGCCTGTCGGGCGGGCGCGGTGGCGTCACCAACGTGATCATCGGCACCCTGCTGATCGGCACGATCATGAACGGGCTCACCATCATGAATGTCTCGTTCGAGATGCAGAATCTCGTGCGCGGTCTCGTGCTGCTGGTGGCGGTTCTGGGCGACAGCCTGATCAATCCGCGCAACGAGGAGACCTCGCAGCAAGGCGATATCTGAACCTTGCCCGGCCGGTGGAGGATCGGCCTGACAGACGCAACGCACTCAACGGGAGGAATGGAATGAACAAGCTTGCCAAATTTGCCTGTGGCCTTGCCATGGCGACCATGCTCGGGGCCGGATCGGCCGCCGTCGCGCAGACCAGCATGGGCGACCCACTGCGCGAAAGCTATTACTCGAACCTCAAGGACCGCAAAGTGGTCTTCGTGCCCGTCTTCATGGGGCTCGACCTGACCGAAGGCTGGTCGAAGATCATGGCCCGCCAGGCCGCTGAGCTGGGCTACAGCTACGAAGTGCGCAATTCGAACTTCAACACTGCGGCGGGCGCGCAGACGATCACCTCGCTGATCAGCGAGAAGCCGGACGTCATCGTGGTGCAGAACCCGGATGTCCAGTCCTACGCCAAGCTTCTGCAGCAGGCCGAGAAGGCCGGGATTCATGTGATCCAGCTGAACATGAAGACCAATTACCAGACGACAGGCTTCGTCGGCGCGGATGTGGAACTGATCGGTGAGAAGCAGGCCGAGGCGGCTGTTGCCAAATGCGGCGGCGGCGATCAGCCCGGCAAGGTTCTTGTTCTCGCCGGTCCGCCGACCAGCCCCTTCTCTGCTTACATGCTCAAGGGCTACGAGAATGTCCTGAACGACAACGCGAAGATCCAGATCGTCTCGGTCCAGTCGACGGGCGACTATGAATCCTCCAAGGCCAAGTCGATCACCCAGGTCGTGCTGCAGCAGCATCCGGACCTGTGCGCCATCCTCGGCGTCTGGGACAACGCGGATGTGGGCACGGCGGCGGCCCTCCAGGAGGCGGGCAAGAAGCCCGGCGATATTCTGGTGACGACCTCGGGCGGCGGCGGCGAACTTGCCTGCAAGGGCCTGCGCGAAGGGCTCTGGCAATATTACGTCAGCTACGACGTGCCGGGGCAGGGCCGCGACCTCAACGCCCTGATCCTTGCCGCGATGCAGGACAAGAACGAGGTCGGTTCCACCAGGACCGTCATCTACACGCCGCTCGTGACCTACACGCCCGAAACACTCGGCGACGAGCGTTGCTGGACGCTGGATACCCTGCGCTGAGGCGTCGCTATCCCCGAAAGACTTTCCCTTCCCGCCTGCGGGAAGGGAAAGCGCGACGGACGTCGCACCAACGCTAGGGCCAGAGGCAACGGATCATGAATACACTCGTAAAACTGCGCTATCGCTTCTGGCCGGACAAGATCTTCGGCGAGCTTCTGCAGAAGCCATGGATGGAAACGGCGGTGCCGCTTCTGGTGCTGCTGGCCGTCATCGCCTTCTTCAGCACGCGGATCGACAATTTCATTTCCGTGTCCAGCATGTCCGACACGCTGCGACAGGCCTGCGAACTCGGTTTCGTCGTGCTCGGCATGTCGATCGTGCTGATCGTCGGCGGCATCGACCTCAGCGTCGGTTCGATCTATGCGCTGTGCAACCTGCTGGCGCTCTACTGCGTGAATGTGCTCGGCTTCGGCATGGTGCCCACCGTCGCGATAACGCTTGTTGCAGGCGGACTTCTCGGCGCGGTCAACGGTGTCCTGATCGGCTATTTCCGAATGCGGGCCTTCCTGACGACGATGGTCACGCTGATCGTCTACAAGGCCGCCAACGACATGCTGAACGCAAGGGTCGGGGTGGAGATCTCGGCGAATTTCCCCGATGCGCCCGCCTGGGATTTCCTGGGCATGGGAACGTTCCTGAACATCCCGGTGGTCGTCTGGGTCTTCGCCGTGGTGGCCATCGGCGGCCATATCTTCCTCACGCGCCTTCGGGCAGGCTGGCATGTGCTCGCCATCGGCGGCAATCGCCGTTCGGCCTACAATACCGGTCTGCCGGTCAAGCGCGTGGTTGCTCTTTCCTATGTCGCCTCAGGTGTCTTTGCTGCTGCGGCCGCCATCTTCTACGCCTCGCGCCTTGCCTCGCCCGGTGCCGATACCGGCAAGGGTCTGGAGATCGTCGTGCTGACGGCGGCGATCCTTGGCGGCATCCGTCTGGGCGGCGGCAAGGGATCGGTCATGAAGGCGATGCTCGGCACGCTGATCGTACTGCTCCTGACCAACGGGATGCTGCGGATGGCGATGTCGGCGGGCATGTCGCGGATGATCCTCGCGTCGATCCTGCTTCTGGCTGCGCTTCTCGATATCCGCTGGTTCAAGAACCGCCACAAGGCCGTTCAGGAACTTTACGTCAGCCCGGGCTACATGGAGCTGCCGCCGCCGCAGACCGCGGCGCGCGACAGCGGCTCTCCCTATGCGCTGAACGACAAGCTGCGCGGGGTCGAGACCATCGGGCTCGGCGAGGTCGAGGCTCCCGAGGACGTGGTCCTCGATACCGACGACAATCTCTATTGCGGCAACCGTCACGGCGACATCATCCGGTTCTTCGCGCCCGACTACAAGCGACAGGAGGTCTATGCCCATATCGGCGGCCAGCCGCTCGGCATGGCGATGACGCAGGATGGCACGCTCTTCGTCTGCGTCGGCGGCATGGGCCTTTACCGGGTCAATCCCGACCGCAGCGTCGCCAAGGTCACGGACGAGACCAATCGCTCGCTCCTCTCGATCATCGACGACAGCCGCCTGCGCCTTGCCGACGACCTCGACATCGCACCCGACGGTCGCATCTTCTTTTCGGAGGCAACGGTGCGCTATGAGATGCACGAATGGCCGACGGACAGCCTTGAAGCACGTGGCAACGGGCGGATCATCTGCCACGATCCGCGCACCGGCAAGACGAGCACGGTACTGCGCAACCTCGTTTTCCCGAACGGTATCGTCATGGCATCGGACGGACAGTCGCTGCTGTTTGCCGAAAGCTGGGCCTGCCGCATCAGCCGCTACTGGTTCGACGGGCCGAAGAAGGGCACGGTCGAGGTGGTGATCGACGACCTGCCGGGCTACCCCGACAACCTCAACCGCGCCTCGGACGGCAATTACTGGCTGGCCATCATGGGTGTGCGCAGTCCTGTCTTCGACCTGGCGATGAAGCGCCCGGCCTTCCGCCGCCGCATGTCCAAGAAACTGCCGGGTGACGAATGGCTGGCACCGAATCTCAATACCGGCTGCATCGTCAAGATCAGCGAGATGGGTGAGGTCCTCGATGTGATGTGGGATCAGGGCGGCGAGAACCACCCGATGATCACCTCCATGCGTGAGCATCGCGGCCATCTCTATATCGGCGGCATCCACAACAACCGCATCGGGCGGCTGAAACTGGAAGACGTCGCTCCCGATTTCGTCGACCTGAAGGTGGCCCATGCTTGAATTTGTCGGACAGATGATCGGTGGCCTCTTCGGGCGCGGCGGATCGAGCCTTTCGGTGCCGATCCTCGACGGAGCCTTCAAGCCGAACAATCTTCTCGAAGAGGCAGAGGTGCTGCTCGAACGGACGGGCCTCGAGGACATGGCGCTCGCTCCTGGCGGCGCCCTGTTCGTGGCGGCTGGCGCGGAGGTGCTGGCGGTCGAAGGCGGTGCGGTGCGGGTGGTGGAGCGTCATGACGGCCCGGTCAGCGCGCTGGCCATTCTTCGCGATGGACGCCGGGTCGTGGCGCTGGGCGACCGCCTTGTGATCGAGGGGCTTGCGACCCCGGTCGTCGAGGCGGGTGGGCGGCGGTTCAAGGCTATCTCGGCGCTCTCGGTCATGGCCGACGGCCGCATTCTCGTCTGCGATGCCTCGGCGCGTCATGACGGCGACAAATGGCAATACGACCTGATGACAAAGGGCCGGTCCGGCCGCCTTCTGGCGCTGGACCCTGACGGCGGCAAGGGCGAACTGCTGCAGGACGACCTTGCCTGGGCTTTCGGCGCCATGGAAAGCCGCAATGGCGTGCTGGTTTCGGAAAGCTGGCGGCATCGCCTTCGCCTTGCGGGCAAGGGCGATGCGACGGGCGAGCTGCCGGGCTATCCCGCGCGCATCACGCCGACGGATGACGGCGGCTTCTGGCTGTCGCTGTTTTCTGGACGGGCGCAGATCGTGGAATTCGTGTTGCAGGAGAAGGCCTTCCGCCGCGAGATGATGGAGACGATCGCCCCGAAATACTGGATTTCACCCGCGCTCTCCTCTGGCGAGGACTTCCTCGAGCCGCTGCAAAGCGGCGGGGTGAAACATATGGGCATCCTGAAACCCTGGGCACCGCCGCGATCCTATGGCCTTGCCGTGCGCTGCGATGCGAACCGCAATCCGCTGATGTCGGTGCATAGCCGGGTCGGAGGTCTCAATCACGGGATCGTCACGACGCTGGAGCGCGGCAACGAGGTGCTGGCCCTGTCAAAGGGGGCGGGCAGGCTTCTGCGCATGGACCTTCAGGCGATCCGCATCGCGAACGGCATCACGGGAGGCGTGGCATGAACCCCATTCTGGAATTGCGCGGCCTGACCAAGCTCTATGCCCGTGTCCCGGCGGTGGAGAACATCAATTTCGCTCTGATGCCCGGTGAGGTTCACGCTCTTCTCGGCGAAAACGGCGCGGGAAAATCCACCCTCACCAAGATGATCGCCGGCGTCGTGGAGCCGACCTCGGGAGATATCCTGCTGGACGGCAAGCCGATACATCTGCGAACCCCGGCAGCGGCGCTCGATGTCGGCATCGCCATGGTGTTTCAGGAAACGAGCCTCGTTCCCTCCATGACCGTGGCGCAGAACCTCTTCATGGGGAACGAGCAGTTCTTCAATCGCCTGCGCGGCATCAACATCGCCGCGCAGCAGTTCATGCAGGCGCTGAACTTCCAGGTCGATCCGACGGCGATGGTTCAGACGCTCGGCGCGGCGAAGAAGCAGATGATCGAGATTGCCCGCGCGATGCTGTCGAACGCCCGGGTGATCGTTTTCGACGAACCGACGGCAACGCTGACTCCGGAGGAAAAGAAGCACTTCTTCGATCTCGTGCGCACGCTCAAAAGCCGGGGCGTCGCCATCATTTTCATCAGCCACGCGCTGGA
Source organism: Shinella sp. (assembly GCF_049651085.1). Taxonomy (GTDB): domain Bacteria; phylum Pseudomonadota; class Alphaproteobacteria; order Rhizobiales; family Rhizobiaceae; genus Shinella. The sequence goes on from NZ_JBASBL010000002.1 coordinate 17,549, forward strand.
AGAAGCGCTGGCGATCTCGGACCGGATCACGATCCTGCGCGACGGGCAGCATGTGGTGACCGACGCCACCGTCAATTTCGACCGGGCACGCATCGTGCAGTCCATGGTGGGCCGCAGCCTGTCGGAAGAGCTCTACGGCAAGAGGAAGGACTATGTCCGTCCGCCGGGCGAGCGCATCCTCCAGGTTTCGAACCTGCGGGTGGGAAATATGGTGCGCAACAATTCGCTGTCGGTCTTTGCCGGGCAGGTGACGGGCGTGTTCGGCCTTGTCGGCTCGGGCCGGACGGAAACCTTCAAGGTCGTCTCCGGCGCGATCAAGCGCAACTATCTCAATGGCGGAGAGGTCTTCATCCGCGGCAAGCGTGTGCGCTACCGGGTGCCGGCGCAGAGCCTGCACGAAAAGGTCGCCTACATTACCGAGGATCGAAAGATCGAGGGCTTCTTCGAAACCATGTCGATCAAGGCCAATATCTTCATGGGCAAGCTTGCCAAGGCCGGCTGGCGAAAGTTCTGGCTGCGCCGGTCCGAGATGAACCGTATCGGCGAAGAGTGGGGCAAGTCGCTGCACATTCGCGCGGTCAGCAAGGATGCCAAGGTGATCGAGCTGTCGGGCGGCAACCAGCAGAAAGTGGTGATCGCCAAGTCGTTGATACAGGATCCCGATCTCATCATCTTCGATGAGCCGACGCGCGGCGTCGATGTTGGTGCGATCGCCGAGATTCACCAGATGATCAACCGGCTGGCCGATGAGGGCAAGGCGGTGGTCGTGATCTCTTCCTACCTGCCGGAGGTGATGCAGCTCTCCGACCGGCTTCTCGTCGCGCGGCAGGGCAGGGTCGTCGAGGAATTCTCGCCGCTCGATGCGACGGAGGAGAACCTGATGTACGCGGCCGTCCACTGAAGCAATTCCGGTGAAAACCGGATCGCCGCAATTGCTCCAGGCCTGTTCGCAGGGAAAGTGGCCCGCGCCATCCGGCGCGGGCTTTATCGTTGGTATGTGGGTGTCAGCGACGGATCAGCGGGCGCGCCATGGCGAAGGCTGCATGCAGCGCCGCGGTGCCCTTGCCCTCCGGATCGGCACAGAATTCCGCAAGTTCGGCGATGCACGTCGCGGGCAGCGCCTCTTGCCCCGCCGTGCGCACGAGGCGCTGCCTGAGATCCTCGAAGCTCCAGGCGTAGTCCGACGGCGTCATGTCGCAGATCTCGCTCAGCGTCCCGCCTCCGGCGAGCCGCAGTTCGATCCGGCAGCAGAGCGTGGGGACGCCCTCGTCGGCAACCAGGTCCACCCGTTCCACAAGGGCGTTGATGTCGGCCTCGTGATATTCGGTCATCATGGCCATGGACGGCGCGCCGCGCAGAAGGGTCTGGGCGATGCAGAAGGGAATGCTCATCAGCGTGCCGCCGATGGTCGAGAACGGTCCCTTGCTGTCCATGCCGGCATAGCCGCATTCGTAGGGGTTCATCCGGACCACGACGCTTTCGATGGCCCGACCGGCCAGCTTTTCGCGCAAGGACAGCGCTGCGGTCACAGGGGTCTGGTTGAAGGCGCAGACGGGGAAGGGCTTGAAGGCGACGCGCAGCGTCTGCCAGTCACGGCCGATCCTGGCGACCGTATCGGCCTTGTCCAGCGGGCGGCCGGCGAAGGCGCGGGCGAGGCCCTTGGCGCCCTCGTAGGCCTCGCGCAGGCTGACCGAGCCGGACCGGGCGAGTTCCGCCGCCGTCCAGCCGGCTTGCGCCGTCATGCCCACCTGATAGCGCCATTCGTCCGTCCCTTCCGCAAAGGTCTGAAGCAGGCCGCCCGAAAAGGAAACGGCGTTGCCGAGAGCCGCGCAGGTCCGCTCGGCATCCATGCGGTAAAGCCTTGCGACGGCGGCAGCGGCAGCGCCAGTCCCGTAAAGCGTCGTGGCGCGAAAACCTCGCGGCGTGGTGTCCCCGGCCAGCAGTTCCTCGAAGAGGCCGCCCACCTCGTAGCCGGCAATCATCGCCGGTATCAGATCCGCCATGCTGCCGCGCCCGCTTTCGACGAGCGCCATCAGCAAGGGGATCATCACCGCGCCGAGATGTGCCGCGCCGCAGGTGTCTTCCTGGCCGCGGCCATGGAAAAGCGCACCATTGGCCATGATCGCCCCGGTCACGCTTCCCATTCCACCGCTGCCCAGAAGCGTCGCCTCGCCCGGCCCGCCATACATTGCAAGCGCTGCGGCACGGGCCACGGGTTCATAGGGTGTCGCCAGTCCCGCCATGGCTATGCCGTAGCCGTTCAGCAGGCAGGCATGGGCCTTGTCCCAGACCTGCTGCGGGATTTTATCGCGCGTCAGCGCCGAGGTGAATTGCGCGAGTTCCTGCGCGATCGTCATGGGTTTCCTCCCTCTGAAAGCCTGGTCGCACGCTAGAGCCGGAGGACCGTGCATGTCAACAAAATGATAATTGACTCAGAATTCATTTATGTTAGTTTCGCCCCAGGACGAGGGAGGAATTCATGTCGCAGCAGACGCAGCTTGCAGGTCGGATCATTGCCATCACGGGCGGGGCGAGCGGTATTGGCGCGGCCTGCGCCGAGGTTGCTGCGGCGCGCGGGGCAAGGGTCGCCGTGCTGGATCTCAATCTGGATCAGGCCCGCGCCGTGGCCGAACGGATCGGCGGGCAGGCCTTCCATCTGGACGTGACCGAAGAGCAGAGTGTCGCCGACGCCATTGCCGCCGTCGAGCGCGACATGGGGCCGATAGCGGGCGGCATCACCTCTGCGGGGATCGTGCAGACGCCGAAGTCTCCGGCCGAAATGGACATGGCTGTCTTCGACCGCATCTATCAGGTCAATTTTCGCGGCACGTTCCTGTCGCTGAGGGAATTCGCGCGCCATATGATCCCGCGCCGGTCGGGCAGCCTCGTCGCGCTGAGTTCGATCACCGCGCGGCGTTCGACGCCGCTGCACGCCTACGGGCCGGGCAAGGCCGCCGTCACCAGCCTGGTCGAGGGACTTTCGGGCGAGTGGGGTGGCGCCGGCATCCGGGTGAACGCCATCGAGCCGGGCTATACCCGCACGCCCGCGCTTCAGGCGCAGATCGATCTCGGTCATCGGGACGTGGCGCTCATGAATGCGAATTCGACGCTGGGCCGCATGGTCGAGCCGTCGGAAATCGGAACCGTCGCCGCCTTCCTGCTTTCCGATGACGCCTCGGCGGTCACCGGGGTGTCGATGGCGGTGGATGCGGGTTTCTACCAGGTGGGCTCCTGGGCGCCCTATGGTGGCGTCCGGCAGTACTGATCGCCGTTACATGGCGAGCCGGCCGCCCCGGGAGAGGGCGGCTTTCAAAAATGGAGGAATGAATGACCGTTACCCATCGGGCGGGAATGTCCCGTCGTGCCTTTTTGTCGACTGCGGGCGCCCTCGGCGCTGCAACGCTTGCCTGTCCCTCGATCCTTCGTGCGCAGGGCGCGACCATCAAGGTCGGGGTTCCCACCATCCTGTCGGGCCGGGTCGCCATTCTGGGCGAGACCGCCTCGATCGGCGCCAAGATCGCGGTGGACGCCGTCAATGCCGCCGGTGGCATCGACGGACGTATGATCGAGCTGGTCATTCGCGACACCAAGGGCAAGCCGGACGAGGCCGCCCGCATCACGCGCGAGCTGATCAGCACTGACGGCTGCCAGGTGATCCTGGATGCGGAAGCCTCGGGCGGGGCCTTCGCCGTGCACGAAGTGGTGCGCGATACGGGCACTTACTGCGTTCATTCGATCTCGGAAACATCCTCGCTGACCGCCGATCCGGCCAATGGCGCGCACTGGATTTTCCGCTCCGGGCGGCAGGGCATTCATGACGCCATCGCAGGCGGATTGTATGCGTCGGAACTTGCGAAATCGGGCGTGAAGCGCTGGGCGACCTGCTCGCCGGACTACGCCTACGGGCGTGACACCACGGCCGAGTTCATGGAATTCCTCGCCATCTTCGCCCCGGACGTAAAGCTGGTCGGCGAGACGTGGCCGAAGTCGTTCCAGCCCGATTACACGGAAAACATCACCAGCCTGCTGAACCTTGCACCCGAGGCGCTCTACACCTGCCTGTGGGGCGGCGATCTGGTGGCCTTCTTCGATCAGGCGAGCCTCTACGGCCTGTTCGACCAGTTCCAGACGGTGGCCGTCAACATGGGCGACGCACCGGTGCTGGAGGCGATCAAGAACCTGCCCGCCGGCATCCATTCGGGCAACCGCTACCACAAGGACATTCCCGACAGCGAGGGCAACGAGGCCTGGAACGCCGAGTTCCGCAAATCGGGCAAGCTGCCGACGAACTGGGGCTGGCAGGCCTATACCGGCGCGCGCTTCGTGATCGAGGCGCTGAAGGCCACGGGCGGCGGGACCGATCGCGACAAGCTGGCGGAAGCCACCAAGGGCAGGACCATCGACAGCCCGCATGGCGTGAACGGCACGGTCACTATGCGCGAGAGCGACAACACGCTCGTCGACTACGCGATCGGCTACGGCAAGACGATCTCCGAGGCGCCCTACCTCACCGATTTCCAGCCCGTCGCATGGGATGTCCTCCACGAGCACGAGATGGAGTGGAAGAAGCGCAAGGGCTTCATCTGATCCTCCCGGCCGCGCGGCCATGGCTGCGCGGCTCCACCTCAAAGGAAAGCCGCAGATGCTCGATCTCGACGCATTGTTGAACTGTTTCAGCGCGACATCCTGTCTGGTCACGCAGACTTCCACCGGCATCATCATCGGGATGCTGCTGTTCCTCGTCGCATCGGGCGTGACGCTGATCTTCGGCGTGCTGCACGTGGTGAATTTCGCCCACGGCGCCTTCTACATGATCGGCGCCTATACGGCCTGGTCCGCCTACGGTGCGACGGGCAGCTATTATCTGGCGGTGCTGGCGGGTGCGCTTTGCGCCGCGGTGATCGGTATCCTTTTCGAGCGCCTCGCAATCAGCAGGGTCTACAAGGAAAACCTGCTGATGCAGCTTCTCGTCTGCTACGCCTTCGTCCTTGTCGCGGACGATGCGGTGAAGATGATCTGGGGCGCGGAATATCTGGCCATGGGCATCCCGGACGAATTCCGCGTGCCGCCGTACCGCTTCGCGGGCGGGGTGGTGCCGCCCTTCTATGTCTTCCTCGTGGCGACCTCGCTTGCCGTGGCCACGGGCTGCCTCCTGCTCATCCGCTACAGCCGGTTCGGCAAGATCGTGCGGGCGGCGGCGCACAATGCCACCATGGTCTCCGTACTGGGCATCCGCGTTCCGATCTATTTCGCCGGGCTTTTCGGCCTGGGCTGCGCTCTTGCAGGCATGGCCGGGGCGCTCGCCGCACCGGTGCGTTCGATGACGCCGGGCATGGGACTTTCGATCCTGATCGACAGCTTCATCGTCACCGTGATCGGCGGCATGGGATCGATCCCCGGTGCGCTGCTGGCCGCGCTCATGCTCGGCGTGACGCGCTCCTTCGGCAGCCTCGGCTTTCCCCTTTTCGTCGACGGCGTGATGTTCATCATGATGGTCGCAATCCTGGTCTTCCGCCCGCAGGGCCTGCTTGGCGAGAAGGCACCGCGATGAGCCCGATGCATCCGTTCCTCCACGCAAGCCTTCTGGCGCTTGCCGCCCTTTGCGGTTTCATCCTGCTGGGGGCTGTCGGCCCCGGCGCCTGGATTCTCGACACGCTGACCGGACTGTTCGCCGCCGGCCTTCTCGTCATGTCGCTGCATCTGCTGATCGGCTACACGGGCATGACATCGTTCGGGCACGCTGCCTATTATGCCAGCGGCGGCTACATCTTCGGCATGATCCTGCAGAGCCCGGCCTTTGTCGCCGCCTGTGGGGCCTGGTCGGTGCCGCTCGCCACGCTGCTCGCGGTCTGCGGAACCGGGCTCTTCGCACTTGTCGTCGGCTCGATCTGCGCACGGCTGTCGGAAATCTACTTCGCCTTCCTGACGCTCGCCTTCCAGATGCTCTTCGTCTCCATCATCCAGGGCCTCGTCCAGTATACCGGCGGCGACCAGGGGCTGACGGGCGGCATTCCGCGTCCGGTCTTCCTGGGCCTCGATCTGGTGCAGGCGCAGGACCGGTACGCCTTCTCGGCCTTCCTGTTCGTCATCGGCGTTCTTGCGGTGCGGCTGATCACCCTCTCCTCGTTCGGGGCGAGCCTGCGCATGGTGCGCGACAACGAACGCCGCGCGGCTTTCCTCGGTGTGAACACCTATGGGGTCAAGGTGCTGGTCTTCGTCGCTGCCGGATCGATCGCCTCGCTTGGCGGCGTCGTCCTCGCGGTCTTCACCTCGGCCGCCTACCCGGAATGGGCCAGCTGGACGGTTTCCGGCGAAGCGATCTTCATGATCATGCTCGGCGGGCTGCACAGCTTCTGGGGGCCGCTGGTGGGCGTGGTTGCGATGCGGATCATCAACGACGTGACGCTTCTCTACACCACGCATACCGAGCTGGCCAAAGGCCTCGCGATCCTCTTCGTCGTCCTCGTTCTCAAGCGCGGCATCCTCGACTGGGTGTCCGACTGGCGCAAGGCGCGCCGCAAGACCGACGTCAGAAAGGAACAGGGCCATGCTGCACCTTGAGCATCTCGTGAAACGGTTCGGCGGGCTGACGGCAACGGATGATGTGTCGTTGACCTTTCCGGCCGGGTCGCTGTCGGCGATCATCGGACCGAACGGTGCGGGCAAGACCACGCTGTTCAACCAGATCACCGGTCATCTCGTGCCCACCAGCGGCAAGATCTGGCTGGAGAAGCAGGAGATCACTGGTCAAAAGCCCGCTGCCATCGTCCGCAAGGGCATCGGCCGGGCCTTCCAGATCGCCAGCATCTTTCCCTCGATGACGGTACGCGAATCGCTTGCCGCCGCGGTCACGGCCCACCGTCGCGCCTCCTTCGGCGTGATGAGCGTCTTTCCCCGCCGCGACGTGGCGCACCGGACCGACGAACTCCTGCACCTGCTCGGCATGGAGGCCGTCGCCGAACGCAGGTCGAGCGAGATTTCGCATGGCGACCAGAAGCTGCTGGACGTGGGCCTTGCCCTGGCGCTGGAGCCGAAGGTGCTGCTGCTGGACGAGCCGGCCGCCGGAATGGGGACCGAGGAACGCTGGCAGATGATGGCCACCGTCCAGCGCCTCTGGAAGAGCGCCAACATGACGCTGATCTTCATCGAACACGACATCGAACTGGTGTTCCGCACGGCGGAGGTCATCCACGTTCTGCGCTATGGCGCGGTTCTCGCCTCCGGCACGCCTGACGAGATTCGCGGCCATCCCGATGTGATCGAGGCCTATCTCGGCCGCGAAACCGAGGAGGAGACGGCATGAGCGAAGTCATTCTCGACCTGAACGGGGTCAACGTCTTCTACGGAGCCTCGCATATCCTGTTCGACATGGCGCTGGAGGTGCGCAAAGGGCGCACGCTCGCCCTTCTGGGCCGCAACGGCGCCGGCAAATCCACGACGATGAAGGCGATCATGGGGGTGGCCCCGATCCGCTCGGGTGAGATCCGCTATGCGGGAAGCCGCATTGACGGCCAGGTGCCGCATGCGGTCGCCCGCCACGGCATCGGCCTCGTGCCAGAGGACCGGCAGGTCTTTCCGGGCCATTCGGTCGACGACAACCTGCGCATCGCCGCCAAGCCGGGCGTCAACGGGCAGAGCGACTGGACGATGGACAACATCTACGACGCTTTCCCCATCCTGGCGAAGATGCGTGGCCGCCCAGCCGGCATGATGTCCGGCGGGGAGCAGCAGCTTCTTTCGATGGCGCGATGCCTCATGGGCAACCCCGAGCTGATCCTTCTGGACGAGCCGTCCGAGGGCCTCGCGCCGATCATCGTGCAGGAGATCGGCCGCCTGATCCGGCGCCTGCGAAGCACCGGCGTGACGATCGTCCTTGCCGAACAGAACATGCATTTCTGCCTCGGCATTTCGGAGGACGCCGTCGTCATCGACAAGGGCCAGATTGTCTATCGAGGCACCATCGAGGCGCTGAAGGCGGACAAGGATATTACCAGCCGATACCTGGCCATCTGACGGAAAAGCTATGAACAAGACCATGATGAAGAGGCTGCGCCATGAGCCGTGAAACCGCCCCCAACAACCCGGCGGAGGCGCTGAAAAGCATCTACCGCCGCGCCATGATTATTCGCGAGGCGGAAAAGACGCTGCAGCAGCTGTTCGTTGATGGCAAGGTGCCGGGCTTCCTGCATCTTTCCATCGGGCAGGAGGCGGTCGCCTCTGCCGTCTCGGAATTCCTGACGCCGGGCGATACGGTCTCGTCGAACCATCGCGGTCACGGTCACACGCTCGCCAAGGGTGTCGATCTTGCGGGTTTCTTCGCCGAGATCCTCGGTCGCGCCACCGGTATTTGCGGCGGACGCGGCGGGTCGATGCATGTGGCCGACCTGCGGCTTGGAATGCTCGGGGCCAACGGCATCGTCGCCGCGGGCCTGCCGATCACCACCGGTTCGGCCCTGGCGCTGAAGGCGCGCGGCAAGGGCGAGATTGCGGTCGTCTATTTCGGTGACGGGGCGCTGGCCGAGGGGCTGGTGCACGAGTGCCTGAACATTGCGAAGCTCTGGTCGCTGCCGGTTCTCTTCTGCTGCGAGAACAATGGCTGGTCCGAGTTCAGCCCGACAGAAAAGCAGCTTGCCGTGAAACTCAAGGATCTCGCCGGCGCGTTCGGCATCGCCTATGGCGAGGCGGATGGCAACGACGTGCTGGCAATGCACGAGGCTGCGCGCGATGCCATCGGCCGCATGCGGGCGGAATGCGCTCCCCACATTCTCGAATGCCGCACCACCCGCGTGCGTGGGCATTACGAGGGAGACAAGCAGGACTATCGCCCGGAGGGCGAGGCAGATGAAATGTCGTCCCGCGATCCGATCGTGATCGCCCGGCGCCGCCTTGCAGAATTCGGCGTCCCGGCTGCCTGGATGGAAACCACCGACGGCGAGGTGAAGGCAGCCAATGCCGTCGCGCTCGAGGCCGCGCTCGCCGCCCCGCTTCCGGATGCCGCCAGCCTGCTTGCCGATGTCTACACTGCCGGGGAGATCCGTCATGGCTGAGACCCGTTACGTTAAGGCCGTCACCCGCGCCCTGCAGGATGCCATGGTCGCCGATCCTTCCGTCATGCTGATCGGCGAGGACATCGCCGCTGCGGGCGGCTCGTTCAAGGCGACCCGCGGGCTCTTGGAAGAATTCGGGCCGGGCCGGGTCTATGACGCCCCCATCGCCGAGGCGGCGATCACCGGCATTGCCGTGGGGGCAGCGCTTTCGGGCATGCGCCCGGTGGCCGAGATCATGTTCATGGATTTCATCACGCTGTCGATGGACATGCTGGTGAACCAGGCGGCCAAGGCACGCTACATGTTCGGCGGGCAGGGTTCGGTGCCCATGGTGCTGCGCACCCCGCATGGCGGCGGTCTTTCCGCAGGGCCCCAGCATTCGCAATGCCTGGAGGCATGGTTTGCGCATATTCCCGGCCTGAAGGTCGTGGTGCCCGCCACGGTGGAAGATGCCTACAGCCTTCTGCGTGCCGCCATAGACGATCCGGATCCGGTGATCGTGGTGGAGAACAAGGCGCTCTACGCCCTGAAGGGGGATCTGCCCGACACGCCGGCCCCGGCCCGTATCGGCGAGGCGGCTGTGCGCCGCGAGGGCACGGATGTCACCCTCGTGACCTATGGCGCGACGCTCTGGACGGCGCTGAAGGCGGCGGAAGAGGCTTCCTCGATGGGAATTTCGGTGGAGGTCGTCGATTTGCGCTCCATCCAGCCCTGGGACGAGGCGGTGGTGTTGGCGAGCCTCTCCAGAACCCATCGTCTTCTCGTCGTTCATGAGGCTGTCGAGGCCTTCGGGGTCGGTGCCGAGATCGCAGCGCGCATGGCCGATATCGGCTTCGACGAACTGGACGCGCCGATCCTACGGGTCGCCGCACCCTTTTCGCCCGTGCCGTTCAGCCCGGCGCTGGAAGGTGAATGGCGGGTGAACGAAACCAAGATCCTTGCGGCGCTGCGCCGCCTGATGGCCTGAGAGGGGTGTCCGATGAGCACTGAACAGAAAGCCTCCTACGTTCGCCTTGAAATCGAAGGCGCGGTGGCAGTCGTCACTTTCGACCGGCCCGAAAAGCTGAATGCGCTGGATATGGGCGTTCTGGCGGAACTGAATGCGATCCTCGACCGGATCGAGGGTGACGTTGCCATTCGTGCCGTGATCTTCACCGGCGCGGGGCGCGCCTTCGTGGCCGGCGGGGACATCGCGGATCTTGGCTCGCGTGGAGCCCTGGCCCACTACAACGAGTTCGCCGAAACGATCCACCGCACGCTGCGCCGCATCGAGCTGCTGGACAAGCCCACCATCGGCGCGATCAACGGCTTCGCGCTGGGCGGGGGAACGGAACTCCTGCTGACCTTCGACCTGCGCCTTCTGTCGGACAAGTCCAAGCTCGGCCTGCCCGAGATCAATCTCGGCCTCTTCCCCGGTGCGGGCGGCACGCAGCGCATCCTGCGGCAGGTGCCTTCCTGCCGGGCGCGCGAGATCATGTATCTGGGCGAGATGATCTCTCCCGAGGAAGCCGTAGAGATCGGCCTCGCCAACCGCGTCGTGCCGCATGACAGCCTGATGGACGAAGCGCGGGCGATGGCTGCGAAACTCGCAGCCAAGTCGCCGCTGATCCTGAAGCTGCTCAAGCGCGCGCTGATCGACGGGGCGGATATGCCGCTGTCGGCCGCGCTGCGCCATGAGCAGGCGGTTATCGGCCTCGTTCTCGACAGTCGCGATGCTCATGAGGGCTGCGCGGCCTTCATCGAGAAGCGCGCTGCGAATTTCCAAGGAGAATGACATGTCCGAGATCGTGATGCCCAAGTTCGGGCTGACGATGACCGAGGGCCTGATCACCGCCTGGCATCGCAAGCCGGGCGAGGCGGTGAAGGCCGGAGACCTGTTGTTCGAGGTCGAGACGGAAAAGGTCACCAACGAGGTCGAGGCCTCCTCCGACGGCATTCTGGAGGAAATTCTCTTTCCCGAAGGATCGGTCGTGGCGGTGGGCCTGCCGATCGCTCGCATGGCGGGCACGGGCACGACGGCAGGGCAGGCCCCGGCGCCGGCTGCTTCGGCCGCCGCCCCAGCCCCAGCCCCAGCCCCAGCCCCGGTTGGCGCAGATGCTCCCTCGGCGCGCAAGCTGATGGCCGAATGCGGCATTGCCCGCGATGCCGTGACAGGCACGGGCCGCGGCGGACGGGTGATGAAGGAGGATGTGCTCCGCATCGTCGCGACGCCGCTGGCGCGCCGGATCGCCCGGCGGGAAGGGGTCGATCTTGCGGAAGTCGCCGGCTCTGGTCCGCATGGCCGGATCAAGGCCGCGGATGTCGACGCGGCCAAGCGAGCCGCGCCCACGCAACCGCCCGCATCCGCAACCAGCGTCCTGGTTCAGCCGGATCCTGTGCGCGCCGCGACGGCCCGCCGGGTTCAGGCGGCCAAGCGCGACATCCCGCATTTCTATCTGACCCGGCATATCGACATGCGTGCGCTGAACCGCCTGCGCGCCGATCTCAATACGGATGCGGCCGGCCGCGTGAAGCTGTCGGTAACGCATTTTCTGGTGAAAGCCGTGGGCCTGGCGCTTGCCGCCCATCCGGGCCTCAACCGTGTCTGGCTGCCCGATGGCATTCTCACGCTCGACAGCATCGGCGTGGGTATCGTCACCGAGACGCCGCAGGGCCTGCGTATCCCGGTGGCCGACCGGGCGGATAGCACGCCGCTCGATGATCTTGCCGAAATCTGCGCGGGCCTGTTCGGCCGTGCCCGGGCTGGTACGCTGACCTCCGCCGATGTCTCGGGCGGTGCGATCTCGATCTCCAATGTCGGGATGTTCGGCGCCGATACGTTGACGCCCATCATCAGCCCGCCGCAGGCGATGATCCTCGGCATCGGTGCCGAGCAGCGCCTCTTCCGCCCGGACGCCGAAGGCCGGCCCGAGCTGGTGCAGGAGATCGTGCTCACCCTTGCCGCCGACCACCGCCTGATCGATGGCGCGGATGCAGCCCGTTTTCTCGCCACGCTGGCCCGCGTGCTCGAAGAACCGATTGCGCTCCTGCGCCCGCCCGCCCGTCCGGGCCAATGACCTTGAGGAACTACAGATGAACTTCGACCTTACCGAAGAACAGACAATGATGATCGAGACCGCCCGCCAGATCGGCGAGCGCTTCGGGCTCGACTACTGGCGGCGCAAGGATGCGGCGAAGGAGTATCCCCATGAGATCTGGCAGGCGATCTGCGAGGCAGGGATCGCCGGCATGATGGTGCCAGAGGCCTATGGCGGCCTCGGTGTCGGACTGGTCGACCTGGCGCTCTGCATCGAGGAGCTTTGCAAGGGCGGGGCAGGGTCCACGCTCTCCCAGATGTTCATGCTCAATCCGGTGTTCGGCGGTGTCTCGCTCGTGCTCTACGGCAACGAGACGATGAAGCGGGAGCTGCTGCCCGGCCTGTGCAACGGCAGCGTGACCTTCAGCATGGCCCTGACCGAGCCCGACGCGGGCACCAATTCGCTGGGCATGAAAGCCCGGGCGGAACGGGTGGATGGCGGCTGGGCCATCTCGGGCCAGAAAATCTGGATCACAGGCGTGGCGGCTTCGACGAAAATGCTGATCGTGGCGCGTACCACGCAGCCGCAAGAGGGCGTCAAGAAGACCCACGGTATCACTCTGTTCATGGTCGATACCGACCGGCAGGGCATCAGCCACAGCGAGATCGACAAGCTGGGCACCAATACCCTTCCGTCCTCGATCGTCTATCTCGACCGGGTCTTCGCCTCGCACGACGAGGTGATCGGCACGGTGGACGGCGGCTGGCCGGAACTGCTCGACATCCTCAATTGCGAGCGCATCGTCACCACCTCGGGGCTTGTCGGCACAGGTGCGCTCGCGCTGAAACTGGCTGTGGACTATGCGCGTGAGCGCAAGGTCTTCAACGGGCGCCCGATCGGCAGCTATCAGGGCCTGCAGTTCCCGCTGGCGCAGCACTGGGCGGAACTGGAAGCAGCGCGCCTGCTCAACTTGAAGGCCGCCTCGAATTTCGACCGGAAGCTGCCCTTTGGTTCGGAAAGCAATGCGGCCAAGCTGATCGCCTCGCAGGCCGCCTCGGCGGCGGCGGAGCAGTCGATGCAGGTCATGGGCGGCATGGGTTATTCCAAGGAGTTCCATGCGGAAAGGCTCTGGCGCGATGCCCGCCTCTTCCGGTTTGCTCCGGTTTCCGAAGAAATGATTCTCAATTACATCTCGACAGTCAATCTGGGTCTGCCAAGATCGTACTGAGAGGAGGAGCGCCGATGTTCAATCTGTCCCGTTGCCTGGCGGTCAATGCCGGCCAGAGACCGGCTGCCGAGGCGCTGGTCTATGGGGAACTGCGCCTGGACTGGAAAACGCTGGAGGCCCGGGTCGAGCATCTGGCTGCAGCCCTTGCCGGGCATGGTGTGGGTGAGGGCAAGATCGTCGCCCTCATGATGAAGAACAGCCCGGCCTATATCGAGCTGATCTACGCCATCAGCCATCTGGGAGCAGTAGTACTGCCGCTGAATTTCCGTCTCTCGGCGGAAGAGGTCGGCTACATCGCCAATCATGCCGGGGCGATAACGATCGTCGCGGACGATATTTTCGAGGCGCAGGCCGCCGGGGCCGGCCTGCCGCTGATCGTGCTGGATTCTGCCGGCCAGATGGATATCGGCGCGGTGCTTCTGGATGCTTCGGGCGGACGCCGGCGCTTGAGCGCCACGCCGCGCCGGCGCGATGATATCTTCCGGCTGATGTACACGTCCGGCACCACGTCGCGCCCGAAGGGCGTTGTGCACAGCTATGACAATTTCTATTGGAAATGCTTTGACCACACGCTCTCGCTGGGTCTGAGTGAAAGCACGCGGCTTCTGGTCGTCGGCCCGCTCTACCATGTGGGCGGATGCGACCTTCCGGGCCTCGGCGTGCATCTGGCAGGCGGCACGGTGGTGCTGTTGCGCGACTACGAGCCGCGCACCGTTCTCGAGACGATCGAGCGGGAGCGGATAGACGGCATCTGGCTTGCCCCGGTCATGGCGAACGACATTCTCAATCTTCCCGCCGAAGGCCTGCCCGATGTTTCCTCGTTGCGCTGGTGCATTGCGGGCGGCGAGCGCACCCCGGAATCGCGCATTCGCGCCTTTTTCGACCGCTTTGCGAAAGCCCGCTACATCGATGCCTATGGTATGACCGAAACGGTCTCGGGCGATACGCTGATGGAGCCGGGACGCGAATTCGACAAGATCGGATCTGTCGGGCGGGCTCTGCGCTTCGTTGAGATCGAGATACGGGGCGAGGACGGAGAGCGCCTGCCTCCGCACGAAGAGGGTGAGATCTGCATGCGCGGACCGAAGGTCATGCGGGAATATTGGCGCGATCCGCAAAAGACCGCGGAAGCCTTCTTTCCCGACGGCTTTCTGCGCTCGGGCGACGTGGGCTACATCGATGACGATGGCTTTCTGTTCATCACGGACCGCCAGAAGGACATGATCATTTCCGGCGGCGAGAACATCGCCTCTTCCGAAGTCGAGCGGGTGATCTATGAGCATCCGGCTGTCAAGGAAGCTGCCGTCTACGCCCGCCCTCATGCGCGCTGGGGAGAAGTGGCGGTCGCCGCTGTCGTGCTTGCGGAAGGGCAGGTGATGACCTATCAGCAGTTGCTGGATCATTGCCGCGCACATCTGGCGGGGTTCAAATGCCCCAAGGACATGATCGTTCTTGCGCAGTTGCCGCGCAATCCGTCGGGCAAGGTGCTCAAGCGTACCCTGCGCGAGCTTGATGCTGCCGGTTCCCTGATTGCGCAGGAGAGGGGAAAGCAGAGTGCCTGAAGCCAATTCTCCGGTATCGATCCGCAAACCCCAGCGCCAGCGCCTGAGCCGGGAGGAAAAGGCGCGGGTTACCCGCGACGGTCTTCTGAACGCCGGCTGCGCTGTCGTCGCGGCCGAAGGCTACGCCTCTGCTTCGATCGCCAAGATCGCCGATCTGGCCGGGGTGGCGCACGGCACCTTCTACAACTACTTCGAGGATCGACAGGCGCTGTTCGAAGAGCTGCTTCCGTATGAGGGGCTGCGGATGCGCGATCAGATCGAGGAGATCGCGCGCGCCGCGCCGCCGGGCATGCAGCGCGAATTCATCCGTTTCGAGGCATTCCTCAACTACGTGATCGAGAACGAAGGCTTCTACCGGGTTCTCTACGAAGCGGAGATATTCGCCCCTGGCGCGCATCGCGCCCATATGGACAATATCGTCAATGGCTACAAACGCACGTTCCACCGGGCCATGGACGAAAACCGCATGCACCGGCTTGGCCCGCAGCATGTGGAATGCCTGATCTACCAGATACTGGGTATGCGAGCCTATGCGGCCATGCAGATCCACTTTGCCGGCGAGGCCTCCGACAAGCATGCGATCCGCGATGCAGCCGGGGCAACCTATCGCTTCCTGATCGGGCGCAGCCTGCTGGACAATGAAACGACGGGTTAATCCGGTGATGGGATTTGTCGTTTTGAATGCGGCCCTGCCCGGAGTACTTTCCAGAGCACGAAGAGAATGGATTAAGCCATGAAAATCCTGGTCCCTGTAAAGCGGGTCGTTGATTACAACGTGAAGATTCGCGTCAAGGCGGATGGCTCGGGTGTCGAGCTTGCCAATGTGAAGATGTCGATGAACCCGTTCGACGAGAT
>NZ_JBASBL010000003.1:0-26991 GCF_049651085.1 Shinella sp.
GGGGAGGGGAGGGGAGGGGAGGGGAGGGGAGAGGAGGACGTGCTACTCCGGCAATCGGCTCTCGCCAAGATCGACCTTCAGGAAGGAAGCGATGGCATCGGCGACGATTGCATGGTCGATCCGCTCCGGAACGCCCGAAACGCTCACCGCGCCGATGCAGCCGAGATCGCCGACGATGATCGGAAAACTTCCGCCGTGCACCGAGAAATCGGCATAGGAAAGATTGCGGGCTTCCATCTGATCGCGTCCTGAAAGCGCCAGCCGACGTCCGACCAGATAGGACGCGCTCCAGAGCCGTAGCACCGTATTGCGCTTGCGGCGGATCCATTCGACATTGTCCGTCGTAGTGCCGGGGAGGGCGGAGTGAAACAGCGTCCGGTCGCGGAACGAAATATCGATCGCCACGCCGGCACCACGGGCAAGCGCAACTTCGCGCACGCGGTTCCCCAACAGCCAGGCATCATCCGGGCTGAAGCGGCCGAAACGCAGGAGCCGCTCCTGTTCCTCAAGCCGCCGGATATCGTCTGCAATCATTTCCGTCATCCTTGCCTCCCTGCCGGATCGTTCAGAATGTTCCTATCGGGACTTGCTGCCTGGGAAAAGGGCCTGCTTGACGGAGATCAAGGTTACGGTGCACGAAGACCGTAGGCTAGAAGCAGCCACGCAATCGATCGACGGAATGCCATGCCGGACAGTTTTTTCGTTTTCGCCATTCTCGCACTGCTGCTGACGCCCGGCCCGACCAACACGCTGCTGACGCTGGGTGCCGCGACACGAGGTCTACGCGCAAGCCTGCCGCTGCTTCTCGGTGAAATCCTCGGCTATCTGGTGGTGGTCGTTCCGCTCGCGACCGTCGCATCGCCTCTTCTCGATGGACGACCGGCACTGGCGCTCGCCCTTCGTTTCGCCGCCGCCTGCTGGGTGCTGTTTCTCGCGGCCCGGCTCTGGCACGTATCATCCGTAAAGACGGTGAAAGACGGCTCGTCATTCGTGACGATCCGCCAGGTCTTTCTCACCACGGTTCTTAATCCGAAGGCCCCGATCATCGGGCTTGTCATCATGCCGCATGGCCCGCTCGTGCAGATCGCACCGGCCCTCGCGCTCTTCAGCCTGCTGGTTCTTGGTGCGGGAACGAGCTTCCTCGTTCTGGGCGGCCTGGTCGGACGCGCGCCGTTACTTTCACCGCGCATCGTCTACAGGGTGGCCGCCTTCTTCCTGACCGTCTTTTCGATTGGCCTAGCCGGCAGTGCATCCGGCCTGCTCTGAAATCAATCAGCCGTGATCTGCAAGATGCAAGCGGGAAAGCTCCTGCTGCACTTCATCCTGAAATGCGAAGACCGCACTGCGCGCCTGGCTCTCGCTCGAGCCGAGCTTGCGCAGCTCGTCCGCCAGTTCGCGGCAAACCTTCATCCAGTAGAGGCGGGCATCCTCCCCCTGCAACCCATCCAGTTCTCCCGCGCATTGGCGGACATGCGCGGTGCGGCGTTCGACGGGAAAGGGGACAACGGGACCTGTCTCGTCGGCAAGGTAACGGCGGCGCGGCTGGGCCGAGGCAAATGGCGGCATTGATTCGGGATTCCTTTTCTTCCGCCCATGATTAGGGAGCACATGGTTAACATGCGGTTTCCAAAGAAAATTCTCCACGCCGCCTTGTCACTATCCGGCACGCTTTGCTGGCGAGGCGTTCGCCCGCGCCAAGGCCATCAGCATCGGGCCGAGCGAAAACTCACCCCGCTCCGCCTTGCGGGTAAGCTCACGAATATAGCCGCCGGCCGAGTTGATATGGCCGGACCGCTCCAGAATGCAGGCAATCACCGTCGCCGCATTTTCCGGGCCGAGTACCACGCAGGCATTCTCATAGGCCGATGGACTGACCGCCAGCATCGAGCGCACCACCACCGCCGCCGTCATCAGATCACGCCAGTTCGAAATCGTGCCACCCGGCCCGAAAGGCACGATTTCCGGGCAGGCTTGCAGAACAAGCCCAAGCGGGAAGGGCTTTTGCGGCCCTGCCTCTGCCGGCGATGTTACCCGGTTGCGGCGGCCGGGCCGATTTTGCGGCTCAGCATCCTCGGCGCTCCGTTCGGTTCCAATCCCGCCAGCAATTTCTTCCTCCACCGCTGACGGCCCCGGTTGATCTCCATCATCGCGCCCCTGCTTTTCTTCAAAGCGAGGTTCAAAGTCAGAATGAGAGTCGGGTTTTGAATTCTGTTTGTGCCGCTCAGTATGACCGGCATTGCCAGCCGGATTATGTAAAATAATCTGCTGTTCCATGCACTTGAGGATACCTGCGCGCAGGGTTTCGAGCGCCGCGAGGATCGGGGCCAGGATTTCCGGCGTCGGAACACGCGGCAAGCTAAGGACGAGCTGGCGGAACTCAGCCTCATATCCCATCCAGTTGCCGGCAAGGCCATCTTCCAGTGCCGTCTCGATCAGCTTGGCGATATCACGCCGAACAAGGGTTACGCGCTCGCGGAGCCGCTGGAGCAGGAGGCGCTCGGCGGTGACTTCCGCAGCCATCGTCTCGATCTCCCCTGCCCGGGCAAGCACGGGCGCAAGCGAGAAACCGAAGGCTTCGCCGATCGTCCCCTGCCGGTCGCGGCGAACGTATCGCTTGCCGTTCGGGCTGTCCCGGCGCGTCAGAAGGCCCGCTTCGACGAGCGCGGCCAGATGCCGGCGCAACGTCGTTTCCGCCATGCCATGCGTACGCAGCGAAAGCTGCGTATTCGAGGGAAACACCACAAGGCTTTCGTTGCCGGCAAGTTCGGTCTTCGGGTAAAAGCTCATCAGCGCATTCAGCACCGAGAGCGCCCGGTCACTGATACCGAGCTTCGGCCGCGCCTCGCAGAGCCAGCGGTAGAGTTGCCACTTGTCGACGCTGGCCTCCGGGGAGACCGTCTTGGCGACAGCCTGGCTTGCCAACATGCCAAGCGTCATCGCGCGCCGCCCAAAGGGCGTCGTTATGCCATCCATCTCCATGTCTCTTCACCTTTCAACAGGCAAAAGAGACCCCATCACCGAAACCGGCGCCGAAAAGGCTTGACTGTGATTCGGGGAAATGCGATTCTCAGGCTGCTAAACGATGAGAAGGGCTTCCGCGACGGTAACGTTGAGGGGGCCTTTTTCTTTTGCGGATCAATCTCCTGATTTCTGTTTATTTTCAGCTCGATACGCCTCGTAGAGGCGATCCAGGTTGCTGGTAATGTATGCGCCGAAGCCGGCGGCTTCCGCGGCCTTCAGCGCAATCGTGTATTGCCGGCCATTGGCTTTGATGCTGGCCTGAATGTTTTTCCGTTCCCAGGTGGCCGGGACTGGCTTGCGCGCGGTTGTCGGCGCGTCGCCCTTCACCAGATGGCCGATGACAAGATTGAAACGCTCCTCCGGTGAGCGGGCCCTGGTGCGCTCCCGCGCGAGAAACTCGACGGCGCGCTCCTCGTTGGCAGGTTCATCAAAGCGCGTCGCCAGCTCATGCCAACGGTCACGACCGATCGCGAGCGCCGGGCCGATACCGGCACGCACGCCCTTGGGAATGCGGTTCACCACGGACAGCATTTTCGAGACGGTCGTCTTGTCGGCGCTGAGCGCTGCCATGATCGTCTCGCGGTCGAACCCCCTGGCTTCCAGTTCACCGGCAAAAGTCGCCCGCTCGAGGAAGGAGAGATCTGCGCGCGCGCTGTTCTCCTGGCCCTGCGCAATGACGTGGTCGCGATCCGACAGCGCCTTGACCACGGCGCGAACCGGCCGACCGAGCAAACGCGCCGCCTTGGCGCGGCGGTGACCGAAGGCGATCTGGTAGATACCGTCCTTGGCGGGGTGAGGGCGCACGAGGATCGGCGAATCCTGACCGCGCACCCGCATCGCCTCGACGAGTTCCTGGAACTGCTGGTCGGAATGCGCAAGGCGGTCGGAGATGAAGGATTCCTCGATCTGGTCGGGTTCCAGTTCGATGACCACCTCGCCGGCCGTCAGCTTTGCCTCGATCTCCTTGGCCGCATCCGCCTTGGCGGCAAGCGCGTCGATGCTGCGCGTCACCGCGCCGAGCGCGCCGATACCCTTATAGGTGAGGTGCTGACGCGGTTCCTCCTGAACCGGGTTTACCGGCGTCAACTTTTCCGACGTCGGTGCGATCAGACTGGAAAGAACGTTCTTGCGCGCCATATCAACGCCCCCATGCCTTGTGAATGAGATCGACGATTTCCACGTTGACCGCCTCCATGGATTCGAGGGCGCGGTCATAGGTGGCCCGCGTGAACTGGCTGCGGTCAACCTCGTAAAGTGTCTGGTTTGTCAGCGCCGCATCCGCAATGGCGACGCTTCGCACCATCGGGCTGGTCAGCACATGCTGCTTGAAGAGCGAGCGCATGAAGGCGACCATTTGCGTCTGCGGTCCGTCTGCGGGATCGTAGCGAGTGACGAGATAGCGCAGCCAGTCGAGGTTCATGTTGCCGCCCGCGCTTTTCAGCGTGTTCAGCACCTCCCCCAGCATCTGCAGGAACTGGCACATCGACATGACGTCGAGCATCTGCGGATGGACGGTGATCAGCACCGCCGTCGCGCCGCAGATCGCGCTCATCGTCAGGAAGCCGAGCTGTGGCGGGCAGTCGATCACCACCACGTCGTAGTCGTCGGCAACGGAGGAGAGCGCCTCGTCGAGACGGGCAAAGAAAATACGTCCGTAGTCGCCACTATTGCCCTGCGCCAGGATGCGCGGCGTGTCGTGTTCGAACTCCATGAGTTCGAGATTGCCGGGCACGATGTCGAGTCCGGGGAAGTTCGTCTTGCGGATGATCTCCTTCAGCGGCCGACGCTGGTCGTCGTAGCGAATGGCGCCATAAAGGGTCTCGTTCTCGCTGACGTCGAATTCCGGCTGGAAGCCGTGGATCGCCGAAAGGCTGGCCTGCGGATCGAGGTCGACGGCAAGAACGCGGTGTCCGGTGAGGGCGAGATTCTGGGCAAGATGGGCCGTCGTGGTCGTCTTGCCGGAACCGCCCTTGAAGTTCACGACAGCGATGACCTGAAGGTGTTCCGTCCCGCGCCGACGCGGCACATAGCGCTGGCCCCGGCTGTTCTGCTCCAGGTATTCGCGCATCTCCTGCAATTGCTCTGCGCTGTAGGAGCGGCGCCCCGAAGGGGTGACCTGCGGCTGCGGCCCCTTGGATTCGAGCGAAAGGTTGCGGAGATAGCCGCTCGTAACCCCGAGAAAATGAGCGGCCTCGCTCAGCTGAAACTGGCGCAGGCTCTTTTGCGCGACAGGCGGGAACATTTCCAGCCGGTGCTGCTTCAGCTTGTCTGACAGTTCGTGCGCCTGTCCGATGATCAGCTGATCGACCTCGGAAATTGCCTGCCCGAACGTTGCGGCCATATTCATGTCCAGAATCTCAAGATGCGATTTCAAACCCATATGAGGGATTAAATCGCATTTAGAACCGATTCTGTAGTTAGAGCAAGGGATTAATGGTTAACGAAATATAGCGGCGAGGCCCCGCATGCCGGCCTCTGCCCTTCATACGTCGTCATTTTACGCGCAGGACCGCCACAATCACCTGTTGCAGCCGTCCCTGGACCGCCAAAAAAGTCCAGGCGAAAAAGGCCAATCCCCATTCACATTTCTATTTCTAGCGCGGAATGGCGGCCCCAAACAGGGCGCACACCTCACTTCCCACCGTTTATTGATTCGGCCGAAGCATGAAACGTCGGACGGTATCCCTCACCGAGCGCCAGCACCGTTGATGGCGGTGTAAGGAGCCCGTCGGCGCATTCGAGATGTCGCGGCTCGGCATAGCCCTTCTCGGTCCAGCGATAGGCCAGGCCCGCGCGAAGTGTGAACGCCTCCATCCCGAGGGCAACGACGGCCCCGTCGGGAAGCGCGCCCAGCGGGCCGGTAACGGGGTGAAGGCGCTTCTTCCCGCGCTCCAGCCGTTCATCATGAAGAACGGCATCCATAGTCGCCGCAGAGGGTCGCGCTTCGCGCCGTCCCGACGCCCAGCACGCCTGGAACCGCTCAGCCGCATCCCGGCGGCAGAAGAAGCAGGGGCGATGGCCCGCCGCAAGCGCCACGGCCTCATCGAGAAAGAACAGCTCGGTCCAGCTGCGCCCGCCCATCACCGTGCGACGACGGCTCTCGTAATCGCAAAGGCAGATCAGCCAGGCTTTGCTCGCCCAGCGTCTGGCAAGAAGTGTTCTCGTCGCGGGGTCATGGATGATGCCACGATTGCCGGTGAAAAGGCCGCGCTGTTCTATGGCGACAATCTCACCGAAAGGCGTGACGCGGTTTTGAAACGGCATGGATTTCATCCGGTTCGAGCGGCTTTCGGTCACTCCACGCGTGGGCGGAAACCGATTTCATCTTCCCGCCATTCGTACCATAGTGGCCTGCATCATCAACGGGCGCCACCCGAATCGGGCCGCGCCAAGACATCCGAAGGTTCCCATGTTTTCTCCCTGGCCCGAAGCCGGCACGCCGCTCGATCAGGTCGCAACCCCCATGCCCGTCATCGACGAGGACCGGCTTGCCGCCAATATCCACCGTGCGCAGGCCTATTTGAACGAACACGGCAAGGCATTTCGCCCGCATATCAAGACGCACAAGATCGTGGCGGTTGCACAGGCGCAGCAGGCAGCCGGCGCGGTCGGCATCAACTGCCAGAAGATCAGCGAGGCGAGCGTCTTCGCCGATGCCGGCTTTGAAGACATCCTGATCACCTACAACATCCTCGGCGCAGCAAAACTGGTCCGCCTTCGGGCGCTGCATGAGCGCGTGCCGCGCCTCAGTGTGGTTGCCGACAGCAACGTGACGGTCGACGGGCTTGCCGGAGCCTTCGATGCAGCGCGTCCGCTGACGGTGCTGGTCGAATGCGACACGGGCGGCAAACGCTGCGGCGTGCAGACGCCGGAAGCGGCCGCGCAACTCGCCGAACGCATCGCGGCAGCGCCCGCCCTGCATTTCGGCGGCATCCTCACCTATCCGGCGGTGGGTGGCGCCGAGGCGGTAGAAGCCTTCATCACCACGACCATGGCGCTTCTCGCCGCCAAGGGCATCGACTGCCCCATGCGCTCCAGCGGCGGCTCGCCGGACCTCTACAAGGCCCATCTCGTTCCGTCCGCGACGGAGCATCGCGCTGGAACCTATGTCTACAACGACCGCAGCATGGTGCGCGCCGGCGAATGCACCCGGGCGGACCTTGCGATGCATGTCCTTGCTACGGTCATCTCGCGCCCGGCGGAGGATCGCGCCGTTCTCGACGCCGGCTCGAAGGCACTGACTTCCGATCTGCTCGGGTTCAGCGACCACGGCGAGATCGAGGGTTTCGAAGGCGCCCGCATCGTCTCGCTGTCAGAAGAACATGCGGTGGTCGATATCAAGGCATGCAGCGACAGTTTCCCGCCGATCGGCAGCGTGGTGCGGATCGTGCCGAACCATACCTGCGTCGTCAGCAACCTGTTCGACCGGATGGTCTTCCACCGCAATGGGATCGTCACCCGCGTGGAGGATGTTGCCGCTCGGGGCACCGTCTGGTGAGACCATTCCATTCGCCGGCAACAAGCCGGCGGCACTGCCGTCAACGTAAATGACAGGAAAGACAAACATGGCTGACCACGACACGCCCTTTTTCATCGAGGATACCGACGAGAGCGAGATTTCCTCCGACGTCGCAGGCCTCGGCAACCTGCTGATGACGACGCACATTCCGTTGCGGTCGGATGGATCGCTGGAGACCGGTGATATCAGGACGCAGAGCATCGCGACGCTGGAGAGCCTGAAAGCCTCGCTGGAAAAGGCCGGCAGCACCCTGGCGGACGTGATCCACCTGACGATCTATCTGACCGACATGGCTGAGCGGCCGGCGTTCAACGAGGTCTATTGCGCCTATTTCAAGAAGCCCTATCCGGTCCGTTGCGCCGTCGGCGTCAGCGCGCTTGCCGATCCCCAGATGAGGGTGGAAGTGACCGCCATGGCGGCGCGGCGCAAGCCTGCATGAGCGAATGGCGCCGCGATCTTCGCGGCGCCCTTTCGGGCATTTTACAAGGCCAATAAGCATATTTTCTATAAAAATAGTAGATTTAAGAAATCCGTGCCTGCTGCGTCCCGTTTTCGTTTGCTATCCCTATGAACATCAGGGGTCTCCAGCGGAGCGGGAACGATGAATGCCCATATCGAAAACACGCACTTCAGTGTCCGCAGCACGGCGCTGCTCGATCAACCGGCCGACGCCGACAGTCTGAAGGCGGCGTTGCGCACGCTCGGCGGCGGGGTCAGCATCATCACGGCGGGCGAGGGCGAGGCGCGTACCGGCGCCACCGTCACCTCCGCAACGGCGCTTTCGGTCGAGCCGGCACGCATGCTCGTCTCCCTCAACCGCACGTCTTCCACCTGGCCCGTCGTCGAACGCTTCGGCCATTTCGGCATCAACATCGCCGGCGCTTCCCATGAGGCGCTCGCCAACCAGTTCGCCGGACGTGGCGGGCTGCGCGGCCCCGATCGCTACCGCGACGCGGAATGGACCACCGCCATCAGCGGCGCACCGCTGCTCGTCGGGGCGGCCGCGGCAATCGATTGTACCGTCGAAGAGGCGATCGAACGCCACAGCCATGTGATCGTCATCGGTAGGGTGCTGGCGATCCGCATCGGCTCAGGTCATTCGCTGCTCTATCAGGACGGGCGCTATCATGCCGTGCCCCGGTAGAGACTGAGCGGCTCCGGCCGCACCAATACGGACATTCAGCAATGCAGCAGCCCGCCGCTGGCGGGACCGTAGACTTGCGGCCTCACGCGGGCCGCCTTCCAGACAACGAAAGGACACGAGATGACACGCAAAATCAGGCTTGGCGCATTCCTTCCCGGTGGCGGACAGCATATCGCCTCATGGCGGCATCCCGACCAGCCGGCGGATGGCGCAACCAGCTTCGACTTCCACAAGCAGCTCGCCCAGACCGCCGAACGCGGCCTCTTCGACGCCTATTTCCTCGCCGACAATCTTGCCGTCGGCTTCGGCGGCGCAAGGGAAGGGGGCAATGCCCGCGTGGCGGGTTTCGAACCGGTGACGCTCTTTTCCGCGCTCGCCCCCTTCACCAAAAATCTCGGCTTCATCGCCACCGCCTCCACGACCTACGAGGAGCCCTATAACACGGCGCGCAAATTCGCCTCGCTGGATCTCATTTCCGGCGGTCGGGCAGGCTGGAACGTCGTGACGACGACGGGTGATCCAACCGCGCAGAACTTCAACCGCGACACCCAGCTGCCCCACGCCGCCCGCTATCGCCGCGCCGCCGAGCATGTCGAGGTGGTCAGGAAGCTCTGGGACAGTTTCGAGGACGATGCCTTCAGCCGCGAAAAGGAGGCCGGCGTCTTCTACGATCCGCACAAGCTGCACGAAAGCGGGCATCGCGGCGAGCATTTCCAGGTGCGCGGGCCACTGAACGTCCCCCGTTCGCCGCAGGGCCATCCGGTGATCGTGCAGGCAGGTCAATCGGAAGACGGGCGCGGGCTTGCCGCCGCGACCGCCGAGGTGATCTTCACCGCCCACCAGCACATCGACACGGCGCAGGAATTCTACCGCGACATCAAGGCGCGCGCCCGTGGCCTCGGGCGCAGCCCCGATCATATCCTCGTCATGCCCGGCGTCGCGCCCTTCGTCGGCCGCACGCAGGAGGAAGCGCAGGAGAAATACGAGCGCCTGACCTCGCTGATCCTCGAAGAGGACGGCGTGGGCCTGCTCAATGGCCTGACCGGCGGCACGCTGGATCTGCGCGGCTATGATATCGACGGCCCGCTGCCGCCCGCCCCGCCGACCGAAGGCATGAAGAGCCGGCAGGCGCTCATCCGTCAGATCGCGGACGAGAACAATTTCTCGATCCGCCAGCTCTATCAATGGGTTGCCACCGCTCGCGGTCACTTCACCATCGTCGGCACGCCCGAGACGATCGTCGATACGTTGCAGGAATGGTTCGAGAACGAAGCCGCCGACGGATTCAATATCCTGCCGCCATGGCTACCGACCGCACTCGACGACTTCGTCGATCTGGTGATCCCTGAACTTCAGCGCCGCGGTCTGTTCCGCACACAATACGAGGGGACGACCCTTCGCGAAAATCTCGGCCTGCCGTTCCCCGTCAACCGCTGGGCCGGTGCCCGCGCTGCCGTTCAGGCCGCGGAATAGGAGGCGGGCATGTCCTACGAAAACGTCAATTCCACCCTCGGCGCGGATTTCCGCCTCACCAAGCGGCCCCGGCCGGAACCCGGACTTGCGACAAGGCTGAATGCCGCCGCGTCGCCCTTTATCACCCGCTATGGGGTCGTCATCGCCTTCCTTGCGCTCTGGCAAATTTCCAGCACGCAGGGCTGGGTCAACCCGTCCGTCTTCCCGCCCCTCGACATGATCGTCTACGCCCTGTGGGACAGCCTTTCGAGCGGCGCGCTTGTCGATGACATCGCAATCAGCCTGCAACGCTCCGGCATCGCCTTTGCCGCAGCCGTCGCAATCGGCATACCGCTCGGCCTCGTCATGGGGCAGGCACGCATCGTCGAACAAGCGCTCGACCCGCTGCTCCAGTTCTTCCGCCAGACATCGGCGCTCGCCCTCTATCCCGTCTTCATCCTGCTGCTCGGGCTGGGCGAAACGTCGAAAGTCTTCGTCATCTTCTGGGCGACCCTCTTCCCGATCCTGCTCGCAACGATCGGCGGCGTGAAGGAGGTGGACACGAAGCTCATCGAGATGGCGCGAACCTATGGCGCGAGCCGTCTCACCATCTTCCGCCGCGTCGTGCTGCCGGCCTCGGTTCCGGCGATCTTCGTGGGCCTGCGCCTCTCAGCCACCACGGCGCTGCTGCTGCTCATCGCGGCCGAAATGATCGGTGCGAACAAGGGCATCGGCTTCCAGGTGATGAATGCCCAGTACAATTTCCAGATCCCGCTGATGTTCGCGGCAATCCTCCTGCTGGCGCTGCTCGGCCTTGCCGCCAACGCCGTGCTTGTTCTTCTCCAGCGCAAGCTTTGCCGCTGGTCGCAGCCCGGCACCTGAACCTCCTTGCATCTTTCCAAAAGGAAACCGACATGACCTTCCATTCCCGTAAGATTGTTCTCTCCGCAGCCCTTTTTCTCGGCCTTGCCGCCACCGCATCGGCGGAAGACGTGAAGCTGCGTTTTCTCGCGAGCCAGGGCGGCCTTTCCGCCCACGAACTTGCCGCCCAGCTCGGCTATTTTGAGGGGACCGGCATCACGCTTGAAAATATCGGCTATGCCGGCGGCGGGCCTGCCTCATTGATTGCGCTCGCCTCCGGCGATGCGGAAATCGGCAGCGCCGCGACCTCGGCGGTCCTCAACGCGATCATCAGCGGCAACGATTTCGTCGCCGCCTATCCGTCGAACGGCATCAACAAGGAAGTTCAATCGATCTTCTACGTGCTGGAAGACAGCCCGATCAAGGATATCAAGGACATTGCCGGCAAGAGCATTGCCGTGAACACGCTCGGCGCGCATCTCGACTATACGATCCGCGAAGCGCTGCACGCGGCCGGCTTGCCGACCAATGCGGCCAACCAGATCGTCGTGCCGGGGCCGCAGCTCGAGCAGGTCCTGCGCTCGGGACAGGTCGACATCTCGGCCTTCGGCTACTGGCAGACGACCTTCGAAGGCGCGGCGAAAGAGAAGGGCGGTCTGCGCGCCGTCTTCGGCGATACGGACGTGCTCGGGGAGATCGCCGGGGGCTTCGTCGTGCTGCGCCGCGACTTCGTGAAGGCGCATCCGGAAGCGGCAAAGACATTCGTCGAGCAGTCCGCCCGCGCACTCGACTATGCCCGCGAGCATCCGCAGGAAACCCGCGACATCTTCGCCAAGGCCCTCAAGGTGCGCGGCGAGAACCCGGATATCGCCCAGTATTTCCGCGGCTACGGCGTGCGGGCCGGAGGCCTGCCCGTCGAGCGGGACGTGCAGTTCTGGATCGACGTCCTGGTGCGCGAAGGCAAGCTGAAGGAAGGCCAGCTTGCGGCCAAGGACGTGCTCTATTCGTCCGACGCAGCGACGAACTGAGGCGCGCGCCATGAGCCTTTCTCACCAGACCGTTCGTGGAGAGGTGACGATCCGTCACCTCTCGAAATCCTTCACCCTCAACGGCAAGCCGCTGCCGGTTCTCAGTGACATCAACCTGCTGATCCGCTCGGGCGAAAGCCTCGCCATCGTCGGCGCCAGCGGCTCCGGCAAGACCACCCTGCTGCGCATCCTCGCCGGTCTCGACAATGCCGACGGCGGCGAGGTGCTGATCGACGGCAAGGCCGTGAGCGGCATGGGGGCGGAACGCGCCGTCATTTTCCAGGAGCCGCGCCTCCTGCCCTGGCTGACGGTGCTGGAAAACGTGGCCTTTGGCCTCGACACCCGCGGCGTCGGCCGGGAAGAGGCGAAAAGCCGGGCGCGCCGCTATGTCCAGCTCGTCGGGCTCCAGTCCTTCGAAGCCGCCTATCCCCGCCAGCTTTCCGGCGGTATGGCGCAGCGCGTCGGCATTGCCCGCGCGCTTGCCGTCCAACCGGAAATCCTGCTGCTCGACGAGCCGCTCGGCGCGCTCGACGCCATGACGAAGATCAGCATGCAGCAGGAGCTGACCCGCATCTGGCACGACGAAGACGTGACGACCATCCTCGTCACGCACGACCTCGAGGAGGCGATCTATCTTGCCGACCGCATCCTCATCCTGCCACGCGAGAAGAACGCCGCGCCGCGGCTGATCGAGATCGACCTGCCGCGCCCGCGCGACCGCAGCTCGCCGGAATTCGTGCGCCACCGCGAGGAGTTGCTCAACCTCTTCGGCCTGCATTGACTGCAGCGACGCGTGATTGCCTTTGACCCTGCCCGCTCCGGCCGATAGACGAACGTCATCCGGCCGGGCAGCAGGGTCCTTTTTTTGCAGCCCGACCGAAATGGACAAACCTTTCGACGGGGGCACCCATGACCGATCTATTCGACGCCGCACCACGCACCGGTTCCATGCCGCTCGCCGCAGAGCTGCGCCCGGCAACGCTGGACGATGTGATCGGGCAGGAAAAAATCATCGGCCAAGGCACCATGCTGCGCCGGCGCATCGCCGCTGGGCGGCTCGGCAGCATCATCCTCTATGGCCCGCCGGGCCTCGGCAAGACCTCGATCGCCCGCGCCATCGGCAACATGCTCGGCAAGAATTTCCGCCCGCTGCATGCCGCGCACAACAATGTCGCCGATATCCGCAAGATCGCCGACGAGGCACGCATGCGCCCGACGCTGCTCTTCGCGGACGAGGTGCATCGCTTCAGCGCCACGCAGCAGGATCACCTGCTGGCGCTCTGCGAGGAAGGCGTCGCCGACTTCATCGGCGCGACGACCGGCAATCCCTACCACTCGCTCACCCCCGCGCTCATCTCCCGTTCGTCCATCCTGAAGCTGGAGCCGCTGGCCATCGAGGAAATGGAAGAGGTGGTGCAACGCGGCCTCCGTCATCTGGCGGAACGGGGCATCGAGGTGCGCCTGGAACCCGCCTTGTTGCGCCGGATCGCCGGCCGTTCCGGTGGCGATGCCCGCCGCGCGCTGACGGTGCTGGAAAGCCTTGCAGTCGGCCACGCGGCTGGCGAACCCGTGATCATCACGGAAGCGATGGTCGAGGAGGCCTATGCCGCCGCGCCCGTCAATCACGACCGCTCCGGCGATGCGCATTACGACGTCGTCTCGGCCTTCGTAAAATCGATGCGCGGCTCCGATCCCGATGCAACGCTCTACTGGCTCGCCCGGCTGGTCCATGGCGGCGAGGACCCGCGCTATATCGCGCGGCGCATCATGATCCACGCTTCCGAGGATGTCGGCCTTGCCGACAACACCGCACTCCAGACTGCCGTCGCCGCGCTGCATGCGGTGGAGAAGATCGGTTACCCCGAAGCGCAGATCGTGCTCGCCCATGCCGCCCTGCACGTCGCGCGCGCGCCAAAATCCAACGCCGTCTGTCGCGGCATCTCGCTGGCGCTCGCTCATGTGGCAAGCGAACCGCCCTCCGCCGTGCCGATGCATCTGCGCGACGCCCACTACAAGGGAGCGGCGGCACTCGGCCATGTCGGCTACGCCTTTCCGCACGACGACGGACGCGGCTGGAGCGAGCAGGTCTATGCGCCGGATGTCGCGCGCGGCAGCCTTTACCAGAGCGATGCCCGCGATGCGGCGACCTTCGAGCGGCGCGCCGACGAACATTGGGAACAGGTGACCGGTCGCCCGGCCCCGCGCCGCTTTGGCGACAAGCGCTGATCAGGGGGCGGTAAGGCCGGCCCGGACGCGGTTGGCGACCGTCCAGGCCAGCAGCACGCAGGCTATCGGCTGGATGTGCCATGTCCATTCCGGCAGCGTGCCGAAGCCTGCAACCAGCGCGCCCAGCGCGCCGAAGAGCAGCGCACGGTCGCTCTTGCCCATCGGTCCCTCGTAGCTCCGGCCATTCCCGTGCGCGACGCCAAGCACGCCGGCGAACTCCGTCAGCGTGGCCAGAAAGACGATGGTCGCCAGCCATGGCAGGGAAAACGGCGCGACCAGCGCGAAAGGCACGTAGAGCGCAGCGTCCGAAACGACATCTGTAATCTCGTTGAGATAGCCTCCGAGCGCACTCTTCTGCCCGTGCTCGCGGGCGAGCATGCCGTCAATGGCGTTAAGGGCCATGCGCAGGAGCATCCAGACCGGTACGAGCGCGAAGAGCGCCGGCTCCGGGCGCACGACGAGAACCGCGCCGATGCAGACCGAAACGATGGCCGCCACGAGCGTCACCTGATTGGCCGTAAGCCCTCTGGCGGCGAGCCGCCCCACCAGCGGGCGGAGAATGTTCTGGAAGGATGATTTCAGTTTATAGATCGACATGAACGCTCGAATCCGCTGGACTGCATTCAACAAATGAAGACCCGACGCCATGAAAGCAACTGCAAACGTCGATGCTCATCCGTATAGGGGAGACAGGATCTGCATGAAGGGTGGAACAGCATGATGGAATCGGCGTTTGCGAGCCATGACGGCGTGGAGCTTTTCTACCGCTTCTGGCCCGCCCGCTCCGGCACGGCGAAGGGCGCGATCGTGCTCCTGCATCGCGGCCACGAGCATAGCGGCCGGGTGGCCCATATCGCCGAGGAACTGGGGCTCGACGACTTCGCCTTCTACGCCTGGGATGCACGCGGGCATGGTCGCTCGCCGGGCGAACGCGGCCATTCGCCGTCCTTTGCTCATTCGGTGCGCGACCTCGACTGCTTCGTGCGCCATATCAGCGAGACCGGCGGCTTTTCCATGGACCGGATCGCCGTCGTCGCGCAGAGCGTCGGCGCCGTGCTCGCCTCCACCTGGGTGCACGACTATGCGCCTCACATCCGCGCATTGGTGCTCGCTTCGCCCGCCTTCGACGTCAAGCTCTACGTGCCCTTCGCAAAGGAGGGCATCGCGCTCTGGCAGAAGCTGAAGGGTACGTTCTTCGTCAATTCCTACGTCAAGGCGCGCTTCCTGACGCACGACCCCGAACGCATCGCCTCCTTCGAGGCCGACCCGCTGATCACGCGCCCAATCGCCTCCAATATCCTGCTCGAACTCTATGAGGCCGCCGACCGGGTTGTTGCCGATGCCCGCGCCATCACCGTACCGACGCAGCTTCTCATTTCGGGAAGCGATTTCGTCGTGCGCCACGCGCCGCAGCACCGCTTCTTCGAAAATCTCGGCGGCACGATCAAGGAACGGCATGTACTGCCCGGTTTCTACCACGATACGCTCGGCGAGCGGGACAGGGCCAAGGCGCTGGAAAAGGTGCGCGCCTTCATCGCGGCCCGGTTCGCCGAGCCGCCTGTGGTGGCGGATATGCGGCAGGCGCATCTTTCCGGCTATACCCGCGACGAGGCCGACCGGCTGGCGACGCCGCTTTCCCTGCTTTCACCGCGCGGTCTCTACTGGGCCATGACCCGCGCCTCGATCCGTTTCGGGGGGCTGTTCTCCGACGGCATCAAGACGGGCGTGCGCACCGGCTTCGATTCCGGTTCGACACTGGACTATGTCTATGAGGACGAGGCGCGCGGGCTCGGCCCCGGCGGCCGGGTGATCGACCGGCAGTTCCTCGACGCCATCGGCTGGCGCGGCATTCGCCAGCGAAAAATCCATCTGGAAGAGCTGATCGGCAAGGCGCTTGTCCGTCTCAAGGCGGAAGACAAGCCGCTCCGCATGCTCGACATCGCCGCCGGGCACGGGCGCTACGTGCTGGACGCGGTGACGGCATCGCAGGCAAAGCCCGAAAGCATCCGCCTGCAGGATTATTCGCCGATCAATGTGGAGAAAGGC
Organism: Shinella sp.; assembly: GCF_049651085.1. Lineage (GTDB taxonomy): Bacteria > Pseudomonadota > Alphaproteobacteria > Rhizobiales > Rhizobiaceae > Shinella. The sequence continues at coordinate 16,298 of NZ_JBASBL010000003.1, forward strand.
AGCGCGCTGATCACTGAGCGCGGCCTGCAGGACGTCGCGTCCTTTCACCGGACAGACGCCTTCGACACCGAAGGGCTCGCCGCCGTCGATCCTAAGCCGACCCTCGCCATCGTCTCCGGCCTCTACGAACTCTTCCCCGACAATGCCCGGATCGAAGCCTCGCTGGCCGGCCTGTCGCGTGCGCTGGAGCCCGGATCGCTGCTGATCTACACCGGCCAGCCGTGGCATCCCCAGCTCGAAATGATCGCGCGGGCGCTGACGTCGCATCGCGGCGGCGAGGCCTGGATCATGCGCCGCCGCACCCAGCAGGAAATGGATCAGCTCGTCGCAGCCGCCGGTTTCCGCAAGATCGAACAGCGCATCGACAAATGGGGCATCTTCACCGTCTCGCTGGCCGAGCGTATCTGAGGGCCGGCATGGGGGAGGGGGTATCATTCGTTCCGGCCATCGATCGTCGTGCTGTCTTCCGCGCGGCGGCGCTCTGGCTCTCCGTCCTCGCGCCGTTCTTCTACCTGACCTATGGCACGGCGAACTGGCTGGCTTCGCTGCGGACGGAGGTGCCAAACCTCGCCTTCGGCTGGGAAAGGCATATCCCCTTCATCGCCTGGACGATCATCCCCTACTGGTCGATCAATGCCTTCTATGCACTGTCGCTCTTCGTCAACGACACGCCGGAAGAGGTCGGCCGGCTGGCGCGGCGCTACCTTACGGCACAGCTCGTCGCCGTCGCCTGTTTCATCGCCTTCCCCTTGCAGGCGATCTTCGTGCGGCCGGAGACGGACGGCCTGCCGGGCTTCATGTTCGATGTCCTCGGCGGCTTCGACAAGCCGTTCAACCAGGCGCCCTCGCTGCATATAGCGCTGCTCGTCATCATCTGGGATCATTGGCGCGGCCGGTTACGCGGGGCCGGGCTGGCGATCTGGCACCTGTGGAGCCTGCTGATCGGCGTGTCCGTCATGACGACGTGGCAGCACCACATCATCGACATTCCGACCGGCGCGTTGCTCGGCCTCTTCGCCCTCTGGCTGTTTCCGGCCCGCAGTCCATCGCCGCTCTCCGGCTTCAAGCTGACGGTCGACCGGAAAGCCCGGCGGCTGGCGACCTTCTATGCCGCCGGTGCCGCGCTTCTTCTCCTGCTGACCGTCGCGGCGACCCGCAATAGCGGCGCGGGCCTCCTGCTTCTCTGGCCGGCTCTTGCGCTCGCCATCGTCTCGCTCGGCTATGCCGGCGGCAGCACCGGCGTGTTCCAAAAACAGGCGGACGGCCGGATCAGCCTTGCAAGCCGCTGGCTGTTCCTGCCCTACCGGCTGGGCTCGCGCATCAATTCCCGCTGGTGGACCCGGCGGCTTCCGGCGGCGACGGAGATCGCGGATGGCATCTTCCTCGGCCGTGCTCCGGCGCGCAAAGATCTTTCGACCTATGTCGCGGTGATCGACATGACGGCGGAACTGCCGGGCCTTGCCGTGCCCGGCCTTGCCTGGCACGCCTTCCCCTCGCTCGACCTCCTTGCCGTTCCCGTGCAGCGTATCCGCGAGGCGGCTTTGGCGGCGGAAGAGGCGCGCCGGCACGGCCCGGTCCTCGTCTGCTGCGCGCTCGGCTTCCAGCGCAGCGCCGTCGTTGCGGCCTGCGCGCTGATCCGTCTGGAACATGTCGCGAGCGCAGCAGCCGCCGTGGCGCAGATCAAGGCGGCGGGGCGGCCCGTTCATCTTCCCTTCGAGGCCTATGCCCGCATCGAAGAGGCGGCCCGATGACCGACTGGAAAATGCTCGCCGGCACCGCGACCCGCCAACTCCGCCGCAATGGTTTCATCGGCGGGGCGTTGGCACTCTTCCTTATCGCCATTGCGCCGCCGACGGCGGGGGCTTACGGTTTCACCGGTCCGCTCGCCTGGTGGCTGCTGCTTTCCTTCTGCCTGCTGCCGCTCGCGCTGTCCGTCCATCTTCTGTTCGATGCCGCGCTTTTCCGGCTTGCCGCCTCGCACGACGAGGAGAATGCCGGGCTCGCCGCCATAGACGACGTGCTTGCCCGCATGGGACTGGGCAGCCGCGAACGCGAGCCCGCCTCGCTGGCGGAACGTCTTGCGGGATGCCGCCGACTTGTCTGGAAACAAAGGATCGCGCTGGTGGCTGGCGCGGCGCTCTATGCGGTGCTGCTGCTCGATGCGGCGGATGGAGCCTGCAGATGTTGAGCGGTCGCGCATCTCCCCTGCAAACCGTATCCGGAGCGCTGCTTGCCGGTATTTCCCGCGCCGTCACCGGTGTCAGGCCGATCTGGGCGGGCGCAGCGCCGAACGGCCGGCAACGGATCTATTTCGCCAACCATGCCAGCCATGGCGATTTCATTCTGGTCTCGACCTGCCTCCACCCCTCCGAGCGCAGCCGCACCGCCGCCGTCGCAGGTGCCGACTACTGGAACGCCGACCGTATCCGCCGCTTCATTTCCGGCAGAATGCTTCGGACCGTCCTCGTCGAGCGCAACTGGGTCGAGCGCACGGCCGATCCGATGCAGGTGATGCTTGCGGCGCTCGATGCCGGGCAATCGCTGATCTTCTTCCCCGAGGGCACGCGCAACATGACGGAGGAGCCGCTCCTGCGTTTCCGCTCCGGCCTCTACAACCTCGCCGTCGCGCGCCCGGATGTCGAACTCGTGCCCTGCTGGATCGAGAACATGTCCCGTGTACTGCCCAAGGGCGCGGTACTGCCGGTGCCGCTGCTCTGCCGCGTCGTGTTCGGTGCGCCGGTCGCGCTGGAGGAAGGGGAGGATCGGAAAGTGTTTCTCGACCGGGCAAGGCAGGCGCTGCTGGAACTCGCACCGAAAAAGGATGGAAAAAGCTGATGGCCGACGACACGACACGTCTTTTCCTCGGCCTCATCATCGTGCTCGTGACCGCGAGCGTCGTTGCCGGGATATTGTCCTATCGCAGCACCAGGCCGCTGCCTTCGACCCTCGAAAACCTCAATGCGCGCATCAAGGCGTGGTGGATCATGGTGGCGGGTATCAGCCTCGCCTTCCTGTTCGGCGCCGGCGGCGTGATCCTGCTCTTCGCCTTCGTCTCCTTCGCGGCGCTCCGCGAATATGTGACCCTGACGAACACCCGCCATGCCGACCGCTGGACGCTCATCGGCATGTTCCTCATCGTCATTCCGGTACAATACTACTTGATCTGGATCGACTGGTACGGGCTCTATTCGATCTTCGTCCCGGTCTACTGCTTCCTCGCAATGCCGGCCCTGACGGCGATCCGGGGCGATACGTCCCGCTTTCTCGAACGGGTGAGCGAGCAGCAATGGGGCATCATGCTCGCCGTCTACTGCATCAGCCACGTACCGGCGCTGGTGACGCTACCCATCCCGGGCAACGAGGGGCGCGGCCTGCTGCTCATCGCCTTCCTGATTGCCACCGTGCAGGGCAGCGACGTGCTGCAGTATATTTTTGGAAAATTGTTCGGCCGCCACAAGGTCGCGCCGAACATCTCGCCCTCCAAAACCTGGGAGGGCCTGATCGGCGGCATCGTCAGCGCATCGCTGCTCGGCGCCGGGCTCTATTGGCTCACGCCCTTCTCACCGGTCGAAGCGGGCATATTGGCGGGGCTTGCCTGCATCATGGGGTTCTTCGGCGGCCTCGTCGCCTCGGCCATAAAACGCGATCGCGGCGTCAAGGACTGGGGCCACATGATAGAGGGCCACGGCGGGATGCTCGACCGGGCCGACAGCCTGGTTTTCGCCGCCCCGATATTCTTCCACATCGTGCGCTATGCATGGACATGAACCCGTTTTCCTGATGGAAACGGGCGACGAAAGCACGCAACCGCCCGCATGACGGCCATCCCCACGGCAACGCGTTGCGCTCGCTCGTCCTTTCGGGCATTGATGCCGCGCTGCCGTTTATTCGGCAATTCCATTTCCACGATCCAGGAGAACTTCAAATGATCAAGCGTATCAAGCCGGGCCAGCGCTTCTGCCAGGCCGTCGTCGTCAACGGCGTTGTCACCACCGCCGGCATTACCGCCGCCGGCGCCGACACGGTCAGCCAGACCCGCGACATCCTTGCACAGATCGACGCCCTGCTCGCCGAAGCCGGCACCTCCAAGGCCAAGCTGATCAGCGCCAGCATCTGGCTGCGCGATATCGCCCATTTCAGCCAGATGAACGAAGTCTGGGACCAGTGGGTCGACAAGGACAACCTGCCGGTCCGCGCCACGGTGGAATCCCGTCTTGCCGCACCGGAACTGCTGGTCGAGATCCAGGTCACCGCACTGGTCTGATCCCGGCCTGACCGTGAAGAACAAGCCGGGGCCGTGAAAGCGGCCCCGGCATTTTTGTTTCAGCCCATGACAAGCGGCTGGCAATGCAGGTAGCGCGCGACCTTGCGTTTTGCCGCGATATCCGCCCATACCAGCTCGACGTCGCTCGCCTTGAGGCCGGTCGCCTCGGCGATCGTTTGCGCCGGCACGGCGTTTTCAAGACCGTAAAGGCAGATATCCATCTTGTCGTAGGGCAGGGCGAAGTAGAACTCCTCCTGCGTCTGCGGCAGTGAATAGGTATCCGTCGTCGGCGGGCGGGACAGGATTTCGGCAGGCACGCCGAGATAGGCGGCAAGCTGGTAGACCTGCGACTTGTAGAGATGGGCGATGGGCTTGATGTCGGCCGCACCGTCGCCGTTCTTGACGAAGAAGCCCTGATCGTATTCGAGCCGGTTGGGCGTGCCGAGCACCGCGAAGTTCAGGCGATCGGCATGGTAGTATTCGAGCTGCTTGCGCGTGCGCTGCTTCATGTTCGTCGCGGCGACGATGCCGAGATAGGCATTTGCCGACAGGCGAACCTTGCGCATTTCGCCATCCGGCGTCCGCACGACAAGCGAGGAAATATTGTAGCCGCCGGTCGTCATCGAATTCTCGAAAACGATCTTGGAAGCCCAGCCGGCCTCGTATTCCGGCACGGCCTCGCGGATGAAAGCATCGCGCCGCTCGTAGCAACCCATGGCCGCCAGCGACGGGCCGATATCCTCGACGACGCTGTCGATCCCGAAGGTTTCCGCCACGCTGCGTCCGAGGCGCAGGCTTTCCGGGTCGGAATCGTTTTCCGGCATATAGAGCGCGAAGACGTTCTTAGCCCCCAGCGCACGCACTGCGAGCGCCGCCGAGAGACTGGAATCGATGCCCCCCGACAGGCCGAGCACGAGGCCGCGCTTGCGCAGACTGGTGCGTAGCTGCTCACGCATCCAGGCCGTGATGCGCTCCACTTCCGCGGCGGGATCGAGCACGAGCGGCGCGAAGGAGGGCTTGTGGGGCGACGGTGCGGTCATGCGTTCGATCCTGTCATGGTGGCGGGTTCGGCGGCGAGCCTGCGGCTTGCCTTGCCGGATTCGGTTTTGGGAAGAGATTCCCGGAATTCGACGGCCTTCGGGACCATATGGTCCTCAAGATTCTGCGCGCAGAAACGCATCACTTCCCGCTCGGTCAATGCCGGGCTGGAAGCGACGACGATCGCCTTGACGGCCTGTCCCAGAACATCGTGCGGAACGCCGACGACCAGTGCTTCGGCGATGCCGGGCATGCGATGCAGCACGTCCTCCACCGCCTTCGGCGCGACCTTTTCGCCACGCGACTTGATGATGTCGTCCGTGCGTCCAACGAAGGTGAGGTAGCCATCTCCATCCATGGTGAAGAGATCGCCGGTATGGAGGCGCAGCGTGCCGGTGCGCGGATCGGCGCGCAGCGCCTTGCGTGTGGCCGCTTCGTTCTGCCAGTAGCCACGCATGACGTTCGGCCCGCTGATCACCAGTTCGCCGACCATGCCGGACGGCACCGGCGAGCCGGCTTCATCCACCACCTCGGTGCGGGCACCCGATATGGCAATACCGACCGAGCCGCGCCGCGCATCGATCTCTTCCGGTGGAAGATAGGTGGCGCGGGTGCATTCGGTCTGGCCGTACATCACATAGGGGCGAACATGCGGCAGGAACGCGCGCAGCCAGTCGAGATGGGCGGGCGGCAGCGGCGCGGCGGCGCTCGTGGTGTAGCGCAGGCTGGAAAACAGCGACGGGTCAAGGTCGCGCGCCTGCATCATCATCGCGGCCATTGCCGGCACCAGCGGAAAGCCGGTAACGCGCTCCTCGCGCATCTTCTCGAAGATGGCCTGCGGGAAGGCGAAGGATTTTTCGATCACGAGCGTCGCGCCGGTGAGCACAGCGGTCACGAGCTGGTTGAGCCCGTAACCGAAAGACATCGGCAGCACGACCAGGATCGTGTCGGCGGCGGTGTTTTCGAGGTAGGAGACGATCGACCGGGCCGCCGCATCCATGTTCTCATGGGCGAGCATCACGCCCTTCGGCTCGCCCGTCGAGCCTGATGTGTAGATCAGCGCGGCAAGGTCGGTATCCGGCAGCGCCTCTGGTATCGCCGGCTCTGCCGCCAGCCCGGCGCTGAAACTTCCGCCATCGCCCGTCACAAGGCGCGGAATGGAAGAAAGCTCGGGCACCGCCTCGATCAGTCTTTCCAGCCTGCTTTCCGTGACGACCATTGCCGGCGCGCAATCGCGTGCGATCTGCGAAAGCCGAGGCTCCTTGCTCGACGGATTGACCGGGCAGATGACGCCTCCCGCCATCCAGGTCGCGAAAACCGTGACTGCTGCCTGCCAGCCATTGTCGAGCAGGATGAGCACGCGGTCGCCCCGGGCAACACCGTTCCCTTGCAGCGTCGTTGCCAGGCGGGCGGCAAGGTCGAGCAAGCGGTCGTAGCTCAGCCTTATATCGCCGGCGACGATCGCCGTCCTGGCGCCATCCCGTGCGGTGCTTTCGCGAAGATACTGCTCGATCCGCATGGTCGCTTCCGCCGTCAGGCTGCCTGCTTGCGCTCGATGAAACCGGCGATGCGCTCGATCGTGTCGAGGTTGGTGGGCACGATATCGGCGTCAGCCACCGTGATGGCGAAGCGTTCCTCGAGGAAACCGACAAGCTCGAGAATCCCGGTGGAGTCGACAAGATCGTTGTCGATCAGCGACAGGTCGGCCGGAAGCGGCTGGCTGTCGTCGCCAAACAGGAAATTCTCCACGATGAAGGTTCGGATGGCGGTTTTGTTTTCTTCTGTCATTCAGGCTATCCCGATGCTCGATGCAGGTTTCGATGATTGGATGGTTTCGTTGCCGCGCAGCAGTTCCGTCGACAGGATGCCGATGAATGCCGCATTGTCGCGGAAGCCGGTCGCCTGGCCCTTGAGGACCTTTTCCTTCAGCTTGCCGACTGCCTGGGCGTTGAACAGCCCGCTCTCGGCCAAACGCTCCGGCGAAAGCACGGCGTCGAGATAGGTAGGCCTTGCCGATCCGGCGAAGGCTTCGGCATCGGGCGCCCGGTAAGGCTGTTTGGGCCGGTCGATGATCGCAGGCGGCACGATTCCGCGCGCGGCCTGCTTGAGGATGTGCTTTTCCCGAAGACCAAGCAGCTTGGCATCGGGCGAAAGGCGAGCGGCAAAGGCGACGATCCGATGATCGAGGAAGGGAAAACGCCCCTCCACCGCATTGGCCATCATCACGCGGTCGCCCTGGCTGGAAAGAATATAGCCCGGCAGCAGGAAAGCCGTTTCGAGATATTGCGCCTGATGCAGTGGATGCCAGCGGCCGAAATCGGCCGGTAACTGCGCTGCAAGGTCGGCGGCTGCATCGTAATCGCCGATTGCCTCCCTGAGACCCGCCGAGAAAAACAGTTTTGCCGCGGCAGTCGAGCGAAAACGCGGGCGATGGGAATAGAGCGGATCGTCGAGCGACTCGGACCCGAAAGAGAAGAAGCGTGCAAGATATTCCGGCGACTGCTGCTTGAGGCCCGGCAGGTAGGGATAGAGGCGCTGGAACAGCCGCGGACGGCGCATGGACTGCGGTTGCCGGCCGCAGAAGCGCCGCACGCGCGCCTCGCGAAAGAGGTCATAGCCGGCAAAAATCTCGTCCGCGCCTTCGCCGGTCAGCACGACTTTCATGCCGCACTCGCGCACCCGCTGCGAAAGAAGGTGAAGCGGAACCGGCGCGGTGCGCAGGATGGGGCATCCGATCTGCTGCATGACGTCCGGCATGCGGTTGACGATCGTTTCGCTCGAGCATTCCACGCTGTCCGTCTCGGCATCGAGCGTCGCCGCCATCTGCCGCTGCCAGCTGCTTTCGTCATGCTCTTCGCTACGGAAGGTCAGCGAGAAGGTCCGCAGGCCCCGTGTCACCGTTTTTGCAGCAAGGGCGGCGATGAACGAGGAATCCAGACCGCCCGAAAGGTAGGCACCGACAGGCACGTCGGCGCGCAGGCGAATGCGGGTCGCGTCGGCGAGAAGGGCGCGCAGCTCTTCCGCCTGCTCGCCCTTCTCGCCGAGCGGCAATGCATCGTTGCGGTCAGGGTAGGAAAGCTGCCACCAGGGCCGGATCCTTCGCTCGCCGTCGCGAACGGTCATCACATGGCCGGGAGGAAGCTCGTGGATACCGCGAAAGGCGGTGCGCGGCGGGATCGGGCACCACAGGGTGAAGATCTGGTCGAGCGCCACCGGGTCGATTTCGGCGGCCATGCCGGGCAGGGCCAGCAGCGCCTTGATCTCGGAAGCGAAGAAAAGCGCTCCCTCATGCTCGGCGTAGAACAGGGGACGCACACCCATGCGGTCGCGGGCAAGCACGAGGGTGCGGGTCCGGGTGTCATGCAGCGCGAAGGCGAAGTCGCCGTTGAAGTCGTCGAAGCAGTCGAGGCCCTTTTGCGCATAGGCGGCCAGCAGCACTTCCGTGTCGGAGCCACCACGGAAGCTGTAGCCCCGCGCCTTCAGGTCGTCGCGCAACTCCACATAGTTGAAGATCTCGCCATTGAAGGAAACGGCAAGGCCCGCCTCTTCCTTCGTCATCGGCTGGGCTCCGTCGGGAAGGCCCACGATGGAGAGGCGTGTATGGGCAAGGCCCGTATCGCCGCGCAGCAGGATGCCTTCGCCGTCCGGTCCGCGATGCCGCAGCGCGGCGACCATGCGCGAGAGATAGTCCGCCGCTTTTTCCGGCGCGATGTTCTTTCCGTGATATCCTGCTATTCCGCACATGCCCGCTACTCGAACTGATCGCCGATGAGGCGCGTCCAGCCCTCGCCGGCTAGGCCGTTGAGGAACGCGCGGCCGTTCGTCATGGCCTCCAGCAGCGCCGGATCACGCGAATGCACCACGGTGGAGGACGCGTGCAGGAAGGCGCATTTCTTGCCGATCATCGCCTGCAGCAGGGCGGGCTGCGTGCGCCCGCGCATGGCGACGAGGCCGCGATCATAGGCATTGCGGAAAAGGCAATCGATGACGATCGATTCCTGGCCGGGCTCGGCCATGATCTGCACGGTACGCCCGATGCCACCTGTATTTCCATAGTAGAGATAGAGGCCGGCGATCTTGCCGGAGCGGGTCCTGACGACATGCTGGACCCGTTCCCCATACTGCGCCTTGCGCACGGCGTGCCGGAGCATGGTTTCCATGACCGGTCGTTTCCAATGGGGGCGAAGCGCAAACTTTTGCGCGAGTTGCTGGCATGCGTCGATAAAGTCGCTGTCCGCTGCGGGGGCATCGACGAAGGCGTCTGCCTTGCCGGCAAGCGGGGTATAGTGCGACCATGCCTGTTTCTCGCCGCGCCGGCAGACGAGGGCGTCCGCGGCCCGCGCCAGCGGCTTTGCCAGCCTCACGGCAGAAACACGCGATGCAACCGCTTCCAGCGCGAAGGCGGCAGGCTTCAGGATGCGCAGCCATTCGAGGCTATAGGGGCCGAGCACGGTCGCCCGCATGCTTCGCCACATATCGGTGGAGATATCGTTGGACGTTTCACTGAAGGAAAGATCCTGCGGGCCGGACAGGACGTCGCGCAGGAGGCGTGCACCGGCGAACGGGTCCGTATCCCGGTCGTCGCAGGCGAATGTCCCGCAGTTCGCCGCCAGCAATTGCCGTCCCTCGAATTCCATCGGTACGGACAAAACGCCTAGAAAACCGGAAACCGTGCCGTCAGTGCGGACATGGACGCGAGATTGAAGCGCATTGCCGGCAGCACCACCCTCGATGAAAAGCGAACGAAGATAGGCTTTCAGGTCGTCGCCGGCCGCCGCGCCGGTCTTGCGCAGCAACCGCTGAAAGAGGTCCGCGACGGCCTCGATATCTCCGGCTTCAAATGAACGTACGCTCGACATCCCAATCCACCCAGAACCTGTCCCAATACGGTTCCCGGCGCCCAGTCGCCGTCCTGCCCTGCTTACGGGACGACCGTGAAGAAAAGGTCAAAAGGGAGGATACGCCTACCGGGAATTGCATCTTGCACCGGCCATACCCTGCAGCACCGGTCTCCATTCCACATCTCCAGCACAGCGAAAGTTCTGCATGAACTCCGTGTATTCCTCCGAAAACACCTATAAATACCGATTTCCGACCGCAGCTAATCTTCCCGTTATAATAAAATTAAACATGATCACGCTTTGAACCACGAGCCTTCCCAAAACCGCTCATGAATTACCTGATCGGTTGGATTTTAATCGAAGTCCCGGGTTGCGGTTCATGGTTTCTCGACACTGTTGCTCTATCCGGTTGCATGGGATTGCACGGATTGCGGGAGTGTTGCGGTGAAGGTCGCTCTGGTACATTATTGGCTGGTCGGGATGCGCGGGGGCGAGAAGGTGCTGGAGACCTTCTGCGACATCTTTCCCGACGCCGACATCTTCACCCTCGT
>NZ_JBASBL010000004.1:0-372733 GCF_049651085.1 Shinella sp.
TGCACCAGCAGATGGGCGAACTAATCGCCAGCCAGCGGGCAATCCTGGAGGATCTTCGGCGGATCGAGGACAAGATACAACGGTCTGACGACAGATCCGATGCCAGCCGGACCAAGATGCACAGGCGCATCGACGAAGTCGTGGGAGCCGCCGCCGAGGTGCAGACGGCCGTCGCGACGCTGGAAAAGGACGTCAGGGATATGAAGCCGGTGACGGATGAGGTCCGGCGCTGGAAGCTGATGGGCATGGGTGCACTCGGAATGATGGGTGTGGGCGGCATGGTACTGGGCGTGACGTTCAGCGAAGCGCTGAAGCGCATTGGAATGGTGGTGATCGGAAAGGGCTAGCGGATAGGAAGCTTCCCAATCGATAAAAAAGCCCCGCACGAGGGCGGGGCAAAAGGCGACGCGCTTGGCTCCGCGTCGCGGGAGAGGCCTTTCGGACTCGGTGAACTCTACGATCCAGCTCGAGTTTCGGGAAGGTCTGATTCCGCGTTTCCGGTACGCCCACGAAAAAGCCCGCCGGTGAGGGCGGGCTATATAGTGGTTTTCCTCGCGAAAGCTATTTCGCGATGGCCTTCGGCTTAAATGCCTCGATTGCCTTTGTGGCGATTGCCGGTTTAATTTTCCCGAGCTTAGCTTGACCCTGCAGGTAATCTTGCAGGTGATCCCCGAGGTAGCTTTTACGGAACCATTTACGGAATTCGCCTAGTGCTTCGTCCGGGTAGCAGAATGGCGTCTGGGGATTGGAGAGCGCCTGCGGAAAGTAGACCGGATATTCGTGGAGATACTGCTTACGCTCGCCGTATACCACTTCTAGGCTTTCAGCCTTCCAGTGCTTGGCCCAGCGCTGCCCGACGCTGATGTCTGGCACGATGTGCGGGCCGACATCGACGCCAGCATTGATCATCGGGACGATCATACCCGCGATCTCTTGGTAAATACTGAAATAGCCGGATGGGACAGCATTCGCGACTAGGCTCACGCGATCGTGGAATTGCTGCCACGCCAGACTCACCTTGCCATCCGGATTATATCCGACCTGGGCGTAGACAAAGTCCGTGAAGCCCTTTTTAGCGAGTGTGCGATAACTCCTTATCGCGTGATCATTCCCAGAAACCTCGAAGGCATAATATTCGAGAGTTGCCATGCAAACATGGGCTGGAACGGCGTGATGGATCGTGCCGTTCTTTTTTACTGCATGAAAGAACACGGTGTCGTCAAAACCCTGGGCTTTAATCAGGTCGCGAATTTTCTGCTCGCGTCCCTTTGTGGGGATCTGCCCCCACTCGTCTGTAAGCTTTACGAGAGTGGAAATCGCGACGCCGCACATACGCGAAAGACCACGCAACGTCAGAAACGGCGTTCCGTCCCCAAGAACGCCCATGCCGACGCCGTCGATTTCCGCTTCAACGACAATCTCCAAGTCAAATGTGAGCTGAGTAGGGGTGATCGCCAAACTGGCTATATCTGTCATTTTATCTAGCCTTTTCAGTGCGTTGAGGTGATGCCCAACAAGGCTAGAAATCTTCCCTAAAAACGCTATTTTAGGGGTGTGCAGAGTGTTCTAGCCTTGTTGCTGATCATTCGCGAAAGCCGCTTTCCTTGGCCGGGGGCGGCTTTTCGTTTAAGATCTCTCTCAATATAGCTAAAATTGTACCTATCGCCAAGTCTACCGCGATAGTGGCTCAAATTTTCCCTGCTGGGATCACGCTCCATGCCTCAATGCGTCGTCCCCTTACGTCTGGCGATGTATTCAGCGATCAGCAGATCGACGAGATCGTCAGCCACCTCAATATCCAGTCCGTCCTGCGGAATACCATTCACCTCAGCCGTCAGCCCCGTGAAGATGTCGTAGACCGCCCACATACCCGTGCCGTCCTCGCGCATGTCATACCGCGTTTCAATGTGCGGAAGCTTAGGATTCCTCGTCATGTCGTCCCTCGACGGCACAACACCGTGCTTCAGGTGTTGCACAATAGTGCAGCTTTCGTGAATCCTTGACCCATGAAACAGGTTGGAATGGCGGGGAGGCAGGCGCGTTAGGGTGCGTGCACTGCCAGCAAGCCCCCGGACTTGCGCCTCAGGCCGGATCTCCCACCCAAGGCTCCCGCGCCCTTACGGGCAACAAAACAATCGCATTATTTTCAAAATATGCAACACAAGCTTGCGATCGTGAATGGCAGGTGGCCGGGAGTAGCCTTGAGGTTAAGGACCGCTCCTTGCCCACAAGAGTTCCTTCTTCCCCGGGGACTTTCGTTCATTCCGGGGCCGCATAGCTCTTATTATTTCGCTCTGCCGGGTTTGCTGCTTTTATCCATTTTTTCACGCAACTTGAGCAAATCGGCATAGCTGCCCCTAGCTGCGTTCGGCAGTGCAGATGGCGGCAGTATTGGATGAGAGGTTGGTGGAGGCTTTAGAGCTTCCAACAAGGCATTTACGTCCTCTTGCGTAAAAACCATCCTGTTTCCAAGAATTCGACAGGCGCCAGTTTGGCGAGCAAATTCACGGATCTTTCGTGGTGACCAGCCGAAGTGGATTGCCAACTCTTCTGGAGTGAATACTTTCGGAAGGGAAGCCGACTGTTCATCCATTTCGATCACCATAGATGTTGATATTGGCCATTGCCAGCCTGGGTCTTTGGGGGGCACTGGTGGAGCGGCGTCGTCGCCGGCACCAACTCTCCTTCATCTGTTTTCGTGAATGCCGCCAGCACTACCAGCTTGCCTGTCGTCACAGGGCGGGCCCCCTAGATTTGCCGTTTCCGGCGGCTCAAATTTCAGGTATTCGGAAATAGAACGGCGAAGATGCATCTGCCAGTTCCCGAGGTCAATAATCTCCGGACCATCTAGTCGGTGATAGTGACCTGCACGGACCTCCGCTACCAACGAACCTCTCAATAAAATCGACAATCTAGATGGATCGCAGTTGGCGATTTCCGCTAATTGCACGTTGCGTTATGTTGCAGCTGATTTTCCTTGATTTTCAACGGTTCCCCGCCACACTCGGCAAATCCATGCAACATGAGGGGCGATGATGAAGGGGAAGCCAGAAAATGTTCCAGATCGCATGGATCGGCCGTTTCTTCTTGTTCATTCACGAATGAACGGCGTTGCCGCGGGGCGGTCCAGCATAGCCGACGCTCGGCACATCGAGGCAACCTTTCTGGTGGAAGACAATCTGAGGGACGCCATATCTATCCCACAGGGTTCCGTGCTGTTAGCCGGGAACATTTCGCAAGCGCCGAAACCGTGAGGGTGATGACGGAGGATCAAATACCGGAGTTCGTTCGGGATATCGCAGAGACTGGATGCGATATATGGGCTGTCGGAGAGGATGCGTACGTCATAGCTGATGCCGATCTGCCAGACGATGTATATGACGCGATTGAGCCGGAACTGATCCGTATCTCAAGCAAGTACGGCCAACGCGACCATTTGCTTTTGCAGATCGTGGCGTACCTGCATTCCATCGGTCGGAGCTATCCTCTCCCATACCGGCACTAGGGCGGTGCGCCGCAGCGGCTAGCCCCTCCCTCTCATGTCGCCCTCCTGAACCACCCGCCGAAAATTTCGAGGGTGAAGATCGGCAGGGGATAGCAAAGCCCTCAATTCACCAATGCCATCCGGTGCCCCGGATTTCCTTGAGCAGTTCTCGGATTGCAAAAGAGAAGGCTGCTACTCGACCGCTGGCTTCGCGCTGCGCGATGTATCGGACACTCGCTGTGTCGCGGAATGCCGGCCTTGCGCCGGGTTGGACTGGCGCGACGACAATTGATTTGCCAGACGGCCTGCACCAGGCATTCGCGGTGCACTGCGCTCGGACAGTACCGGATATCGTGACCGCGCTCGCGCCCTTGGTTTCCTGACTACCAGGCGTCGCCGGAGACGTAATCGCTCTCCTCGGTCGCCGTTGGCCGGCGATACTGCCAGACACCATCCACCTTTCGGCGCATCAGCAAGCCCCGATGGCGTTCTCCGGTATTCAAGGTCTTTTCAGTGAAAGCTATGAAGGCTTCCCACTCGGTATTGCGAGAAAACATGATTAGTATGTGTTTATTTTCGAATGTATGCGTCAGATAAAAATGGATTTTCTGAAATTGGATGGCTCAGTTTAACTCAACTGTATTACGCACAATCCAGGAGGTAAATCGAGTGTAATTTTATGGATTCTCCAATTTCTTGAGAGCAATTTGCCGAAGGGCGCCAGCGTTGTTCTTTGCACTTCCATCGCCACGAAAATCGATCGGACGTTTCTGCGCTCTATCGGGTCTCCCTCACCAACGACGCATCAACGCGGCGGGTCTTGCCACATCGTGCAGTGGGAAGAGTGCGAACTGACCATCTACATGAAACGGCTGATCAAGCTGATCATCACGCTGCACGAGGTGCGATGAACGGCCCACGGATATGATCTGCCGCAGAGCGCGGGCGCGTTTACCTTATCCGCTAACACTGTTCGTAGTCCCCGTTTGCAATGGCTTGCTGCATCTGGCTTGGTTCCAGGCGGAGGACCCAGCAACAAAGCTGATGCAATCCAACGAAGGGGAATGACCGGATGCTTGCCCGCGTCGGAAAGCCGTCAAATGAGCATATTCAGGGAATCGATCTCCTGAGGTTCGTTGCCGCGATGCTCGTTCTGCTGCATCACTTCGCGACTTATGCCGCAAGCCGGCCCGAAGTCGTGTTCGAACCGGCCGAACGTGCCTATGGCTTCCTCGCCATGTTCGAGAATATCGGAGCGACGGGCGTCGAAATCTTCTTCGTGATATCCGGCTTCGTCATTTCCATGAGCGCGCTACCGCTGGCCGGTGGCGCGGGAGCGCTGAAATTCGCGATGGATCGGGCAATCCGCATCCTGCCGGCGCTCTGGATTTCCGCAGTGATAAGCCTGATCGCGCTGCTCTATGCCGGCGAGGCTGTCCTGCCGTTGCTCGACCGTCTCGTTCGGTCCGCCGTGCTGTCTCCCATCGGCCCCTATATCGACGGCGTCGTCTGGTCTCTTGTGGTGGAGGCCGTGTTCTATCTGCTCATCGGCCTGGCGATCGCCTTTGCGCGCCCGCTTCCCCTGTTGAAGATCGCGTTTGTGCTCGGCGTAGCGAGTTCCCTGTATCTGGCCGTCCTTCTTGCCGTCACCCTTCGCGGCGATGAGCAGCTCGTTGCCCTCCTGTCGCGCTTCCCCTTCAAAGTCTTTCTCATGCGCTACGGCGTTTTCTTCGCGATCGGCATGCTGCTCTGGCACGTGACCAATCAAGCGAACCGACCGGGGAGGCTATCGGCGCTGGTCGTGTTCATCCTGTTTGCGATCGTCGAGATCGTCCTGGGAAATTGGGGGGACCCCACCCGCGCCGCAGGAGCCGTTGCCGTCTGGATCGGGGCTATGATCTTCCTCGTCGCCGCAATCCGATGGAAAGGCTACGTCAAGCCGAGCGCGACTTTGCGCATGCTGGGCGACATGAGCTATACGACCTACCTGAACCACTATACGATCGGCATGGTCGTCGTCTACGCGCTTCATCAGGCGGGTATTGGTGGCCCGCTCTCCTTCCTCCTCGCCCTCGCCAGCGTCCTCTTCATCAGTTTCCTCGTGCTGCATGCAGAAAAGAGGATAAGGCGATTTGTCCGCCAGGCTCTGAAAAATGTCCCCCGCGCGGTGGGGCTAGGAGTGAGCAAGGGCTAATGCGACTTCGGCGATGGAGATTTGTTCCAAGGCCACCTAAGGGAAGCAGGACCAGACACAAACCATGCCGCCGCAGCCTTCAAGGAGCGGCGCGCCTCCAGTTCGTCTTCGCAGGCGTGTTGTCGATTGCGCCGGTCTTCGCAAATAAAGCGCCACGCGTGTCGGGTTTCACCAATCGGCGTCGGGGTTCTTCAGGAAAAGCGGAATGTCGGAGCCGTTTATACCGGCGGCCCGAAGCAGCTCGATGCAGCGCCGCCGTTCGTGCTCAATGCCCTCCTGCACCATCTGAACAGGATCCTTCTGGCCGCGCGCCAGATGCTTGGCTGCGATGCCCCATGCTGTTCGCTGTGCAGAGGTAGCGAAGACGCCCGATGATCGCTGCATGCTGTTCCTCCTGCCGCGTTACAGGCGGGAGGTATCCCGACAATGCTTGCGCGAAAGTGACCGTAGGGTTCAATCCCGTCCATATAAAAGCCGTTGCCGGCCTTTTTGGGGTCGCATGCGCTGCGACCGCGCCAAAATTGCGGTTTGCCAGATGAACGGGAGATGAACAGGATTGAAAAGGAGGGCGCGGCCCGCGCTTGCAAGAGCGCAGCCCGCCCACCGCCGGACGAGCCGCTGGCCGCTATCATGGCGGTTGCAGGTAAATTCAATGCTCGTGCTGCACCGGTCAATTGCCAGATGTTGCACTTTTGGCAAAAGGCAAAAAAAGAAGCCGCCGAAGCGGGATCCGTCCACAGCCCTGTGACAGGCGAATCAGTCGCGGCGAGATTCGCGGACGCTCTTGCCCCTCCGTCCGGTCCGGCCAGATCAGGCCAGACGCAGTGCAAAGCTGCAGGTTCCCGCCGGGCGCTGCGCCTCGCATAGTCCGGTAACCATATCTTCAAGAGATCGTTGCACTGTCCCGGGCAGGAGACAGGTGATGGCGAAGAAGACGACCAGGCGGAAGAAAAGTTCGGGAACGCGGCGCTCGGCCGCTTCGCGTGGCGGCATGGCGCACTGGTATGTGCTGGGCGCGGCGATCATCGGCGGCATCCTCTACATGGACAATTGGGCGCCCGGGCCGGAAAAGGGCGCATCGGCGATCCGCACGGCCTCCATCGAGCGCAAGGAAAACAAGGTCGACCGCCAGGCCCTGCTGGCGCGGCCGAAGCAGCGACCGGCCGAGGCCGCGGTGCAGAAGCCTGCGGTTGAAGAGAAACTGCCGGCCTTTTCCGGAAAATGGTTCATCTGCACGACGCAGACCGATTATTGCGTGCTCGACGGCAGCACCATTCTCTATGCCGGCCGCAAGGTGCGGCTTGCCGATGTCGATACGCCGGCGATCGCCGATGCGCGCTGCGATGCCGAGCGTTCGCGTGGGGGCGATGCCAAGCTGCGCCTGCGCGAGATTCTGAACGAAGGAAATGTGACGCTTGTGGCAGCGAAGGACGGGGCCGCCGGACGGGCGGGCGCTGCGCCGCATCTCGTGCTGCGGGGCGGCAAGTCGATCGGCAACAGGCTCGTGCGCGAGGGCCTTGCCAGGCCCTGGACGGGGCAGCGCCAGTCCTGGTGCGGATGACGGTTTTATCCTTGCGCCGTTTGTGTCTTTCCGGCACAAGCCAGACGCAAGCCTGCGTCCCTAAGCTTTCCGTTAACCGGGATGGTGCCGGCTGGAAAGGGACAATGACATGTCTAACGACCTCGATCGCTTCAGCGATCCTGACAATGCAACGGTTGCGCTCTTCCTCCTCGAAAATGATGCGGACGAACTGACGGACGTCCTGGTGGCGGCGCTGGACGAGGCCTTTCGCATTCTCGAGGGCGAAGCGTCGCCCATGACCGTTCATTGATCGCTGACACGAAAGAGGGGCCCCTGAGGCCCCTCTCGCATTTCCAGACTATGTCTGCATATCAGCCTGCTGCAACGGCCTGACGCTGCACGCCGAGACCGGCAATGGACACTTCCATGCGATCGCCGGGCTTCAGGTAGCGCGGCGGCTTCATGCCCATGCCGACGCCGGGCGGGGTGCCGGTGGTGATGATGTCGCCGGGCTCGAGAATCATGAACTGCGAAATGTAGTGCACCAGGAAGGGCACGTTGAAGACCATGGTGCTTGACGAGCCGTTCTGCACCAGTTCGCCGTTGACGCTGAGCGTCATGGCGAGGTTGCTCGTGTCCACCTCGTCCTTCGTTACCAGCCAGGGGCCGATCGGGCCGAAGGTCGGGCAACCCTTGCCCTTGGTCCACTGGCCGCCGCGCTCGATCTGGTAGGCGCGCTCGGAAACGTCGTTGCACACGCAATAGCCCGCCACATAGTCCAGCGCCTCGGCTTCCGAGACATAGGAGGCGCGCTCGCCGATGACGACGGCAAGTTCCACTTCCCAGTCGGTCTTTTCAGAGCCGCGCGGAATGAGGACCGTATCGTCCGGGCCGACGATGCAGGAGGGCGCCTTGTTGAACAGCACCGGCTCGCTCGGCACCGCCATGCCGCTTTCGGCGGCGTGGTCCGCATAGTTGAGGCCGACCGCGATGAAATTGCCGACGCGGCCGACGCAGGGGCCAAAGCGGCTGCCCTCGGGGGCAAGCGGCAGGCTCTTCGGGTCGATGGCGCCGAGGCGGGCCAGTTCCTCGCGGCCGAGCACGCTGCCGGCAATGTCGGCTACGACGCCGGACAGGTCGCGGATCTTGCCGTCCGCATCGATCATTCCGGGCTTTTCCGCGCCCGCCGCGCCAAAGCGCACCAGTTTCATTCGATCCTCCATCAATGCCGGCTCATGCCGATTTCAGTTGCGCGCACCATTCATCCGGTTTTACATCGTGTCAACGATTTTCGAAAATCGTCCATATTTTATAAGATAGGCGCGAACCGATGGACCAGAAGCGGGCAGGGGCGAGGACGCTGGCAGCCGATGCCTATGAGGCGATCCGGCAGGCAATTCGTTCGGGGCGCTTCAAGCCGGGCGACCGCCTGCGTTTTGCCGATCTCCAGGCGCTTTGCGAGATGAGCGTGACGCCGGTGCGCGAGGCGCTGGCCCGGCTGACGGCGGAAGGCTTCACGGTGCTCGACGACCATCGTGGCTACAGCGTCGCAAGCCTCTCGCTTGCGGAGCTGCGCGACATCACGGCGGCACGCCAGCACTGTGAAAGCGAGGCGTTGCGGCTTTCGGTGACGAAAGGCGATGCCGACTGGGAGGCGCGGGTGATTGCCACCCATCATCTGATGGTGCGCATCCCGCAGGCGCGGGACGATATTCCCTCGGCGATGCGGGAGGATTGGGAGACGCGGCATGCGGCCTTCCACGCAGCGCTCATTTCGGCCTGCGGTTCTCCCGTCCTGCTGGAAATCTGCGGAAAGCTGTTTTCGCGCGCCGATCGCTACCGGCGCATGTCGGTCAGCCTGTTGGGCGCAACGCGCGATGTCGAGGGCGAGCACCGGCGGCTGCTGGAATGCGCATTGACGAGGGACGCCGAGGGCGCGGCTGCCGCGCTTCGCGAACACTACGGCCAGACGGCCGCAGCGCTCGAAAGCTTCTTCCAGAACGAAAACGGCGGCCCCGATTAAACCGGGCCGCCGCTTTGCTCGTTGTTTTGCCTTGGCTTACTTGCTGGCGACAGTCGCCGAGCCGATTTCCGCGCCGCCGCCGACAGCCACGTTGAGCGCGACATAGTCGCGGGCGAGCTGGCGGATCGCCGCAGCGAGCGACAGGCGGGCCGAGGCGACGTTGCGTTCGGCATCGAGCACGTCGAGGATCGTGCTGGCACCGCCGCGATAGCTTTCGCGGGCAAGGCTCAACGTCTGTTCGTAGGACTGCACGACCTTGCGCAGGGCGGCGACCGTCTGGCCGTCGCGGATGAGCGCCGTCTGTGCGTTCTCGACTTCCTCGACCGCGTTCAGCACGGTGGACTTCCAGGACAGGTATTGCTGCTCGGCTTCCGAGCGGGCCATCTTGACCTGCGCCTTGAGCGCGCCGCCGTTGAAGATCGGCAGGCTCAGCGACGGACCGAAGGACCAGCTCGACAGGCTGCCGGACACGGCATTGAAGTTGCGCGCCACGCCGATGGAGCCACCGAGTTCGATGCTCGGATAGAGCTGCGATTCGGCGACGCCGATCTGGGCCGTCGCCGCCTGGAGGCGACGTTCGGCCGCGCGGATGTCAGGACGGTTGCGGATCAGGTCCGCCGGAATGCCGGTCTTGGTCGAGTAGCGCGGCATCGGCTGGGCCGAGCCCTTGGTCAGGCTGGAGGTGATCGTGCTGGCCGGAACGCCGAGCAGGGTCGCGATGTGGTTTGCAGCCTGGTGGAAGCCGGTTTCCAGCGCCGGCAGATCGGCCAGCGTCTGGTTGACGAGGCCTTCGGTCTGCAGCACGTCGAGGCTGGAGGCGGCGCCCGCTTCCTTGATCTCGTTGGTGAGCTTCAGGGTCTCGCGGCGCGATTCCAGGTTCTTGCGGTTCAGTGCCAGCGCTTCCTGATAGTAGCGCGCGTTCACATAGCTCGACACGAGGTCGGAGAGGTAGGCAAGACGCGCGACGCCGACGTCGTCGTAGGCCGCGTCGAGCGAGGCATTCGCGGCTTCCTTCGAACGGCGGTACTGGCCGAAGAAGTCGAGCAGCCAGGAGGCGCTGACGCCTGCCGTCATCGACTTCGATTCCGAATGGTCGTTTCCGGTGGTGCGGCGCAGATAGCTGCCGTCCTGGCCGCCTACGTTCCCGTCAGCGGATGCGCCGATGCTCGGCAGCCCGCCTGCGCCGGCGATGACGACATTTGCCTCGGCAGCCGTGATGCGCTCCAGCGCCTGCTGCACGGTGAGGTTTTCTGCGAGGCCCTGATGGACGAGACTGTTGAGGCGCTTGTCGCGGAAGGATTCCCACCACGGATTGAGCGCCACGTCGCCGGCGCTTGACGCCTTGCTTTCGGAGAACTTGGCCGGAAGCGCGGTCTCCGGCTTCTGGTAATCGGGGCCTACGACGCAGCCTGACAGGAGAAGCATGCTCAGAGGGAAAAGGGTCCTGGTGAAATTCATAGGTCTATCCTGTCAGCCGTTTAGCGTGCTTAACGCAAGAAATCTCTGATTCACTCTTTATTTATGTTTGGCGCCGAGAGCGAGCCCTTCTTTGAAAAAGAATGGTCCCACAACGTTTTTTCCGTTGTTAGCGCGCAAGTGTGTGTCCGCCTTGCAACGCGGCTATTGCCCGGTGGGGTGCTTCTTTTCCCGTTATGCGCAAGTTCGGCGAATCTGGTTGCGCCACCAGATTGCGCCACGGCATTTCCCCGGAATATCCGTCTTCGCGACATATTTTTCTGAAATATGCTGCAGGCGCGAAGAATATTTTGCGATTCGAATTGTCACACAAATCCAGCAGCAATTTATTCCAAATTCCTGCGGATTTCATTGACAAGAAGAGGAGGCTTCACTATGTGTTGGAGCATCGCATGAGGGCCGCATGCGTTTTGTTTCGGTCCCACCCTGACGCGTCCAATTTAGCGTCAGCGCCAGCCAGAGGGAGTGTGTCATGTGCCATATCAACAACATCGCCTCCGTGCGTGTGGCGTACTCCTGTCGTGAAACGATTACAGGGAAAGCGCATACGGCCATCTGCCGAATGTGACCTGATTTCCCCTCGTCGAATTTAGCGCAAGATTGAATTGGCTGTGCCTCTGGGCGCGGCAGGAGTTGTTATGCAAAAGCAGGTTATCGAAATCGGTGGTGAGGCCGTTGGCGTCGTCGTTCCCGATGAGGATCGACTGAAGTTCATGGCCGTCAAATATTCCGTGTGGGACCTGGATTCCCAACGTTTTTCGTCGGCAGACGAAGTGCGCCTGGCGATCCGCCGTCTCCTCAACGATCCGTCCGCCTCGACGCGGGCGATGCCTCCGGCCAATATTGCGGCCGCCTGAACCTAATTCTGACGAACCGGCACCGTAGTGTCGTTCTCGACCGGCCCCGCCTTTCAACGGGGCCGGTTTCATTTTGTGAACAATCCATTCACCCGGCGCCGGCTGGCGCGGAATGCCAAATCCTGATTGGGTGTCCTGGAAAGGAGGTGCCCCATGACCAGTGGCATCCATCACATCACGGCGATCACCCGGAAGATCCAGGCGAACGTCGATTTCTACATGGGCTTTCTCGGTCTCAGGCTCGTCAAGCGGACGGCCGGGTACGAGGACGCTGACCAGCTCCACCTGTTCTATGGCGATGCGGCGGCCAGTCCCGGCTCGCTGATCACCTTCCTTGCCTGGGAGGACGGTTCGCCCGGCCGGGTCGGTCTTGGCCAGCCGTCGGAAATCGCCCTTGCCATCCGGCCGGAGGCGATCGGCTTCTGGCTGACGCGGGCGCTGACGCACAACATCGCCATGACCGGCCCGGCGCAGGAGTTCGGCGAACCCGTGCTCCGCCTCAAGGACCCGGACGGCATCATCGTCAAGCTGGTGGGCGAGGCGGGTGTGGAAGGTCCGGCACCGTTCGTCACGAAGGACATCGCGGCGGCGGATGCGATCCAGCGCATTCGCGGTGCGACGATCCTGTCGGAGAGGCCGGCGGAAACGGCGGCGTTCATCGGCGGGCATTTCGGCTTCCGCAAGGTTGCCGAGGCGGATGGCGTCACCCGGCTGGCCGGGGAGGCGGGCGACGTGCTCGACATCCGCAATGCCAGCGGGTTCTGGACGTCCGCGCCCGGCACCGGGACGATCGACCATATCGCGCTGCGCGCCCCGGACCGGGCCGCGGTGGAAGCGATGGCCGGCAAGCTTGCCACTGAGGATACGGGCGACGTGAACATGCACGACCGCACCTATTTCTACTCGCTCTATATCCGCGAGCCCGGCGGTTCGCTCGTCGAATATGCGACAGACGGCCCCGGCATGACGATCGATGAGCCGCTGGAGCATCTTGGCGACAAGCTGTTCGTGCCGAAACATTTTCGTGCCGATCCGGAGGATGTCCGGGCCCGGCTTCCGCAATTTTCCCTGCCCGGAGACGAAAGAATGACCGAACGAGACCTGCCCTTCATCCACCGGGTGCATCGACCGGAAAACCCGGACGGCACCGCCGTCGTTCTGCTGCACGGCACCGGCGGCAACGAGACCAGTCTTCTGCCTTTCGGCGCGCGCCTTGCGCCGAATGCAGTGCTCCTCAGCCCGCGCGGCCGCAGCGCCGACGAAGGCTACCCGCGTTTCTTCCGCCGCCTGACGGCCGTCACCTTCGACCAGAAGGATATCGTCAACGAGGCGGAGGCTTTTGTTTCCTTCATGGAGGGCGCCAATGCCGCCTATGGGCTCGACCCGGAAAAGACGCTGTTCGTCGGTTACTCGAACGGCGCGAACATGATCGGCGCTGTCATGCTGCTCCATCCGGGCGTCATCCGCAACGCCGTGCTGCTGCGCGGCATGAACGTGCTTGAAGACGTGCCGGCAACGGATCTTCCCGGCGCGAACGTGCTGATGGTGAGCGGCCAGTCGGATCCCTACGGCCGATTTGCCGGAGACCTCGAGCGGCACCTGAAGGCCAGAGGAGCTTCGGTCGAGCATGAACTGCTTGCCGCCGGACACGATATCGGTTCCGCCGATGCGCAACTGGCAAAGGCCTACAAGGAACGCATCATCGGCTGATGCCGATGGAGCACACAAAAATAAGGGCGCGTCGCAAGACGCGCCCTTTCCGCTTCCATTCTCGTGCTTACCGCTTGTACTCGGCGACGAAGGCGGCGAAGCCGGCAACGAAGTCGCGCAACTTCTTCTCGGTCGCCTCGTCGGCGATCCGGCCGTCCTGAATGATGGTGCCGGCGCGCGAAACCATCAGTTTGGTGCCGAACCACGGCACGGTGCCGAGCGTGCGCATGATGGGCAGCCAGGCTTCCTGTGACAGCAGCGTGCCGAAATTGCCCGGCGAGGCGCCCGTAATGGCGAAGGGCTTGCCGCCAAAGACGCGGGCGATGTCGGAGGAGGGGCGGCTCATCCAGTCGATCGCGTTCTTGAAGACGCCGGGAATGGCATTGTTGTATTCCGGCGTGAAGATGATGACGCCGTCCGCGTCCGCGACAAGGTCTTTCAGGCGTGTCACGGCTTCCGGGATTCCATCGGCCGCCTCCACGTCGCCGTCGTAGAGCGGAATGCCGCGGATCGAGCCCTCGACGATTTCGGTGCCATCCGGCGTCATGCCGAGAGCGGCGCGCAGCAGCGCCGTGTTGAAGGAGGCCTTTCGCAGGCTGCCCGAGATTGCCACCAGTTTCGTCATCGTATTCCTCCATTCTATGGATACAGGAAACCCCGGCGGACTGTATGTCACGCCGGGGTTTCGATCAGGTTAGGAGAGCGGCTTCAATCTCGCCTCGATCTGCGTGCGGCGCGGTTCGAGGAATGGCGGCAGCGACAGGCTCTCGCCAAGCGTTTCGAGCGGCTCGTCGACAGCAAAGCCGGGACCGTCCGTTGCAATCTCGAACAGGATGCCGTTCGGCTCGCGGAAATAGAGCGAGCGGAAGTAGAAGCGCTCGACCTCGCCGCTGGATGGCAGGCGGAAGCCGCGCAACCGCTCCGTCCAGGCATGCAGCGCCTCGACATCCGGTGCGCGGAAGGCAACGTGGTGCACGGCGCCCGCGCCCTGATGGGCAGTCGGCAGGTCCGGTTCGACGGCGACATGCAGCTCGGCTGCCGGGCCGCCTTCGCCCATCGAGAAGACATGGACATCGCCTGCGCCATCCGGGTTCGGATAGGTCGAGGTCTGCGTCATGTTCATGACGTGGACGAGCACGGTCTCCGTATTGCGGATATCCGGCACGCTGAGCGTGATCGGGCCGAGACCCTTGATCTGGTGTTCGGCCGGGACCGGGCTTTTCTCCCAGGGATTGGACGGAGCGCCAGCATTGTCGACGGTCAGGCGGAAGCGTTGGCCTTCGTCATCCTCGAAATCGAGCGTGGCGCGGCCGCCGATATCACGGATCTCGCCAGCCTTGATCTTCTTCTCGTCGAAGCGGGCCTTCCACCATTCGAGGGTAGCAAGACTGGCGACGCGCAGGCCCGTGCGGGAAACGCTATGCGTGCCCCGCCGCTCATGGCCGACAGGCCAGTCGAAAAAGGTCAGGTCGGTGCCCGGCGCTGCGATCCCATCGGCATAGAAGAGATGGTAGGCCGTCGTGTCGTCCTGGTTGACGGTTTTCTTGACGAGGCGCAGGCCGAGGAGCTGCGTATAGAAGCGCAGGTTTTGCGCCGCGTTGGCAGTGATTGCGGTCAGGTGATGGATGCCTGTAAGCTGCAGGGACATGGTGGACTCCTTTCCGGAAAGCACCGGATATTCTGCTGCGTACCCCGCTATCGGGGCTTTGCGTTGAGGTGAATATCGCCCCTCGCTAGCGTTCCCGGTAGACCGAGGGCGGCGAACGGATCGTTCACTTTTCCTGAACAACGCTTCTGGGCTTAAACGCGGCCGGCTTTCTGCGGGTTCCGTCCAATGCCGATCATTCGAATCTTAGCGTTTCATAAACCAGCCGTCCCGTAGGTTGCATCCTGCGAAATGACTTCGTCTCTGTTTTCGCCGCATCGTCGGCATGTGCTGCCATTTCTGATGCGTGCCGGTG
Source organism: Shinella sp. (assembly GCF_049651085.1). Taxonomy (GTDB): domain Bacteria; phylum Pseudomonadota; class Alphaproteobacteria; order Rhizobiales; family Rhizobiaceae; genus Shinella. The sequence goes on from NZ_JBASBL010000004.1 coordinate 15,228, forward strand.
CGGAGTTTCCGCCCGGATGGGAGGAGACGCTCGATGTTGCCGAAGACTGCGACTGCCCGAAATATGTTCGCCATTGTGGCGGCTGGTGTTGCCACGACCGTGGCGACGGCCGGGGTTCTGCTTTGGCTGTCCTATCGCACCGTGGAAGAACGGTCGATCTCTGAAATGGTGAACGCGGCAGAGGCAAGCGCCGGCAAGGTGGAAACCTACTTTGCGCAGGTCAAAGGGCTGAGCTGGAACATGCGCTCCACGCTCTATGCGATGAAGGCGACGGGCGAGCCGAACCGCGAGACGATGAACGGCATCTTCGACCGTCTGATGGCCGACAATCCCTTCGTGCTCGGCGTCAGCTCCGGCTGGGAGCCGAATGCCTTCGACGGCAAGGACGACCAGTACAAGAACCAGCCCGGCCATGACGCAACGGGCCGCTATATTCCCTATTTCGTCCGGAACGACGGCAAGGTCGGCCTGGAAGCGCTGAAGGATTACGACACGCCCGGCGTCGGCGACTATTATCAGGTGCCGAAGGCGACCGGGAAGGACTTCTTGTCCGAGCCCTACAGCTATGTCATCGGCGGCAAGAACGTGCTGATGACCTCCTTCATGGCCCCGCTGCTCTTCGACGGCACGTTCCAGGGCGAGACCGGCGTGGACATCGCACTCGACGCGCTCGCCGCCGACATGGCGGGCTTGAAGCCGCTCGGAGAGGGCTATGTCGCGTTGCTCACCCAGGGCGGCAGCATCATCAGCCACCCGGATCAGTCCGTGCTCGGCAAGAGCCTTGCCGATTCCGGCCTTGACGCGGCAGCATGGCAGGCGTTGCTCGCCAGCCCGAAAACCGCGATGGAAATCAAGGATGCCGCCGGTGTTCCCTCCTTTGCGGTCGCCGTACCGGTGCCGCTCGTCCCGGGCACGACCTGGTTCACTGTGGTCTCCGTGCCCAAATCCGTGCTCTTCGCCAGCCTCTCGACGCTGGCCATCACGTCCATCATCGTCATCGCGCTTGCCGCTGGCCTGATGATCTCCATCGGCTGGCTGCTGGCCGCGCGTTTCCGCAAGCGGCTTGACAAGGTCATCGTCGCTACGAGCGAAATCGCCGGCGGCCGTACGGATGTTGATCTTTCGGAATCGGAGCGTCAGGACGAAATCGGCGAAATGGCCCGTTCGCTCGCCGTGCTGCGCGATGCGACGCTCGCCAAGGTTCGCCTTGAAGGTGAAGCGGAACAGAACCGTGCCCTTTCGGAAGAGGAGCGCCGTCAGCGCGCCGAGGAGACCGCCGAGCGCGAGCGCCAGACGCGGTTTGCCGTCGAGGCGCTGGCCGAAGGCCTGCAGAAGCTTGCCGACGGCGACATGACGCACCGGATCGAACAGGCTTTTGCCGGCTCGCTGGATCAGGTCCGCCACGACTTCAACGTCTCGGTCGAAAAACTGCAATCGGCGCTTCGTTCGGTCGGCAGAAACGCAAACGCCATCCAGGCGGGCTCGGATGAAATCCGATCGGCCTCCGACGATCTGGCAAAGCGCACCGAGCAGCAGGCGGCTTCCGTCGAGGAGACCGCAGCGGCGCTCGAGCAGATCACAACCTCGCTCAAGGACGCGACCAGGCGGGCGGAAGACGCCGGACAGCTCGTCGAGCGTACCCGCGCGGGCGCCGAGAAGTCGGGTGAAGTCGTGCGCCGCGCCGTGAGCGCGATGAGCGGTATCGAAAACTCCTCGCGCGAAATCTCCAACATCATCGGTGTCATCGACGAGATCGCCTTCCAGACAAACCTTTTGGCGCTCAATGCCGGCGTCGAGGCGGCGCGGGCAGGCGAGGCCGGCAAGGGCTTTGCGGTCGTTGCACAGGAAGTGCGCGAACTCGCCCAGCGCTCGGCAAATGCCGCCAAGGAAATCAAGGCGCTGATCACCAAGTCGGGTGAACAGGTGCATCTCGGCGTGACGCTCGTCGGCGAGACCGGTTCGTCGCTCGCGGAAATCGTCAATCAGGTGCAGGACATCGACCAGAACGTAGCGGCGATCGTCCGTTCGGCACGCGAACAGTCGACCGGCGTCAACGAGATCAATGCGGCGGTGAACTCCATCGACCAGGGCACGCAGAAAAACGCCGCCATGGTGGAAGAGCAGACGGCGGCGAGCCACGCGCTGGCGAGCGAGGCCGCGGCACTGAACACCCTGCTTGCGCAGTTCCGCCTGGGCGCGGGTCTCGGCGCCACTCGCGCGGTGGCGGCATCCTCGGCCGAGCATCGTCCGGTTGCCTCGGGCGCGCGGGCGCTCGGCAGCAAGCTCGCCACCGCCTTTGGCGGCGGGCAGGCGGCCGCCGCGGCACAGGACTGGGAAGAATTCTGAGCCTTCCGGCAATCTGAAAACCAGGAAGGCGGCCGGTGACGGTCGCCTTTTTGCCGGGCGGGCGATGAACCGGATTTGGGCATTGCACAGGAATTGAACAGCCGGGGCGGATCCGGCCAAGCCTTCGGTGAATTAGTGATTTCTGTAATTGTTTGAAATCGCATCGTGATGTTGAAATTCGCGGAACTGGCATAGTTCCTGCTTTTTATGGCGATGGGTCCAGAGGGGGCCTTGATAGAAGCGTCCAAAGAATGGCGCTCCGGTAAAGCCGTCGTGCAGCTTCGCGGAAACCGCCAAGGTTTCGAGGCTGCCGGCGGCTTTTCTGTTTCTGGCGCGGCGCTGCCCTGGGCCGCGGAAGAACATGGCCTATTTTGTTCCTCTGAAAGGATGGCCCCGATTGGCTTTCTCCCCGGGTTCCGCCACACTTGCCGGTGGCATGTCAACGTCTGGTGGTGGCGGCTTGCCAGCTTGCTCCCCGCGATATAATGAGGGTCCACAGTAAGTTGTGGCTTCTGCAAGGGTGGAGACGAGGATGACCCGATCGGGAAGTATCATGCTGGCGGCGCTTCTGCTTTCCGCCGCTGCCTTGCCGGCCCTGGCCGATGGCGCGGCGCGGCCGGTGCATATCGCACCGGTGCATTTCGAGGAACGCAAGCAGTCGATCACCATCACCGGCGAGGTCGTGGCGCGGCTGGAGACCGATCTGTCCTTCCGTGTCGGCGGGCGCATTACCGGCTGGTTCGTCGATGTGGGCGATGCGGTGAAGGAAGGTCAGGTTCTGGCCCGGCTTGATCCCGAAGAGCAGAAGGCGGATGTGGAGGCGGCGGAGGCGGGCGTGCGCGCGGCGGAAGCCCGGCTCAAGCTCGCCCGCACCAATTTCGACCGCCAGAAATCGCTGCTGAACGACGGCATCAGCACAAGGCGCGACTTTGACGACGCCGAGACGGCGCTGCGCACCGCCGAAAGCGCCCGCGAGGCGGCGATCGCCCAGCGCGATACGGCCAGGGAAGTGCTTTCCTATACGGAACTGCGCGCGCCCGCCGACGGCATCGTCACGGCGCGTCTTGCCGAGAGCGGCCAGGTCGCGCAGGCGGCGCAGACCATGTTCACCATTGCCGATACCGGCCCGCGCGATGCCGTCTTCGATGTCTATGAATCGCTGTTTTTCGCCCAGCCCGCCAAGGATGGCGTGGTTGTCACGCTGCTCAGCGACGACAAGATCCGCACGACCGGCAATGTGCGCGAGGTCTCGCCGACCATCGATAGCCAGACCGGCACGGTGCGAGTGAAGATCGCCATGGATCATACGCCGCCGGAAATGACGCTCGGTGCTTCCGTCGTCGGCGTCGGGGCGCTCGCGCCGCGCCGTGTCGCGGTCGTGCCGTGGCAGGCGCTTGCCGGCATCGACGACAAACCGGCGCTGTGGATCATCGACAAGGAAAAGAACACCGTCAGCCTGCGTCCGGTCGAGGTGCTGTCCTTCGAAACGGGCTCCGCCCTCGTTTCGGGCGGCGTCGAGGAAGGCGAGACCTATGTCGCCGACGGCACGAAGCTGCTCCGGCCCGGCCAGACCGTCATCGCGACGGAAGGAGCCACTCAATGAGGATTTCCTTCCCGCTGGTCATGGCCTTCATCGCCGCCGCCGCGCTTGCCGGCTGCAACAAGGAAGAGGAAGCGGCCGCTCCGCCGCGGCCCGTGCTTTCGATCATCGTCGCGCCGACCGCGCTGCCCGGCACGCGTTTTGCCGGCGTAGTGCAGGCGAAGGTGCAGGCTGTGCTCGGCTCGCGTGTCGCCGGGCGTCTCGTCTCGCGCAGCGTCCATGTCGGCGATCTCGTGCGGAAGGGCGACGTGCTCGCCGTGCTTGATGGGACGGCCTATGAGCTTGCGGTCCGTTCTGCCCGCGCCGAACTTTCCAGCGCCGAGGCGACGCTTTCGAGCGCCATCGCAACCGAAGAGCGGCAGACGACGCTGCTCCAGTCGAATGCGGCGGCCAAGGCTGCGGTTGAAAGCGCCGAACAGTCGCGCGAGGCGGCCGATGCCGGTCTCATTCGCGCCCGCACGGCGCTGGTCAAGGCGGAGGAACAGCTTTCCTATACCCGGATCCTGGCCGAGTTCGATGGTGTCGTCGTCGCGACGGGCGCCGAGGTCGGGCAGACCGTCTCGCCCGGCGAGGCCATCGTTACCGTCGCCCGGCCGGATGAGCGGGACGCGGTCGTGGATATTCCCGAAACGGCGGAAGCAATCGCCGTGGGCAGCCGGTTCACGGTATCCCTGCAGATCAACCCCGCGATCGTCGTCAAGGGCACAGTGCGCGAGGTTGCGCCCTCCGCCGATGCGCTTACCCGCACCCGGCGCGTCAAGATCGCGCTGGAAAACCCGCCTGCGACGGTCCGGCTCGGCACGACCATAACCGCTGAGCTTGAAGGGCCGGACCTCACCGTCATCATGGTGCCGGAAACGGCTGTGCTGCAAAAAGACGGCAAGCCGCATGTCTGGCTCGTTGATGGAGCCAAGGGCGAGGTGCATCTGGCGCCGATCGAGACGGGCGCTGCCGTCGGCCGCTATCTTCCCGTGCCGAGCGGGCTGAAGGAAGGTGACCGCGTCGTCACCGCTGGGGTGAACAGCCTCGAAGAAGGTCAGAAGATCAAGATCGAAGACGAGGCAAGCCTATGAAGAAGTTCAACCTTTCGGACTGGGCGCTCGATCACGCGTCGCTCGTCTGGTACTTCATGATCGTCTTCGCGCTGCTCGGTTTCTTCACCTATCAGAATCTTGGCCGCGAGGAGGACCCGTCCTTCGTCATCAAGACGATGACGATCAGCGCCGCCTGGCCCGGCGCTTCCGTGGAAGAGACGACGCGGCAGGTGACCGAGCGCATCGAGCGCAAGCTCGAAGAGCTGGAATCGCTCGATTTCAGCCGCAGCGTGACGACGCCCGGCCAGACGCTGGTCTTCGTCAACCTGAAGCCGACGACCCGTGCGCGCGATGTGGCGCCGACCTGGGTGACCGTGCGCAACATGATCAACGACATTCGCGGGGAGTTTCCCTCGGGCGTCGTCGGCCCGGCCTTCAACGACCGCTTCGGCGACGTCTTCGGCAATATCTACGCCTTCACCGCCGACGGCCTGACGCAGCGCCAGTTGCGCGACTACGTCGAGGATGCCCGCAGGCGCGTCCTCACCGTGCCGAATGTCGGCAAGGTCGATCTCGTCGGCGCGCAGGACGAGGTGATCTATCTTGAATTCTCGACGCGCCAGCTTGCGGCCCTCGGCATCTCCATCCAGCAGGTCGTCTCGACGCTCCAGGCCCAGAATGCGATTGCGCCGTCCGGCGTGGTGCAGGCAGGCGGCGAGCGCGTCAGCGTGCGCGTCGGCGGGCAGTTCTCCTCGGAAGAGAGCCTTCGCGAGGTCAATCTGCGCGTCAACAACCGCTTCTTCCGCCTTAGCGACATCGCAACGATTACCCGCGGTTACCAGGACCCGCCATCGGCGCTGTTCCGCTTCAATGGCGAGCCGGCGATCGGCCTTGCCATCGGCATGAAGCAGGGCTCCAATCTACTGGAATTCGGCGCCGCCGTCGAAAAGGAGATCGAGCTTCTGTCGAATGAACTGCCGGTCGGCGTCGACGTGCATCTCGTTTCCGACCAGCCGAAGGTCGTCGAGGAGGCCGTTTCCGGCTTCACGCGCGCGTTGTTCGAGGCGGTTGCCATCGTTCTCATCGTCAGCTTCATCAGTCTCGGGCTTCGCGCCGGCCTCGTCGTGGCGCTGTCCATTCCGCTGACGCTCGCGATCACCTTCGTCTTCATGTACTACGACGGCATATCCTTGCAGCGTGTATCGCTCGGCGCGTTGATCATCGCGCTCGGCCTTCTCGTGGACGACGCCATGATCGCCGTCGAGATGATGGTGTCGCGGCTGGAAGCGGGCGATTCGCTGCGCAAGGCGGCGACCTATGTCTATACGTCCACCGCCTTCCCGATGCTGACCGGGACGCTGGTGACGGTGGCGGGTTTCATCCCGATCGGCCTCAACAACAGCGCGGCCGGTGAGTTCACCTTCAGCCTCTTCGTCGTCATCGCGATTTCGCTTGTCGTGTCGTGGGTGGTCGCCGTCATCTTCACGCCGCTGCTCGGCGTAACCATCCTGCCGAACAGCATGAAGAAGCACCATGAGCAGAAGGGCTGGGTCACCCGGACCTTCGCGCGTCTGCTCGATGTCTGCATGCGCTGGAAATGGACGACCATCGTCGCGACCGTGCTGGTCTTCTGCGTCTCGGTCTTCGCCATGCGCTTCGTGCAGGAGCAGTTCTTCCCGTCTTCCGACCGGCCGGAGCTGGTCATCGACTGGGCGCTGCCGCAGAACGCCTCGATTGCCGAGACCAATGTGCAAATCGCCAGGTTCGAGGAGGAGAAGCTGAAGGGCAATCCGGATATCGAGCGCTGGTCTTCCTATGTCGGCGAGGGCGCGGTGCGCTTCCTGCTGTCCTTCGACGTGCAGCCGCCGTCGCCGGCCTTCGGCCAGACGATCATCGTCAGCAAGGACCTGGAGGCGCGCGACCGGCTGAAGGCGGATCTTGAGGCCTATCTGCGCACGACCTTCGTCGGCACGGATGCGCTGGTCAAGCTGCTCGATATCGGACCGCCGGTCGGCCGGCCGATTCAGTACCGCGTCAGCGGACCGGACATTCAGGAAGTACGCGCCCACGCGCTCTCCTTCGGCGAACTGCTCGGCAAGAACAACCGGCTCGGCGACATCGTCTATGACTGGAACGAGCCTGCGCGCGTGGTGAAGGTCGATGTGCTGCAGGACAAGGCCCGCCAGCTTGGCGTGACCTCGCAGGACATTTCCTACGCGCTGAACGGCGTCGTCGGCGGCACGACGGTCACCCAGATCCGTGACGACGTCTACCTGATCGACGTCGTCGGCCGGGCACGGGCGAGCGAACGCGAATCCATCGACACGCTGCGCCAGATGCAGCTTCCGACGGCAAACGGCACCTCGGTGCCGCTCGCCGCCGTCGCGAACTTCCGCTACGAAATGGAGCAGCCCGTCGTCTGGCGGCGCTCGCGCCAGCCCACCATCACGGTCAAGGCAAGCGTCACCGGCGGGGTGCAGCCGGCGACGATCGTCTCGCAGATGGAAAAGGATGTCTCGGCATTCAGCGAGAGCCTGCCGTCCGGCTACAGTGTCGCCATCGGCGGTGCGGTGGAAGAGAGCACCAACAGCCAGGCGCCGATCGTTGCGGTCGTGCCGCTGATGCTCTTCGCCATGGCGACGATCCTGATGCTCCAGCTCCAGAGCTTCTCGCGGCTCTTCCTTGTCTTCGCGGTGGCGCCGCTGGCGCTCATCGGGGTGGTCATCGCGCTCATCGGCAGCGGCGCGCCGCTCGGCTTCGTCGCGATCCTCGGGGTGCTGGCGCTGATCGGCATCCTGATCCGCAACTCGGTCATCCTTGTCGTGCAGATCGAGGACTTGAGGCGGGAGGGCATGCATCCCTGGGATGCGGTGCGCGAGGCGACGGAACACCGCATGCGGCCGATCATGCTGACGGCGGCGGCGGCAAGCCTCGCACTTATCCCCATCTCGCGCGAAGTGTTCTGGGGCCCGATGGCCTACGCCATGATGGGCGGCATCATCGTCGGTACGGTGCTGACGCTGCTCTTCCTGCCGGCGCTCTACATCGCCTGGTTCCGCATCAAGCCGGAAGCCAGGGAGGAAGGGGACGTCCCCACGCCCGCGCCTGAGGATACGGTCCCCGCGACATAGGCCGCTTGACGGCTCGGTCAGTCCGCCACGGCGGAGACGTTGGCGCTCCAGCCGGTGCCCGCCGCGATGAAGTTGGGATTGGCGAAATCCGCATCATGCGCCTGGTTGCGCTTGCCGTAGGCAAGCGGCGCGCCATCCAGCGTGTGCGTCTCGCCGCCGGAGGCGCGCAGGACCGCGTCGCCCGCCGCCGTGTCCCATTCCATGGTGCGGCTGAAGCGCGGGTAGACGTCGGCAAGGCCCTCGGCGACGAGGCAGAATTTCAGCGACGAGCCGATGGCGGTGCAGGCATCGATGCCGTGGTCGTCGAGAAAACGCGCGGTTTCCGGCGTGTCGTGCGAGCGGCTGGCGACGGCGGTCAGCGCCTTGCCGCGGTCGCGACAGCCGATGGATTGTCTTTCGCCGACGGAAAAATCGCTCGTCACTGTGAAGCGCTCGGCGCGGTTTTCCACCGCGACGAAGCCGCAGGACAGGGCAGGCGCAAGCACGATGCCGGCAATGGGCGCGCCATCGCGGATGAGCGCGATATTGACGGTGAATTCGGCGCGGCCGGCGATGAATTCCTTGGTGCCGTCGAGCGGATCGACGAGGAAGAACAGGCCGCCGGAAATGTCTGGAATATTCCCGGCAGCGACCGCCTCTTCGGCGACGACGGGGATGGCGGGAAAGTGCTGCCCGAGCGCGGCGAGAATCAGCCGCTCGGCCTCCTCGTCCGCCTCCGTCACCGGCGAGCTGTCCGGCTTGTACTGCACGTCGGGCCCGGCGCTGTGGATCGCCATGATGGCGCGGGCGGCTGCCAGTGCGGCGCGCTCCATCACCTGTTTCAGTTCCGCAAGGTCTGCCTGCATCGTCTCCGGCCTTTTCTGCCACTGGCTTAGACGCGTGCCGGGCTGAAAGCAATGTTGTGTGCCATCAAGGTCATGTGGAAAGAGTGACGCTTGTGCAGGGTGTGACACCGCCCCGCCTTGCTGTTTGTGCTGCATATGCGAATGTGGGCCAACTGATCCGGGATTTCGCATGCGCTACTCCGCCCTTTCCATCTTCAAGCAAGCCCTTTCCGGCAATCTCGGCTGGAAACCAGCCTGGCGCGAGCCGCAGCCGAAGCCGCATTACGACGTGATCATCGTCGGCGGCGGCGGACATGGGCTTGCGACGGCCTACTACCTCGCCAAGGAATTCGGCATGCGCAACATCGCGGTGCTGGAAAAGGGCTATCTCGGCTCCGGCAATGTCGGGCGCAACACGACCATCGTGCGCTCGAACTACATGCTGCCCGGCAACGAGCCGTTCTACGAATTCTCGCTGAAGCTCTGGGAAGGGCTGGAGCAGGACCTCAACTACAACGTCATGCTCTCGCAGCGCGGCATCATCAGCCTCTACCACAATGACAGCCAGCGCGATCACTATACGCGACGCGGCAATGCCATGATGATGGAGGGTGTTGCAGCCGAGCAGCTCGATCGCGAGACGCTGAAGAAGATGCTGCCCTTCCTCAATTTCGACCATGCCCGCTTCCCGATCGTCGGCGGCCTGTTGCAGCGGCGTGCGGGCACGGCGCGGCACGATGCGGTCGCCTGGGGCTTTGCGCGCGGTGCCGACCGGCACGGCGTCGATCTCATCCAGAATTGCGAGGTCACCGGTATCCGCCGCGAAAACGGTGTCGTCACCGGCGTCGAGACGACCAGAGGCTTCATCGGCTGCAACAAGCTGGCGCTGGCGGCGGCCGGCAATACGTCGCGCGTCGGCGAGATGGCCGGGCTGAAGCTGCCGCTGGAGAGCCATGTCCTGCAAGCCTTCGTCACCGAGGGGCTGAAACCTTGCATCGACCATGTCATCACCTATGGCGCAGGGCACTTCTACATCTCGCAGTCCGACAAGGGCGGGCTGGTGTTCGGCGCGGAGATCGACGGCTATTCCTCCTATGCGCAGCGAGGCAATCTTGCGACGGCGGAGCATGTCATGGAGGAGGGGGTGACGATGATCCCCGGCCTTTCGCGCGTGCGCGTGCTGCGCGCCTGGGGCGGCGTCATGGACATGTCGATGGACGGTTCGCCCATTATCGACCGCACGCCCATCGAAAACCTCTACCTCAACTGCGGCTGGTGCTATGGCGGGTTCAAGGCGACGCCGGCCTCCGGCTTCTGTTTCGCGCATCTGATCGCCAGGGGCGAGAGCCATCATGTGGCGCGCGCGCTGCGGCTCGATCGTTTCGAGCGCGGTTTCCCGATCGACGAGGCGGGTGCCGGCACCCAGCCGAACCTGCATTGAGATAGACCATGGCGAGCCTGATTTCCTGTCCGCACTGCGGCACGCGCCCCAAGGAAGAATTTGCCATTCGCGGCGATGCGACGCCGGTGCGTCCCGCGCCGCTGGCCGCAGACGAGGCCTGGCACGACTATGTGCATGTGCGCGCCAATCCGCGCGGGCGCATCCGCGAGCACTGGCAGCACGTCGCCGGATGCCGCCGCTGGCTTGTGGTGGAGCGGGACAATTTTACCCATGAGGTCTTTGCCGTGCGCGACGCCGCCGCGGAAAGGGGAGACGCGCAATGACCGCCTATCGTCTCGCTTCCGGCGGCCTCATCGACCGCAGTCATGCCGTGCGCTTTTCCTTCGACGGCACGAGCCTTTCGGGCCATGCCGGCGATACGCTCGCCTCGGCATTGCTTGCCAATGACCGGCTGCTCGTCGGCCGCAGCTTCAAGTATCACCGCCCGCGCGGCATCGTGACGGCAGGCCCGTCCGAGCCCAATGCGCTCGTCACCATCGGCAGCGGCGCGCGGCGCGACCCGAACACCAAGGCGACGGGCGCGGAACTCTACGATGGCCTCGTCGCCGCCAGCCAGAACCGCTGGCCGAGCCTTGCCTTCGATATCGGCGCGGTGAACGACCGGATGTCGCGCTTCCTGTCGGCCGGCTTCTACTACAAGACCTTCATGTGGCCCGCCGCCTTCTGGGAGAAGGTCTACGAGCCGCTGATCCGCCGCGCCGCCGGGCTTGGCCGCACGGATCTGCCGCGCGATCCCGACTGCTACGAGAAGAGCTGGGCGCATTGCGACCTGCTCGTCGCCGGCTCCGGCCCGGCGAGCCTTGCCGCGGCGCTGGTTGCTGCCCGGTCTGGCCTGCGGGTCATCCTTGCCGAGCAGGATTTCGCGCTCGGCGGCGCGCTGCTTTCCGAGACCACCCCGCTGGATGGCGAAGCGCCCTTCATCTTCGCCCGGCGCGCGATCGACGAACTCCAGAACAGCCCGAACGTGACGCTGCTGCCGCGTACCACCGTGTTCGGCTGGTACGACGACAATGTCTTCGGCGCCGTCGAGCGGGTGCAGAAACACAGCGCGACCATCGATGCGGCAAGGCCGGTGGAACGCCTGAGGCGCATCGTGGCAAGAGAGGCGATCCTTGCGACCGGTGCGGAAGAGCGGCCTCTGGTCTTCGGCGGCAACGACCGGCCGGGTATCCTGACGGCGAGCGCCGTCAGCACCTACGCTAACCGCTTCGGCGTCGCTGCCGGCAAGTCGGTTGCGATTTTCACCAACGGTTCTTCCGGATATCGCGCCGCCGAGGTGCTTGCGGCGAAAGGCGTCGGGATTGCGGCGCTCATCGACTGCCGCACGCAAGCGGCCGATGCCGTGCCGGAGGGCGTCCGGATCATTCGCGGCGGTTCCATCGTCGATACGAAAGGCCGCCAGCGGGTTCGCGGGATCGTCACGGATCGCGGCGGTTTCGAGGAACTGATCGCCTGCGATGCCGTCGCCATGTCCGGCGGCTGGAGCCCGGTCGTCCATCTTGCCTGCCAGCGCGGCGGCAAGCCGGTATGGTCCGAGGCGCTGCAGGCCTTCCTCGCGCCGCAGGTGGGCGGCCTCGTCATGGCCGGTGCCGCGGCGGGTCACTATCGGCTCTCCGAATGCTTCGAGGATGGCGCACGCAAGGCGTCGGCCATCGTGGAGACGCTAGGACGACGTGTCGCAGGTTTCGAGCGCCCCGTTGTCGGTGAAGAGACCGATCCCTCCTTCACTGCGCTCTGGCATGTGCCGGGTGCGAAATCCAAGGCCTTCGTCGATTTCCAGAACGACGTGCACACTAGGGATCTCGGTCTTGCCGTGCGCGAGGGGTTCGGCCATGTCGAGCACGCCAAGCGCTACACGACGGGCGGGATGGCGACCGATCAGGGAAAGCTCGGCAATATCAACGCCATCGGCATTCTTGCGGCCATGCGCGGCGTCAGCCCGGCGGAGGTCGGCACCACGACCTTCCGGCCTTTCTACACGCCTGTCTCCTTCGGTGCGCTGGCCGGAACCGCCGTCGGTGAACATGCCATGCCCACCCGCCGCTCGCCTTTGCATGGCTGGGCGGCGCGCAACGGCGCGGTCTTCATCGATGCCGGGCTCTGGTATCGTTCGTCGTGGTTCCCGAGGGCCGGGGAAACGGCCTGGCGGGAAAGCGTCGACCGCGAAGTGCGCAACGTGCGCGAAAATGCCGGCCTCTGCGACGTCTCGACGCTTGGCAAGATCGAGGTTTTCGGGCCGGATGCCGCCGAATTCCTCAATCGGCTCTACTGCAATTCGGTCCTGAAACTGCCCGTCGGCAAGGCGCGCTACGGCCTGATGCTGCGCGAGGACGGCATGGTCTATGACGACGGCACGGTGAGCCGGCTCGGGGAGGAGCATTTCCTCGTCACGACGACGACAGCCATGGCCTCCGGGGTGCTCTCCCATATGGAGTTTGCCGCGCAGGTCCTTTGGCCCGACCTCAAGGTGCGCTTCCTCTCCGTGTCCGACCAGTGGGCGCAGATGTCGATTGCCGGGCCGAAGGCGCGCACAATTTTGCAGGCCGTCATCGAGGACGATCTGTCCAATGCGGCCTTCCCGTTCCTTGCCGCCCGCGAGGTGCGGTTGAAGGGCAATCTGAAGGCGCGGCTTTTCCGCATCTCCTTCTCCGGCGAGCTTGCCTATGAGCTTGCGGTGCCGGCCGGCTATGGCGAAGCCGCGGCCGATGCGCTGATGCGGGCAGGGCAGGCGCACGGCATCTGCGCCTATGGCGTGGAGGCGCTGAACGTGCTGCGCATCGAGAAGGGCCATGTGACCCATGCCGAACTCGACGGCCGCGTGACGCCGGACGATGCCGGCCTCGGCCGGATGATGGCGAACAGCAAGCCGGACTTCATCGGCAAGCGCCTCTCCACCCGCTTTGGCCTGACAGCGGCGGATCGCGCGCAGCTCGTCGGCCTCAAGGCGCTGGAGATGGACAAGGACATGCGGGCCGGGGCCCATCTTCTGAAGGACGGCGCAAAGCCCTCGACGCTGAACGATCAGGGCTGGGTCAGTTCCAGCTGCTTTTCGCCGACGCTCGGCGCTCCTATCGCGCTTGCCTTCCTCAAGTCAGGCCGCGAGCGGTACGGCGAGAAAATCGTGGTCTGGGACCAGCTTCGCGGCGTCGAGACCGCGGCGGAAGTCTGCGATCCGGTCTTCGTCGATCCGGAAAATCGCAAGCTGATGGCGTGAGGTAGAAGCGATGGCATACGATTATCAGGCGGTGCATGCGCTGGATGGCACGATCGGGGCGATCTCCGAGCGGCGGGCGAACCATCTGGCCGTTCACCGTGCGATGGCGATTGCCGTTGTCATGGCCGCGCCCGGCCGGACGGCGGAGGCAGCCGGCATTCTCGTCGCGAATGGCGACTTCGAGGCGCGCTTTTGCGGCCCCGGCGAATGGCTGGTGCTGTCGGAGGTGCATGCGCCGGAAACGCTGGCTGCCGAACTCTCCATCCGGCTCGGCGATTTCGCCCACATCGTCGATCAGAGCCATGGCCGCGTCGTGCTGACGCTCAGCGGTCCCGATGTCGCCCGTATCCTCGCAAACGGCATCGCCGTCGATCTGCACGCGGATGCATTCCCGATCGGCCGGGCGGCGAACGCTCTTTGCCAACACCTGCCGGTCAACCTCGCCCGCACCGGCGAAACCAGTTTCGACCTCGTCGTGATGCGTTCCTTCGCCGAAGCCCTGGTGGGCGATCTCAAGATCATGTCGCGCAGCTTCGACCTGTCGGTGGATTTCGCCACCCGCTGACAGAAGCACCCAGGTGGCATGACGCTTCTGCGGGCGCGAATCAGGCGGCGTGCTCCGGCTGCGCATCATTGGCGGCGAACCGGTCCATCTGTGCGGCTGGGTGCCGTCGGGCGACTATGCCACGCATCCGGTTCGACAATGCACGGATGAACGACCTACAGTACAAATCAGGGCGATGTTTCAATCGGGAGCATCGCCTTCTGCAACTTTCGTGCATTATTTTGCGCAAAAGTGCCGTTGTTGCTGCCTGTTTTTTGGTTTTTCCGGCGCGGAATGCGTCATTTTCCGTTTCTTGCTAAAGAAAATGTCGATCCGACCGTTTTGGGCTTTTCTTTTGTATCGAAAGCGGTATGGAATCAGCATTGTCTAACAAGCTCAAAAATGAGCGACAAGAACAAGAGATGTGGCCGATCAGGAACCGCATCCGGGGGATTAAAAATGGAATATTTCGTCCAGCAGCTCGTCAACGGGCTGACGCTTGGATCTATTTATGGTTTGATAGCCATCGGCTACACCATGGTTTACGGCATCATTGGCATGATCAACTTCGCCCATGGCGATATCTTCATGCTGGGTGGATTTGCCGCTCTCATCGTCTTCCTCGTTCTCAGCAGCTTCTTCGTCGGCCTTCCGGTCGTCCTTTTGCTGCTGGTCATGATGATCGCCGCCATGTTGACGGCGTCCTTGTGGAACTGGACGATTGAAAAGATGGCCTACCGGCCGCTGCGCGGCTCGTTCCGCCTGGCGCCGCTGATCACCGCCATCGGCATGTCGATCGCACTGTCGAACTTCATTCAGGTCACGCAGGGTCCGCGCAACAAGCCGATCCCGCCGATGGTCTCGACGGTTTACAACGTCTTCGGCATCTCGATTTCGCTGAAGCAGATCATCATCATGGTCCTGACGGTCTCCCTGCTGACGATCTTCTGGTACATCGTTAACAAGACCTCGCTCGGTCGTGCCCAGCGCGCGACGGAACAGGACCGCAAGATGGCGGCACTGCTCGGCATCGACGTTGACCGCACCATTTCCGTGACCTTCATCATGGGCGCCAGCCTCGCTGCCGTCGCCGGTACGATGTACCTGATGTATTACGGCGTGACTGTCTTCACGGACGGCTTTATTCCGGGGGTCAAGGCCTTCACGGCCGCGGTTCTGGGCGGCATTGGCTCGCTTCCGGGCGCTGTTCTCGGCGGTCTGCTCATTGGCCTTATCGAGAGCCTGTGGTCCGCATACTTCACCATCGACTACAAGGACGTCGCGACGTTCTCCATTCTCGCCATCGTCCTGATCTTCAAGCCGTCCGGGATACTCGGACGACCGGAAGTCGAGAAGGTTTGATTTCATGTCCAACATTTCTAAAACTACTGAGAGCGCCGACGGTAACCTGACGGCGCGGGCTCTGCGCGAGGGCGCTTTTGCCGGCCTCGTCTCGCTTGGTCTGTTCGTCCTGTTCGTCGGTCTCGAGACCACGCAGAACATCCGCAACGAGCTTGTGCTGAACCAGCGCTGGGGGCTGCTGGCGGTCTTCGTGATCGTCGCCGCCGTCGGCCGTTTCCTCAGCGTCGCCTATCTGCGTCCCTGGATGGCAGCCCGCAAGGCCGCCACCGCCGCAAAGCCATCGGAGGAAGGCGAGGAAAGCTTCTTCAAGCGCAACTTCAGCAAGATCGCCATCGTCGCGCTGATCTTCTACCCGCCGCTCATGGTCATGCTCTTCGGCGTGCAGGGCTCGCTGAAATGGGTCGACAATTTCGGTATCCAGATCCTCATCTACGTAATGCTGGCCTGGGGTCTCAACATCGTCGTCGGCCTTGCCGGCCTGCTCGACCTCGGCTACGTCGCCTTCTATGCGGTCGGCGCCTATTCCTACGCTCTGCTCTCGCAGCATTTCGGCTTCTCGTTCTGGATCCTCCTGCCGCTCGCCGGCATCCTTGCCGCCTTCTGGGGCATGATCCTGGGCTTCCCGGTGCTGCGCCTCAAGGGCGACTACCTGGCCATCGTGACGCTCGCCTTTGGTGAGATCATCCGTCTCGTCCTCATCAACTGGACGGAAGTGACCCGTGGCACCTTCGGTGTTTCGGGCATTCCGAAGGCCTCTGTCTTCGGCATCTGGTCCTTCGATGTCAGCGCCCCGAACAATTTCGCCAAGGTCTTCAGCCTGCCGATGTCCTCGGCCTACTACAAGATCTTCCTGTTCTATCTCATCCTGGCGCTCGCCCTGCTGACGGCCTACGTGACGATCCGCTTGCGCCGCATGCCGATCGGCCGCGCCTGGGAAGCACTGCGCGAGGACGAAATCGCCTGCCGCTCGCTTGGTATCAATACGGTGACCACGAAGCTGACGGCGTTTTCCATCGGCGCGATGTTCGGCGGTTTCGCCGGGGCGTTCTTCGCCGTGCGCCAGGGTTTCGTCTCGCCTGAATCCTTCGTCTTCCTGGAATCGGCTATCATTCTCGCCATCGTGGTGCTTGGCGGCATGGGCTCGCTCGTGGGCATTGCGGTTGCTGCGGCGGTGATGGTTGGCGGCACGGAACTCCTGCGTGAGATGCAGTTCCTGAAGCAGATCTTCGGACCCGAATTCACGCCGGAACTCTATCGTATGCTGATCTTTGGTCTGGCGATGGTGACCGTCATGGTCTGGAAGCCGCGCGGCTTCGTTGGAAGCCGGGAGCCGACTGCCTTCCTCAAGGAACGCAAGGCAGTCTCCGGCAGCTTCACCAAGGAAGGGCACGGCTGATGGCCCTCGCGACGAATACGGTAGCGACGAATACGATGACGAACGATCCCATCCTCAAAGTCGAGCACCTCTCGATGCGCTTTGGTGGTCTCATGGCCATCAACGACTTCTCCTTCGAGGCGCAGCGCGGCGATATCACGGCGCTCATCGGCCCCAACGGCGCCGGAAAGACCACGGTCTTCAACTGCGTGACCGGCTTCTACAAGCCGACCATGGGCATGATCACCATGCGCCAGAAGGCGGGCAAGGAGTTCCTCCTCGAGCGCATGACCGACTTCGAGATCACCCGTGATGCGAAGGTGGCGCGTACCTTCCAGAACATCCGCCTCTTCTCGGGGCTGACCGTGCTGGAAAACCTGCTGGTCGCCCAGCACAACCCGCTGATGAAGGCATCCGGCTACACGATCCTCGGCCTGCTCGGCTTTCCGACCTACAAAAAGGCCGTGGCGGAATCGATCGAGGTCGCCCGGTACTGGCTGGACAAGGCCAATCTTACCGAGCGTGCCGATGACCCGGCCGGCGATCTGCCCTACGGCGCGCAGCGGCGTCTCGAAATCGCCCGCGCCATGTGCACGGGACCCGAGTTCCTGTGCCTCGACGAACCGGCGGCAGGCCTCAACCCGCGCGAGTCGCTGGCGCTCAACGAACTCCTGCGCTCCATCCGCAAGGACAGCGGCACGTCGATCCTGCTCATCGAGCACGACATGTCGGTGGTCATGGAAATCTCCGACCATGTGGTCGTGCTCGAATACGGGCAGAAGATTTCGGACGGCACGCCGGACCATGTGAAGAACGATCCGAAGGTTATCGCGGCCTATCTCGGTGTGGAAGATGATGAGGTCGAAGAGGTGATCGAGGAAATTGAGGTGATCGCGGAGGGCGAAGGTTCGCAGGGAGGTACGCAGGAATGAGCGATACACTTCTCAGCGTCCAGGGCGTGGAAACCTACTACGGCAATATCCGCGCGCTTGCCGGGGTCAATGTCGATGTGAAGAAGGGCGAAATCGTCAGCCTTATCGGCGCGAACGGTGCCGGCAAGTCGACCCTGATGATGACGATCTGCGGCAGCCCTCAGGCCCGTACCGGCTCCGTCATTTTCGACGGCGAGGACATTACCCGTCAGCCGACGCACCTGATCGCGCGCCGCCGTATCGCTCAGTCGCCAGAAGGTCGCCGCATCTTTCCGCGCATGACGGTCTATGAAAACCTCCAGATGGGCGCGAGCCTCGACAATCTGAAGTATTTCAACGAGGATGTGGAAAAGATCTTCACGCTCTTCCCGCGCCTCAAGGAACGCCAGGCCCAGCGTGGCGGCACGCTCTCGGGTGGCGAGCAGCAGATGCTCTCCATCGGTCGCGCGCTGATGGCGCGTCCGAAACTGCTGCTGCTCGACGAGCCGTCGCTCGGCCTCGCGCCGCTGATCGTCAAGCAGATCTTCGATGCCATCAAGGTCTTGAATCAGGAGCAGGGGCTGACCGTGTTTCTCGTCGAGCAGAACGCCTTTGCCGCGCTGAAGCTCTCCGACCGGGCCTATGTTATGGTCAACGGTCTGGTGACGATGAGCGGCTCGGGCAAGGAACTTCTGGCCAACCCGGAAGTGCGCGCCGCCTATCTCGAAGGCGGACGCCACTAGGCTGGCCGCACGTGATCCCGCGTGGGGTCACGTGCAGATGCAGGAAGTTACAGCAAGCTGCGCGCGTTTCATGATGCGTGGCGCTGTAGGGGAGTTAAGAAAATGCAGGGAATTCTCTACGAAGAACCGTCCGTCTGGCAGTTCCTGTTCATCACGGTCATCATGGGCGGCTGGACTGCCTGGCGCACCGGCAAGAGCGTTGCGGAGAACTGGCAGAACTATGGAACGCTGGTCGTGTATGTGCTGCTTCTGGGCGCCGCGATCCGTTTCATCCATCATGCCCTGTTCCACGGCAGCATGCTGACGGCACAATACTATATCGTGGACACGATCGTGCTTTTGTTGTTTGCTACGCTCGGCTTCCGCTATTATCGCACGCGGCAAATGTCCAACAACTACTACTGGCTCTATGAAAAGGTCTCACCCTTCTCCTGGAAGTCGAAATAACAAAGGGAACGCCACGGCTGTTCTTCGGTCGCGGTAAAGAGATACCGGCGCAATGAAAGCGGGTGTTGCGCCCGGTCGAGACCAGCCCGCTATTAAATCTGGGAGTAATAATATGAAGAAGTCTCTCATGTCGGCTGTTGCTTTGGCTGCAATGGTCGCGTTCAGCGGCAGCGCCTGGGCCGACATCCTGGTCGGCGTCGGCGGCCCGATCACCGGTCCGAACGCCGCATTCGGCGCACAGATCCAGAAGGGTGTCGAACAGGCTGCAGCCGATATCAATGCGGCCGGCGGCATCAATGGCGAACAGATCAAGGTTGTGCTGGGCGACGACGTGTCCGACCCGAAGCAGGGCGTTTCGGTCGCCAACAAGTTCGTTGCTGACGGTGTGAAGTTCGTTGTCGGCCACTTCAACTCGGGCGTTTCCATCCCGGCTTCGGAAATCTATGCCGAAAACGGCATCCTGCAGGTTTCGCCGGCTTCCACCAACCCGACCTACACCGAGCGCGGCCTGTGGAACACGTTCCGTACCTGCGGCCGTGACGACCAGCAGGGCGCCGTAGCCGGCTCCTTCATCGCTGCCAACTTCAAGGACGCGAAGCTCGCCGTTCTCCACGACAAGACCCCGTATGGTCAGGGCCTTGCCGACGAAACCAAGAAGGCGACCAATGAAGCCGGCGTGACGGAAGTCCTCTACGAAGGCGTAAACGTCGGCGACAAGGACTTCTCCGCGCTCGTCGCGAAGATGAAGGAAGCTGGCGTATCGGTCGTCTACTGGGGCGGCCTGCACACCGAGTTCGGCCTCATCGAGCGCCAGGCTGCCGACCAGGGCCTGAAGGCAACCTTCATCTCGGGTGACGGTATCGTCTCGAACGAACTGGCATCGATCGCCGGCGACGCCGTCGATGGCACGCTGATGACCTTCGCGCCCGATCCGCGTAAGAACCCCGCCGCCACGGAGCTCGTCGAGAAGTTCCGCGCTGCCGGTTTCGAGCCGGAAGCCTACACGCTCTACTCCTACGCAGCCCTTCAGGTCATCGCTGAAGCTGCCAAGGCTGCCGGCGGAACCGATCCGCAGGCTGTTGCCGAAGCCATCAAGTCGAAGGGTCCGTTCAAGACCGCCATCGGCGAGCTTGGCTTTGACGAAAAGGGCGACATCACCCGTCCGGACTACGTCATGTACACCTGGAAGAAGGGTGACGACGGCAAGTACACCTACGTCCAGAACGACTGATTTTTCCTTCGGAACGGGCGGTGCATGCACGCCGCCCGGCCTTTTCCACTTCAAGCCCGGCCTTCGCGCCGGGCTTCTTTGTGGCGGCTTTTCGAGCCGGTTGAGATCGCAGGGATACGGCACTATGTTTTTTTTGCTGGCAGCTGCGTGATCCCGCCCGTGTGAAACGTCAAATCCATAACTTCAGCCAGACCGTTATAGGGAACCCTCACATGCCTTTTCAGATCCGCATGCTTCTTGCCTCCGCAACCCTTCTTGTCTCGGTTTCGTTCGCTACGGCTCAGGAAGAGCCGGCGGTCGATTGCAGCAATGCCGTAACGCAGATGGATATGAATATCTGCGCGCATCGCGATTATGCGGATGCCGATGAGGAGCTGAACGCGGCCTACAAGAAGGCGACGGAGGCGACGCAGAAGATGGACGCTGATCTCAAGGATATGGGCGAGCAATATGTCGGTGCCGTCGATGCGCTGAAGCGTGCCCAGCGATCCTGGATCGGCTATCGCGACGGTCAATGCGAACTTTCCGGGTTCGAGGCGCGCGGCGGCTCGATGGAGCCCATGCTCGTTTCCGGTTGCCTTGCCGACCTGACGCGCAAGCGTACGGCGGAGCTGAAGACAGTCTACGAGACGAAAAACTGAGGAGTAGCAGGTGCCGCGCCGGATCGCCATCGTTGGAAACGGCCCTATCCCGGAAGAGGCGGCCAGCGCGATCGATGCTGCCGATATCGTGATCCGCTTCAATCTGTGCCGTTCTGCCGGAAACGGTGGATCGCGCACAGATATCATTGCCGTCTGCAATACCGGCCGTCCGGCGCTGGAAATGCTGGCGGGCGGGCAATGGAAGGCAAGCGAATGCGTGCGGCAGGCGAGGGAAATCTGGTGCGTGCGCGCGTCGCAGATGTTTGCCGCCATGCGGGAACCGCTCTCGCGGAGCCATCCCGATCTCGACGATTTCTGCGATGACTATACGGCGGGGTTCGAGACATTTGCGCAAGCGACCGGCCGGCGGTTGCGCGTCGTTCCGGCCACCGTCCATCATGCGCTCGATGCCTCGCTCGCCGGGTTCGATCCTTCGCCCTATGTGGTGCCGAGTTCCGGGCTGATCGTTATCGCTCATGTGCTCGACAACATGGCGGACGCTGATGACGATATCTCCATCGCCGGTTTCGGCCATCAGGGCTGGCAATGGCATCCCTTCGCAGCGGAGCGTCGCTGGGTGGAGGACCGCATCGCCGCCGGGCGCCTCCATCGCCTCGATCCTCCCGGGCGAGCCGATCGAGGGCCGTAGTCGTCCTGCTGGTGCAGGGCGGGTTGCGTCAGATCCGCCGAAGCATTTCCGGGTCGTCGATATGCACGAGCCGGCCGCGCACGCTGACGCCATGGCTCCGCAGCATGGAAAAGGCGCGTGACAGCGCTTCCGGCGCAAGGCCGAGTTTGCCGGCCAGCAGGCTCTTCTGATAGGGCAGGCGGAAGCTGGCCGCCTTGCCATCCGTCGGGCAATGGCCGAGCAGATAGCGCGCCACGCGCTGCGGGGCCGTGTGCAGCCGGTCATCGGCAAGACTTCCGAACACCCTGGATAACTGGGCGGAGAGCGACGTCGCCAATGCCAGGGCAAGGTCCGGTCTGCGATTGGCGATCTCGCGCACGCGCTTGAGGTCGAAGCGGGCGATCAGGGAAGGTTCCGCAGCCTGTGCGGTGGCGCTATAGCGGCCGCCATCGAGTACGACGCTGGCGCCGATCAGGTCGCCGGGGCCGTAGAGCTCCACATCGGCCTCCCGTCCGTCCGGGTCGAGCTTGTAGACGCGTAGATAGCCCGAGAGCACACAATGCAGCATGTCGGCGGGCTCGCCCTCGCGGAACAATATCTGGCGCGCCGGCAGGCTGCCTATGGCCGCGATTTCCATCATCCCCGTGACGCTCTCGACACCGAGCGCGGACAGAAGCCCCGAATTAAGCAGGGTTTCGCGTTCCCGTGCGCCGGGTTTCATCAGCCTGTTCATCGATCTCACTCCATGCTCCCGCAGGCGTCGTTCGAATTTCGATGACAGGACGATAGTCGAGGTCGGGCAAGTCCTACTTGATTTCGATCAATCAGGACGAAAACGGCTGGCCCGGTACAACCTTGGCCAGCCGATTATTTCGCAGCGGTGCGTCTATTCGGCCGCGAGCGGCGAGCGGTGCACCACGCTGAACGGTTTGCGCCCGCCATCCTTCTTTTCGAGTGTTTCGATCCGCTTTTCGAGATCGCTCACGTCGCGGGCGGTCTGGTCGGCAAGGCGGGTGAGGGCTTCCGGCTCCATGGCCAGCAGTTCCTCGTCCTTCTTGCCGACGAAGCGGCCGAACAGCCAGCCGAGGAAGCGAGACACGTCGTCCATGATCAGGAAGAAGGACGGCACCACGACCAGCGACAGCACGGTCGACACGATAATGCCGCCGATCACCGCGATCGCCATCGGCGAGCGGAACGAGCCGCCTTCGCCGACGCCGAGCGCCGAGGGCAGCATGCCGGCCGACATGGCGATGGAGGTCATGACGATCGGCCGGGCGCGCTTGCGGCCTGCTTCGATCATCGCCTCCACCCGGTCCATGCCGTGGTGCATCATCTCGATGGCGAAGTCGACGAGCAGGATCGCGTTCTTCGTCACGATGCCCATCAGCATCAGGATGCCGATGAGGACGGGCATGGAAAGTGCGTTCTGCGTCAGGATCAGCCCCGCCGCCACGCCGCCGATGGCCAGCGGCAGCGAGAGGAGGATGGTGAAGGGTTGGATCACGTCCTTGAAGAGCAGAATCAGCACCATCAGCACGAGCAGCAGGCCGAGCAGCATGGCATTGCCGAAGGATTGCTGCATCTCCGCCTGGATTTCCGCATCGCCGCTTTCGGCGAATTGCACGGTCGCCGGCATGTCGATGTTGGAGGCGATGTCCTTGAATCGGGCGGTTGCCGTGTCGAGCGCCACGCCCTGCTGCAGGTCGGATCCGATCGAGACGACGCGGTTGCGGTTGTGCCGCTTCACCGAACTCGGGCCTTCCGAATAGTCGATATCCGCCACGCTCGACAGCGGCACGAACTGGCCGCCTGCCGTCTGGATTTTGAGGTTGCGGATTGCGGCGAGGTCGGTGCGGAAGCTGCGGTCGACTTGAACGCGGATCGGGATCAGCCGGTCGTCGAGCGAGACTTTGCTCAGCTGGGAGTCGATATCGCCGATGGTGGCGACGCGCACGACTTCGGAGATCTGCGCCGTGGTGATGCCGAGACGGGCCATCTGGTCGTCGCGCGGGCGGATTTGCAGTTCCGGCCGCGGCAGCGAGCCTTCCGAGCTGACATTCGACAGCAGCGGATCGGCGCGCAGCCTCGATTCCAGCACGGCGACGGTGTTGTTGAGGTCCGCCTCGTTGTTGGAGAGCAGGTTGAAGGCAAGGTCGCGTTCGCCGCGGTCGTTGAGCTTGATGATGCGCACGTCGGGGATATCGCGCAGCGTCGCGAAGATTTCCTTCTCGATATCCCATTGCGGACGCACACGGCCCTTCGCCTCGATCTTCGGCAGGTATGCGCCGATCACCGGAATGTTGCCGGCGAC
Source organism: Shinella sp. (assembly GCF_049651085.1). Classification (GTDB taxonomy): domain Bacteria; phylum Pseudomonadota; class Alphaproteobacteria; order Rhizobiales; family Rhizobiaceae; genus Shinella. The sequence continues at coordinate 39,035 of NZ_JBASBL010000004.1, forward strand.
ATCGTTCACCAGCTTGTGGACCAGCGAATGTTCGAGCTTGTCGAGGATGACGGTCACGGAGGCGCGGCGCAGTTCCAGATCGCCCTTCGGCGAGGAGCCGCCGAGCACGAAGACGCTTTCAACGCCGTTGATGTCCTTGACCCTGTCGTAGATCTGTGTGGTCGTGCGGTCCGTATCCTCCAGCATAGCATCCGGCGGCAGCTCGACGGAAAGCACGACGCGCGAGGCGTCTTCCGGCGGCAGGAAGCTGCCGGGAACGGTGAAGAGCAGGCTGACCGAGGCGACGAGGAAGACGATGGCGGCAAGGAGCGTCGCATAGCGGGCATACCACTTGCTGGTCGTCTTGCTAACGAGCCAGGTGTAGCCGCGCATGATGGCGCCTTCCTTCTCCTCGCCATGGCCGTCCGCGTCGCCGGAGCGCATGAGGTAGGCCGCCATGACGGGTGTTATCAGGCGCGCCACGGCAAGGGAGAAGAACACCGCCACCGCCACCGTCAGGCCGAACTGGATGAAGTACTGGCCTGGAATGCCCGGCATGAAGGAGACCGGCACGAAGACCGCGATGATGGTGAAGGTGGTGGCGATGACGGCAAGGCCGATTTCGTCGGCAGCCTCGATCGCGGCCCGGTAGGGCGTCTTGCCCATGCGGATGTGCCGCGCGATGTTCTCGATCTCCACGATCGCGTCATCGACCAGGATGCCGGTGGCGAGCGTCAGCGCCAGGAACGAGACGAGGTTGAGCGAGAAACCCAGCATGTCCATGACGAAGAAGGTGGGGATTGCCGACAGCGGCAGCGCCACTGCGGAAATCAGCGTCGCCCGCCAGTTGCGCAGGAACAGCAGGACGACGATGACGGCGAGCAATGCGCCTTCCATCAGCGTGTGCAGCGCGGCCTCGTAGTTGCCGTAGGTGAAGTAGACCGAATCGTCGACCAGGCTGATCGAGACGTCCGGATATTGCGCGCGCACTTTTTCCAGCGAGTTGGCGACGGATTCGGCGACCGTCACTTCGCTGGCGCCCTTGGAGCGGAAGACCGCGAATGTCACCACAGGGTTGCCGTTGAAGCGTGAGAAGGAGCGAGGCTCCTCATAGGTATCGGTAATGTTGCCGAGTTCGGAAAGGCGCACGAAGCGGCCGTTCGGCAGCGCGATCATCGTGTTGGTGAGCTTTTCGACGGAACGGGCATCGCCCAGCGTGCGGATCGCCTGTTCGGCCCCGGCGATCTGGCCGCGGCCCGAGCCGACATCGGCATTCATGCTGCGGATCTGGCGGTTCACGTCGGCGGCGGAAATGCCGAAGGACGCCAGCTTGTCGGGATTGAGATCGATGCGGACCTCACGGTCGGCGCCGCCGAAGCGGTCGATCTTGCCGATGCCGGGCTGTCCCTGCAGGGCACGCTTGACCTTGTCGTCGACGAACCAGGACAGTTCTTCCAGCGTCATGTTCGGCGAGGAGACCGCAAAGGTCTGGATCGCCTGGCCTTCCACATCGATCTTGGTGACGACCGGTTCCTCGACCGAGGCCGGCAGATCGCTTCGGATGCGGTCGATCGCATCCTTGACGTCCTGAAGCGCCTGGTTTGTCGGCTTTTCGATCTTGAAGAGCACGGAGGTAACGGAACTGCCATCGGTGACCGTCGACATGATGTCGTCGACGCCCTCAATGCCGGCCACAGCGTCCTCTATCTCCTTGGTGACCTGCACTTCGAGCTCGGCCGGGGCGGCGCCGCTCTGGGTCACGCTGATCGCGACGATCGGCACGTCGATGTTGGGGAACCGCGTGATCGGCAGCGCATAGAAGGACTGGATGCCGACATACATCAGCAGGAAAAACGCGAGCAGCGGCGCAATCGGATTGCGAATGGACCAAGCTGAAAAGTTCATGTCCCCAAAGTCCTTGTTGAGAGACCAGACACCATCGTTTGTTTCGACGCAAAACCGCTACGCAATTTCCGGGTTTGCTCGTCATGCCCCGGGCACCGGGCCCGGTATTTCCGACTGCACAGTCAAAGGCAGCCCCGCCGCGGCGAGGCCTTCATGTCATTTCGTGGCGGATGCCTCTTCGGCGTGAACCGGATTGACCCGGTCGCCATCGCGAACATAGGCGCCGGCCTTGGCGACCACTTCGTCACCGGCGGCAAGGCCGCTGACGATCTCGATCACCTGGCCATCCTGAATGCCGGTTTCGACCGGGACCAGCTTGACGACGCCACTCTCCACCTTGCGTGCCACCGTCTTGCCGTCCGCCGTGGTGATGGCGGAAAGCGGCAGGGCGATGCCCTGTCTTTCCTCGACGATGATCTCGGCGCTGGCAAACATGCCGGCGCGTGCCTTGCCGGGTTCGTCGAAGCGGATATAGACATGGCCGAGACGGCTTTGCGGGTCGAGCGTCGGTTCGACGAGGCGGATCTTGCCGGTAAGTTTTGCCGCACCGCCGGCGAGCGTGACGCTTGCTTTCTGGTCCGGCGCCAGCTTGAGGATCCCGTCTTCCGAAACGTCGGCCTTCAGTTCGATTTCGCCGTCGCGGATCACGGTAAACAGCGGTGAGGCGCTGCCGCTGGCGATTGCGCCAACCTTCGCCGTGCGGGCGGAGACGACGCCGGCAACCGGCGATTTCACCGCCGTGCGGGCGAGCTTCAGGTCGATGTCGTCGATCTGCGACTGGGCCACCTTGATGTCGGCTTGCGAAACCGTGATCGCCTGCTCTGCCGAATTGAGACGGGCAAGAGCGGCATCCGCGGCGGCGATGGCCTGGTCGGCATTTGCCTGGGATTGCGAGCCGGATTTGACGAGCCTCTGGGCGCGGTCACGAACGCGGACGGCCTCGTCGGCATTGGCCTTCGCCTCGACGAGTTGCGCCTCGATCTGTGCAAGCGCGGCTTCGGCCTTGGCGAGAGATGCTTCGGTCTGGCTCTTCTGCAGCAGCAGAGCATCGTCGTTCAGCGTGGCGAGCGTGCCGCCGGCCTCGATGGTATCGCCGATATCGGCGGCCAGCGTGCGGATGGAAAGGCCCTCGACGAGTGGGCTGACATAGACTTCCTCGACGGCCTGTATCGTACCCGTCGCGATCACGCGGTCGACGATGGCGCGCGTTTCAGCGGCGGTGACGACGATCGCTGGAAGATTTTGTGACTGCTGCTGTTCGGTGGCCTTGCCGGTGGCCGCATCGGCGGCGAAGGCAAGAACCGGGGTGAGCGTCATGAAAGCGGCGGCGGAAAAAGAGAAGACTTTCCTGTGTCCAGAAGCCATAAGCCGAACTTTCCCAAAGAGCATGACTTTATGATCTTGGTCCGGACGTTCTTTTTATACTTTGTGCCGGACTTTATTCCCTGCCAGCATAGCGACATGGAAGGCTCCTCAGCCTCTCCCTGCTCTTGCTGTGCGGTCTATGTAATCCGCGTCCGTTCACCTTACAAGAGGCAACGGAATGGTGCCTCATTATTTTATGCGTTTGGAATTTCGCCAGCAATCGCGGCGCTTTCGGCTGCCTGAAACCAAACGTGCGGGGCAGGGCCCCGCACGCGCTGTTTTCCTCGAAATGAGGATTACTTGAGTGCTTCGTTTGTGATCTCGTGCGTCCAGGCGCCTTCCGGCTCCTTGGAGATGACGGGATCCGAACCGCCGGCGAGCAGTGAGGCGACCGTGCGCTTGTAGTCCGCCTCGTCGAGCGCGCCGTTTGAGCCGGCGGTCAGCTTGGCGACTTCGCTCATCATGCGCTTCTGGTGTGCTTCGGTCTGTGCACCGGTGGAATCGTTTTCGAGAACGATATCCGCGGCTTCGTCCGGGTGCTCCTCGGCATATTTCCAGCCCTTCATGGAGGCGCGCACGAACTTGACCATCTTTTCCTTGAAGGCCGGGTCCTTGAGCTTGTCTTCCAGCACGTAGAGACCGTCTTCCAGCGTCGCGACGCCCTGGTCCTCATACTTGAAGGTCACGAGGTCCTCCGGCTTGATACCGGCATCGAGAACCTGACCGTATTCGTTGTAGGTCATGGTGGAGATGCAGGCAGCCTGCTTCTGGATCAGCGGATCGACGTTGAAGCCCTGCTTGAGGACCGTCACGCCGTCCGGCCCACCCTCGGTCGGGATTTTCAGGTGGCTCATCCAGGACAGGAACGGATATTCGTTGCCGAAGAACCAGACGCCGAGCGTCTTGCCCTTGAAGTTTTCCGGGCCGGTAACGCCGGATTCCTTCAGACAGGTCAGCATCATGCCCGACGACTTGAAGGGCTGGGCGATGTTGACGAGCGGTACGCCTTTCTCGCGGGTGGCAAGGGCAGACGGCATCCAGTCGACGACGACGTCGGCGCCGCCGCCGGCGATCACCTGCGCGGGGGCGATGTCGGGGCCGCCCGGCTTGATTTCGACGTCGAGGCCTTCCTCTTCGTAGAAGCCCTTGTCTTTCGCGACGTAGTAGCCGCCGAACTGGGCTTGCGTGACCCATTTCAACTGGAGCGTCACCTTGTCGGCGGCCTCGGCCTGGAACGCGGCAAGCGAGAAGGCGCTTGCCAGAAGCAGCGATGCGATCTTCGTTTTCATGTCAGTTCCCTCTTTCTTATTTTACGCCTGTCCACCGCGGACAGACGGGTGCCAGAACGTGACGACCCGCTCGATAAGCGCGACGATCCCGTAGAAGGCAGAGCCAGCCACCGCGGCAACCGCGATTTCGGCCCAAACCATGTCGACATTCATGCGGCCCACTTCCGTGGAAATCCGGAAGCCCATGCCGACGATGGGCGTTCCGAAGAATTCGGCGACGATGGCGCCGATGAGTGCGAGCGTGGAATTGATCTTCAGCGCGTTGAAGATGAAGGGCCAGGCGGCGGGAAGCCGGAGTTTGACGAGGGTCTGGAACCAGTCGGCGGCGTAGGTGCGCATCAGGTCCCGTTCCATATGGCTGGTCGCGGCAAGGCCGGAGACGGTGTTCACCAGCATGGGGAAGAAGGTCATGATGACGACGACGGCGACCTTGGACTGCCAGTCGAAGCCGAACCACATGACCATGATGGGAGCAATGCCGATCACCGGCAGTGCAGAGACGAAATTGCCGAGCGGCAGCAGGCCCTTCTGCAGGAAGGGCGAGCGGTCGATGAGAACCGCGACGAGGAAGCCGAGGCCGCAGCCGAGCGCATAGCCGACGAGTACGGATTTCAGGAAGGTCTGGCGGAAGTCCGCCCAGAGCGTGGGAACGGAATTGATCAGCCGCACCCAGATCATGCTTGGCGGCGGCAGCAGCACGGAGGGGATGTTGAAGCCCCGCACGATGCCTTCCCACAGCACGAGGATGGTGGCGCCGAAGATCAGCGGCACGGCGAGACGGGCGGTCCGGTCGGCGGCGGGGCTCGAAAATTTCTGCCGCACCAGCCATTCGTTGAACGCCCAGGCGGCGAGCCAGAAGACGATGGCGGCGATGAGGATGGAGAGGTTCATGCCCGTTCCCCCATGCGCTTGAGGACGAGGCTATGGGCGATGCCGACGACGATGACGAGCAGCGCCGCCACCGCCGCGGCCATGAAGAGCGCCGCCCAGATCTGCACCGTCTGGCCGTAGTAGGAGCCGGCGAGCAGGCGGGCACCAAGGCCGGCGACGGCGCCGGTCGGCAATTCGCCGACGATCGCGCCGACGAGCGAGATGGCGATCGCCACCTTCAGCGAGGTGAAGAGATAGGGCATGGAGGCCGGCCAGCGCAGCTTCCAGAAGGTCTGCGCGCCGGAGGCATGGTAGGTGTGCATGAGGTCGAGCTGAATCTGTTCGGGACTGCGCAGCCCCTTCACCATGCCGACGACGACCGGGAAGAAGGACAGATAGGTCGAGATCAGCGCCTTCGGCATCAGGCCGGAAATGCCGACGGCGTTCAGCACCACGATGATCATCGGCGCGATGGCGAGGATCGGGATCGTCTGGCTGGCAATGACCCAGGGCATCAGCGAGCGGTCCATGGCGCGATTGTGCACGATGGCGATGGCGAGAAGGACGCCGAGAACCGCCCCCATGGCAAAGCCGAGCAATGTCGCCGACAGCGTGATCCAGGAATGATAGACGAGGCTGCGCTTCGAGGTGATCGCCTTGTTGACGGTCGTGTCCCACAGTTCGGCAAAGACCTGGTGCGGGGCCGGCAGCACCGGCCGCTCCTGCGCCATCGTCTTCGGCAGCAGTTCCATGAAGCTGATGGTCGTATTGGCGCGGGCCGCCTTGTCGCGCTCGAAGGGCGCGTTCAGCACGACGACGAAGACGTACCAGAGCGCGATGAGCGCGATGAGGACGGTGCCTATCGGAAGCAGGCGGTCACGAAGGAAGCTTGCCTGTTCCATGGGTCAGCTCCGCGACGGGGAGGGCAGCAGCATCAGCCCCATGGCGAGAATGCCGAGGCCGACGCCGGCAAGCTGGGTGGTGCTCAGCCGTTCGCCGAAGAACAGGAAGGCGATGACGTTGATGATGAGAAGCTGCGTGATGGCGGAGAGCGAGACCGCAAGGCCAAGCCCGCCCTCCCTCATCAATTTCAGCATCAACAGGTTGCCCACGATGTAGAGGGTCAACGAGAGCGCCAGGTAGAGGATGTTGGTCGTGCCGACATAGGCGCGCGATGCGGTGGCCGCCCCGATGAAGACAGCCGTCGAGCCGGCGAGCCAGAGCATGAAGGAGAGCTTCATCAGGCGTGCTCCTCATAGCTGTGGCCGGCGCGCAGCCCCTCCCTGACCCGATGGGCGACCTCGAGGAATTCCGGCGTTTCGCGGATGCCAAGCGGACGCTCCCTGGGCAGCGGCGATTCGATGATATCGGTCACGCGGCCGGGGCGGGGGCTCATGACGACGATTTTCGTCGAGAGATAGACCGCCTCGGGGATCGAATGGGTGACGAAACAGATCGTCTTTCGGGTGGCGGCCCACAGTTTCAGGAGCTGCTCGTTGAGGTGGTCGCGCACGATCTCGTCGAGCGCGCCGAAGGGCTCGTCCATCAGGAGAAGATCGGCATCGAAGGCGAGCGCGCGGGCAATCGATGCGCGTTGCTGCATGCCGCCGGAAAGTTGCCAGGGATATTTCTTGCCGAAGCCGGAGAGATTGACGAGGTCGAGCGTGCGTTCGACGCGAGCCTTCTGCTCCTGCCGCGAGTGGCCCATGATTTCGAGCGGCAGCGCGATGTTCTTCTCGATCGTGCGCCAGGGATAGAGCGCGGCGGCCTGGAAGACGTAGCCGTAGGCGCGTTGCCTGCGGGCTTCTTCCGGCGTCATGCCGTTGACCGTGATCGCGCCGGAGGTCGGCTTTTCGAGGTCGGCGATGACGCGCAGAAACGTCGTCTTGCCGCAGCCCGAAGGGCCGATGAAGGAGACGAAATCGCCCTTTTCGACTGAGAGATTAACACCGGTCAGCGCCGTGACCGGGCCGTCGGCGGTCTGGAAGGTGAGACCGAGATCTTTTGCTGAGACGACAGTATCGGATGGGGACATGCAGCTCATCTTTCGGCGCCTCGCACAGCGCGGTTTTGGGCAGACTGCATGTCCATACTCAGCATTGCAATCGGCATTGTCTGCGGTATCGCTCCAGGCGCGGAAATCTTCTGCCCGAGCCGGGAAACGAGAGGATGGCGGTGAAAAAGCAGGTTGGGTGTCTGATGCCTGACCGTCACTGCTCGCACCTCGTCAGCGGCCCCCGGAGCGTGCCGTCGGGAAAGCTGTTGGTGTCGCTGCCGCCATGTGCCTGGTCGCCACAGCTCGAACCGACAAGGCCGGCCGCCGCCCCCGCCGGACCGGCGAGAGCAAAGCCGAAAAGAAGGGCGGGGAGCGAGCGGGCGGCGTGCATCACACGCCGCTCGCCGGAATGCCGCTACGCTCCACCTTGCGCGGGGCGGTGATTTCCTTCCAGGTCGAAAGCGCCTTGTTGACGGCGGTGAACGGCTCGCGCCTGACGAACTGGCCGTGGCCCTCGCGGGTCTTGACGGTGCTTTCCTCTATGGCGACCACGCCGCGCGTCAGCGTGTAGCGCGGTAGGCCGGTCACCTGCTTGCCCTCGAAGACGTTGTAGTCGATCGAGGACTGCTGGCTTTTTGCGGAGATGGTCTTGGAGCGTTTCGGATCCCAGACGACGATATCGGCGTCGGCGCCGACGAGGATGGCGCCCTTCCGCGGATAGACGTTGAGGATCTTCGCGATGTTGGTGGAGGTGACGGCCACGAACTCGTTCATGGTGAGGCGGCCGGTATTGACGCCGTGGGTCCACAGCATCGGCATGCGGTCTTCGAGACCGCCGGTGCCGTTCGGGATCGCGCGGAAATCGCCGATGCCCGTGCGCTTCTGGGCGGTTGTGAAGGCGCAATGGTCGGTCGCCACCACCTGCAGCGAACCGCTCGCAAGGCCGGCCCAGAGCGAATCCTGATGCTGCTTGTTGCGGAAGGGCGGGCTCATCACCCGGCGGGCGGAATGGTCCCAGTCCTTGTTGAAATACTCGCTCTCGTCGAGCGTCAGGTGCTGGATCAGCGGTTCGCCATAGACGCGCATGCCGTTCTGGCGCGCGCGGCGGATGGCTTCATGCGCCTGTTCGCAGGAGGTGTGCACGACATAGAGCGGGCTGCCCGCCATATCGGCGATGATGATGGCGCGGTTCGTAGCCTCGCCCTCGACGGAGGGCGGGCGCGAATAGGCGTGGCCCTCGGGGCCGTTGTTGCCCTCGTCCATCAGCTTTGCCTGCATGGCGGCGACCACGTCGCCGTTTTCCGCATGGACGAGCGGCAGTGCGCCGAGCGCCGCGCAGCGCTGGAACGAGGCGAACATCTCGTCGTCGTTCACCATCAGCGCGCCCTTGTAGGCCATGAAGTGCTTGAAGGTGTTGATGCCCTTCTCGTCGACGATCGCTTTCATCTCGTCGAAGACCTGTTCGCCCCACCAGGTGACGGACATGTGGAAGGAATAGTCGCAGTTGGCGCGGGTCGACTTGTTGTCCCAGCGCTTGAGCGCGTCCAGCAGCGACTGGCCGGGATCGGGCAGACAGAAATCGACCACCATGGTCGTGCCGCCGGCAAGGCCGGCGCGCGTGCCGCTTTCGAAGTCGTCGGCCGAATAGGTGCCCATGAAGGGCATTTCGAGATGCACATGCGGATCGATTCCGCCCGGCATGACATAACAGCCCGCCGCATCCAGCACCTCGTCGCCGGAGAGGTCCGGGCCGATCGCGACGATCCTGCCGCCCTCGATCTTGACGTCCGCCTTGTAGCTCAGGTCCGCGGTAACAATGGTTCCGCCCTTGATGACAGTGCTCATTCTTCCGTCCCTTCATCATCTTCAAAGCTGCTCGGAAATACGCAGATTTCGAGCGAGAACTTCAGGTCCGCCAGACGCCGGATGATCGCTGTGTCGAAGTCGGGGCAGATCGCCGCGATCCGGTTTGCGTCGAAATAGATTGCGAGGCTGATCTCGCGGGAGGTGCCGATCTGCGCGGCTGCCGAGAACACTTTCTCATGACGGGAAATGACGCCGTGCAGGTACTCGCCGGCGTTACCGCCGACGCCATCCTCACCGCGAGGGTATAGGAAGATTTCGTCAGGCCCGGGTTTTATCGTCCAGCCATCGATATCAGCGACGAAATGGTCGATTTCAGCCTGAGAAAGCCCGTTCAGGCGCATGGTGAAGGAGTATTCGATTGTCGCCTTCTCGCCGCCGCTGGCTTCGGTGTCTTCCGGGAGCTTGTCTGGACTCATTCCGCAATCCCCGCCGTTTCGATCACCGCATGGAGCAGCACATCGGCGCCGGCGGCGGCCCATTCCTTGGAGATATCCTCCGCCTCGTTGTGCGAGAGACCACCGACGCAGGGGCACATGATCATCGTGGAGGGCGCGACCTTGGCGGTCCAGCAGGCATCGTGGCCGGCGCCGGAAATGATGTTCATGTGGCTGTAGCCGAGGTCCTCGGCAGCCTTGCGCACGGTGGCGACCAGCGTCGGGTCGAAGGTGACGGGATCGAAATGGCCGACCGCCTCGACGGAACAGCCGACGCCGAGCGCCGCGCAGATCTTCGGCGCTTCCGCCTCGATGCGGGCGCGCATGCCGTCGAGCTTGTTCTGGTCGGGCGAGCGGATGTCGACCGTGAAGACGACCTGGCCGGGCAGCACGTTGCGCGAATTCGGCGAGAAGAAAACCTGACCGACGCCGCCGACGGCGCCCGGCTGGTTGTCCATGGCGACCGTCTGCACCATTTCGAGGATGCGCGACATGGCAAGGCCGGCATTGACGCGCATGGCCATCGGCGTCGAGCCGGTATGGGCCTCGCGGCCGGTCAGCGTGAATTCCAGCCACCACAGGCCCTGGCCATGGGTGACGACGCCAATGGCCTTGTTTTCCGCCTCGAGGATCGGGCCCTGTTCGATGTGATACTCGAAATAGGCGTGCATCTTGCGCGCGCCGACCTCCTCGTCGCCGATCCAGCCGATACGCTTCAGCTCGTCGCCGAAGGTCTTTCCGTCGGGATCCTTGCGGCTATAGGCGTAGTCCTGCGTATGCACGCCGGCAAAGACGCCGGAGGCGAGCATGGCGGGGGCGAAGCGGGCACCTTCCTCGTTCGTCCAGTTGGTGACGACGATGGGGTGCTTTGTCGTAATGCCGAGATCGTTCAGCGAGCGGACGACTTCGAGGCCGGCGAGCACGCCGAGCACGCCGTCATATTTGCCGCCGGTCGGCTGGGTATCGAGGTGCGAGCCGACATAGACGGGCAGGGCGTCGGGATCGGAACCCGCGCGCGTCATGAACATGGTACCCATCGTGTCGACGCCCATCGTCAGGCCGGCGTCATCGCACCATGTCTGAAAGAGACGCCGCCCTTCGGCGTCGGAATCGGTTAACGTCTGGCGATTGTTGCCGCCGGCAATGCCGGGGCCGATCTTCGCCATGTCCATGAGGGAATCCCATAGGCGGTCCGCGTTGACACGCATGTTCTCGCCGGGTGCGGCCATGTCGTATGCTCCCACGTCTTCGGGCTCTTGAGGCCCTATTTGTTCCCACCGGCTGGCAGCGCGATTGTTTGTTTTGCGCCGTCCGTTCACAGTAGTTGCCTTTACTTGACAACTGCCTGATAATTTGACCGGTTGGTAAACATTACAGCTTCCGTTGCGGCACTCAAGCCGAAAAACCAAAAACCTCGGTAGAGCGCCAAGAAAAAGGCGGCTGGTTAAACTGGTGGATTTGACGGCACTTTTCCGCGCGACGGAAGAGGCCCGGGAGGCATGATGGCATTACCGAGGGCGGCGAGGACACAGCGACGCACGCGCATCCAGGAAGCGAAGGAGGAGCAGATCCTCGAAGCCGCGCTGGAGGTCTTTTCGCTCCACGGTTTCCGCGGCGCAAAGGTGGATCAGATCGCCGATGTGGCCGGCATGTCCAAACCGAACCTGCTCTACTATTTCCGCACCAAGGAGGCGATGCACCGGGCGTTGATCACCCGGGTTCTCGATACCTGGCTCGATCCGCTGCGTGAATTCGATGCGCAGGGCAATCCGGTTTCGGAGATCCGCAGCTATATCCGCCGCAAGCTGGAAATGGCGCGCGATTTTCCCCGCGAAAGCCGGCTTTTCGCCAATGAAATCCTGCAGGGCGCGCCGAATATCGAGGACGAGCTGAAAGGTCCGCTGAAGGCCCTCGTCGACGAGAAGGCGGAGGTCATCCGCTCATGGGCCAAGGCGGGCAAGATCGCCAAATGCGATCCGTACCACCTCATTTTTTCGATCTGGTCGACGACGCAGCACTATGCCGACTTCGATGTTCAGGTCCGCGCCGTGCTGGGGCAGGACCATTCGGATGCCGGGCGGTTCGAGGATGCGGCGCGCTTCCTCGAGCAACTCTTCCTGAACGGCCTGCATATCAGCGATCAGCCGGCCTGACAGGCCCTTCACGCAAGGCCGCTGTTCAATCCGGCAGCAAGGCCATCATCGCAAGGCCGCCTGCGGTGACGAGAGCGCCGACCAGCACCGGAATGCTTGCCCAGCCGTGGCCGAGAAGGCCTTCAAGCAGGATGATGAAGCTCGGTGTCAGATAGCCGTAGCCGAGGACCTTGGAGGCCGGCAGGCGCATCGAGGCATATTGCAGTAGCAGGAAGGTGCCGGCCGTGGTGACGACCGCGAGATAGGTGACGGCGGCATAGACGGAAAAGGGCAGGGCGGAAAAATCGACCTCAAGGAGGCCCTTGATGCCCGGCGGAATCAGCCAGAGCGTCGCGCCCACCGTGACCCAGAAGCCGAAGGCGACGGCGGATTCCCCGCGGTCGAAGCGGCGGATCAGCGGCACGTAGAGCGCGTGGCAAAAGACGCCGATGAAGAAGATCATCTCGCCGGTGCCGATGTCGAAGGAGACAATCGCGTCGATATTGCCGCGGAAGATCACCCACACCGCGCCGGCTGCGGCGATGACCAGGCCTGCGAGCACGCCGGGACGGGTCTTCTGGCCCAGCACCGGCAGCGCGAAGGCGGCGCTCAGAAGCGGCATCAGGGTGAAGACCGCGCCGGTGGCGACGGGGCTGGTGAATTCCAGCGCCATGAACATCGTCAGCATATAGACCGCGATGAGGCCGCCGAGCAGCAGGAAGCGCCAGATCTCCTTCGGCAGGGTGGCGGGGACACGGAAAACGCCGAAGGCAAGCGCCGCCATCACGCCGATGGTCAGGATATAGCGCCAGAGCATCAGCGGCTCTGCATCCATGTAGCGTGCGGCCAGTCCGCCGAAGGAGAAGGAGCCGGCGATCAGCACGGCGAAGAGCAGCATGGCGAGATGACCCTTGAGCTTTTCACGGCCTTTGGCATGAACGGCATGGCCCATCGGGGCCGGCATACGCTTCGTCAAGAAAATCATCCTATTGTCTGTATCGAGGCATGCTCATAGCCCCCTGCGGAGCGGCGCGCCACCCCCACAGGAAAGCCGCAATCTCCGCCCATATGCCCGCGATATTCGAAAGGACACTTCATGACGACGGCCATCGGCTTCAAGGACACGGATCGCAAGACGAGCGAATTGCTCGAGGACATCATCCACTCGATCAAGGGCGAGCACATCACGTTGCGCGATCTTCTGTCGATGATGGGGGAGAGCGGTCTCCTGCTGCTTTGTGCCTTCCTGTCGCTGCCCTTCCTTTTCCCGGTTTCGATCCCCGGCGTTTCGACGGTGTTTGGAGCCGGCATCGTGCTGATCAGTGCGGCGATCACGCTCAACCGCCTGCCCTGGCTGCCGGGCAAGGTCGCCGACCGTCGGCTCGAAAGCAGCAAGCTTAGGCCCGTGCTGGAGCGCGGCGTGACGTTCCTGCGCAAGTTCGATCGCTTCTTCAAGCCGCGCATGATGTCGCTGACTTCCGGTGCGGTGATGAACCGGGTGAACGGTCTCGTGCTGATGGGGGCTGGCCTTCTGCTCATGGCGCCGCTCGGGCTCATTCCCTTTTCCAACACGCTGCCGGGCGTCGCCATCCTGCTGCTCGCCGCCGGCATTTCGCAGCGTGACGGCCTGGTGGTTCTCGCTGGTTACGTGATGGTCGTGCTGACGATCGTCTATTTCGCGGGCCTTGCGCTGCTGGCCTATAGCGCCGGACAGAGTTTCAATATCTTCGGATAGGCCTTCGAGCCGAAAAGCGCTCCCGGCTCACCACCCACGCCCCGCCTTCCGTCGGGACCTCGGATCGAGGGTGACGGAAGAGGAGCGTGGGTGGCCGGGAGGACCGGTGAAAGTGTTGAAGAGCGGCCGGGGCCAAAGACCCCGGCTGTTTCGTTTTACTCCGCAGCCTGGCGCGCCATCGGGTTGTTCGGATGGGTGGTCCAGTTGGCGTAGTTCGGGTCGACGGGCTTTCCGGTGCGCTGGTCGAGCACGCCGGGTTCCAGCCCGACCATGGTGATGCAGTTCTCCACCGGGCAGACGTTGACGCAGAGATTGCAGCCGACGCACTCGTCTTCCATCACCTCGAAATGCCTGATGCCATCGACGAACTGCGTGATCGCCTGATGCGAGGTATCCTCGCAGGCGATGTGACAGCGGCCGCACTTGATGCAGGCATCCTGGTCGATATGGGCTTTCGCGATGTAGTTAAGGTTGAGATACTGCCAGTCCGTGACATTGGGCACGGCGCGGCCGCAGATGTCGTCGAGGTCGCGGTGGCCCTTGGCGTCCATCCAGTCGGAAAGGCCCGAGATCATTTCCTGCACGATCTTGAAGCCGTAGGTCATCGCCGCGGTGCAGACCTGTACGTTGCCGGCGCCAAGCACCAGGAACTCCGCGGCGTCGCGCCAGGTCGTCACGCCGCCGATGCCGGAGATCGGCAGGCCGTAGGTTTCAGGATCGCGGGCGATTTCGGCCACCATGTTGAGCGCGATGGGCTTGACCGCCGGGCCGCAATAGCCGCCATGGGTACCCTTGCCGCCGACCGTCGGGTTGGGTGCGAAATTGTCGAGATCGACGGAGACGATCGAGTTGATCGTGTTGATCAGCGACACGGCGTCGGTGCCGCCCGCCTTTGCCGCGCGGGCGGGCTTGCGCACGTCGGTGATATTCGGTGTCAGCTTGGTGATGACCGGCATGCGCGTATATTGCTTGCACCAGCGCACGACCATTTCGATATATTCCGGCACCTGCCCGACGGCGGCGCCCATGCCGCGTTCGGACATGCCGTGCGGACAGCCGAAGTTGAGTTCGATGCCGTCGGCGCCGGTCTCTTCCACCAGCGGAAGGATCGCCTTCCAGCTCTCCTCCTCGCAGGGCACCATGATCGAGGCGACCAGCGCCCGATCCGGCCAGTTCATCTTGACCTGCTTCATCTCGCGCAGGTTCGTGTAGAGGTCGCGGTCGGTGATCAGTTCGATATTGTTGAGGCCGAGGAGGCGGCGGTCGGCGCCCCAGATCGCGCCATAGCGCGGGCCGTTGACGTTGACGACCGGCGGGCCTGCCTCGCCGAGCGTCTTCCAGACCACGCCGCCCCAGCCGGCCTTGAAGGCGCGCTCGACATTGTAGGCCTTGTCGGTCGGCGGTGCGGAAGCGAGCCAGAACGGGTTGGGCGACTTGATGCCGACGAAGTTGTTGCGAAGATCAGCCATGTCTCATCTCCCTCAAGCGACGGCAATGGAAGGCTGCGCAGCGGCAGCCAGCATGCGGTTGATCGAATCGGCGGCATCGCGACCTTGAGCGACCGACGTGACCGTCAGGTCCTCGCCCGCCTTCACGCAGTCACCTCCGGCCCAGACATTGGCGACGGAGGTGCGGCCTTCGGCATCGATGGCGATGCGGTTGCCGGACATTGCCAGCGAGCCGAGGCCGGCGGCCTCGAAAGTCTGGCCGATGGCCTTGAAAATCTGGTCGGCGGCAAGCGCCCCGGTTTCCCCGGTGCCGACGAGCTTGCCGTCGCGCAGTTCGGTATATTCCATCTCGATGCCGGCGACGTGACCGTCCTTTGCGATGACGCGCCTGGGCTGGAGCCAGTGGCGGATCATCACGCCCTTGGAGGTGGCGAGAT
Organism: Shinella sp.; assembly: GCF_049651085.1. GTDB lineage: Bacteria > Pseudomonadota > Alphaproteobacteria > Rhizobiales > Rhizobiaceae > Shinella. The sequence continues at coordinate 54,491 of NZ_JBASBL010000004.1, forward strand.
CCTGCTCGAAGGGTGAGGCGTTCATGTGCTCCTTGCCGCGGCGGTAGCAGATCGTCACTTCCTCCGCGCCGAGCAGCTTTGCCTGCACGGCCGCATCGATGGCCGTCATGCCGCCGCCGATGACGACGACCCGCCGGCCGACCGCAAGGGTGGCCTTGTCCGCCGTCTGGCGCAGTTCCGCGATGAAATCGACCGCATCGACCACGCCGGGAAGGTTTTCGCCCTCCGCGCCGAGCGCGTTGACACCGGCAAGGCCCATGCCGAGGAAGACGGCGTCGAAATTGGCGCTGAGGTCGGCGAGCGAGAAATCGCGGCCGAGCTTCAGGCCGTTCTTCACCTCGATACCGCCGATGGCGAGCACATAGTCGACTTCCCGCTGTGCGAAGTCGTCGACCGCCTTGTAGGTGGCGATGCCGTACTCGTTGAGGCCGCCGGCTTTTTCGCGGGCCTCGAAGATCACGACGTCATGGCCGGCCATGGCAAGCCGGTGGGCGCAGGCAAGGCCTGCCGGGCCGGCGCCGACGACAGCGATCGCCTTGCCGGTGCGCGCCGTGCGCTCGTAAAAATGCTTGTTTTCCGTCATCGCCACGTCGGTTGCGTAGCGTTGCAGGCGGCCGATCTCGACGGGGCGATGCTCGGCGGTGTTGCGCACGCAGGCCTGTTCGCAGAGCGTTTCAGTGGGACAGACGCGGGCGCACATGCCGCCAAGGATGTTCTGGTCGAAAATCGTCTTGGCCGAGCCGAGCGGGTTGCCCGTCGAGATCTGGCGGATGAACAGTGGAATGTCGATGGAGGTGGGACAGGCCGTCATGCACGGTGCATCATGACAGAAGTAGCAGCGGTCGGCTGCGACCAGCGCCTCATGGTCGTCGAGGCGCGGGTGGAGGTCTGAAAAGTTCGTCTCGTATTCGGCGGGCGCAAGACGCCCATTATGGATCCCAGATTGCGTCGTTCCCATAGTTATCTCCCATTCGAGTGGGCTTTTTGAATAAGGGAACGGTAACTCAGGTTTATTTTTTTATCAAACGGTAAAATTTCCTGAGAAATGCTGGTTTTCCGGGTGGTTTGGCAAATTTAAACATGAGATTTCAAGTTATGTTTTTCCCCCGGCAGTAAAGAGATGCGTCGAAGACTGTTCTGGTGACGGCATCGGCGACGTTTGACAGACCGCATGAAAAGATGCAGCAAATCGTGTGAAGCAATCGGGGTAAACAATGGCGAAGCGGAGCGAAACAGCCGGGCGGCTTGACGATGCGGCAAGGGCAGGCTGGCTCTACTACGTTGCCGGCCGCACGCAGGACGAGATCGCCTCCGCCATGGGCATCTCCCGCCAGTCGGCGCAGCGCCTTGTCTCGCTCGCCGTCGCGGAGCGGCTGATAAAGGTGCGCCTCGACCACCCCATTGCCGAATGCCTTGAACTCGGCGAGGCGCTGCGTGAAAAATTTGCTCTCGTGCATGTCGATATCGTGCCGAGCGATCCCGGCTCCTCATCGACGACAATAGGCATAGCGGAGGCGGGCGCGGCGGAAATCGAGCGCTGGCTGAAGAAGAGCGAGCCTATCGTGCTTGCGGTCGGTACGGGGCGCACGCTGAAGGCTGCCATCGACCAGCTTCCGGCGATGGAATGTCCGCAGCACCGCATCATGTCGCTGACCGGCAATATCGGCCCGGACGGCTCGGCTGCCTATTACAACGTCATCTTCTCCATGGCCGATGCGGTCAAGGCGCGGCACTATCCCATGCCGCTGCCGGTGCTTGTTTCCTCCATCGAGGAGCGTGACCTCCTGCACAGACAGAGCCTCGTGCAGTCGACGCTGCAGCTCGGCCGCGAGGCGGACGTCGCCTTTGTCGGTGTCGGCGAACTCGGCGCGGATGCGCCGCTGTGCCTCGACGGTTTCCTCGATCCCGAAGAAATGGCGCGGCTGATGGAAGAGGGAGCCGCCGGCGAGATCTGCGGCTGGATGTTCGACCGGGACGGCAAGCTGCTCGAAGGCAGCATCAACGAACGCGTCGCCTCCGTGCCGCTGCCGCCGCGCGAGACGACGACGGTCATCGGCCTTGCCAAGGGAAAGCGTAAGTATACGGCTCTTCTCGCAGCGCTCCGCGGCAGCATGATCAACGGCGTCATCACCGACGAAACGACTGCGCGCCACCTGCTTTCGGCCTGACGGCGGCTCCTTCGGCCTGTTGGGCGGCTCGCCGCAACAAAAAAATCCCATGAGATTCAAGGCTGGCTGCTCTGCGTTGTGCATTGCAGCAACGAATGGTCGTTGACTTGTTGCGCCGCTTCATGAGTAATTGCCCATGAGCGAAGCAAATGCTCAATATCCTTCTGGGAGGAAGACGATGAATTTGAGAACCTTTCTGCTGGGCACCTGCTCGGTTGCTCTCCTGTGCGGAGTCGCGAACGCAGAATCGCTGACGATCGCCACCGTGAACAACGGCGACATGATCCGCATGCAGGGGCTGACGGAAGACTTCACCGCGAAGAACCCGGACATCCAGCTCGAGTGGGTAACGCTCGAGGAAAACGTACTGCGCGAACGCGTCACGACCGACATCGCGACGAAGGGCGGCCAGTACGATGTCGTCACGATCGGCAACTACGAAGTTCCGATCTGGGCGAAGCAGGGCTGGCTGGTCGCGCTCGAAGGCCTCGGCGCCGACTATGACGTCGATGACCTGCTGCCGGCGATCCGCGGCGGCCTGTCGGTGGACGGCAAGCTCTATGCCGCGCCGTTCTATGGCGAATCCGCCATGATAATGTACCGCAAGGACCTGTTCGAGAAGGCCGGCCTCACCATGCCCGATTCCCCGACCTGGGAATTCATCGGCGAGGCTGCCCGCAAGATCACGGACCGCGGCGCCGACATCAACGGCATCTGCCTTCGCGGCAAGGCCGGCTGGGGTGAGAACATGGCGTTCCTCACCGCGCTCAACAACTCCTTCGGCGGTCGCTGGTTCGACGAGAACTGGCAGCCGCAGTTCGACCAGCCGGAATGGAAGGCCTCCCTTCAGTTCTATGTCGACATGATGAAGGATGCAGGCCCGCAGGGCGCTTCGTCGAACGGCTTCAACGAAAACCTGACGCTCTTCCAGCAGGGCAAGTGCGGCATGTGGATGGATGCGACGGTCGCTGCCTCCTTCGTGTCCAACCCGAAGGATTCGACGGTTGCCGACAAGGTCGGCTACGCGATCTTCCCCGACACGGGCAATGGCAACCATGGTCATTGGCTGTGGTCCTGGAACCTTGCCGTTCCGGCAAGCTCGACCAAGGCGGAAGCTGCGCAGAAGTTCATTTCCTGGGCGACCGGCAAGGGCTACACCGAACTCGTCGCCAGTAAGGAAGGCTGGGCGAACGTTCCTCCGGGCACGCGCACCTCGCTCTACAAGAACGCCGAGTATGAGAAGGCTGCTGCTTTCGCGGCTCCGACCCTTGCGGCGATGGACGCAGCCGACATCACCAAGCCGTCGGTCAAGCCGGTGCCCTATACGGGCGGCCAGTTCGTGGCGATCCCTGAATTCCAGAGCCTCGGAACGACGGTCGGTCAGCTCTTCTCGGCAGTGCTTGCCGGCCAGTCCTCTGTCGATGACGCGCTGGCTCAGGCGCAGTCGGTGACGACGCGGGAAATGACCCGCGCCGGCTACATCAAGTAAGCCTCCTCCTCAAGGACGGGCTGCCCGGACGCGTTCCGGGCAGCCGATGAAACGGGCTTGCCTTTCGCGCCTGCCCTCATTCCTTGCCACAGCGGATACGAACTGACTGCATCGGCCGGCAAACCGGCTTTCGGGAGGAAGACATGGCGACTGAGAACACGCGTGGTTTGGCGCGTTGGATGTTGGCACCCTCGGTTGGGCTGCTGCTGGTCTGGATGGTCGTGCCATTGGCGATGACGCTGTGGTTCTCGTTCCAGAACTACAACCTGCTGAACCCGGGCAATGTCAGCTGGGCGGGCCTGTTCAACTATCAGTATTTCTACACCGATCCGGCCTTCTTCCAGTCGATCTGGAACACGCTGCTGATCGTCGGCGGGGTGCTTCTGATCACCGTTTGCGGCGGGATCGCGATTGCGCTCCTGCTCGACCAGCCGATGTGGGGGCAGGGGATCGTGCGCATCATGATCATCTCGCCGTTCTTCGTCATGCCGCCGGTGGCCGCGCTGGTGTGGAAGAACATGATCATGCATCCGGGCTACGGGGTGCTTGCCGATATCAACCGGGCCCTCGGCCTCCAGCCCGTCGACTGGTTCGCGCAGTATCCGCTGCTGTCGATCATCATCATCGTCGCCTGGCAATGGCTGCCCTTTGCCACCCTCATCCTGCTCACTGCGCTGCAATCGCTCGACGGCGAGCAGAAGGAAGCGGCCGAGATGGACGGCGCCGGCTTCGTCAACCGCTTCATCTACCTGACGCTGCCGCATCTTTCGCGCTCGATCACGGTGGTGATCCTGATCCAGACGATCTTCCTGCTCGGCGTCTATGCGGAAATCCTCGTCACCACTAATGGCGGGCCGGGCTATGCGTCCACCAACCTGCCGTTCCTGATCTATCGCACCGCGCTTTTGGGTTACGACGTCGGCGGCGCATCGGCCGGCGGCATCATCGCCGTCATCCTCGCCAACATCGTTGCGCTCTTCCTCATGCGCGCCGTTGGCAAGAACCTCGACAAGTAGTTACCGCAGTTCCGGACGGAAAACCGCTCCACGCGTTTCCTGGAACAGCTTTTAAGGGAGGCAAGACCATGGCCCGTGCCGTTTCGACCCGAAGAACCGTCGCCTTCACGATCGCCGCCTGGATCATCGCGCTGATCATCTTCTTTCCGATCCTCTATACGATCATCACCTCGTTCAAATCCGAGACCGAGGCGATCCAGGGGTTCAACATCATCCCTTCGGGCACGGTCGAAAGCTATGCGGCCGTGCAGGCGCAGAGCAACTACTTCAAGTTCTTCCTGAACTCGGTGGTGATTTCAGTCGGCTCGACGCTGCTGGCGCTGGCCGTCGCGATCCCGGCGGCCTGGTCGATGGCCTTCTCGCCGACGCGGCGCACCAAGGACATCCTGATGTGGATGCTCTCGACCAAGATGATGCCGGCGGTTGCGGTGCTGGTGCCGATCTACCTGATCTTCCGCGATACGGGCCTGCTCGACACGCGCGTCGGCCTCACCGTCATGCTGACGCTGATCAATCTGCCGATCGTCGTGTGGATGCTCTACACCTATTTCCGCGAGATCCCCGGCGAAATCCTGGAAGCCGCGCGCATGGACGGCGCCAGCCTTTGGGGCGAGATCGTCTACGTGCTGACGCCGATGGCGGTGCCGGGCATCGCTTCGACGCTGCTGCTCAACATCATCCTCGCCTGGAACGAAGCCTTCTGGACGATCCGCCTGACGACGACCAACGCTGCGCCGCTGACTGCCTTCATCACCTCGTTTTCCAGCCCGCAGGGTCTCTTCTGGGCCAAACTCTCGGCAGCCTCGACGCTCGCCATCGCCCCCATCCTCATCATGGGATGGTTCAGCCAGAAACAGCTTGTCCGCGGCCTGACCTTCGGCGCCGTGAAGTAAGACGACCAGACCGGAGAGGAAACCCATGGGCAAGATCATCCTGAAGAAAGTCAACAAGAGCTTCGGCACGACGCAGGTCATTCCGGGCATCGACCTCACCATCGAGGATGGCGAGTTCGTCGTCTTCGTCGGCCCGTCGGGCTGCGGCAAGTCCACGCTGCTGCGTCTTATCGCGGGCCTCGAGGACACCACCAGCGGCGCAATCGAGATCGACGGCCGGGACGTCACCGGGGAAGCGCCGGCAAAGCGCGGCCTTGCCATGGTGTTCCAGTCCTACGCGCTCTACCCGCATATGAGCGTCGCCAAGAATATCGCCTTCCCCCTGAAGATGGCGAAAATGGATCAGGCGACGATCGACAGGAAGGTGACGGAAGCCGCCCGCGTGCTCAACCTCACCAACTATCTCGAGCGCCGTCCGGGCCAGCTATCCGGCGGCCAGCGCCAGCGTGTGGCCATCGGCCGGGCGATCGTGCGCGAACCGTCCGCTTTCCTGTTCGACGAACCGCTGTCGAACCTCGACGCGGCGCTGCGCGGCACGATGCGGCTCGAGATCAGCGAACTGCATCACCAACTGAAGACCACGATGATCTACGTCACCCACGATCAGGTGGAGGCCATGACCATGGCCGACAAGATCGTCGTGCTGAATGCCGGAAATATCGAGCAGGTCGGCTCGCCGCTCGACCTCTACAACAAGCCGGACAACCTGTTCGTCGCCGGCTTCATCGGCTCGCCGCGCATGAATTTCGTCAAGGGCGAGGCGGCAAAGCCGTGGAACGCGCCGACCGTCGGCATCCGTCCTGAACATCTGAAACTGTCCAAGGAGAGCGGCAGCTGGAAGGGCGTCGTCGGCGTCGCCGAGCATCTCGGCTCCGACACCTTCCTGCATGTCAATGTCGAGGGCATCGGCATGATGACCGTGCGCGCCGACGGCGACTTCCCCGTCAAGCACGGCGACATCGTCCACCTCACCCCCGAAGAAACCCGCATCCACCGCTTCGACGAAAACGGACAGGCAAAAAGATGAAGAGACTACAAGGCAAGAGCGCGCTGATCACGGGATCGGCGCGCGGCATCGGCCGGGCTTTTGCTGAGGCCTATATTCGCGAGGGCGCACGCGTCGCCATCGCCGACATCAACATGGAGCGGGCGGAGGCGACGGCGAGGGAGATAGGTCCGGCGGCCTATGCCGTCGGGATGGACGTGACGCGGCAGGACTCGATCGATGCGGCCATTGCGGCTTGCGTGAAGGAAGCCGGCGGGCTCGACATCCTCGTCAACAATGCCGCGCTCTTCGACCTTGCGCCGATCGTCGAGATCACGCGGGAGAGCTATGACCGGCTGTTCTCGATCAATGTCGCGGGCACGCTCTTCACGCTGCAGGCCGCGGCCAGACAGATGATCGCGCAGGGCCGCGGCGGCAAGATCATCAACATGGCAAGCCAGGCCGGCCGGCGCGGCGAGGCGCTCGTCGGGGTCTATTGCGCCACCAAGGCCGCCGTCATCAGCCTCACCCAGTCGGCAGGGCTGAACCTCATCAAGCACGGCATCAACGTCAATGCGATCGCGCCCGGCGTGGTCGACGGCGAGCACTGGGACGGCGTCGATGCGCTCTTCGCCAAATACGAGAACCGTCCCCTCGGCGAGAAGAAGCGGCTGGTCGGTGAGGAAGTGCCCTTCGGCCGCATGGGAACGGCTGACGACCTCACCGGCATGGCGATCTTCCTCGCCTCGCAGGAGAGCAACTACATCGTCGCGCAGACCTACAATGTCGACGGCGGCAACTGGATGAGCTGAGGCTCCGCACCACCTCGGGGCAGGAATACGCAGAGACCGGATAAACCGGAAGGAATGGACCATGACCACGAAACTGTCGCTCGCCACCCTCAAGGAAGCCTCGAAGACCGCAGGCGTGCCGGCTTACGAGCGCGATAGCCTCACGGCGGGCATCGTCCATTTCGGTGTCGGCAACTTCCACCGGGCCCATCAGGCGGTCTATCTCGACGACCTGTTCAACCTCGGCCTCGACCACGACTGGGCGATTGTCGGCGCGGGTGTTCTTCCCTCCGATGCGGCGATGCGCGACAAGCTCGCCGGCCAGGATTTCCTGACGACCGTCGTGGAGCAGGACAACAACCGCTCCGGCGCGCGCGTCACCGGCGCGATGATCGACTATCCTGCGCCCGGCAATGCGGCAGCCACCGTCGCGCGGCTTGCCGATCCGGCGATCCGCATCGTCTCGCTGACGATCACCGAGGGCGGCTACTTCATCAATCCGGCCTCCGGCGCCTTCGATCCCGCACATCCGGCAATCGCTGCGGATGCTGCCAATCCCGCCGGGCCGAAGACGGTCTTCGGCCTCATCCTTGCCGGCCTCAGGGCGCGCCGGGACAAGGGCATCGCGCCCTTCACCGTCATGTCCTGCGACAACATTCCCGGCAATGGCGAAGTCACCCATGCAGCTGTTTCCGGTCTTGCGCGCCTCTCCGACCCCGGTCTTGCCGACTGGATCGACGCCAATGTCGCCTTCCCGAACGGCATGGTCGATCGGATCACCCCGGCGACGGGTGCACGCGAGATCGGCATCGTGGCGGACGACTACGGCATCGACGATGCCTGGCCGGTGTTCTGCGAGGAATTCAAGCAATGGGTGCTGGAGGATCGCTTTCCCGAGGGCCGCCCGGCGCTGGAGAAGGTCGGCGTGCAGTTCGTGCCGGATGTCGCACCCTACGAGCACATGAAGATCCGCATCCTCAATGGCGGCCATGCGGCGATCGCCTATCCGGCGGCCCTGCTCGACATTCACTTCGTGCACGAGGCGATGCAGGATCCGGACATCCGCGCCTTTCTCGCCAAGCTGGAGCGTGAAGAGATCATCCCCGTCATTCCGCCGGTTCCGGACACCGATCTCAACGACTACTTTTCCCTCATCGAACGGCGCTTTTCTAATCCGAAGATCGCCGACACGATCCCGCGTCTGGCGCAGGACGGTTCCAACCGTCAGCCGAAGTTCATCCTGCCGTCCACGGCAGACCGGCTGGCGCGTGGCGAGGACGTCACCGGCCTTTCGCTCGTCTCTGCGCTATGGTGCCACTATCTTGCGGGCACGACCGACAGCGGCAAGGCGATCACCTTCAATGACCCCAATATCGACCGCCTCCATGCCGCCGCGACCGCCGCAAGGCGCGATCCGATGGCTTTCCTGGAACTCAAGGACATCTTCGGCACCGTGGCGGCCTCGGATCTCTTCAGGAATCGTTTCGCCACCGCCCTCGGATCGCTCCAGCAGAACGGCGCGCGGGCGACGTTGATGCGCTATCTGGAAAACACGCTGGCAAACTGAGGTCCTTGAAATCCGGGGCTTTTCATCGAAGAGGGCAGACAGTACCACGGGGGCCCGAAATGGAACGGAAAGCCATGGCCGCCAAAACGACAGAACTGGTCATCTTCGATTGCGACGGCGTGCTGGTCGATAGCGAGCCGATCTCGATTGCGGTGCTGGTCGAGGCGCTCGCTGCGGCGGGTGTCGCGATGAGCGAGGCGGAGGCGCATGACCGTTTCCTCGGCCGCAGCCTGCAAAGCATGTCGGAAATCCTGCATGACGAATACGGCCTTGCCATCGATGCGGCCTTCCTCGAAGCCATGCGCAAGGTGCTCTACGAGCGGTTCCGCGCCGAGCTGCAACCCATCGACGGTATCGCCGAGACGGTCGATGCGCTCGGCATCGTCCATTGCGTGGCCTCGTCCAGCCAGCCGGAACGCATTCGCCTCTCGCTTACGGTTACCGGCCTCATCGATCGGTTCGAGCCGAACATCTTCAGCGCCAGCATGGTGACTCGCGGCAAGCCGGCGCCCGATCTCTTCCTGCATGCCAGCGCGGCGATGGGGGTGGCACCCGGCCACTGCGTCGTCGTCGAGGACAGCCCGGCCGGCATCGCGGCGGCAAAATCCGCCGGCATGCGGGTCGTCGCCTTTACGGGTGGCTCGCATGCGCGCACGCCGGAGCATCGCGAAAGCCTGCTCAGCCTCAATCCCGACGCCCTGTTTGACGACATGCGGGAATTGTTACAGTTTGTCCGCCAGGAAGAGGACGGCGGGAAAGAATATTGATGCGCGATCTGATCGTTGCGGTGGACATAGGCACGGGCAGTGCCCGCGCCGGCGTGTTCGATCGAAGCGGCATGCTGCTCGGGCGCTCCGAGCACCCGATCGCCATGCGCCGGCCGAGCGCTAACCACGCCGAGCACGATTCGGAAAATATCTGGCAGGCCGTCTGCGTTGCGGTGAAAGCCGCCTGCACTCTGGCCGGGGCGAGTGCCGCACGCATTGCCGCGCTCGGCGTCGATGCGACCTGCTCTCTCGTCGTGCGGGATACGGCGGGCCGCCCGCTTGCAGTGTCCGGCGGCGAGGATGCCCGCTGGGACACCATCGTCTGGCTGGATCATCGTGCGCTGGCGGAAGCCGATCTTTGTACGGCGACACAGCATCCCGTGCTTGCCCATTCGGGGCGCGCCATGTCGCCGGAAATGGAGATGCCGAAGCTCATGTGGCTGAAGCGCCATCGGCCGGAGCAATGGGCGAGGGCGGGATACTTCTTCGACCTTGCTGATTTCATCACCTGGCGGGCGACCGGCTCGAATGCCCGCTCGCGCTGCACCATGGCCGCCAAGTGGAATTATCTCGCCCATGAAGAACACCCCTGGAATGCGAGCTTCCTGAAGGCCATCGGCCTTGAGGATGTGCGCGAGCGTGGTTCGCTGCCGGAGGAAACGCTGGCCGTCGGTTCGGCTGTCGGGCGCCTGACGGCCTGCGCGGCGGGTGATCTCGGTCTGGATACGGATTGTGTGGTCGCGACGGGTCTGATCGACGCCTATGCCGGCACGCTCGGCGTTCTGGGGCGCTTTGCCGGGGAGCCGCAGAAGCTGGAACGCCAGCTCGCGCTGATCGGTGGCACCTCGAGCTGCATCGTCGCCTTTTCGCGCACGGAGAAATTCGGCTTCGGCATGTGGGGGCCGTATTACGAGGCCGTTCTGCCGGGCTTTTGGCTGGTGGAGGGCGGCCAATCGGCGACGGGTGCCCTGCTCGACCATATCGTGCGTGCGCATAGCGCCGGCGGCGAGCCGACAGCGGCCAATCATGCGCGCATCATCGCCCGTATCCGCGAGATGCGGGAGAAAGAGGGCGAAGCCTTTGCCGCCCGGCTGCATGTCCTGCCGGATTTCCACGGCAACCGTTCGCCATTCGCCGATCCCCACGCGCTCGGTGTCATCAGCGGGCTTGCGCTTGACGCCTCCTTCGACGGGCTCTGCCGGCTCTATTGGCGCACCTCGCTCGCCATTGCGCTCGGCATTCGCCACATCATCGAAAAGCTCGGTGAGGAAGGCTATTCGCTTGATACGCTGCACGTTGCCGGGGGGCATGTGCGCAATCCCTTGCTGATGGAGCTTTACCGGGACGTCACGGGTTGCCGCGTCGTGGTGCCGGATACCAGCGATGCGGTGCTGCTCGGGACGGCAATGGTCGCGGCCGTCGCGGGCGGCATGTTCCCGGATCTTCCGGCGGCAGGCTCCGGCATGTATCCGGGGGGCATCGAGGGGCTGCCGGATGCCAGCCGCAAGGCCGGCTACGACCGGGATTATCGCCGCTTCCTCGCGCTCCACCGCCACCGGGCGGAACTCGAAGCGATCGACTAAAAACCTTTGAAAAAAATTGCGAGCCGGTGGAACCAAACGTCCCCTGGCGGGTTTTGACGCTGTCACCGGTCTGCGCATATCCCCCAAATGCGAGGCCCTCGATCGGTGATCGCCACGATACCGTGTCCCCCTCCGGTGCGTGGATACTCAAGCAGCCGGCGCCTCCCAGGCGCTGGCTGTTTTTTGTTGCGGGGGTGAACAAATGGATGCGGCGGTGGGGCTTGCCCACCGCCGCCGCCGCTCCGCTGCTTCGGCTGTCCGGGAGCGAGATCAGGCCGCTGCGCGGGTCTGCGGCGTAAAGAGGAGCGCCTGGTTGATCAGCACTTTCACCTGCTCCGGGTTGAAGGGTTTGGAGACGAGGAAAGCTGGTTCCGGGCGCTCGCCGGTCAGGAGCTTTTCCGGGTAGGCGGTGATGAAGATCACCGGGATCGTCGTGCGGGACAGGATCGTGTTGACGGCATCGATGCCGGACGAACCGTCTGCGAGCCTCACATCGGCCAGAACCAGGCCGGGCTGGCTGCTGCGCCAGAGCGTTTCGGCCTCCCTCTGCGTGCGGGCGATCCCGGTGACGCGGTGGCCCATGCTGTTGACCATATGCGCAAGATCCAGCGCGATCAGCGGTTCATCCTCGATGATCATGATGCCGGTTTCGGCCTGCGCGGCGATCTCGGCAAAGGCCGTGTCGAGAAGCGTGCGGATGGCTCTCGCCTCTGCATCGAGGATCTCGGCGGTTGTTTCGGCGCTAAAGCCTTCGACGGTGGTGAGCAGCAACGCCTGCCGGCCGAGCGGGGGAACACCTGAAAGATCGAACGGCGTTTCCGTCCCGGGCACGATGGCACCCGCGCCGGGGCTTATGGCAACGGGAAAGGAGGTGAGAATGCGGCTGAGGAGACCGAAGAGCTTCACCTTGTCGTCCTCGCCGCCCGGCAGCACCGAAGGGTCGATCAGGATCGTTTCGAGCATGGCGGCCACATAGGCGTCGCCGGAGGACTGGGTGCCCGTGAGGGCGCGCGCATAGCGGCGGAGCGCGGGAAGATGTGGCCCGATGCGGTCGGAGATGGGCATGATTTTGTCCCCTGTTCTCGATTGCCTGCAGTGGCAGTTGACGGTTTGAACGCGGGGACCGATTTTAGGTTCCAGCAAGGGGAACTTTTTTTGATGTTGGGCGTTTCCCAGCCGAATTCGTCACGGGACGTGGACAAAGATGAAAGTGGCCAAGAGTGAATAGCCTCAACATGAAAACTAGCGTGAGCAAACCTCCCAAGCCAGCGAACGATCCGAACGTACAGATCGGGATAAAGCTGCGCGCCTTCTATCGCTCGGTACAGGACGAAGCGCTCCCTCAGAAGTTCCTGGATCTTCTCGAAAAATTGGATGCTGTCGAAAACAGTGCTCAAAGGGCCGAGTGAGGGACGCGATGGAAAAGGGAGAGACCACTTTCAAGCGTGAAATGCTGGCGGTTCTGCCCAGCCTGCGCGCTTTTGCGATCTCGTTGATCGGCCGCCATGACCAGGCCGACGATCTCGTGCAGGACACGATCATGAAGGCCTGGGCGAAGCAGGAACAGTTCGAGATGGGCACGAACATGAAGGCCTGGCTCTTCACGATCCTGCGCAACGAACTCTACAGCAAGATGCGCAAGCGCGGCCGCGAAGTGCAGGATTCCGACGGTGTCTTTACCGAGAACCTGGCGCAGCACCCCTCGCAATACGGCTCGCTCGACATGCAGGATTTCAAGAGGGCGCTGGAAAAGCTGCCGGAAGAGCAACGCGAAGCGATCATTCTTGTCGGCGCCTCGGGCTTTTCCTACGAAGAGGCGGCGGAAATCTGCGGCTGCGCGCTCGGCACGATCAAGAGCCGTGTCAACCGTGCCCGTCAGCGTCTTCAGGAACTGCTGCAGGTCAGCGGCGAGAGCGATTACGGCCCGGACGCAGTATCGGCGCCGATTACGTCGCGCGCATTTGCCTCCTGATCGAGCAAGACGCCGCCCGTTACAGGCGGGCGGCGGAACGAATGAGGGCTGGTGCGACTATGCGCCTTTTGCCATGACTGCCGGGTGAAATAAGGCACAGAATCGCCTACCGAGAGCCTATGAAGGACAACGTTCAGCTATTGCCGTCCGATGTTGCTGCGGTCCTGGGCTCGCCCGACCGTCTGGCGGCGCTCGACGCTGCCATACCGGTTTTTCTCGGGCCGGATTCCGATTTCGACGATCTCGCCGCGCTTGCCGCCGGGCTGTCCTCTACCCCGATCTCGCTCGTCACCATTCTTGGCCGGACGGACCAGTGGTTCCTTGCCCGCCAGGGTACGCCGGAAATTCGGGCTCCCTCGGAAGATTCCTTCTGCGCGCGCATGATCGCTGGGGCTGGCGGCGAGCCGCTCGTCGTGCTCGATGCCCGCAAGGATGAGCGTTTTGCCGGCCTGCCGAGCGTCGTCGGCGCGCCGCATCTGCGGTATTACGCCGGGGCGCCGATCGTCCTGGATGGGCAGGCCATTGGCAGTGTCTGCGTCTTCGATGTGAAGCCCCATACGCGCATCGCCCCGGACCTTCTGCCATCTCTCGAGCGCCTCGCATCACTCGCCGCCTCGCTCATCCGGCTGAAGGAGGAAGCGCGGCAGCGCCTGCTGGCGGCCGAAGCCGTCTCGCGCGATGAAAAGCGCCATGCACTGGCGCTCGATGCCGCCAATGTGGCGAGCTGGCTATGGGACGTATCGAGGGGAACCGTTTCCGGCAACCAGACCTTCTACCGCATGCTCGGCATCAAGCCGGCCAAAGAGATGAGTGCACGCAGGTTCTTCAAGGCGGTGCATCCGGCGGATCGCAAGCTTACCATCGGCCTCCTGCGCGATGCGCTGGCCAGCGGCAAGGAATATGACGGGCTGTTTCGGACGGTGAAATCCGGTCGGTGGCTGCTTGGCCGGGGCCGTGTGCACGAATGGGATACAGACGGCCGACCGGCGGTCTTCCTCGGCATCAATGTCGATGTGACCGACGGACAGCTGGCTTCGGAGCGGACGCGCCTCCTGCTGCGCGAGCTGAACCATCGGGTCAAGAACACGCTCGCCATGCTGCAATCACTGGCGCGACAGACCTTGCGGCAGACGAGCGACCCGGTCGAATTCATGGATGCCTTTGCCGGCCGTCTGCAATCGCTTTCCGAGGCGCATGGCCTGCTCAGCGATCACGAATGGGGTGTCATTCATCTGCAGATGCTGCTGCAAAAGCAGATCTTGCCCTATGCGATGGATTACGAAGCGCAGATAGAGATCCACAAGGATGAAGTGGAACTGGGGCCGGATCAGGCGGTCGGCCTCGGTCTCGTGCTGCACGAGCTTGCCACCAACGCCCGCAAATACGGTTCGCTGTCTGTCCGGTCGGGCAAGGTGGTGATCACGGCGCGCGTCGTCGCGGAGGATGGCCAGCGTGTGCTCAACATGACCTGGCACGAGGTTGGCGGGCCGCCCGTAAAGCAGGGAGGCCGGCGCGGCTTCGGCTCGCTCCTGATCGAGCGCAGCCTCGACAAGGTGCTCGGCAGCAGCGTGCATGTCGAATATCTTCCCAAGGGCGTGACCGCGGTCGTGCGCATGCCGCTGTAAGCGGCGCGGTTTCCAGAAGATCAGCCGGCCGGATCAGTCGTCCTTGCGGCGGGATTTCGGCGCGAGCAGGAAGCCGAGGGCCAGCGCCACGGCGGTGGCAGCAAGCGGTTTCTTCATGGTGACGGTAGCCGCGGCCGCCATCAGGTCACGCCGGGCGGTGAGCTGTTGACGGCGGAGGCGGCGCAGTTCGCGCTCCCGCCTGTTGCCGGCGGCGGCGACGGCGAGCACGATGAGCGCGAGAAGCAGAAAACCGCCGGCAAGGCCGAAAAGGGCAGCGACGGTGCCATAGCGTTCGGACAGCAGCACGGCTGCACCGACGATGGTGAGCACGTAAGCGGTTATCAGCAGGACGCCGATGACGAGGCCCGCAATGACGCTACGCTTGGCGATATCCACGGTTTCGTCCACCCGGTCGCTGACGCGGGAAACGAGATTCTGGACGAGAATGGCCCCCAGTGACAGCATGCCGTTTGTACTCCACAAGAATGATGGGCATTGGCCCGTAGGGGCCGCCCTTGGGCGCCCCGGGTCGCGCGATGGTCGGATCAGCGCCGCAGGAGCGCGGCAAGAACGAAGCCGGCCGCGGCGGCAATGCCGAGCGTTGCAAGCGGGTGGTCATGCACCGCCTTTCGCGCCTTGCGGCTGGAATCCTGATACCGGGCCTGGAAGTCGGCGAGAATGTCTTCGCCAGCAGAGATCATGTCGCGGAGGTCGTGCTCGGCGCGGTCCTTCAGGCCATGGGCGGCGTCGCTGGCCTCGGACTTCACCGCACGGGCCTTTTTGCGAATGCCGTTTGCGCCGCTGGCGGCATCGCTGGCGAAGACGCGGGCGAGCGTGGCAATTTCCTCGCGCAGTTCCGCGATCTGGTCCTCGATGGCCTGGGCTTCGTCGTCAAGCCCGTCACGAAGGCTCTTCTTGCGGGATGAAAACAGTCCATTGGCCATGCTTTTCTCCTTTTGCAGGTCGCCCGCGTCAGGCGCGGGCCGAACAGCGATCCACCCCCTGGCGGATCGAGCTTCCGGGGCAATGAACGCGAATGGTTGCAAAAGGTTCCGTAAGGCGCTGGGAAATCAGGCCGAAGCGGTGTGCGGCAGCACGAAGGGGACGCCGGCGCTGGGCACACCGTTGATGCACATGCGGCAGCTGAAGACGGCCTCCATCGCATCGTCGGTCATCACCTTGGAGGGCGGCCCCGACCGCTCGATGCGGCCGTTCTTCATCATCACCATCTGATCGGCGAACATCGCCGTCAGGTTGAGGTCGTGCATGACCGCGATGACCCCGCCGCCGCCCTGACAGTAGCGGCGGGCAAGCCGCATGATGGTGAGCTGGTGGCGGATGTCGAGCGCGGAGACCGGCTCGTCGAGCATCAGGAAGCAGGGCTCTCCTTCGAGCGTCGGTTCCCAGATCTGCGAGAGCACGCGGGCAAGCTGCACGCGCTGCTGTTCGCCGCCGGAAAGTTCCTGGTAGAAGCGGCCGGCGAAACCTGCCAGATCGACGGCGGCAAGGGCTTCGGCGGTGATCGTGTCGATGCGGTCGGCGTGGCGGTTCGGGCCGACCGTGAGGCCGAGGCGGACGATCTCGCGCACGGTAAAGGGAAAGGCGATGGTCGCGGCCTGCGGCAGCACGGCGCGCTTGACGGCGAGCTGCCAGGGTTCGAGCTTCCGGATATCCTTGCCGTTGAGGGTGATTTCGCCCTTGCTTGCCAGTTCACCAGCGATCGCCTTCAGCGTCGTCGTCTTGCCGGAGCCGTTGGGGCCGACGATGGCGGTGATTTCACCGGCCTTTGCCTCAAGGCTGACGCCATGCACGATGGTCTTGCCGGACAGGCTGACGGTGAGGTTCTTTGCGATGATCATGATGTTTCTACCAGCCGTTCCGCGAGCGGTCGCGCAAGAGTACCCAGAGGAAGAAGGGCGCGCCGGCGAGCGCCGTAATGATGCCGATCGGCAGTTCGGCAGGAGCGACAATGGTGCGTGCCAGCATGTCGGCGCCGAGCATCAGCACGCCGCCAAGCAGCGCCGATGCCGGCAGCAGGTAGCGGTGATCCGGTCCGATGACGATGCGCAGCAGATGCGGCACGACGATGCCGACGAAACCGATGCCGCCGCTGACGGCTACGGAAGCGCCGACCGCACCGGCAACGGCGACGACCGCGATATATTTCAGCCGCTGCACCTTCACGCCCATGTGGAAGGCCGCGGCCTCGCCAAGCGTGATCGCATTGAGGCCGCGCGACAGGAAGGGCACGACGAGAAGGGCGAGCAGGATGATCGGCCCGGCGGTGAACAGTTTCAGCCAGGTCATGCCGGAAAGCGAACCGAGCCCCCAGAAGGTGATGTCGCGCAACTGTTTGTCGTCTGCCATGTAGATGAGGACGCCGGTCACGGCGCCCGCAAGCGCCGAGATCGCGATACCGGCGAGCAGCATGGTGGCGACGGAGGTCTGCCCGCCACGAGTGGCGATCTGATAGAGCAGCAGCGTCGTCAGCAGGCCGCCTGCGAAGGCGGCCAGCGGCAGGGCATAGGCGCCGAGCGTGAGCATCAGGCCGACCGGCAGGCTGCTGCCGAGCACGATCATCAGCACCGCGCCGAGCGCTGCGCCGGAGGAAATGCCGACAAGGCCGGGATCGGCGAGCGGATTGCGGAAAAGCCCCTGCATGACAGCGCCGGACATTGCGAGCGCGCCGCCTATCAGGAAGCCGAGCAGGGCGCGGGGCATGCGGATATCGAAGACGATGATGCGGTCGCGCACGCTGAGCGCGGTATCCTCGGCGCCGGTGAGGAGCGCTCCGATGACCCCCACTGCGGAGGCATCCGAGGCGCCGGTCGCGATGGAAAGAGCGAGTGCGACGATCGAGAGGACGACGAGGAAAACGAGTGTCAGACGCGCGATCGCTGTGCGGTCGCCGGCGGTCCGGGCCTTGCTGGAGCGCATCAGGACAGAACGGCGCGCAAGGGGGGTGCGCACGGCATCATTGAGAGACATTGCCTGCCTTGCCGTAGAGCTTCTTGTTGAGGTCGGTGATGGCCGAAGCGGTCCGCGGGCCGAAGCCGAGCAGGTGCTGGCCATCCATGCGCAGCACAGTCTTGCTCGCGGCGGCCGGGGTTACTGAGATGGCGGGATGGGCAAGGATCTCTTCGTCCGTGCTACCCTGGCCGCCGCGCAACATGACCATGATGACGTCCGGCTTGGCATTGACGATCGCCTCGTCGGTGATCGGCTTGTAGCCTTCGAAAGTGCCGTCCGTGGCGTTGATGCCGCCGGCAAGGCCGATGATGCCGTCAGCTGCCGTCTTGTTGCCCGCCGCCATGACGCGGCCGCCCTGGAAACTCAGGACGAAGAGCACGCGCTTGCGCTGGGCATCCGGTGTTTTGGCGGCTTCGGCAACGGCGGCGTCGAGTTCCGCGCCGACCTTGGCTTCCAGCTCCTTCGCCTTTTCCGGCACGCCGAGGAACTTGCCGACGATGTCGATCTTTTCCAGGATCGCCGCGCGGTCATAGCCTTCCGGTACGGTTTCGAAGGGTATGCCGGCGCTTTTCAGGACGGCGAGCGCATCGGCCGGGCCGCTGCCTTCGACGGCAAGGATTGCGGTCGGGTTGACGGCGATCACGCCTTCCGGCGAAAGCGCGCGCATATAGCCGACATCCGGCAGCTGCATCGCCGCTTCCGGATACATGCTGGTGGAATCGCGGGCGACGAGCCGGCCTTCTTCCCCGAGCGCATAGATGATTTCGGTGAGCGCGCCGCCGATCGATACGAGCTTCGACGTATCGACCTGCTGCATTTCCTGCGCGACGGCCTTGCGGATGAAGCCGCTATCGCCGTTCGCGGTGAGCGGCAACAGCAGCGGAGCGGCAAGCGCAAAGGCGGTGAGGGCCACTTCCCAGGGACGGGCACGGCGGAAATCGAAGCTTTTGCTCATGTTTGTGATCCTTGGGTCGTGATCCGTCGCGGATTTCGGGTTCAGGCGGCGACGCTGCCCGGGCGCGGCAGGCTTTCCGCGATCTCGCGCCAGTCAGGGCGCTCCGCAACGCCTTCCAGCCGCTTGCCGAAGAACTGGACGATCATCTCGCCGTTCGCGTCATAGGCTTCGAGCGAGGTGACATGACCGTCGGAGGTCGGCTTGCGAACCACCCAGCACTCGGCGATGTGATCGGTGCGCAGGTGCATGTGGAAGGTCGGATCGAGAACGTTGATCCACGGTCCCATCGGCTGGATGTTCTTCACCGGGCCGGAGTGGATCTGGATCGTGCCGTGATTGCCGACGAAGCACATGATTTCGGCCTCCCGCTCGGCAGAGGCGCGCAGCAGTTCGGTGACCGCATCCGCACGCACTTCATGGGCGAAATCCTCGCCGACGCTGCGTACGGCGTCCTGGCGGGCAATCTTCAACTTGCGCAGCATGCCGAAGAACTGGTGGGTGTCCGTCATGGCGCTCCAGCCCTCGCGCAGCGCGGCAACGTCGACCGGGCCGGTCTCGACGGTCTTTTCCGTGATGACTTCAACGAATTCCTGTGACTGGTCCTCCAGACGGAAGTCGGCGACGATGGCCTCGTAGGCTTCGAGGTTGGAAGCCGGGCGCAGGTGCACCTTGTGTACGGCCTCACCGGCCTTATCGAAAAACTGCAGGCTGCGGCGAACCTGATCGCCATCGGTCTTGGTCACGGCGAAGCCATGCGCCCAGGTGCTTGGGAAGATGCGCAGGTCGATGTTCTCGCCGAGCACGATGGAGGCATGCTTTCCGGTGGTGATCTTCTCGTAGACGCCGATCTTCTCATGCACGACGCTTTCGTTGCGCGTGAGCGCCATGACTTCGCCGAGCGCTTCAGAGCGCTCCAGGAACCGGTTGGCGTCGCCATCGATGCGCACCGCCGTCAGGCCGACTTCGGCCGCCACGAGGGCTGCTTCCGAAATGCCGAGCTGGGCGGCGATGTCGCGCTCGCGCATCTTCGGGTTCTCGGCGCGGAAGGCGCGAATTTCGGTGGGGGTCGGGCGGGTTGTGTTGGTCATGGCGCGGCCTTCATCCAAATGCATGGTGCCATTCCGTCGCTACTGTCCCATTCCGATTAAATTTTCTTGGTGGAACAGGGGTTTGACACGGATTTTGGCGTTTACTATCTTGACTTCCTTACTCATATTTATTTATCCACGCAATACCGGTGTCTAAAAGTCATGTTAATTCTTTGACGGACGCCAAGTGACAGATCCTGCCCGGCGCTCCGGCGAAATTGTGAAACAGGCGAGCCCATGATCCTACGCACCATTCTTCTCTCTGCGATGCTTTCCACTGCCGCCGTTTCCGGCGCCTTCGCGCAGGAGGCCGCCGCGACCAAGGGGCTGGACGTGGAGTTGAATGCGCTGGCAAGTTCGCAGAAGGGCTGCCTCTTCACATTCGTTGCCGAGAACGGCTTTGCGCAGAATGTCTCGAAGGTCTCCTTCGAATTCGTGATCTTCAATGAGAAGGGCACCGTCGAGCGCCTGGCGCTGCTCGATTTCCGCGACCTGCCGGCGGGCAAGTCCAAGGTGCGCCAGTTCGATGTGCCGGGCATCAAGTGCGAGGCGGTGAAGAACCTCCTGATCAACGATGCGCCGGTGTGCGAAGGCGAGGGGCTTGAAAAGGGCCGCTGCATGGATGGCATCGTCACGCGCAGCAAGGCGGCGGCGGGCCTTGAAGGCTGAATGACGGGTAGCGCGGCGCATGATGCGCGGCGGCACATGAAACGAATTGACGGGTGACAAAATGGCTGGAAGCAAGTGGCTCTGGATCGGCGCGGGCGCCTTTTCCCTGCTCGCCCATGCCGGCGCGGCCGCAATCCTCACGATGACGCCTGCGGCGCAGAGCGAGGAGGCGCTGATCGCTGGCGGTGTCGTCGCTGAAGTGGCGATGCTTGGCAACGGCGCTTTCGAGGCTGTGGAATCGGGTAATCCCGAGGATGTGATCACGCCCGAGGCGATCCAGCCCGATGTCACCGAGCCGCAGGAAGTCGCGGAAATCCAGCCGACCGAGATCCAGCCTGAAGTGACCGAGATTGCGCCGGTCGATCCGGTCGTGTCCGAACCGATCCAGGAATTGATCGTTCCCTCCGCGGAAGTGGAGATCGCGGCGATTCCGATCCCGGAAATCAAGCCGGTCGTCGAGCCGGAAGAGGCGATCAAGCCGGCTCCCGAGGCGAAGAAGGAAGAGCCGGTCAAGAAGGTCGAGCGCAAGAAGCCGAAGCAGAAGATCGTCAAGAAGGCCGGCGAGACGGGCAAGGCGCGGGAAAGCGCCGCAAAGGGCGAGGTCGATGGCTCGGCGGACGTGAAGTCCGCGTCGGTCGGCGGCCAGAAGAAGGGCAATTCCTCTGCGGCCGGCAATGCCGCCGTCAGCAACTATCCCGGCAAGGTCCGCAACAAGATCAATCGCGCCAAGCGGCGTGCGCCGGGCGGCGAACGCGGCAGCGTGGTGGTGAGCTTCGTCGTCGGTTCGGGCGGGCAGGCGAGCGGCGTTCGCGTTGCGCGCAGCTCCGGCAGCGCGGCGCTTGACCGGGCGGCTGTCGATTCGGTGCAGCGTGCCGCCCCCTTCGCGAAGATTCCCGAGGCGGCGGGCAGGGCGTCCTGGCCCTTCAACGTGCCGATCGTCTTCAACTGAGATCCATTTCCCGCCGCTTTCCAGCCGGCGGGATTTTTTTGTCAGAAAATATGACTTTCCTAGTCATGTTTATACTTTACTCTGAAACTCATGTTTTGTAGGTTCTCCCTGAAATGAGGTTCCGCCCGTGCGGAGTGCCAAAGGGGAATGCTGCATGAATGTGATGAGTGCCGGCCGCATGGAAGCGGTCTTGAAGGCAGCGATTGCCGAACGTGACCGGCGCATTGCTGACCTTGAGCGCCAGCTCGCTGCGCTGAAGAAGCAGTTGACGGCTGAGCCGCAGGAGGTCGCGGCGCCTGTGCCGGCCGTGCCGAAGATCGAGGTGCAGGCGCCGCGGGCGCCCCGCAACGTGGACGTCAGCAAGACCAAGCGCCGGACCGGCGAAGCGGAGAGAAGGGCGATGCGCGAGAAGCAAAGGCAGCAGCAACTGGCTCGCCAGGGGCAAGTGAATGACGCTCAGGCGGCGGACAGCAAGGCGGGGCTCGAAGGGCGCAGTTTCCTCTATGTCGGCGGTCGCGACTGCCAGGTGGCGCATCTGCGCCAGATCGCCAGCTCCTACGGCGCCAACCTGATCCACCATGACGGCGGCCTTCGGGAGGCGGTCTCCCGCATCGACAACGTGCTTCCCTCGGTGGACTGCGTCTTCTGCCCCATCGACTGTATCAGTCATGATGCCTGTATTCGCGTGAAGACGGGTTGCAAGAAGTGGGAGAAGGCCTTCGTGCCGCTGCGAAATGGCAGCAAATCCTCCTTCGAGCGCGCCCTGCAGAGCATGAGCCAAGGAGACAATGCGCAGTGAGTGACGAAAGACCTGAAGCCTTCATGATGATCGGCCTGCACAAGCTGGCCGCGCAGAACGGTGACGGCCTCGTGCCGGAACTCTATGCCCTGCTGACGCGCCGCGCGGAGATGCTGGAAAGCGACAATGTCACCGAGTTCCCGGTACATAGCGCCCGTCCGCCGGCGCGCACCGTCGATTTTGAGGGCGCAGGCGTTCTTGAAGCGCGTAACGATAATGTCGTAGCTTTCCCTGTGCCGCATCGCGCGGCCCGGGATCAGTTCTGACAGAAAGGCCTCTCATGTTCATCGCCATGAACCGCTTCCGCATCGTCGTCGGGCACGAGGAAGCCTTTGAGAATATCTGGAAGGGGCGCGAGTCGAGCCTGGCTGAAATGCCGGGCTTCAAGACCTTTCACTTGCTGCGTGGCGACACCAATGCGGAGGAGGGCTTCACGCTCTTTGCCTCCCATACGGTGTGGGCGAGCAAGGACGATTTCACCGCCTGGACAAAATCGGAAAACTTCCGCCAGGCGCACAAGAATGCCGGCGACAATCGTGGCATCTACCTTGGTCCGCCGACATTCGAGGGCTTTACCGCCGTCGTCGGCGCGTGAGCGCAAGCGACGACGGTCTTTTCTTGGGCTTCCGTTTTGCCTTGAGGCGCTGAGCTCAGCTTTGCTGCCGCGGCAGGAACGCGCCGAGCGCGACTGCCAGCCATCCCGCCATCATGGTGACGCCGCCGGTCGGTGCCGACATCGGGAAGAGCCCTTGTCCCGTGGAGTGACGGTAGACGAGATCGCCGGCAAAGAGCGCGGTGCCAAGGATCAGAAGTAGTGCGGCGAGCGGCGCCGTGCGCAGGGATGGCCAGGCGGCGTAAAGCGCGATCAGCGCCGGCGCATGGGCAAGGCACATGGCCGAAGCGCCGGCCATCAGGCGCGGATCGCTGCCATGGGAGGCCGCTGCGGCCGTGACCACGCCGGCAAGGCCCATCAGCCCGGCAACGAGAAGGCTTGCCGAACGAAGCGAAAAGGTCATCGGGTTCATTCCTTGTTCTGCATGTGATGGGCGAGCCGTGTTACCGGCTCGAGGATGATCTTGCGCAGGCCTTCGCTCGGTACGGTCTCCTCCAGCGCCTGCACGAAGCACAGCAGCCATTCGTCCCGCTCCGCCGGGCCGATCGAGGCCATGAAATGGCGGCGGCGCAGCATCGGGTGCCCATGCTTTTCGACATAGACCGGCGGCCCGCCAAGCCAGCCCGTCAGGTAGTCGTAGAGTTTTTCCTCGCTGCCGGAGAGGTCCTTCGGATGGATGGCACGGCAGCGCGCCGCTTCCGGCAGGGTGTCCATCAGCTCATAGAACCGGCGTGTCAGCGCCCGCACGGCCGGATCGCCGCCGACGGCCTCGTAAAGGGTGATCGTCTCGCCCTTTCGCTCCTGATTGTCGCTCGTATCCGTCATGGCCCATTCCGTTTCAGGCGTCTTAGCGCCGGAGCATCCGCCGCGCAATGGCGGGCTTTTCGCTGCGACGAAGCGCGCAAGCGACTGCATATGTGTCGATTGACAAGAAACCGTCCGGACGGTATGTTTACACCCATGAGCAAGGCCCATCACCGCAAGAAACACCCGGAAGCCGTCCGCCAGCAGTTGCTGGAGGTCGCGGCGCGACTGTCGCTGGAAAAAGGGCCGGCGAGCGTGACGCTCGATGCGGTCTCACAGGCGGCCGGCGTTAGCAAGGGTGGCCTTCTGCATCATTTTCCCAACAAGATGTCGCTGCTCGACGGTCTGTTCGATGACATGACGGAAAAGTTTGACCGAGCGCTTGCCGAGCGGATGCGCGAGGATCCCGAGCCGAAAGGGCGCTTCACGCGGGCCTATGTCGCCGTCTGGGTCCTGCCGGAGGGCATGGCGGATGGCGATCAGTGGAAGGTGCTGACCGTCGCGCTGATATCCGAGCCGCATCTGCGCGAGCGCTGGCGACAATGGGTGGAACGACAGCTGGCGGAAAATATCGGCACGGATTCCGCGCTCGATGCCCTCTTGGTGCGCTACGCCGTCGATGGCCTCTGGCTTGCCGACCTTCTCGACACGCCGACCATGGATGCGGCGACCCGCGCGGCCATGGTCGAGCGGCTGCTGGCGCTCTCGCGTAGCTGACCCCCTTTGCAATTCGCGCCGCAAGGCGCCCATTAGCGCGGCTCGCGCCGGAGACCCGTCATGAATCTCACCACCGTCTATGCCGTCCTCGTCGTCGCCATCGTCTTTGAAGTGCTCGGCACTTCGGCCATGCAGGCGGCCCAGCATTTCACGCGCCTCGTGCCCACCGTCACGATGATCGTCTGCTATGCCATAGCCTTCTTCTTTCTTTCCTGGAGCCTGCGCTACGTTCCGGTCGGCATCGCCTATGCGATCTGGAGCGGCCTCGGTATCGTGCTGATCTCGGTCGTCGGCTATTTCGTCTTCGACCAGAAGCTCGATCTCGCCGCCATTGTCGGTCTTGGCCTCATCATCGCGGGCGTTCTGGTGCTGAATCTCTTCTCCAAGTCGACTTTCCACTGAAAGACGCTGGAATTGGCATGATCCCGCTTGCCAAGAAGCGGGTCTGATTCTATCGATTCCGACGAATTGAAAGCGGTTTAAATTTTGGCTTCAAAGGAGCGGACATGGCGATACGCACCATCGTATGGGGTGAGAACATCCACGAGCAGACGAACGCGATCGTCCGCTCGATCTATCCGAACGGCATGCACAACACGATCGCCGACGCGCTCAATGCGGATCCGGCCATTGCTGCCACCACGGCCACGTTGCAGGAGCCGGAGCACGGCCTGACGGAAGCCCGGCTTGCCGAGACGGACGTGCTTGTCTGGTGGGGCCACAAGGACCACGGTGCCGTCAGCGACGAGGTGGTCGAGCGCGTGGCAAAGCGGGTATGGGAAGGCATGGGGCTTCTCGTCCTGCACTCCGGCCATTTCTCGAAAATCTTCAAGCGCCTGATGGGCACGCCCTGCGCGCTGAAATGGCGCGAGGCCGGCGAGCGCGAGCGCGTCTGGGTCATCAATCCGCGCCATCCGATCGCCGAAGGTCTCGGCGAGAATTTCGTGCTGGAAAACGAGGAGATGTACGGCGAGCAGTTTTCCGTGCCGGAACCGCTGGAAACCGTGTTCATCTCGTGGTTTGCGGGCGGCGAGGTCTTCCGCTCGGGTCTCACCTGGCGGCGCGGCGCGGGCAACATCTTCTATTTCCGCCCGGGCCACGAGACCTATCCGACCTATCACGACGCCACCGTGCAGAAGGTGCTCGCCAACGGCGTGAAATGGGCCTTCAATCCGCAGGGCGCACACACGGCGATCCATGACGCGCCCAATGTGCCGGTGGAAGCGGCGCTGGAGCCGATCGTGGAGCGCGGTCCGAAGCTGCATGAAGCCGGCGAAGCCGGTTATCGCTGAGGAATCCATGCGTCTTCTCATTCTTGGAACAGGCGGCATGGCCAATACCCATGCCCAGAATTTTGCCGCCATCGACGGCGTCGACCCGGTCGGCGCCGTCGACGTGGACCCCTCGCGCGCCAGGGCTTTTGCCGAGACGCACGGCATCCCGAATGTCTTCACCTCGCTGGAAGAGGCGATCGCCTGGGATGGCTTCGATGCGGCGACCAATGTGACGCCAGACCGCGCCCACCATCCCACGACGCTGGCGCTGCTGGCGGCGGGAAAACACGTCATGTGCGAAAAGCCTCTGGCGGAAAACTACGCCAAGGCGGACGAAATGGCGCGCGCCGCCGAGGCATCCCGCCTCGTCACCATGGTAAACCTCACCTACCGCAACGTCGCGCCTCTGCAGAAGGCCCGCGAAATGGTGCTCGCCGGTCAGATAGGCCACGTGCGCCATGTCGAGGCCTCCTATCTGCAAAGCTGGCTCGTCTCCAAGGCCTGGGGCGATTGGGCGACGGAGAGCCAGTGGCTCTGGCGGCTTTCCACCCGGCACGGCTCGAACGGCGTACTCGGCGATGTCGGTGTCCATATCCTCGATTTTGCCAGCTACGGCGCGGCAAGCGATGTGGAACATGTCTTCGCGCGGCTGAAGGCTTTCGACAAGGCGCCGGACAACCGCATCGGCGAATACGATCTCGATGCCAATGACAGCTTCACCATGACGGTCGATTTCGCCAATGGCGCGCTCGGCGTCATTCATTCGACCCGCTGGGCGACGGGCCATCTCAACGAACTGCGCCTGCGCATGCATGGCGACAGGGGAGCCCTCGAAGTCATTCATTCGACCGAGGGATCGCAATTGCGCGGCTGCCTCGGCGAGGATGTCGAGTTGGCTGTCTGGCGGGAGATCGATGCCGGCACGGTGCCGACCAACTATCAGCGCTTTGCCGCGGCCGTCGCGGCCGGCGAAAAGATCGAACCCGGCTTCCGCCATGCCGCCGAGCTTCAGAAGGTTCTCGACCTTGCCATCGAGACCGAGAAGGGGCGGTGCGAACTGAAAGTCTGATCTCAGGCGGGGGCAGGGCCTGTCGAGCCGCGAATGCGCAAATCGACGGGCCAGACCTCCTGCAATGCCTCGGGCGCTTCGCCCTGCAACAATCGCAATACCATGTCGCCGATCCGTTCGCCCGCCGCACGGATCGGCGATTGCGTCGTGGTGACGGCTGGCACCAGATTATCCGGGCTGAGATAGGGAAAGACGTCGTCATGGGCGATCAGCGAGACGTCCCTGCCGACGGTGAGCCCCGCAACGCGGATCGCCCGCATGGCGCCGAGCGCCGACATCATGGATCCGGCGATCACGGCGGTCGGAGGAACGGGCAGGCCGAGGAACGCCTGCATCAGCCGGAAGCCGGTTTCGTCCGTGAATTCGCCACGGCCGACCAGAGCCGGATCGGCATCGAACCCACGGGCCGCGAGCGTTTTGTGATAGGCCCTGTCGCGATCCCGCGCAAAGGTGCTGACCGTGTCGCCATTGATGAGCGCGATACGGCGGTGGCCGAGATCGACAAGGTGTTTCGTCGCCGTCTCGATCGCCCCGAAATTATCGATGTCGAGAAAGGCGAAGGGGTTTTTCGCCTCGCTGCGGCCATGCACGATGAAGGGCAGTTCCAGGGCCTGCAGCAGCGCAATGCGGGCATCCGTGCAGGCGGGCGTGTGAACGATCACCGCGTCCACCCGCTTGCTGGCGGCAAACCGTCTATAGGCGGCCGCCTCGTCTTCCCCGGTCTCGACGGTCGAGACGAGAATGTCGATGCCATCCCGTTGCAGGCGGGTCGAAAGTCCGCCCATGAACTCGCTGGAATGGGGCCCGAAACGACCGCCGCCCTGGAAGACGATGCCGATCGCGCCCGCCCGGCCGGTGGCAAGTCGCTGGGCGCTGATGTTCGGCCGGTAGCCGAGCCGTTCGGCCGCTTCCAGCACGCGCGCCCGGGTCTCCGGCTTTACCTCCGGATATCCGCTCATCGCCCGGCTCACCGTCGTCTGGGACAGGCCGATGCTGGCGGAAAATTCCTTGAGGTTCATCCTGGTTCTCTGCGTGCGGTCGATCGATTCGGGCCTTTATGAACCCTCCAGCGTACTGTCGCAAGCAAGCGGCTGCCGGGCGTTTTCGGCGCTCGCCGCGGCTGTGCAGGTCACACGCAGATGCCGCGCAGGGGTTGTGAAATCCCGCTTGAATTTTGTCAATAACACGTTAAAGTCTCAATATTAGCGATATGGTTGTGTCCGGGGTGTTGCTCACTCCTGAAGGCGTTGTTGGCTGACGGCAACGCCAAGGCTACCTGGTGCCAGTCGTTTTTTGAGGCGGACAGCCTCGACGGAAATTCGCGTCGATTTTCGGGGGAAGATCATGCAGGCGGGCTCGAATGTGCCGGCCGCAAAGGGGCTGTCTGCGCGACTGGACCTGCTGCGGGAGAACCTTGCAACCAGGGCTGCTAGGTTGCTGCGTTGGGCGCGTGCGCGGCACGAAAAGCCCGCGAGCCAGAAGGCCGTCCCGCTGGTCTACGGCTGCGCCGATACGGGCCGGCGGCCGTCCTATTTTCGCACGCTGGAGCGGTTGTTCGATGCCCGCCGGGCGCGGCATCGCGATCTTTTGCTGACCCGTTCACCCGTGCTGTTCATGGTGGTTGAGGAGGCTTTCCTGCTTTATGCCATGGTCGGTTTGCTGCGCGCCGCGATTGGCCGGCGCACGGCGGGGCTTTTGCTCCGCCCGATGCCGCTTGCCGCGTCGGCGCGCTGGCGGCATCGGTTGAAGCGGATGGTGCTACGGCGATTGAAGCGCTGTCGCTCCGTGCGGACCCTGACGATCCTGCCCTTCAGCGTCTTCCCGGCTTTCGCGTCGATTGCCGATGACTGGATCCATGATTTCCAGCTGTGGGACCTGACGGAGGAGGAGCGCAAGGCGGTGAATCTCCTGCGCGACGAGCGGCGGCCGGGCGACCGGCTTGTGCTGATGGCGATCGGCAGCCAGAGCGCGCAGAAGGGGTTCGATCTTTTCGCGGATATCTACGCGCGATCCGTGAAACTGCGTGCGCACTACCAGTTCATCGCCTGTGGCAAGGTGGCTCCCGATGCGGTGGAGCATGCCGCAGTCCTAAACGAGGCCGGCGGCGTGACAGTCGACCGGTCGATTGGCGATTGCGAACTGCTCGGCGCCTATGCGGCGAGTGACGCGGTCTGGTGTCTCTACCCGCGCGCCGGCGATCATGCTTCCGGCATTCTCGGGCGCGCGGCGCAGCTCGGCATCCCGGTTATCGTGCGACAGGGCTCGCTCGCCCATCGCCTGTGCATCGTTGAGAACCTGCACCATGTCGCCGCGGTCGCCGAGGATGCCGTCGAGCGGCTTGCCGGCCCGCTGCCGCCGCGGGATGAAGGGCGTGGGCACCGGGCGGCCTTGCGCTTTGCCGGCCAGAGCGAGGCGACCCTTCGCGCGGCTCTCGGCCTGGACCTGACAGCAGCGCGGCTAGCCTCGGAAGCCTGAGGATCAGACGCGGCGCTGGCCGTCGTCGCCAATCACCTTCTCGCCATCCTCCTTCGCATCGAGCGCGTATCCTTCTCGCGCAGCGCCGTGCGCACGGTGAGGCGCGCAAGGTGCCCATGCATGGCTGACGTTCAGCGCCCTGTCAGGCTGGCGGCCGATCCTGCCGCCAGGATTGACAGGGCAGGCAGACATGAAAGCATTCCTGAAATGGGCGGGGCTCGCCCTGGGTACTTTTGCCGCCGGGCTCGGCATCTATCTGGTCGTCATCCAGATGACGGGCAATTTCGCTGCCGTCGTGCCCGGCGAGGTCTACCGCTCGAACCAGCCGTCGCCGGCCGATATCGCGGCCTATGCCGACCGCTACAAGATCCGGACCATCGTCAACCTGCGCGGCCGGGACGAAAGAGCGGACTGGTACAGGCAAGAGGCTGCGGCCGCCGCGCGCCACGGCGTCACCCTCATCGATTTTCCCATGCAGGCCGACCGCCGCCTCGATGCGGAAGCGGCGGACAAGCTGGTTGCGACCTTGCGCGATGCGCCTCGTCCGCTGCTCATCCATTGCCGCTCGGGCGCAGACCGGACGGGGCTCGCATCGGTCATCTATCTGGCCCGCATTGCCGATCTGGACGAGGAGACGGCGGAGCGCCAGCTTTCCGTGCGCTATGGCCATATCGGCATCCCCTATCTGTCGCCGACCTATGCCATGGACGAAAGCTGGGAGGACATGGAGGCGGCGCATGCCGGCGGCTAGAGCATTTCCAGTCGAAGCGGTATCGCTTCGACGTCGGATAATGCGGCAAAAACAAGCCCCTGGAGCAATTGCGATGATCCGGTTTCACCGCAATTGCTCCAGGTGCTCCGGCCGGCCTTGCGTGCGACAAGCCACGAGCAAGATATTCATGCCATAGGCTGAGCCGGAACTGATGGATGCGGCCCGAAGCCTTTCGGTTGTGAAAGCCTCCTTTCAGGTGCCTGTGACCTGCTGGAGGCTTTTGATGAACCGTATCGTGCTTGCCCGTTACTGCGAACCGCTGGAGTGGATCAAGCTGATCCCCGACGACTTCGAGGTCATCATCTACAACAAGGGCGACAGGATCGAATCGCCCGCCGTTCTGCGGCGCGCCACGCAAATCATCGACCGTCCCAACGAAGGGCGGGAATCGGAAACCTACCTGCATCACATGCTGACCGATGCGCGCGACGACGATGACTTCACCGTCTATGCCCAGGGCGGCCCCTTCGAGCATAGCCCGGATTTCATCAGCCTCCTCCACACCTGGAAGAACTGGGACGATCTGCAGCCCATGTCGTGGCAGTGGCTCGCCGAAAAGAACGTGCCGCCGCCGCTCCTCCTTTCGGAATATGAACGCGGCCTGTTCGGCCGTCCGCGCGTGCGCCTCGAACGGTTCTCGCTGCTGACCTGGGGGCCGATCGACTTCGTTGATCAGGGCGCCTGGGGCATGGGCAACGTGTACCGCGCGATCCACGGCGGCCTGCCTGACGGCACCAACATTGCAAGCCATTTCCTGAACCTCGCCGGGCTCGAGGATCTGGCGGCAGAGGCCGAGCGCCATATGGTGGGCGTGTTTTCCTACGGCGCCGTCTTCGCTGTCCGCAACAGAAGGGTTGCATCGGTTCCCGCCGGGTCCATCGAAATCCTGCGCAATCTCTCGATATCCGGCATCGCGGTCTACGGCTACATCCTCGAGCGCCTGTGGCTGCATCTTTTCGGCGAACAGTTCGCCCTGCCGAAGCTCGCGCCGCCGCCGCTTTGAGGGAGGCTGCCCCGCAAGCCTCAGGTAAGACGGAAGCCGTATTTTTGGTATTTCCGGTCCTGTGTCTGGCGAGCGCCGCGGGGAGGCGGGGCCTTGCGGCCCGAAAGATCTCATCGGCGCTGTCGGCGCGTAATCAGTCTGGAGAGCCAGAGAACGGAGAAATGCCTTGTTGAACCCAGCCCCGAACCTGACAAAGCTTGCCAACCATTTTGGGTCTGACAAGGGGGATGTCGTCCACCACGCGCACAACTATGCGCCGCTTTATTCGTTTCTGTTCGGCGGTTTTCGCGAGCAGCCGTTCTACATGCTCGAAATCGGCCTTCAGATCGGCCCGCAGAACCAGCAGCTCGCGGCCAACCGCGTTTCCGCCAGCGCGCCCTCCGTCGAGATGTGGCTCAACTTCTTCCCGAACGCCTATGTCTACGGCATCGATATTTCCGACTTCTCGTCCCTGAACGGGCGCGAACGGTTCACCTTCTTCCATTGCGATGCGGGCTCGCGTGAATCCCTTATGGCGGTCAAGCGCAATACGCCGCCGCTCAAGATCATTGTCGATGACGGCTCGCATTGCCCCTACCATCAGCAGGTGGCGTTTTCGGAACTGTTCGAAAAACTGCAGCCGGGCGGGTTCTACGTCATCGAGGACCTTCACTGGCACAACCAGGAAGTCGATGACGTCCTGCCGCCCACCCCCCGGACCGAAGAGATATTCCAGAAGTACCTGCTGACCGGGTTGCTCGACAGCCCGCACATCAACGAGTTCAGGCGGGAGCTGATCCAGTCGCAGATTGCCAATGTCTTCGTGCACTGGGACGAGCGCGGCGGGACCGACCACTGGCGGGTCAAGATGATCGCGATCCAGAAGAAGTAAGCCTCAAGCTCGCCATTCGTCCACCCGCGACGATCCGGGTGGGCGCCGTCCACGATGATGCAACACCCGGAGCCACGCTGTGAACCTGATCGCCCCTCCCTTGATCTCCTGGCAAACGGAACCGAACATGCCGGCGGTACCTGAAAAAACGCCCCTCACGGCCGATTGGCTGATGCGGCATGTCTTCAGTTTCGAAGTGGGGCCGCAACGCCATCAGGTAACATCCAGTCTTACCTTCGAAAAGGACGGACGGATCGGCGGCTATCAGCACCCGAACGAGGCGGGCTGGCGGATCGATGGCGACAGGCTGCTCATCCTGCGTGAGGACGGGACGCCGTCCTGCGTCACCATCCTGATGGAAGCGGATGATGGCAGCCGGGAGATCGTCGGTCCCTTCCTGCTGCAGGAGGAGGTGCACCTGCACTACTTCAAGCCTCTGGCGCTGAGGAACGATCTGCCGGCGGTGCAGACCTTCGATCTGTTCGACACGCTCGTCGCGCGCTATTGCGTCGACCCGCTTGCCGTTTTCGATGTGGTGGAGGCCAAGGCCCGGGCAAAGGGTTTTGCCAGGCTCCGCCAGAGTCTCGAGGCGGATCTCTGGCGGAGTGGAAACTACACCCTCGACGACGTCTATGCGAAGCTGGCCGAGGCCACGGGTTGGCCGGAACGCCTGATCGAGCGGCTCAAGATGCTGGAGCTGGCCGAGGAGTGGGACAACCTGTTCCCGATTCAGGAAATGGTTGCCCGCGTCCGGCACGACGATCTGATCATTTCCGACATGTACCTGCCGGAATCCTTCCTGCGCAAGATCGTCGAGGAGAAGTGCGGGCTGCCGGGGCTGACGATCCATCTGAGCAATCACGGCAAGCACCACGGCACGATATGGCCGACGATCCTCGCCGGGCATCGCATCCTGCGCCATTACGGCGACAACCATCACTCGGATGTCGTGCAGGCGCGCAAGGTCGGCATCGAGGCCGAGCACGTCACGACCTCCGCCTGGTCGATGGGCGAGACCGTCCTCTGCTCGGTCGGCCTCACCGAATTCGCCAAGGCCGTGCGCAAGGCCCGGCTGACCAGCTTCTCCTTCGACAGGACGGCGCGGCAGGCGCAGCAGGCGCAATTCGACGCCAACATCCCGCTCCTCATCGTCGCCGGCATGCTTCTCATCCGGCGGGCGAACGCCGTCGAGGCGGACACGTTGCTGATGTGCGGCCGGGATTCCAACATGTGGGTGCATCTGCTGCGCTGGATGCTCGGGCTTTCATCGCGCAAAATGGCCGTGCACTATTTCCCGTCGTCGCGCGACCTGTTCCTCGCCGACAGCCCGGCTTACGCCGCCTATTTCTCGCGCCTGCGCGGCCAGCGCACGATCATCGCCGACGTTTCCGGCACGGGCCGCAGCCCGGCGCATTTCATCGCCGGCCTGGAGGCGCAGGAGGATACCAGCGTCTTCGTCGTCCTTAAATCGAACCGCATCGATCCGCCGATGGAAGCGCGCGCGCCGGCGCGCGACGACGTGCTCATCGATACCGGTATCACGCTCGATCTGGAACGTTTCCTTTTCGAGCGGTTCAACACCGCCGTGCGCGAAGACCGCGCCATCGGCATGGAGTTCCTCGGTGAACAGTTCAGCATCCTGCGTGAGCACGAGCCGCTCGATGCGGCAACCGGAGTTCTGATCGCGAAAATGCAGGAAGCCTTCACCCAGGCCCTGGCAATCCTGCAGGCGTCGCCCATCACGACACTGCCGGAAGGGCCCAGCGACGAGGATCTGCAGGAGGCGCTACGCCAATTGGTGCAGGTCGGCATCCACTATCTCGACGTGGCGCAGCGCCTGCCGGAGTGAGCGCCGAAGCTGCGGGCAGAACTCAGATTTTGACGAGCATGGCGGTCGCGTACATGAAGGTGACACCCGCCGCCAAGCCGCCGAAGGACGCAGGTGTCAGCAATGCCTTGATACCTTGGCCGTTCGAGCGGCCCATGAGGCCGCCGACCTCGACGATCACCTGAGCGATCGCGCCGGCGCCAATGGCAAGGGCGATTGCGGTCCACTGTGGTGCGTAGGCGAGGCTACCCGTCCAGATGCCGAGCACCGCCGGACCGCCCGCGAGCAGAGCCAGCCCCACAAAGGAAAGCAGGCTGGGCTTTTCCTTGAGAACGGGTGCGGCGATTCCGATGCCCTCGGTGATGTTGTGCAGGGTAAAGCCGAGGACGAGGAAGGTGCCCAGTCCAGCGCTGCCGGCTGCGAACGCCGCCCCGATGGCCAGACCTTCGCCGAAATTATGCAGTCCGATGCCAAGCGCGATGAAGGTCGCCAGCGCCAGTCCCGTCGGGGCGCCATGTCGGTGGGCGACCGCCATCAGGATGAGGAAGCTGGCTGCGGCCGTCAGGACGACCATGACGCTCCCCTGGAAGATCGGCGCCGACGTAGCGGCGAATTCCAGCGCTTCGACGACCGTGTCGACCAGAAGGAATGCAAGCAGACCCACGGTCAGGGCAAGGAGAAAGGTCATCGTTCCCTGGCCCGCGCCACGAAGGGCTGGATAACACATCAGGCCGATTGCGACAGGCAGGATGCCGACAAAGGCTCCGAGTATGGCCTGCGACCAGAGACTGCCGGAGGTGGCGACGGGGGTCGGTACGGCGACGGTGATCTCGTGGTCGAATGTTGCTCCCGTATTGGTGACGAAGGTCACGTGGTGGGTTTCTCCCAGAACCCACGGGAAGGGGAGGCTGATCCAGGCCGTGTCGCCGCGGGTGATCGGACCTTGCGGCTCCTGTTGGAATTCCCAATAGGCGGCATCGACCTGGACCTGTGCGACCGTCATCGGGTCTGATCCGCCGGCGCGGACCAGCAACCGCAGGCCGCCGTGATCGAGGATCGTGCGCTCGATCGTCAGGTTCTCGACGGGCGGCGCGCCGTTGTTGAAGCCTTGCAGCGGGTTTGTCTGGAGCAGCCAGACGATGGCCATCGCGAGAACCGCGACGGGCAGCAGTAGCCAGAGATAGCGAGACAAGCCGGAGGCCGCGGGCGCGGTCGCAGCGTCGGTCTTTTCGCGGATCATGACAGGGCCTCCACAACGTCGAACATGCCCATCCAGCCAAGTTCGGTGAATTCCGATTGATGCGCGTGGAACATGTAGAGCCCCGGCTCGTGCCCCTCGAAGGTGAATTCGAGAATCCCCCGTTGCGCCTGGCACTGCATGATGAGATCGACCGTCTTCAGCGTCGGCGTCAGCGTCGTTCCCTGATCGTAGTAGTCGAAGAAATTGGCATGCAGGTGGAACGAGTTGATCGGATCGAACTCGACGATGTTGACGAGATAGATGCGGACCGGCCGTCCCTTGACGATCCTGATCGGTTCCTTCGCGTAGCAGTGGGCAATCGTGTTGCAGGCATAGAACTCGTTCTCGCCGTCGAAGTTCGTGTCAAAGGCGTTCATGACCATAGCCATTTCCTGCCATCGTGCATTTTCTGGGGACCCCAGCAGCCGCGACTTGGCGACCTCGAGATGGTCGGGATGGCGTGCGGGGTCGGGATCGATCACGAAGAGGCCGTACATGCCTTTGTGGATGTGGCGGGCAAGCGGAAGGGCGTGGCAATGATAGAGGTGGCAGCCGAAAGGCCTGGCGTCGAATTCATAGACGAACTCTTCACCCGGACCGATGACGCCAGCGCCGGGGACGCCATCCATTCGGGCGGCGTGGATGCCGTGGAAATGCAGTGAATGCGGGTGCGAGCCGTTGTTGATGAGCTTGATTCTCAAGCGCTCGCCCTCGGTCGCTCGAAGGGCGGGGCCGGGGACGCGGCCGTTGTAGGTCCAGGCAGGAAACATGACGCCCGGTGCGATCTCGATTTCCTTTTCCTCGACGGTGATTTCGAAGCTGCGCAGTTTGCGTCCGTCAGGCAGGGCGCTCGGTTCGCCCGTGTACCAGTCGGTAAGCATGCTCGTCGGATCGAAGCCGTTGCGGGCGTTGTCGACTGTTCCGACGGTGATCATGGCGCCATGCGCTGATCTGTGAGCGGCAACGGCATCCCCGTTTTTCACCACGGATGCGGCAGCGCCGTGATCGCCCGAATGGGCTTCCTGGGCCGTCGTCGTGCTGGTGCAGATGCTCGTCGCGCCGAGGGCAGCCACCCCGCCACCGAGCAGGCTTCTTCTACTCAAGGTCGTTTGTGCCCACCTCAGCATTCTTGAAACCTCTTTTATTAGCCGTTTCAATGAAGAAGAGCATTAGAGCATTATCATAGCATATGCTATATTACTCCGAGCGAATGTGAACGGCAAGGCCCAGGCTGGCAGCGTCGGATGCAAAGGGAGGTTGGAAATATAGCTATTGCTATGTTATCATATTCTTGATTTGAATTTTAAGCGGGCAGAATTGAATTGAACGACACGAATAGTCAGCCTACCGAAATCGAGAGTTCGCTCATCGCCCCCGACACCCAGATGGAGAGCTTCAGGCAGGCGCGACACAACCGTCGCAGCGAACTCGTGGAGGATTATGTCGAGCTTATCGCCGACCTTCTCGCCGACGGCGGCGAGGCGCGGCAGGTGGACATCGCTCAGCGCCTCGGGGTCGCGCAACCGACTGTCGCCAAAATGCTGAAGCGGCTGAGTGCTGAGGGCTATATTCAGCAGCGCCCGTACAGGGGCGTCTTCCTGACAGATATCGGCAAGGAACTGGCCCGGTTTAGTCGGGAGAGGCATCAAATCGTGGAATCGTTTCTCTGCTCGATCGGTGTCAGCGTCGAGACCGCGCGTATGGATGCGGAGGGCATAGAGCACCACGTTAGCCCGGAGACACTCGAGGCACTTAAAAAATTCACGGCTGCGAGAACGGCAACAAAGTAAGGAACGCAGCCGTCTGTTGGCTTCTTGGGCCTGCTGGTACTTGAGGCTGGATTGGCCTGATCAGCTTCACCACAGCCTGCCGGCCCGACGGCGCAGGCCAAATCGCCGGCCATTGCAGGCTCCGGCAGGTCCAATCAGACAAGAACCCTCCAGCCGATCCCCAGCCCTGCGGAAACCAGGAGTGTCGTGATAACCGACAGCTTTAGCCGGAAGATTGCCAGGGCGGCCAGTACGGTCAACGCCAGCGACGGCCATGCAATGGAGCTTACGACAGGGACCTCCAAGAACAATCGGCCAACCGAAATCGTCCTGACCTCGGCAAACAGCACGTGAAGGCCGAACCATACGGCCAGGTTCAGGATGACGCCGACCACGGCTGCGGTGATGGCGGACATGGCTCCGGTCAGCGCCATGTTGCCGCGCATCCTTTCGATGAACGGCGCTCCCGCGAAAATCCAGAGGAAGCTCGGCAGGAAGGTCACCCAGGTCGTGAGGATCGCGGCGAGGGTGGCCGCGGTCAGGGGATTTAGCGCTCCGGCATCGCGATAGCCGGCGAGAAAGCCGACGAACTGAGTGACCATGATCAGTGGACCCGGAGTGGTCTCGGCCATGCCGAGGCCGTCCAGCATTTCGCCCGGGCGGAGCCAGCCGAATTGTTGGACCGCCTCCTGCGCCACATAGGCGAGAACCGCATACGCCCCGCCGAATGTCACGACAGCCATCTGGCTGAAGAAGACACCTATCTTGGAAAACACGTTGTCGGGGCCGAGCATCAGGAGGAGCACGGCTACGGGAAGAAGCCAGAGCGCCGCCAGTGCGCCGGACGTTTTCATGGACCACGCGAGGTTCGGCCGGGCATGGAGAGGGATTTCCTCGCCGAGAACCGAGTCACGATCCTCGAGGATTTTCCCGGAGCCGGGCCTGTGTCCTCCGCCGACCTTGAACGCTGCGACCCCGGTGCGGCCGCCGAAATACCCGATGACGCCCGCGCCAATGACGATGAGCGGGAAGGGCACGTGCAGGAAAAAGATTGCGACGAAAGCGGCGGCCGCAAATGCAACCATCACCCTGTTCTTGAGAGCGCGGCTGCCGATCCGCAGCACCGCCTGGACGACCACCGCCAGCACCGCGCATTTCAGCCCGAAGAACATCCCTTCGATTACGGTCACATCGCCGAAGAGGACGTAGATATAGCTGAGCGCCAGGATCGAAACGAAGCCGGGCAGAACGAACAGCAGCCCCGCGATCATGCCGCCCCTGGTCTTGTTGAGCAGCCAGCCGATGTAGATGGCGAGCTGGTGAGCTTCGGGGCCGGGAAGAAGCATGCAGTAGTTGAGAGCGTGGAGGAACCGGTGTTCCCCGATCCAGCGCTTTTCATCCACGACGATGCGGTGCATGACCGCGATCTGGCCTGCTGGGCCGCCAAAGCTCAAGGCGGCGACACGCGCCCAGACCTTTACGGCTTCCGACAGAGGAACGACGTCCCCGTCAGACGCGGAGCGGCTGGGAACGGAGCTTTTCGCGAGATCGGCCATTGCCATCATCCTTTTCGCGGATTGGGCCAGTTGTGCGTTTCGTCCGTAGCGTCCCGGCACCAGCGATAGAACGCGTCGTAGGCCATCAGCCCAGCCTCGAGTTGCTCCAGATCGTCGTTGAACATGCGTGAAAGGCCAAGCGAGACTGCCAGGAGGCCCGGCACTTCGGGAGCGAGGTCCGGGCGGGCCGTATCGGCTCCGCGTACGATCGTCGCAAGGCGAAGGAGCGGCTCCGTCTTCAGCCCGAACTCGTCGATCATGACATCGAAGGTGCACAGCTCGCCGCGGTGGCTCCAGAAGACGTCTTCGATATCGAACGGCGTTGCGCCAAACCGGTCACCCACCAATGCAACGTCACTCGCGGGAACGAACAGGAATATTGCGGAAGGGTCTACGAAACGCCGGATGAGCCACGGGCAGGCGATGCGATCGATCTTCGGCCGAGACCTTGTCACCCAGACCGTCCGCCCTTTCGCGTCCCGCGGAGGAAGCTTGTTCTCCGGAACGAGAATTCCTTGGGTGCCGCACCAGGCCTCGAACCCTCCCTCAAGGACTTCCGCTTCCTTTCCCATCGCCCGGAGATGCGCGGCGACCCCGTGGCTAAGTTTCTGTCCTTTCTGGCAGAGGACAATGGCGGGGGCGCTGATCTCCGTCCCCCATTCGGTAACCCGTCGGAAGTCCCGCCTGATCGATCCCGGGATCAGGCGGGGATCGGCGCGGAAATCGTCGTCGATACGGACGTCGATGATGGTCGGCAAATTGGGCGTGCCGATGATGCGGGCAAGCTTGTCGGATGCAATTTCAAGGAATGAAGGCATAACGCGTCCCTCCGTTTATCGGGTTCAAAGGACGCGATTCTTCGGCCGTGGCCTCGTGGGGTGATCGCAACCCCATGAGGGAAGATTTTGCAGCCGCCATTTCTATTGTCAAGCGCTGAAACGGCTCGCGATCGCGATGGCGGTGATCGGGAGGGGGTGAGGTGACCGATGATCAAAGTACGACGATTTGCATTCCTTCAGGCAATTTTCGCCACATCAGCCCCACGCAAGATACTAACTACACGTTGTCGATTTCATCGATCTGAGCACAATTCATAGGGGTGTTGGTTTTGGTGCTTGACGACAATATAAGCGACCATCTCTGGCAGTTTGGCAGTTCTGACGGCATCATCGCCAACGCCATAATCCTCAATGAGCGGGGCCGCATTCTCAATCATCAGCACCCCGGTATGATGTACTGGCTCCCCCATGAAGGCGCGATCATCCTGGTGAGTGGAGAGAAGCAGCCGACAGCCCTGCTCAATCGCGTTTCAGAAACTCGCTACGAGGGGCCTGTTCTTCCGGCAATTCACGGTTGGCAGCCCGGCGTGACGCTTTTCATGGAAAGGGTCGAGCTCAGTTATCCGCTGGGCTTTACCTGGACGGAAGGCTGCACGGAATTCCTCAAGCGAAATCGTGTGTTCTTGCGTCACGGCGGTCAGTATGACGACGTCTATGCACAGGACGAATTCGTCGTGTTCGGAAGGCAAGTCTTTGTCGAACCCGAGGTAACACTTCCCTTTCGGGCTTTCGCCGAGATGGGCGCCTACAGCTATGTCGTCGGGCCGACGCGGGGAAACATCTCCATTGGTCGCTATTGCAGCATTGCTTCGAACGTTCAAATCATGGGTGACAGCCACCCGATGGAGCGTCTTACGACGCATCCCGTCACCTATCATCCAGGCTTCCAGGATGTCGCTCGGGAACACTATGGCCGCGAGCTGATACAAGAGCCGTACAGTGTCTCCGACGTACCTGTCACAATTGGGAACGATGTCTGGATCGGGGAGGGGGTGGTGATCGCCAAGGGCGTCACGATCGGCGATGGGGCTGTGGTGGCCACGCGGTCAGTCGTCACGAAGGACGTGCCGCCTTACACAATTGTCGGAGGCGTGCCGGCCAGGCCCATCCGAAAGCGCTTCGATTGCGCGCTGATCGATCTTCTACTGGAGACGAAATGGTGGGAATTCAACATCGTCGACCTTCCGCCGCACTGGTCGGACCCTGAGCGCCTTCTCAAGGAATTGATCGAGAGAGAAGCTGCCGGTTCTATTCAGCGGTGGAGACCGAAGCGTATCGATCTGGCGCTTTCGCTTTTCAAGGCCTCGATCATCGGCTGAACAATTTCACGATGTCAGGGCCGCCGCCAGCCAGTAGCGCCCTTGCATGTCGACCTGGCGCGGAACGCCGGCACCGGCGGTGAAACAAGTCGGAATCAATGAGGATCGGTTTAACGCCTCGCCCACCGCCGCAAGGGTCAGGTGAGCGAGGCAGAAATGGAAATCGCGTGTTCGCGGCTTACATGCCGAGCGACTTCAGGTAGTCAGCAGCAACGGCTTCGATGGTCTTCTTGTCCACCTCGACCTGGCCGTTCATCCGCGCCATCGTCGCATCGTCCAGCTTGATGGAAACCGCTTCGAGAATATCCTTCAGCTCGGGATTTGCATCGAGAACGTCCTTGCGCACGACCGGCGTCAGCACGTAGCTCGGGAAGAACTCCTTGTCGTCCTTCAGAACCTTCAGGCCCATTGCTGCGATCTGCCCGTCGGTTGCCTGTGCCGTGAGCGTATCGATATCGCCGTTGGCGAGTGCATTGTAGGCAAGACCGATATCCATGGGCCGCAGATTGGCGCGTCCGGCCTCGAAGTCGTAAGCTTTCTGCAAGCCGATCAGGCCGTCTGCGCGCCTCGGAAACTCGGCGGTCGTGCCCATCAGCACAGCAACACCATCGGTATAGGCCTTGGCGAGGTCGGAGATCGTCTCGAAGCCCTGTGTCTTCGGATTGTCCGGCTTGATAACATAGGCATAGGTGTTGTTTGCGCGCGAC
The DNA here is from genome assembly GCF_049651085.1 of Shinella sp. Classification (GTDB taxonomy): domain Bacteria; phylum Pseudomonadota; class Alphaproteobacteria; order Rhizobiales; family Rhizobiaceae; genus Shinella. The sequence continues at coordinate 95,633 of NZ_JBASBL010000004.1, forward strand.
GGCGCCAGCCACACCAGCCCCTTTTCAGCATCCAGCGCCCTGACCCGCTCGTAGGTCTCCTCCGGCGAAAGCCGTTCTGTCACCTTGTTGAAGGTGATCAGCGACGTGCCGGTATATTCCCAGTAGAGGCTGACCTCGCCGTTCTCCAATGCCGCACGAACGATGCTCGTGCCCATGCCTTCCTTCTTGTTGACCGTGTAGCCCTTGGACTGCAGCAGTTGCTTGGTCATTTCGGCAATGATGAGCTGCTCGGTGAAGTTCTTGCTCCCGATGGTAATGGTGGCGCCCCAGGCCGATGTCGCGACGAGGGCTGCTGCGGCAGCGGACAGCAGGGTCTTGGTGAATTTCGATACGAAGGTCATTTGTTCCTCTCTTTCATTTTATTATCGCAGCGGATTTATGCCGCGGGGGACGAGATGGTACTGGATCTGGCCGATGGAAAAATCGACCAGGACCGCGATCAATGCCGTGGGGATGGCCCCCGCCAGCATCATCTGAAGGTCGTTCAAGGCTATTCCGGTAAAGATCAGTTCGCCGAGGCCGCCCGCGCCGATCAGGAAGACCAGTGGCGCCGAACCCACGCAGATCGCCAGTGCTGTCCGGATGCCGCCGAAGATCACGAACAGGGCATTCGGCAGTTCGACGCGCCAGAGAACCTGGCGCGGCGTCATTCCCATACCGGTCGCGGCCTCCACCAAGTGCGGGGGAACCGCGCAAATGCCGGCATAGGTATTGCGCACGATCGGAAGAAGGGTCGCGGCCCAGAGGCCGAAAACCGCCGGCACGGTGCCGATGCCCAGAACGGACATGGACAAGGCGAGGATTGCCAGCGTCGGCACCGTGCTGCCGATGTTGAACACCTGCATCGCCGCCTCCGAAATGGAGCGGAGGGCAGGGCGCGAGAGCACGATGCCGATCGGCACGGCCGACAGGATGGCCAGAGCACCGGCCCAGGCGACAAGCTCCAGATGCTGAAATGCGAGGTAGGAGATGTCGTCGGAATAGGTAAGAATTTCATCCGCCATTCCGCTGGACCACAGCCAGACAAGAATACCGGCCAGCGATACCAGCGCAACGGCCTGAACGATCCCGGCGCGACGCCCCTGCTTTGCGGCTTGGACGGAGGAGACGCTCATCCGTTTTCTCCATGGCCGAGATTCGAGACGATGGAACGATAGCTCACCACCCCGGCCATTCTGCCGTTTTCATCGACACAGGGCAGCAGCGGCATGTCATGGGCAAACATCAGGGAAACGGCCTGCCGCAGGTCGTTGCCCATCCGCACGGAGCCCTTCACCGGCACCATGTGATCACCGACCGTACCCGAGCGTCCTGCCGCCATCTCATCGCTCAGGAGGAATTGCGGCGCGCCGTCCGGCGCAAGGACAAAGGCGGCGATGCTGCGCATGGCCCGCATCTCGCGCAGGGCCTCTTCCACGGAAGACGAGGGCGAGACAGTGACGAAACCCGTCTCCATCGCGGCGCTGACGTTAACCAGCCGAAGCCGCTTGAGCGCCCGGTCCGACCCGAGGAAATCCTCGATGAACGAATTGGCGGGGCGCGCCAGAAGATCGTCGGGCGCTGCGTACTGCTCCAGCTTTCCGCCCCGGAAGATCGCGATCTTGTCCGCCATCTTAACCGCCTCGTCGAGATCGTGCGAAACGAAGATGATCGTCTTGCGGATCTCCTGCTGCATTTTCAGGAATTCTTCCTGGATCGTCTCCCGGTTGATCGGATCGATCGCGCCGAATGGCTCATCCATCAGCATCACCGGCGGATCCGCTGCGAGTGCCCGCAGAACACCGACACGCTGTTGCTGGCCGCCCGACAGTTCTTTTGGATAGCGCTTCAGGTAGAGGTCTGGATGAAGGCCGACCAGATCAAGGAGTTCTTTCGCCCGTACACGCGATTTGCGGCGGTCCCACCCCAGGAGGTCGGGAACGATGCAGATATTGTCTTCAATCGTCTTGTTCGGGAACAGGCCGATCTGCTGGACCACATATCCGATGGAGCGGCGCAGTTCGATCAGGTCTACCGTGCTCGTGTCCTTGCCGTCGATGAAGACTTTACCGCTCGTCGGCTGAATCAGGCGGTTGATCATCTTCATCGTGGTCGTCTTGCCGCAACCGGAAGGGCCCAGCAGCACGCAGATCTCGCCGCTCGGCAGGTCAAGGCTGACATTGTCGACCGCGACGAACGGGTTGGACGCAGAACCGAAATGTTTGGTCAGGTTCTCTAGCCGGATCATGGTGTCGTGTTCCTCTGGATGCCGCGTGACGTGAGAAGGCGCTGCACGAGCGCAAGGAAGAGATCGGCGAAAATCGCAAGCAGCGAGATTGCCAAGGCCCCGGTAATGAGCTGCCGGGGATCGGACTGGCTGATACCGCGTGAAATGAACGTTCCGAGCCCGCCCGCGCCGATATAGGCGGCAATCGCCGTCACGCCGATATTCATGACGACTGCCGTGCGGACGCCGGCCATGATGACGGGAATGGCGAGTGGTATCTCGACCTGGCGCAGGCGTTGCCAGGTGCTCATTCCCATCCCCTGGGCGGCCTCGCGAAGAGCGGGATCGACATTCGTGATGGCGGTGTAGGTGTTCCGGATGATCGGCAGCTGCGAATAGAGGATCACGGCAACGACGGTCGGCACATAGCCCACGCCATGCCCGATTGGCGACAGGAGCGGGATCATCAGCCCGAACAGCGCTATGGACGGAATGGTGATCATCATCGACGCAAGGTAGAGGACGGTATCGGCCGCCACCCTGGACTGGGTGATCGCTATGCCGATTGGTACTGCCGTTGCAATCGCGATCCCCACCGCCAGAAAGACGATCGATATGTGCTCGATCGCACGGGTGCCGATGATGCCCAGATTTTCAAAGATGAACCGGACGATTTCCATTTTTGCAGCCTGCCTTTCGCTACCTAGAGTGTCCGATAAAGTGTGGCTGCATTTTTCGAACGTGAAGCGGAGGGGCATCGCGCCCTCGACCTGCCATGCATCGACCGTTGCTTCTTCATGCCACCCGCGTCGGGCGCAAGGCCGTCGATCGGGCCGGTACTATCAGACAGCAGCATCAAGATCAGATTCCCGGATGACAGAAGAGGTTCACGGAAAGGATGCGGCCCTGTGACGGGCCGCATCCTTGTCTCTCGCAGGATCAGACGGCCCGCGTGGCGATATTCCGGTCGATCTGGTCGATCATCTGCCGGAAAATGGCATTGTCCGGCTGGTTCTGCTGGCCGTGCGCCATCCCGCCGATGATGTAGGGGCCGTCCGTCGCATCGCCCGGATAGACGCCATGCAGATGGACCGCTTCTTCAGGCAGGTGCAGGGTATTGTCCGCACCGTGGACGATCAGTGCCGGCGGGAAGCCTGCCGAGCCGTTCAGTCCGGCCTCCGGGTCAAAGGCCACATAGTCCTTGTAGGAACTTGCGGTCATGTGACTGCAGCCCGGCCAGCGCTCGACGCTTGCCGCTTCGGTATAGGCGCCGAGCTGCTCGTCGACATAGGCCTGGGTATCCGTATCAAGAGGATAGAAGCCCAGTCTGGTCTTCTGCGTGCCCGTGTCGAAGGGCGGGATGGCGTCGTCGTCTGCCAGCGCCATCAAGGACGCATGGGCGGCTGCCTTGTCCGCCCGCAGATTCTGGAGCGACGAGATGCGGGTATAGTTCAGGGGGGCGTAGAATGCGACCTGCGGTCCGCCGGCGCGCGCCAGCTGCGCGATCGCTGCGAGACTTGCAGTTCCACCCATGGCCCAGGAAACCACCGCCGGCATCCGACCGAATGCCTTCTGCGTCCAGGCGATCGCACCCAGCACTTCGTCCTTCTGGTCTTCCAGGCTCACATTCGTGAGGGTGAGATTACCCTGCTGAACGATATTGCGGGCATGCTTGTTCGTGTAGAAGCCCGCGACGTCGTAGGTCATGACGCAATAGCCGCGCTCGGCCAGCGCACGGCCAAACAGCTGGCCATACATGCTGACACCGCCGGCAAACCCCGAATTGAAGACAATCGGCGGCAGGTTTGATTTTTCTTCGAAATTCCTGGGACGAAACACCTGACCCGTCAGGTCAATTTCTTCGTCGCCATAGTTGACGGTGAATACGATGTCTTCAATGCCAATGTCCATGTCAGTCTCTTTTCATCAGGACGAGGGGAAAATCTCGGAGGCTGCGTCACGCAGGAGCGTCTGTGCCGCTACCTCCGTGATTTCAGCGACTTTTTCGGCGAGTTGAGTACAGAAGTCGAAAGTCTGGAGCGGGGTGAAGTGATGTGCATAGGCCCGCTGCTGGTGATCGCGGCCGACATGGGGAGCATCCGTTGCCTCGAGCATCAACCGGCTTGCCCCCACGTCTCTCACGATGCGAACGGCAAAGGGCACGACATCGTCAACGTCGATCGACGTGCGGTAGCCGGGGCCCTTGAACCAGACATTGCCCCTTCGGCGCGCCTCGGCCAGCAAGTCGCAAAAGGCGGGACTATTGCATCCCTCTTCGGTGTAGCCGCTGCCAAGGTGGTCGATGATGACGCGAAGATGCCCTGGCATCTGCCGCAGCACCTTGAGGTTGGTCGCCGCTTGCTGGGCATAGACATGAATGTGTTGGTCCGGTCGGAGCCGTGCAAACAGCGCCTGCCATTCTGTTCCGCAATAGGCGTCGTCGGAAACCGCCTCAGGGGCCGCATCCAGCAGAACGATCCGGATACCGGCGACCTGGGGATGGGAGAGCCGTTCACTATCGGCATAGTCCGGATCGGCCTTGATCGTACCCCACAACCGGATCGCCCCGTAGCGTTCGGGATCGCGCGCCTGCAATGCCGCAAGCTCCGCGAAGGAGGCAAAGACATTCTCGGAATCCGGCAGAATGCTCAAATGCACATTGTTGAGCAGTTTCGGTGTGTGTCCCTTGTCGATCAGCCCGTCAAGATAGGCTGTTATCGAGTGGGGTGCGGGCAAGGCATAGGGTACCGGGCCGGCCACCCGGGTCAGATCCGCCTCCGTATAAAAATGAACATGCCCGTCTATACGCCGTTCGTCCGCATGCATCGCTATCGCCTGTCCAGAATAACACGATGCTTCCCAGCAGCCCTGTGCAATGGCACAGGGACTGCCTCAGGCCGCACCAGAAAGGTTGAACCGTCTGGGGACTGTTTCGGGAGACGAGCCGTCTCCCGAAACGGTTTCTAGTGCCATGCCTCGGTGGCAAACCGGTCTACCGCCGCACGATCGAAATCGAAGCCAAGCCCTGGATCCGTCGGCAATTGCAGGCGGCCATCGCGGAATTCAAGCTGTTTTCCGACAAGCTTGCGGAAATTCAGCACCTGGTTGTCCGGGAAGAATTCCACGAAGCGCGCATTCGGCGTGGAAGCCACGAGATGAATGTGCAGGTCATGGAACCAGTGCGGGCTCATCGTGACGCCATAGCTGTCAGCCGTGGCCGCAATGCGCCGGAATTCGGTGATGCCGCCACAAACGGCAGCATCCGTCTGCAGGATCATGGCGCCGCCGGCTTCCAGCAACTGCTTGAAGCGCCAGCGCCCCACTTCGATCTCCCCGGTCGCCACCGGTATGGAGGTGCGGCCCGCAAGGCGCGCGTGATTGGCAATATCATCCGGGCTGAAGGGCTCTTCGATCCAGTAGGGATCATAGGGCTCGAATACCTTCATGTAGCCCAGCGCCGTTTCCAGATCCGCCCAGGCATTGTTGGCGTCCAGCATGAGGGGGATGCCGGGGCCGATCGCCTCGCGGGCAGCCGCAATGCGGGCATGCTCCTCGGCAACGCTGCCGCGGCCAACCTTGATCTTCACCGCCTTGAAGCCTGCCGCAACGTAGCCGGCAAGCTCCTCACCGAGCATTTTAGGCGTCTTTCCATCGACATAGTAACCGCCGCTGGCATAGGCGGGGACGCTGCCCTCGTGGCAGGCGCCCAGATACTTGTAGAGCGGCAGGCCGGCGGCGCGGGCGTTGCGGTCCCATATGGCCACATCGATGATGCTGATCGCACGCAGCACGCTGCCGGAGCGGCCATGCAGCAGGCCCTCCTGATACATTTCGCGCCAGATTCCCTCGACCCGGTGGCTGTCCTGCCCGATGACAACAGGAGCCAGCAGGAGGCGGACGGCCTCGGCCACGAGCTTGGCGGCGGTGTGCCCCGCATAGCAGAAGCCTATCCCGACCTGCCCATCGGCGGTCTCGACTTCGACCAGGCAATATTCGCGCGCCTCGATCTGACGGGTGGAAAGATACGTGATCTGATCCAGCGGTACGCGGACCGCACGTGCCCGCACAGCGGTAATCTTGCTCATTTGACCTCCAAGAGCATGACGTCTCCATCGACAGGAAACTATTGACGGCAAGCTCTCTTCATCGCGCTTCAATGTCAATACGATTATTAATAATTATTTTGACATTGCGCGGATTTCCATCTGGCACTATGAATGAGGCCACGTCTCCCGCAACGCAGCGGAAAAATTCCACAGTCAAGCGGTCGATGAGGCTACGGCTGGAACACTTGGAAGGATGCACGACATGGCTGGGACTGCTTGCGCCAGGGGCACTGCACCACGCATAGTATCAGCGGTTGAGCCGGACCACGCCGCATCCTGAAATCCGGTTGCATCCGAGCGTAATCAAGCCACACACCGTTCACAAGCAGGCGTCGAAAGTTCATGCAAGGCAAATCAACCGTACGGAATATTGCTGCGCAGCTGGAAGAGGAAATCGTCCTCGGGAGATTGCTTCCCAAGGAGCGGTTGATCGAAGATGACCTGATCGATCGCTTCAAGGTCAAGCGGCACATTGTCCGCGAGGCCCTGTCGATCCTGCAGGTCGCCGGGCTGCTCGTGCGAGAGCGCAACAAGGGCGCAATGGTGCGCAGCCTCACACCGCACGAAGTAGAGGACCTCTATGTCGTGCGAAGGCTGCTCGAAGAAGGCGCCGTGCAGATCATGCCCCTTCCGGTCGCACCGGATATCGTCGAGAAGCTAACCGCGATCCATGAGGAACATCAGGCCTGCGTGCGCGCCGGAAACCTCCGCAAGGTCTTCCACCTGAACCTCGCCTTCCACCGAACGGTATATTCGGCTGCGAACAATGACGCTCTTGCCGACTCCATCGAGTCCTATTGTCAAAAAACGCATGTCTGCCGCTCGTACTCGATTGGAGATCCGGCCATGCTGAATCGCGCAGTGGAAGAACACGCGGCGATGATCGACGCGATTGTGAATCAGGAACGTGACGTGTTGAGCAAGCTCGTTGTCGATCATATGCGCCCCGCGAAGGAAGCCTATTTGCAAAGGCTGGGGGTGGGCGCTTCAAGTTTTGCCTGAACGGCAAATCCGGCCGCTATCGTTATCGTGACTGCCCGACCTGTGTACCGAAGGGCCGTAAAGGCCGCGCGCGATATCGCACTGACCGCCTTCGAGCGCACCGTTGCCGAGTTGCGGCCCTGGGCGCGACTTATGGAAGCGAAGATAGCGCCTTCCGAGGAGGTCATGCGCGCCAATCCGCTAGGCGGCGATGTATCGTTCCACCAAGCCTGGCTTCGCGCCATGAGCGCATCCGTATCACGGAAGGCGGAGTGTACTTTAAGGTCTGGTGATGGCCGGTGGGACGGTTCCGGCTCGTAGATGGCGCACCCGACAGGATTCGAACCTGTGACCTTTGGAATCGGAATCCAACACTCTATCCAGCTGAGCTACGGGTGCTTGCCCTAGGCGATGAATCGCCTGTCCGATGAGAGGGTTCTTAGCCTAGCTGTGGGCAGGCTTCAATCGGGAAATTGCGCAAAGGCGATCTCTTCTGCGGTTTGCTGTCGCGATCGTGCTGAAAGGAAAGAGCCGCCGGGGTTTTCGGCGGCTCCTTCGGGTTCGGGGCGGTCCGGTCAGGCGGTCTGCATGGCGCCGGGGCCGGGGGTGGCTTTTTCCGGGACCTTGCCGAGGATGATCATGCCGAGCACTTCATCCTTGGTGACGTCCTCGGTTCGGGCGTGGCCGACGACCTGGCCGTTCTTCATCACCGAGACGCGGTCGGCGAGGTCGAAGACGTCGTGGATGTCGTGGCTGATGAGGAAGATGCCGATGCCTTCCTTTTTCAGCTGCTTGATCAGTTCGCCGACCTGCGCCGTCTCCTGGGGGCCGAGCGCGGCGGTCGGCTCGTCCATGATGAGGATGCGGGCGTCGAAGAGGATAGCCCTGGCGATCGCCACCGACTGGCGCTGGCCGCCCGAAAGCGCCTTCACCGGCTCCTTGAAGCGCTGGAAGTTCGGGTTGAGGCGGCCCATCACCTCGCGGGTCTTGGCCTCCATCGCCACGTCGTCGAGCGTGCCCCAGGCGGTGCGCAGCTCACGGCCGAGATAGAGGTTGGCGGCGGCATCGACATTGTCGGCGACGGCGAGCGTCTGGTAGATCGTCTCGATACCGTATTTCTTGGCGTCGCGCGGATTGTTGATGTCTGCCGGCTCGCCGTTGATCAGGATCTCGCCGCTGTCGCGCCGGTAGGCGCCCGAAAGGATCTTGATCAGCGTCGACTTGCCGGCGCCGTTATGGCCGAGCAGGGCGACGACCTCGCCGGGGTAGAGATCGATCGAGGCATTGTCCACGGCGTGGATGCCACCGAAGGAGATGGAGATGTTCTTCATCTCCACGAGGGGCGTGCTTGTGTCCGTCATTGGGTGAGCTCCTCTTACTTGGCGCGGGCGCGGTAGATCGTGTCGAGCCAGACGGCGACGACGAGGACCATGCCGACCACGATGCGCTGGAACGGGGTATCGATGCCGACCAGCACCATGCCCGATTGCAGCGATTGCATGACGAGGGCGCCGAGCATGGCGCCGGCGATGGTGCCCATGCCGCCGGCAAGCGAGGTGCCGCCGATGACGGCTGCGGCGATCGTGTAGAGCTCGTCAAGCTCGCCCTGCGCATTGGTTGCGGCATTGAGGCGGGCGGTGGAGATCGCGGCGGCGATGGCGCAAAGCATACCCATGACCGCGAAGATCTTGACCGTCACCCAGCGGGTCTTGATGCCGGCAAGTTCCGCCGCTTCCGGGTTTCCGCCCAGCGCAAAGACATAGCGGCCGAAGCGCAGGCGTGTCGAGATGAAGGTCATGACGATGCCGACGACGATGGCGATCAGCACGGGAATTGCGATGCCGTGCGGGATGAACAGGCCGCCTTCCGGCCAGGCGATGCCGTTGGCGTCGGCATATTTGCGGGCGATGGCGACGGGCCAGGGATAGCTGTTGACGACGGCGATGGCGCCGAGCACCAGCGCGCAGCCGACGGCGACCAGGAAATATTCGGCCCACATGGGGCGCAGCGGGAAGCCGAAGCGCTTGCGCTGCTTGCGCGAGTTGGCGATCGTCGCGACGATGGCGATGCAGGCGAGAATGCCGACGATCCAGCTGGCCGTTGCGCCGATCGAGCCTTCGGTGCCGCCGCCCATCAGGCGGAAGGTGGAATCCATCGGGGCGACCGTGCGCCCGCTCGTGACGAACCAGGTGGCGCCGCGCCAGACGAGCAGGCCGCCGAGCGTCACGATGAAGGACGGCACCTTGAGGAAGGCGATGATCGAGCCGTGCAGCGCGCCGATGGCTGCGCCAAGCGCGATGCCCGCCGCAAGCGTGACGATCCAGGTGGCCGGGTGGTTGAAGCCGATGAGCTGCGGCAGGAGTTCGGCCTGCAGCACGCCCATGATCATGCCGACGAAACCGAGGATCGAGCCGACGGAAAGGTCGATGTTGCGCGTGACGATGACGAGCACCATGCCGGTCGCCATCACGGCGACGGAAGCGGTCTGGACCGAAAGGTTCCAGAGGTTGCGCGGCGTCAGGAACAGGCCGCCGGACAGGATGTTGAAGCCGATCCAGATGATCAGCAGCGCGCCGACCATGCCGAGCAGGCGCGTATCGATCTCCGTTGCGCGGAAAAAGCGCTTCACCGGATTCTCGCTCGTCGATCGCGCGCGATTGGCATGGGCGGTATTCGTGATGTCGGCCATGGCTCTGCCGTCCCCCTCACTTTTGTTGAACGTGTCGTCCGGGCGCGGTCGCCAGCCCAGGCGGGGTAAAACGGAATGCCGCCGCCCGCCTGTCTTCATCCCGCTTCGAGGATGTCTGCCGCATTCATCCTCTGCCCGCTGCCCACCTTGCGCAAGCGCCGCAACGAAGGTCGTTGCGGCGCCCGGCAATGATCAGGTCAGATCCGGATGGTGCTGGCTCAGTTGCAGGCCGCGACGGAACCGGCAGCGACGCCCTGGCAGGCGGCTTCCTTGGAGATCCAGCCCGCGTCGATGACGACGTTCAGGTTGTCCTTGGTCACCGGCAGCGGAGCGAGGAAGACCGACTTCATCTCGACGCCCTTCGGGCCGCCGCTGAAGGTGGTCATGCCTTCGATCTCGTCCATGGTCTTGCCGCCGGCGAGCTGGGCTGCGATTTCCGCGGCACGCTTGCCGAGTTCACGCGAGTCCTTCCAGACCGAGACGGTCTGCGTGCCGAGCGCAACGCGGTTGAGCGCGGCGTGGTCGGCGTCCTGGCCGGAGACCGGAACGGAGCCGGCAAGGCCCTGCGCTGCCAGCGCCGCGATCGCGCCGCCGGCCGTACCGTCGTTCGAGGCGACGACTGCGTCGACCTTGTTGTCGTTCGCCGTCAGGAACTGTTCCATGTTCTTCTGGGCGTTTTCCGGCTTCCAGCCGTCGGTATAGGCTTCGCCGACATTCTTGATCTTGCCGGCGTCGATTGCTTCCTTCAGCACTTCCTGCTGACCGTCGAAGAGGAAGTCGGCGTTCGGATCGGCCGAGTTGCCCTTGATGAAGACATAGTTGCCTTCCGGCTTCACCTTGAACACTTCGCGGGCCTGCATGCGGCCGACTTCCTTGTTGTCGAAGGTGATGTAGAAGGCTGCCGGGTTTTCGATCAGGCGGTCGTAGCCGACGACCGGAATGCCTTCGGCGGCGGCCTTCTCGATGGCCGGGCCGATGGCGTCGCTGTCCTGCGCCAGAACGATGATGGCGTTCGCGCCCTGGGCGATCAGCGACTCGACGTCCGTCAGCTGCTTTGCTGCGGAGGACTGGGCGTCAGCCGAAATGTACTTGTCGCCGGAAGCCTCGAGCGCTGCCTTGATGGCGGCTTCGTCGGTTTTCCAGCGCTCTTCCTGGAAGTTAGACCAGGAAACGCCGACCACGAGGTCCTTGGCGTGAACGGCAGAATGCATGGAAACGATGATGGCAGCCCCTGCCATCAGCTTCAAAACGGATTTCATATTATCCTCCCAGGTGAACACCGGCCGTCTGGACGAACCTCCCGTCCAATCAACGACCGGCCACGATAACACTGCCTCGATACCCCTCCCGACGGTGCCGGGACTTTTTTCTCGACAGTCGAGAAAATAAATGTCAGAACTTTCGGAGGCTGTCAACACGCCTTGAAAGGGCCTTGTGTGACGGCGTGACAGATGCTTTGGGAGGGGCATGTGTTGCGTGAGATGAAAGCGGGCGGAAACGAGAGATGCTGACCAAGTCGAGCACGGAGCTTGTCCGTCAGCAAAACAGCGCGCTCGTTCTCTCGTCGCTGCGCCGGCACGGGCCGCTTGCGCATACGGATATTTCCCATCACACGGGCCTTGCCTCCGCCACGGTCTCCGTCATCACGGCCGAGCTTGAAAAGGCCGAGGTGTTGGAGCGGCGCGAGCAGCAGGCTGCGGTCACGCGCGGCCGGCCGCGCGTCATCTTCGGCCAGCGCCGTGGTGCGGGCTATCTCATCGCCGTGCGCATCGCCTCCGATATCGTGCAGTACTCGCTGGCCGATTATGGCGGCACGCTCATCGACCGGTTTGAAGAGCCGCGCAATCACGCGGACAACACGACGCGGCCCTTTGCCGAGGCTTTTGTCGCTGCGCTCGACAAGCTGGTGAGCCGTTCGGGGATCGAGCGGGAAAAGGTTCTGGTCGTTTCCATCAGCAGCAAGGGGCTTGTCGATCCGGCCTCCGCGCGGCTTGTCTGGTCCCCGGTCTTCGGCGACCAGCAGGTGGATTTCATGGCGCTGCTGGAACCGCGCTGGCGGGCGAAGATCCTGCTCAGCAACGAAACGCTGCTCGTTGCCCACGCCATGGCGTTGCGCATGCGCAAGGCGGGCGTCGAAAATCTTCAGGCCGTCGCCGCTCTGTCGCTCGGTCATAGCATTGGGCTTGGCATTGCGCGGTTCGACCGGTCGGGCGAACTCACCGTCACCGCGCCGAATTTCGGGCACATGCTGAATTCGTCGGATGGCAAGCTGTGCCGCTGCGGCGCGCAGGGCTGCATCGAGGCGTCCGCCGGCTTTTACGGCATTCTGCGCACCGCCTTTGAGGTGCCGCCGGATACGATCCCGGCAAAGTTCGTGCCGCTGGCCGAAATGGATAAGATCGCGCTGCGCGCCCGGCAGGGGCATCGCATGTCGGAATATGCCTTCCGCCAGGCCGGGCTTGCCCTGGGGCAGGGGCTGTCACGCATGGTCAGCCTCTACGAGAACATGCCGATTGCGATCACCGGCCCGGGCACGCGTTATTTCGATCTCATCCAGCGCGGTCTCGAGGAGGGGCTGGCGCAGTCGCAGCAGATACGCCTTTTCGGCGCGCCGCCGATTTCCGTCGTGCCGGAAGAGGCGACGCTGGTGCTGGAAGGTCATCTCGACCGGGCGCTGGCGGAAATGGATCACGACATCATCACCGCCAGGACGCCGGGCGAATAAAAAGACCGGGCGACGGGTCGCCCGGCCAGTTGCCTGGGAGGAGGTTTCCGTCAGGCGACGGAGATCTGGCGCTTTTCCTCGACCGACTTCACGGCGGCATCGGCGAGCGCGAGGGCCGCGAGGCCATCGGCGCCGGAAGGCGAAATGGCGGCACCCTTTTCAATTGCCGCGATGAAGGCCGCGATCTCGTTGGCATAGGCTTCGGTGTAGCGGGTCATGAAGAAGTCGTGCAGCGGCGGGCGGGTATAGCCCTCTCCATTGGCGACCTCGATGGAGACCGGGCGCTGGTTCTCCGCCGAAACCATGCCCTTCGAGCCGTGCACCTCGATGCGCTGGTCGTAGCCGTAGGTGGCGCGGCGGGAATTGGAGATCACCGCCTGCTTGCCGGACTTCGTCTGGAGGATGACCGAGACGCTGTCATAGTCGCCGGCCTTGCCGATCTCCGGATCGACAAGCACGGCGGCCGTGGCGGACACCGAGACGACCTCTTCGCCGAGCAGGAAGCGGGCCATGTCGAAATCGTGGATCGTCATGTCGCGGAAGATGCCGCCAGAACGCTTGATATAGTCGACCGGGGGCGCGCCGGGGTCGCGCGAGGTGATCGTCACCATCTCGACGTCACCGATGCGGCCGTCGTCGATGGCCTTGCGTACGGCCATGAAATGCGGGTCGAAGCGGCGGTTGAAGCCGACCATGAGCTTGCCCCTGGTCTCCTCGACGACCTTCATGCAGGCCCGCACGCGGTCGACGTCGAGATCGATCGGCTTTTCGCAGAAGATCGCCTTGCCGGCGCGCGAGAAGCGCTCGATGAGATCGGCATGGGTGTCGGTCGGCGTGCAGATTACGACGGCATCGATATCCTTGGCGGCTTCGATCGCCTCGATCGTGCGCACGTCGCAGCCATACTGCTTGGCGATCGCTTCGGCGGCTGCCGGAAATGCATCGGCGACGGCGACGAGCACGGCATCGGGATTGCCGGTCACGGCCTTGGCATGCACCTTGCCGATGCGGCCTGCGCCGAGAAGACCAAATCTCACAGTCATCTTCATTCTCTCTGGTCGAACCGGCGGCCTTGCCGCCGGGGAAGGGACGGGGCGATACGCTCGCCCCGCAAAAGCGCCGCGGCCGGACCGCAGAATTCCTGTTACGTCTTGCGCTTCTTGTGGCGATAGACGTCGATGACGACGGCGGCCACGATGATCACGCCCTTGACGATCTCCTGGTAGAAAGCATCGACACGCAGGAAGGTAAAGCCGGATGTCATGACGCCGAGGATGACGGTGCCGATGACCGTGCCGGTGATGCGGCCGACGCCGCCGGCAAGCGAGGTGCCGCCGATGACGGTCGCGGCGATGGCGTCGAGTTCGTACATCACGCCCATGCCGGCCTGTGCAGTCTGGGCGCGGGCGGCGGTGACGACGCCGGCCAGACCTGCCAGCGCACCGGCAATCGCATAGACCTTGACGAGGTGGGATTCGACATTGATGCCGGAGACGCGGGCGGCCTGCACGTTGGCGCCGATCGCATAGGTGAACTTGCCGTAGCGGGTGTAGCGCAGCGCGATGTGGAAGATCACGGCGACGACGAGGAAGATGACGACGGGCCAGATGCCGGTGCCGATGAAGCTGAACTGTTCGCTGAGGCCCGAGACCGGCTGGCCCTTCGTGTACCATTTGGAGATGCCGCGCGCCGACACCATCATGCCGAGCGTGGCGATGAAGGGCGGGATCTTGGTTCTGGCGATGAGCTGGCCGTTGATGAAGCCGGCAAGCAGGCCGACACCGACGCCGAGCGCTACCGGAACGATGACGGGCATGTCGGTCAGTGAAGGATAGAGTGCGCGCGGCCAGGTGGAGGCCTGGGCGAGCGAGGCGGAGAACATCGCCGTCATGCCGACGACCGAGCCGGATGACAGGTCGATGCCGCCGGTGATGATGACCTGCGTCACGCCGACGGCGATGATGCCGATGACCGAGACCTGCAGGATGATGATCGTCAGGCGCTGCGGGTTCATCAGGAAGCTCTGGCCGACGAAGATCCAGCCGAGGACTTCGTAGACCAGCGCGATGCCGACGAGGACGAGAAAGATGCTGAGTTCCGGCGGGAGCCGGCGGGCAGGTTTCTGCGCGGCGGCTGTAGCCTGCGCGGCGGAATTCGTGCTCATGATTACCTCCCTTGCGGCCGCCTGGCGGCCCTGAATTTTAGGGGCCAGATCTTACTGGGCCGCCAGTTCCATCACCTTGACCTGCGTCGCCTCCGCCCGGTCGAGAATGCCGGTGACGCGACCCTCGTGCATGACCATGACGCGGTCGCTCATGCCTAGCACTTCCGGCATTTCCGACGAGATCATGATGACGGCGACGCCGTCGCGGGCGAGTTCGGTGACGAAGCGGTGGATTTCCGCCTTGGCGCCGACGTCGATGCCGCGCGTCGGCTCATCGAGGATAAGGATGCGCGGATTGGTGAGCAGCCATCGGCCGATCAGCACCTTCTGCTGGTTGCCGCCCGAAAGGTTTTCGATGCGCTCCGAAAGGTTCGGCGTCTTGACGCGCAGCTTCCGGCTCATTTCCTCGCAGACCTTCGTCAGCTCGCGCTCGGAGACGAAGCCGTTCTTGACGAACTTGTCCTGCAAGACCGCGATCTGCATGTTTTCCAGGATGTCGAGGATCAGGAGGCAGCCCGTATCCTTGCGGTCTTCCGTGAGGAACGCCATGCGATGCTGGATTGCCTTGTTCGGGCTGTCGATGTTCACCGGCTTGCCGTTGATCTCGATGCTGCCGGAGGTGGCGGGCGTGACGCCGAAGATCGTTTCGGCGACATTCGAGCGGCCCGAGCCGACGAGGCCGGCAAGGCCGAGGATTTCGCCCGCGCGCACATCGAAGGACACGTCGTGGAAGACGCCCTTCAGGGTGAGGTTCCTGACCGACAGGACGACGTCGCCGATCGGCACCTCTTCCTTCGGGAACATCTGGGTAATCTCGCGGCCGACCATCATGCGGATGATGTCGTCGCGGGTGACATCCGTGGAGGCATGGGTGCCGATATACTTGCCGTCGCGGAACACCGAGAACTCGTCGGCAATCTCGAACAGCTCGTTCATCTTGTGGGTGATGTAGACGATGCCGATGCCCTGCGAGCGCAGGTCCCGGATGATCGTGAAGAGGTGGTCCACCTCGCGCTCGGTGAGCGCCGAGGTCGGCTCGTCCATGATGAGGACGTCGGATTCGTAGGAAACGGCCTTTGCGATCTCAACCATCTGGCGGTTGGCGACGGAAAGGTCGCGCACCTGCGTTTCCGGGTCCATCGCGATGTTGAGGCGCTTGAAGAGCGCGGCCGTCTTGCGGTTCATCTCGCCATGATCGACGAAGCCGAAGCGGTTCTTCGGTTCACGGCGGATCCAGATGTTTTCCGAAACGGTCATGAAGGGCATCAGGTTCAGCTCCTGATGGATCATGGCAATGCCGTTTTCCAGCGCATCGAGCGGCGATTGCAGCCGGATCTTCTGGCCCTTCAGCAGGACCTCGCCCTGGTCCGGCGTGTAGATGCCGGCGAGGATCTTCATGAGCGTGGACTTGCCCGCGCCGTTCTCGCCCATCAGGGCGTGCACGCTGCCGCGCTTCAGCTTGAACTGCACATCGTCGAGCGCCACGACGCCCGGGAATTCCTTGCGGATACCTTCCGCAGACAGGAGATAATCGGCATTCGGAATGGCGCCGCTTGCACGAACCGCGGCCATGGTGGTCGGACTAACCATCGTCCCTCCCTCCCGGAGCAACCTGAAACGGGTCGGACGCGCGCACGCTGGCGTGCGCGCGTCCACAACAGTCTGGTCGTTTCGTCCTTTACAGGCGAGAACCGATCAGTTCTTCGCCTGGAAGTCGGCAATATTGGCCGGGGTCACGAGCTGGAAGGGGATGTAGACCTTCGAGTCGACCTTTTCGCCCCTTGCGAGCTTCAGCGCGGTATCGACCGAGCCCTTGCCCTGACCGGCTGCGTCCTGGAACACGGTCACGTCGAGATCGCCCGCCGCCATCGCGGCAAGCGCGTCCTGGGTGGCGTCGATACCGGCGACGACAACGCTGTCCATCGAGCGGCCGGCTGCCTTCAGCGCCTGAATCGCGCCGATCGCCATTTCGTCATTGTTGGAGATGACGGCGTCGAATTCCACACCGGCCGAGAGCCAGTTGGTCATCAGGTCCTGGCCCTGCGTACGCTGCCAGTTTGCCGTCTGTTCCTCGACGATTTCGAGGCCCTTGCATTCGTCGGTCGCGATGACGTCCTTGACGTCCTGCGTGCGCATGCGGGCCGCCTGGTTGGACAGTTCGCCCATCATGACGACGACCTTGCCCTTGCCGTTAAGTAGGCGGCAGACTTCCTTGGTCTCGAGCGTGCCGGATTCCAGCTCGTTCGAAGCGACGAAGGCCTGCTTTTCCGGCAGTTCGTTGACGTTCACCGGCTCGCGGTTGACATAGACCAGCGCGATGCCGGCCTCGGCTGCGGCCTTCGACATGGCGGCGGTCGCATCGGTATCGACCGGGTTCACGATGATGGCGCTGACGCCCGAGGCGATGAAGTTCTGGATCTGGCTCTGCTGCTTGGCGACGTCGTTCTGGGCGTCCTCGACCTGCAGCTCGACGCCGTCGAGCGTCTTGGCGTAATCGGACATGCCGTTGCGCAGGACGGTCAGGAAGTTGTCGTCGAACTGCGCCATCGTCACGCCGATCGTCTCGGCATGGGCCGCGGTCGACATCATCACGGCAAGCGCCGAACCAAGTATGAATTTTTTCATGTCGTTCTCCTCCTCAACGTGGCGTCCGGCGGCACCACATGATTATCCGGATTGCTGACCCTTGCGGGCAGCCGGCTCCTTGCTCCTCCCGGGAGGCAAAAAGCCAAAACAGAATAAACAAACCGCGAATTCATCATTGCGGAATGTTTATTCCATTTTCTGCCTGAGACGTCAAGCCTGTTCCATTTTTGGGGATCAGGAATCCGCATGGCTTGGGGAAAACTGCCGGCGAAAAGCCCGCCGGCGGGGCTGCTCAGATGTTTTCGCGCAGGAACGCGATGCTGCCTGCGACCACCGCCTTCGGGTTGGCAACGGCATGCACGGCCGGTGCGAAAGGCTCGAAGGAGAGCGGCCCGGCATAGCCGGCGGCAAGCAATGCCTTGATCTGGCTCGTATTCCCGATGCGGTCGGCGGGACCGACGAGGACGCGGTGGGCGTCGCGCATGTCGGAAACGGCAACGGCCGGATCCTCGACGCCGGAGATATGGACGAGGCCGGTGAGGTCGGCAAAGAGCTCCGGCTCACCGGCGAGGTGATGGTGGAACGTGTCGTGCACAAGGCGGAATGTCCGTTCACCGCCGATAGCCCTGATTGCTTCCGCCGCCTCGCGCTTGGAGCGCAGGGAGCAGATCTCGAAGCCGAGCGGCTCGACGAGGCCGATGATGCCGGCCGCCTCCAGCAGGGGCTTCAACGCCTCCAGCGCCTCGCGAAGATTGGCCTGCCGCTCGCCTTCGGCCTGGCCGGTGCCGTCGTTCTTTGGCACGAGCACGAGCGCGCGCGCGCCGCAGGCGGCGGCATAGCCGATGAGGTCACCGGCCTCCGCCGCACGGGCAGGCGTCCATTCGTTGAAGCGCTGGAGGGCGTTGATCGAGATGATCGTCACGCCGTGGCGTTCCGCCAGAGCCTTGACCTCGGCCGGTGTCGTGCCGTCGAGGATGGCATTGCCGTCAAGGTCGTTGCGGATTTCGACGGCGTTCATGCCGAGGGAGACGGCCAGGGCGAAGAAGGCGTCGAGCTTCAGGCCGGGCGCCGTCATGTGGTTGAGGGCGAAAGTCAGGGTCGGCATGGGGTCCTCCGGTCTTCGAGGCTGCCGACAGGGCGGCCTCGCATGCACGCATGAGGATCGGGATAGGTTTTGCGGGCGTCAAAGCCGAAGATACGAGCGGGGCCGTCATTGTTGAGAGATTGAGCGGTCAGCATGATGGAAAACCATCATTCAGCGTCAGATATTCTCCGGCAGGAAGATATCGAAGGGCAGGAATGTCTGGCCCGGCACGGCATTTTCGCCCTTCTCGATGGCCGTCACCATCAGCGAGACGAGGTCGCGGCAAAGGGTCGGCAACGGCGTGTTGATGGCCATGGTCACCACGTCGTCGGCAAGGCCGGCCTTGGATTCCGGGGTCAGTTCGTTGACGATGAGCTGCACCCTGCCGGCCAGGCCTTCCTCGCGGATTGCCGAAATCGCGCCCTCCATGCCGCCCCCGGCGACATAGAGCCCGACGAGATCGGGGTGTTGCGCCAAAAGGTTTGCCGTCGCCTCGTGGGTGATCTCGCTGGTGTCGAGGTTTACCAGCGTGTCGAGCACCTCGAACCCCAGGCCCTTTTCGCGGAAGAACGAGCGAAAGCCTATTTCACGCAATTCATGGCCGTGAAAGCGGTGGCTGCCGACGAAGATCGCAACCTTGCCGGGATGCTTCGCGCCGCGCGCGATCATCCATGCCGCGGTGCGCCCGACCTTCATGTTGTTGAGGCCGATATAGCCCTGTCGCACGTCCATGGCGAAGTCGGAGAGCAGGCAGAACAGCGGAATGCCGCGAGTTTTCAGGTCTTCAACCATGGCGGTCGTCGCCGGGTAATCCGGCGAGACGACGGCGAGCGCCTGGTTGCGCGCCGAAAGCTGGCGCAGCATCTCGGTCATTGCCGCCGGTGTCTGGGCATTGATGAATTCGACCTGCGGCACGATGCGCGCGGTGGTGCAGGCATTGCAGGCGATTTCGATCTCGCGTGCGAAATTCTGGTAGAAGGCCTGATTGGCGCGCTGGAAACTGAAGCCCAGCCGGTATTGCGGCAGGTCCTCGAACACCCGCTGCCGGATGAGGCCGATCGCATGATAGCCGATGGCATTGGCCGCATCGTAGACGCGCCGCGCCGTCTCCTCGCGCACCTTGTGGCGACCGTTCAGCACGCGATCGACCGTCGCCACGCTGACGCCGGCCGCTCTGGCGAGATCCGCTATGGTGGGTCTCGATGCCATGGTCGCCTCCCTGAGATTTTCCATCAAGCGATGATGATAGCGAATGATAGAATTTGACGCATTCTATCATGGCAGGATTGAGAGGCGCAAGAAGCGGCGCTATCGTTTGTCCATCAGACGAGGCGGGTCGGAGAGAGTGCCCCGCGTGGAGGAGACGAGCGATGAACCCGACGAAGAGGGATTACAGCCTTCTTGGCCGCGATGCCGAGGCCGCCGTTGCCAATGGGCTGGCCGCGGCCGAATGGTATCACACCGAAATCCCGCGCAAGGAGATGAAGGCGCTGATGCAGCGCAGCGACGCGGCGGCCATTCGCGACACCGCGATCTGGCTGGGGGCGATGCTGGTCTGTGGCGCGGCCGGCATCTGGTTCTGGGGAAGCTGGTGGGCCGTGCCGTTCTTCCTCGTCTATGGCGTTCTCTATGGCTCGGCCTCCGACAGCCGCTGGCATGAATGCGGCCACGGCACGGCCTTCAAGACGATGTGGATGAACAATGCCGTCTACCAGATCGCCTGCTTCATGATCATGCGCAATCCGGTGACCTGGCGCTGGAGCCATACGCGCCACCACACCGATACGGTCATCGTCGGCCGCGACCCGGAAATCGCGGTCATGCGCCCGCCGGATCTGCTGCGGCTCGTCCTCAACTTCTTCGGCCTTCTCGACGCGTTCCATGCCGTCGTCGACATGTTGCGCAACGCGGCCGGCGTCATGAGCGCGGCGGAAAAGACCTTCGTGCCGGCAATGGAGCAGCCGAAGGCCATCCGCATTGCCCGCATCTGGCTCGCCATCTATGTCGCGACCATTGCCGCCTGCTTCTCCATGGGCTCGATCCTGCCGGCCATGCTGATCGGCCTGCCGCGGCTCTACGGCGCCTGGCACCATGTGCTGACCGGCCTGCTGCAGCACGGCGGCCTTGCCGACAATGTCATCGACCACCGGCTCAACAGCCGCACGGTCTACATGAATCCCGTCAGCCGCTTCATCTACTGGAACATGAACTACCACGTGGAGCATCACATGTTTCCGATGGTGCCCTATCACGCGCTGCCGCGGCTGCATGCCATGATCAGGCATGACCTGCCGGCGCCGAACCCGTCCATGTGGCACGGCTACCGGGAAATGATCCCGGCCTTCCTGCGGCAGCTGCGCAACGAGGATTATTTCCTGAAGCGCGACCTGCCGCCGACGGCGCGCCCCTACAAGGAAGAATTCCACGCCGAACCCGCGGCTGCCGCGGCCGAGTAACAGCCAATTTCTGGAGGAAAATCATGAGCGACAACTGGATTGAGGTCTGTGCGGCAGACGAGATCGACGAAGAGGATGTCATCCGCTTCGACCATGCGGGCCGCACCTTCGCGATCTACCGCAGCCCGGAAGACACCTATCATGCGACGGACGGTCTCTGCACCCATGAGAAGATCCACCTGGCCGACGGTCTGGTGATGGATCACATCATCGAATGTCCCAAGCACAACGGCCGCTTCGACTATCGGTCCGGCGAGGCGAAGGGCGCTCCCGTCTGCGTCGACCTGCGGACCTATCCGGTCAAGGTCGAGGGCGGCACGGTCTTCATCGGGCTCTAGAGGAAACATCATGATGAGTTTCGTCATCGTCGGCGCCGGTGAATGCGGTGCGCGCGCGGCCTTCGCCCTGCGCGGCAACGGGTTTGGCGGTTCGATCACCCTGATCGGCAGCGAGACCCATCTGCCCTATGAGCGCCCGCCGCTCTCCAAGGAGGCGCTGGTCGCCGGGGCCGATCCGAAACTCGTGGCGGATGCCGAGCGCTATGCCGAGGCGCGGATCGATGTGCTTTGCGGCCGCACGGTTTGCGAGATCGACCGGATCGGCAAGCAGGTGATGCTCGACGACGGCACGGCGCTGCCCTACGACAAGCTGCTGCTGGCTACCGGAGCCCGCCCGCGCGCCCTGCCGGGTGTCGCCTATGGCGCGCGCATCGCCGCGTTGCGCAGCCACGACGATGCGATCCGCATCCGGGCGCATCTGGTGGAGGGAAGCCATGTCGCCATTCTCGGCGGCGGCTTTGTCGGGCTCGAACTTGCCGCCAGCGCCCGCAAGCTCGGCGCGAGCGTGACCCTTGTCGAAGGGCTGCCGCGCCTGCTGTCGCGCGGCGTTCCGTCCGAAATCGCCGAAATCGTTGCCGATCGCCATGCCGCGGAGGGCGTGGAAATCCTTTGCGGTGCCAGGGTCGCAGCCATCGAGGAGCGGCCGGGTGAAGTGCGCCTTGCGCTCGAGGACGGCCGTATCGTCGCCGCGAGCCTGCTCGTCGTCGGCATCGGTGCCGTTCCGAACACGGAACTGGCGCAGGCCGCCGGCCTTGCGGTCGAGAACGGCATCGCGGTCGATGCAATGCTGCGCACGTCGGACCCGGACATCCTTGCCGCCGGCGACTGCACCTCCTATCCGCTGGCGCTCTATGGCGAGCGCCGCATCCGCCTCGAATCCTGGCGCAATGCGCAGGAGCAGGGCCAGCTCGCGGCGGCAAACATGCTTGGCGCTATCGAAGCCCATTCGGCCGTGCCGTGGTTCTGGTCGGACCAGTACGACATGACCTTGCAGATCGCGGGCCTTGCCGAGGGTGCGGCAACGACGATCCGGCGCGACATGGGCGAGGGGGCCTTCATCCTCTTCCACCTCGATGGGGACGGCCGGCTCATTGCGGCAAGCGGCATCGGCCCGGGCAATACGGTCGCCCGCGATATCCGGCTTGCCGAGATGCTCATCGCCGCCCGCAGCCATCCCGATCCCGCGGTGCTCGCTGCGCCGGAAACCAGACTGAAAAAACTGCTCGCCGCCTGAGGGAGACTACCGTGAAGACCAAAAGACCGACCGTCGCAGACCTGCAGGCGATGAAGGGCAAGCGTCAGCTCACCATGCTGCGCGTCGTGACGCTTGAGGAGGCGGAAGCCGCCGAACAGGCGGGCATCGATCTCGTTTCCGTGCCGCCCGCCCTGCTGGGACCGGCCTTCCGCGAGGCAGCGCCCACCGTCTTTGCCTTTCCCGGCCTCGAATACGGTGATTTCGTCACGACCGACGATTACCTGCGCGGCGCCTTTCAGGCGATGAAGGCAGGTGGGGATGCGGTCTATTGCGCGGCTGGCCTTTCGACCGTACGGCGGCTGCGCGAAGAGGGCATTCCGGTCTGCGGCCATGTCGGTCTCATTCCCTCCAAGGCGACATGGACGGGCGGCTTTCGCGCCGTCGGCAAGACGGCGCAAAGCGCGCTCGAAATTTTCCGGCAGGTGAAGGCGCTGGAAGAGGCCGGGGCCTTTGCCGCAGAGATCGAGGTCGTGCCCGGCGAGATCGCCGCGGCGATCAGCGCGAAAACCGCACTCGTCATGCTTTCCATGGGGGCGGGTACCGGCTGCGATGCGCAATATCTTTTTGCCGACGATGTGCTTGGCCAGAACCGCGGTCACTATCCGCGCCATGCAAAGGTCTATCGCAATTTCGCCGCCGAATACGATCGGCTTCAGCAGGAGCGCATCGCCGCGTTTCGCGAATATGCCGATGACGTGCGTTCGGGCACTTATCCCGGGAAGGGGCATCTCGTCGGCATCGAGCCGGCGGAACTTGCCGCCTTCCTCGATCGGATCGATGCTTGAGAAGTTGGTTTCCCCACGCCGCAAAACCGCCTATGTAGGCGCTGAAGGCGTGAGGAGACGTTCATGAAATTCATCGATACCGACCATCCATTCTACCGTCCGCTCTGGCGGCGGCTGCTTCTGGTCGGGTTCTGTGCCACTTGGACGGGGGTGGAATTCTACAACGGCGAGCAGACCTGGGGCACGATCTTCCTCGTCGTGACCGCCTACGCCTTCGCCAACCTCATCCTCTTCTTCAAGCCGTCCGACCCGGCCGCCAAGCCGTCGGAAGGGGCGGAAGAGGGCGGAGAGAAGAAGGAATAGGCAATTCCAGCCAAAGCCTTAGCGTGACAGGCCGAGACTTTTCTCGACATTGACCCGCCGGATCGTCTCGTCGATCAGCATGTTGGCGATCTTCATGCGCAGGTTCGCGTTGGTGCGCAGATCCTCCGGTGTGCGGTCGGGATGATTTTCACGCGCAAAGTCGCGCCGGCGGGCAAGCAGATCGTTCACGCTCTCCTTGCCGGTGAGGGCAAGATCTTCCGCCACCTCTTCCGGCGTCGTGCGCAGGAGATGCGGCGGCGGTGCCGGCGGTGGCTCGCTCGGCAGCGGCTGCGGGGGGCTAGGCTCTTCGTAGAGATCGAGATAGGCGGCGGCGGCGTGCGAACCGGAAACGAAGGTCGCTCCCGTACCGAGGCCGGCAAAACCGGAGGTCAAGCCGCGTATCTCGCCGGGGCCGCTCTCTTCCGGTGCGTCGCCGTCGGCCTCCTCGGCGGCCTCGCGGGCCTCGGCCTTCAGCCGTTCCAGCACGGATTCGAATACGGTCATGCCGAACATGGTGTCTTCCTCGTTCAGTCCGGCGAGAGCGTCCGGCTGCGTTGCCAGATCAGATCATAGAGTAGTTTGGCGCTCGGCGGGAGCGCCTTGCCTTTGACGGAGATCAGGCTGTAGGGCTTGATGTCGATCTCGAAATCCGTGTTGAGGATGCTGACCTCGCCGGCCTGCGCGCCGACGTCGGCGATGAAGGTCGCCATGTCGCGCGCCACCGGCGCGATCGCGTTGGAGCCGCAGACGATGGCGGTGGTGAGCAGGATCGACGAGGTGTTGACCACGGTGGAGGGAAGCGGCACGCCAGCTGCGATGAACAGTTCCTCGATGCGGCGCCTGAGAAGCGTGCCGGCCGGCTGGAACACCCAGTCGTAACGGGGCAGGTCGGCGAGGCTGACGACCGGCTTTTCCGTCAGCGGATGCCCCTTGCGCACGATGAGACAGGCTTTCTCGATGCCGATCTCCGTGACGTTGAACAGGCGCGGATTGAGGTCATCCGGCACGCGGGCGATGATGAAGTCCTGCTGCGCGGCAAGCAGTTCGCGGGCGAGCACATTGCTGGTCTCCACGCGGACATTCACCTCGATACCGGGATAGGCAGCGCTCACCTGCTGGATCGCCGGCACGGCGAGGCTGATGGCCGGCGCCGTCACCGAGCCGAGGAACACCGAACCCCCTGTGCCGGATTTCAGCGCCGAAAGCTCGCGGTCGACCTCGCGCAGTTCCAGCAGGATGGTGCGCGCCCGGCGGGCGAAGGCCCGGCCGGAGGTCGTGAGCGCCACGCCGCGCGAGATGCGTTCGCAAAGCTGGGCCTTGAGGATCGTCTCCATCTCCGTCAACATGCGCGAGGCAGCAGGCTGCGAGATATTGAGCGCATCCGCCGCCGCGCTCACCTGCTTGTGCTCCTCGATGGCCACGATCATGCGCAGATGGCTGAGCTTCAGGCCGCTTCGCAGCAGGCCTATGCCTTGCAGATTGTCGAGGTTCTCCCCGGCAAGAAGCTGCTCGGCCTTGTCGTCCTCCAGGCGCATGTTTTCCTCCATTCATATAAATAGTATATTTGACCCTCCATATATCAAATATGGTATCGATTTAGAAGTTCATTGCATTTGACAGTTATGGCAATTCGGTAGACCTTGCGCCAATGTGCGCTGGGGTCCTTGGGAGTGGGGACCGGCGGGTTTTTGTGCCCGACCAGTCCAGGCCGTCGCCTGAAATGCGACCCCGCCGGTGCACGGAACAATGCCTGGCCGCAATTTCGGCCAGTGCGCACAAGGGAGAGACCTTTCAATGAAAATGATCACTTCGCTTCTCGCCGCAGCCGCTATCAGCGTCGCGTCGTTCGCAGCGCCGTCCTTTGCCCAGGATAAGGGCATGGTCGGTATCTCCATGCCCACCAAGACCTCGACGCGCTGGATTTCCGACGGCGAGACGATGGAAAAGCTGTTCAAGGACGCCGGCTACACGCCGGACCTGCAGTTTGCTGACGACGACATTCCGAACCAGCTGGCCCAGATCGAAAACATGGTCACCAAGGGCGCCAAGGTTCTCGTCATCGGCGCCATCGACGGCACGACGCTGTCCGACATCCTTCAGAAGTCGGCCGATGCCGGCGTGAAGGTCATTGCCTATGACCGCCTCATCCGCGACTCGGGCAGTGTCGACTACTACGCCACGTTCGACAACTTCCAGGTCGGCGTTCTGCAGGCGACCAGCCTCGTCGACGGCCTGAAAGCGAAGTTCCCGGACACCAAGCCATGGAACGTCGAGCTGTTCGGCGGTTCGCCGGACGACAACAACGCCTTCTTCTTCTACGACGGCGCGATGTCGGTCATCCAGCCGCTGGTCGACAGTGGCGATATCGTCATCAAGTCGGGCCAGACCGGCATGGAAACTGTCGGCACGCTGCGCTGGGACGGCGCGGTTGCGCAGGCCCGCATGGAAAACCTCCTGTCCTCGACCTACACCGACGGCCGCGTCGATGGCGTCCTGTCGCCCTATGACGGCCTGTCCATCGGTATCCTGTCGGCCCTGAAGGGCGTCGGTTACGGCTCGGGCGACCAGCCGATGGCCATCGTCACCGGCCAGGACGCCGAACTGCCGTCCGTCAAGTCGATCCTCGCCGACGAGCAGTACTCGACGGTCTTCAAGGACACCCGCGAACTGGCCAAGGTTACCGTCGGCATGGTCAACGCGCTCATGGAAGGCAAGGAGCCGGAAGTGAACGACACCAAGACCTACGACAACGGCGTCAAGGTCGTTCCGTCCTACCTGCTGAAGCCGGTCGCCGTCGACAAGTCCAACGCCAAGGACATCCTGGTCACGGGCTCGGCCTACTACACCGAAGACCAGATCAACAACTGATCGTTCTTCACACTCTCCGGGGTTCGCGTGTTCGGCGCGGACCCCTTTTCTCCGGATCGCAGAGCGAATAGGCTCGCTTGGCCGCCTGAACGATGGCGGACGGCCGCTGGAAACTGGTAAATGAGCAAGACTCTTCTGGAAATGCGTGGCATCACGAAGACGTTTCCGGGCGTAAAAGCCCTCGACAACGTCAACCTGAAGGTCCGCGAAGGCGAAATTCACGCCCTTGTCGGTGAGAATGGCGCCGGTAAATCCACCCTCATGAAAGTGTTGAGCGGCGTCTATCCGGCCGGCTCCTACGAGGGGGAAATCCATTTCGACGGCGAGGTTCGCCGCTTCTCCACGATCTCCGACAGCGAGCATCTGGGCATCATCATCATCCACCAGGAGCTGGCGCTGGTGCCGCTTCTGTCGATCGCGGAAAACATCTTCCTCGGCAACGAGGTCGCGACGAACGGCATCATCGACTGGAAGAAGGCCTTCCGCCTGACGCATGACCTGCTCGACAAGGTCGGGCTCAAGGAGCCGCCGGGCACGCTGATCACCGATATCGGCGTCGGCAAGCAGCAGCTCGTCGAAATCGCCAAGGCGCTCTCCAAGAAGGTGCGCCTGCTCATTCTCGACGAGCCGACCGCCTCGCTCAACGAGAAGGACTCCGATGCGCTCCTGAAGCTGCTGATGGAATTCCGCGCACAGGGAATGACCTCGATCATCATCTCGCACAAGCTGAACGAGATCAAAAAGGTCGCCGACCAGATCACCATCCTGCGCGATGGCGGCACGGTCGAGACGCTCGACTGTCACCACGAGGACATTTCCGAGGACCGCATCATCAAGGGGATGGTGGGCCGCGAAATGGAAGACCGGTATCCGACGCGCGAGCCGAAGATCGGCGAGACGCTGCTGGAAGTGAAGAACTGGAACGTCTTCCACCAGCACCATCGCGACCGCCAGTTCCTGCACGATGTGAGCTTCAACGTGCGCGCCGGCGAAGTGGTCGGCATTGCCGGCCTGATGGGTGCGGGCCGCACCGAGACCGCGATGAGCATCTTCGGCCGCTCCTGGGGCCACAAGATTACCGGCGACGTCGCCATGCGCGGCAAGCCCGTGGACGTCAGCACGATCCCGAAGGCGATCGAGGCGGGCCTTGCCTATGTGACGGAAGACCGCAAGCAGCTCGGCCTCGTGCTGATCGACAACATCATGCGCAACACGACGCTCGCCAATCTGAAGGGCGTCTCCAGGGCGACGGTAATCGACAGCCATCAGGAAGCCAAGGTTGCCTCGGGCTACCGCCAGAAGCTGCGCATCCGCTCGCACTCGATCTATCAGGAAGCGGTCAATCTTTCGGGCGGCAACCAGCAGAAGGTCGTGCTGTCGAAGTGGCTCTTCACGGACCCGCAGGTGCTGATCCTCGACGAGCCGACGCGCGGCATCGATGTCGGCGCCAAGTTCGAAATATACACAATCATCAACCAGCTTGCCGCCGAGGGCAAGGGCATCCTGATGATCTCGTCAGAGATGCCGGAACTGCTCGGGACCTGCGATCGCATCTATGTCATGAACGAAGGACGCATCGTGGCCGAGCTCTCCAAGGCGGAAGCAAGCCAGGAATCCATCATGCGCGCCATCATGCGCTCCGGGGAGAAACACTAATGGCCACCGATACCGCGACCAAGACGACCCAGCCTTCGGTGGGGGACTACCTTCGCAAGAACATCCGCGAATACGGCCTGCTCGTCGCGCTCGTCGTCATCATGATCTTCTTCCAGGTCATCACCAACGGCGTTCTCTTCCGCCCGGTCAACATCACCAACCTGGTGCTGCAGAACTCGTTCATCGTCATCATGGCGCTGGGCATGCTCTTGATCATCGTGGCGGGGCATATCGACCTGTCGGTCGGCTCCATCGTCGCCTTCATCGGCGCCATATCGGCGATCATGCTGGTGAAATGGGGGCTGCCGGCGATCGTCGTCGTGCCGCTCTGCATTCTCGTCGGCGCCGTGATGGGCGCGGCGCAGGGCTACTGGGTCGCCTACCAGAAGATACCGGCCTTCATCGTGACGCTCGCCGGAATGCTTGTCTTCCGCGGCATGACCTATGTCGTGCTCGGCGGCCGCCCGGTCGGTCCGTTCCCGAAGGAGTTCCAGATCCTCTCGACAGGGTTCGTGCCGGACTTCCTGTCCCTCAGCGACCCGGCGACGAGCCTCATCAAGAACTATTTCGCCCTTATCCTGATCATCCTGCTCGTCGCCTACGCGGTCTATGCAGGCCTGCGCGAGCGCCGCATGAATGCGCTGCACGAGACCGAGAACGAGCCCTTTGCCTTCTTTGCCGTGCAGATGTCGATCATCGGCGTGGTGGCGATCTTCCTCGGCTTCCAGCTCTCAACCTATCGCGGCCTGCCGAACGTGCTTGTCGTCATGGGTATCCTGATCGCGTTCTACACGTTCGTTACGACACGCACGACGATCGGCCGGCGCATCTATGCCATGGGCGGCAACGAGAAGGCGGCGAAGCTTTCGGGCATCAATACCGAGCGGCTTACCTTCTACACGTTCGTCAACATGGGCGCGCTTGCAGCGCTCGCCGGCATGATCATCGCAGCCCGCCTCAATTCGGCGACGCCGAAGGCCGGCGTCGGCTTCGAACTCGACGTCATCGCAGCCTGCTTCATCGGCGGCGCCTCGGCCTCCGGCGGCGTCGGCAAGATCACGGGTGCGGTCATCGGCGCCTTCATCATGGGCGTCATGAACAACGGCATGTCGATCATGGGCATCGGCATCGACTACCAGCAGCTCATCAAGGGCCTGGTGCTGCTCGCCGCCGTGTTCTTCGACGTCTACAACAAGAACAAGGGCTGACCGGAACGCGGCCAGACCATATCAGTATTGTTGACCCTTTCGGGGCGCGGTTTTGCGGGCCGCGCCCCGAATCGTATCGTTCCGATGCATCGGAGCGGCCTGGATTTGCTATCTCAATCGTTCCTTTTCCTTGCGGACCGATCGCTTTTGCGCTGATGGAGCAAAAGGCGTCAACTCAACCTTCCGTTTGTAGTGCCGGTCCAATCCCGGACTGGCCGCTGATCTGGAGGTTACCATGTCCACAGCATCGAATGCAGTATCGCTTCCCCGGTTGTCGGCGGTTGTACTGGTCGCTGCGATTCTTGCCGTGCCGGTCCAATCGGTTGCCCAGGAACACCGGGGTGGTCTCAATGTCGGTGTCGGGGTGAGCCTCGGTAGCGTCAAGGCCGGGGTCAACGCGACTGTCGGCGGCAGCAAGGGGCTTGCCGACGCAAAGGTCGGAGCCAGCGTCGGCGGCGCGAAGGGCATCAATGCGAAGGCCAGCGCCAATGTCGGCGGCTCAAGAGGGCTGGTGGATGCAGGTGTTACAGCCAGCGTCGGCGGATCGGGCGGCCTTGGAGCGAAGGTCGGCGCAACGGTGGGCGGCGGCGGCCTGCTCAACGCGAATGTCGGTCTTGGCCTGGGGTCCACCGGCGTCAGGCCCGGAACCTCCGGTGGCGGCGTGATGACCAGCACCGAGCGGCGGACCCTGCGCCAGTTCTCGCAGCTCTCACGCAACGAGCGCATGCAGCTTCTCAAGCGTTGCGGGGGCATTGACAACGGCGGCTACGATGCCGCGCTGGTAAAGCTGTGCCGCCTGCTCGAAATGGCGTCCCGTTGAGAGAAGGATCGGCAGCCCTCCGGGGCTGCCGCTTCAGTTCTGGCTTTGCGACTGGCTCTGGCTGGCGGCGGGCTCGACCGTGATGGCCACGCTCATCGTTTCCGCCGCCATGCCCACAACCATGCCGGAAACCGGCGCCGCATCCTTGTAGTCGAGGCCGATGGACAGGCGGACATAGCGCGCATCCGGGCAGATATCGTTTGCGGCGTCGAAGCCGACCCAGCCGAGGCCCTGCAGATGCACTTCCGCCCAGGCATGGCTTGCCGTCTGCTCGGGCTGTTCCATCAGCAGGTAGCCGGAGACATAGCGGGCGGGAATGCCGAGATGGCGCGCCGTGGCGATGAGGATATGCGCGTGGTCCTGGCAGACACCTTGCCGCTTTTCCAGCGCCTGCTCGGCCGTCGTGTCCGGTGCAGTCTCGCCGGGTCGGTAGGCGACTGCCTTGTGGATGGCGCCCATCAGGTCGTGCATGCGGGCCAGTTCGTTCTCGCCGGCGATCGTCCTGGCGAGGTCGCGCACAAGTTTTCCGGGCGTGGTCAGCGGCGTTTCGCGCAGATACAGCCAAAGCGGCACGAAGCCCTGATGCGGGCCGAACACGCCCGCCCGGTCCTGCGTGTCGACCTCGCCCTCGGCCACGATGCGGATCGTCACCTGTTCGGTGTCGGTGCTGACGAGATCGACATGGTTGCCGAAATGATCGGTGTAGCCCGCCTCGAGGCGGGCGCCGTGCACGGTCGTCGCCCAGGAATGCACGATCTGGCCCGGCTGGCTCTTCGGCGTCAGCCGTAGCCGTTGCAGCGAATACTGCACCGGATCGTCATAGTGATATTCGGTCGTGTGGCTGATCTTCAGTCGCATCCTGCGCCCCCGTGCCCCTACCGATAGAAGCGGTAGCCTTCGGAGATTTCCTCCCCGAGGCGGTTGTTGTGCATGATGAACTCCTCGATGAATTCATGCAGCCCCTGGTCCATGATATCGTCCATGGTGCGACTTCTCAGCAGCATCAACGTCGAGGATGCCGTGTCATGCGCGGCGTGGCTGTCGCCATAGAGCTTGGCGAGATAGCCCAGATTGCTGACGATCTTGTCGTAGCTGTAGGCGAGCGAGCGCGGCATGCGGTCGTTGAGGATCAGGAAGTCCGAGATATTGGCGGGCGAATAGTCGCCGTCATAGACCCAGCTGTAGGACCGGTGCGCGGAGACCGACCGCAGGATCGATTCCCATTGCTTGTTGTCGAGCGATGAGCCGACCGTGGCGATCGCCGGCAGCAGCACGTAGTATTTCACGTCGAGGATGCGCGCGGTGTTGTCCGCCCGCTCGATGAAGGTGCCGATGCGCGAGAAGTTGTAGATGTCGTCGCGCAGCATGGTGCCGTGGAAGGTGCCGCGGATGAGGCCGGTGCTCCGCTTGATGGCATCGATCAACTCCGGCATGTCCGCCGGCTTGGCGCGCTTGGAAAGCAACTGCTTCAGTTCGATCCAGCACTCGTTCGTCGCTTCCCAGGTTTCGCGGGTCAGCGCCGTGCGCACCATGCGGGCATTGTTGCGGGCGGAATCGATGCAGGACATCACGCTTGACGGATTGCACCGGTCGCGCAGGAGATAGTCGATGGCGTCGGCGCTGGTCAGCGTATCGTGCACGCGGTCGAAATCCTCGCGCACGCCGGCGCTTTGCAGGACGCCGTCCCAGTCCTCGTCGGTGGAGCCGCTGCGCGTCAGCGCCATGCGCAGGCCCGCATCGATGAGGCGGGCAATGTTTTCGCCCCGCTCGATGTAGCGGAACATCCAGTAAAGGCCGTTTGCAGTTCTTCCGAGCATCGGCATCAGTCCTCCAGTACCCACGTATCCTTCGTGCCGCCGCCCTGGCTGGAGTTGACCACCAGCGAGCCTTCTTTCAGCGCCACGCGGGTGAGTCCGCCGGGAATGATCTGCACCTTGTCGGAAACAAGCACGTAGGGCCTGAGGTCGACATGCCGGGGCGCGATGCCCTTGTTGACGAGGATGGGAACCGTGGAGAGGGAGAGCGTCGGCTGGGCGATGTAGTTCGCCGGCCGGGCTTTCAGTTTTTCGGCAAAGGCCGCGCATTCCTTCTTCGAGGCCGTCGGGCCGACGAGCATGCCATAGCCGCCCGAACCGTGCACTTCCTTTACGACAAGCTCGCTCAGGTGCTCGAGCACGTATTTCAGGCTGTCCTGTTCCGAGCAGCGCCAGGTCGGCACGTTCTCCAGCAGCGCCTTGCGGCCGGTATAGAACTCGACGATCTCCGGCATGTAGGAATAGATCGCCTTGTCGTCGGAAATGCCGGTGCCGGGGGCATTGGCAATCGTGATATTGCCGGCCTTGTAGACATCCATGATGCCGGGCACGCCGAGGGCGGAATCCGGCCGGAAGGTGAGGGGGTCGAGGAAGTCGTCGTCGACGCGGCGGTAGAGCACGTCGATGGCCTCATAGCCGCGGGTCGTGCGCATCTTCACCTTGCCGTCGACGACGCGCAGGTCCGAACCCTCGACCAGTTCCACGCCCATCATGTCGGCAAGGAAAGCGTGTTCGTAATAGGCGGAGTTGAAGATGCCGGGCGTCAGCACCGCAACGCGCGGCTTGCCCGAACAGCCGGGCGGTGCCAGCGAGGCAAGGCTCTGGCGCAGCAGTTTGGGATAGTCCTCGACCGGGCGCACCTTGTTGAGGTGGAACAGCTCGGGGAACATCTGCATCATGGTTTCCCGGTTTTCCAGCATGTAGCTGACGCCGGAAGGGGTGCGGGCATTGTCCTCCAGCACATAGAACTGGTCTTCGCCGGTGCGCACGATGTCGGTGCCGACGATGTGGGTATAGACCCCGCCCGGCGGCTTGAAGCCGATCATCTGCGGCAGGAAGGCGACATTGCGCTCGATCAGCTCGCGCGGCACGCGGCCCGCCTTGATGATTTCCTGCTTGTGGTAGATGTCGTCGAGGAAGGCGTTGAGGGCGATGACCCGCTGTTCGATGCCCTGGGCGAGCTTGCGCCACTCCCGGCCGGAAATGATGCGCGGAATGATGTCGAAGGGGATGAGCTTTTCGGAACTGTCCGCGTGTCCGTAGACCGCGAAGGTGATGCCGGTCTTTCGAAAGAGGTTCTCGGCGTCCCTTGACTTGGCGATCAGGCGAGCCCGATCCTGCCCCTCATACCAGTCATGGTAGTTTTCGTATGGCTGCCGCGGGTTCGATGCCGCATTCATCATTTCATCAAATGCCAAAAGCGTATTCCCCATTTTTCACCATTTGAGTACAACATCCCGGGCAAAGCAAGAACCATGCTCAATTAGCGATCAAGAATTCTCACGCCGCATCGGGAATGATCGCAAGCGCTTGCAATCCGGGCTTCCGGACGGTTCGGCGGGATTGAGTGCCGCCACCTTGCGGGGCAGGCCGGTTCGATCAGGTTTTCTGAAATGCCGCTTTGACGGGCAGATGCCGACAGGCCGGTCCTCGTCGCTTTTCCTTGAACCTAACCATCAAGGAAATTGCTTTGACGATCAGCGGCACGGTGCCTATCGCTCGCGCACCGATTGTTCTCCTGCCGGAAATCCCATGACCCTTGATCGCCTGGCGCCCGCCATCTTCGTCCTGCTCTGGTCGACCGGCTGGGTCGTCGCCAAGTTCGGCGCCATCGTTTCCGAACCGCTGACCTTCCTCAGCATCCGCTATGTCACCGCGGCCATCCTGTTCGGCGCGCTGTGCTGGCTATCGGGCGCTTCCTGGCCGCGCGATACGCGCACCATCGTGCACGCCGTCATCTCCGGCGCCTTCCTGCATGGCATCTATCTCGGCGCGGTCTGGTGGGCGATCGGCGAGGGCGTGCCGGCGGCGCTGTCCTCGATCATCGCCGCCCTCCAGCCGCTGATGACGGCGCTTGCCGCACCCTTCTTCATCGGCGAGCGGCTGAACGGGCGGCAGAAGCTCGGCCTCTGTCTCGGCTTTCTCGGCGTGCTGCTTGCGGTTCTGCCGAAATTCTTCGGCCAGGGCGCGGCGGAAATTCCGGCCTTCGCCCTCATCGTCAACATGCTCGGCATGGCCGCGGTGACCTATGGCACCATCTACCAGAAGCAATATCTGCAGACGGGGGACATCCGCTCGATCGCCACGCTGCAATATGTCGGGGCGATGATCGTTACCTTCCCACTGGCGCTCGGGCTGGAAAGCTTGCATGTCGATTTCGGTTTTGCCTTCCTCGCGCTGCTCGCCTGGTCGGTGCTGGGCATTTCGATGGGGGCGATCCTGCTGCTGCTCTACCTGCTGCGCCGCGGTCAGGTTTCGCGCGCTGCCTCGCTCATCTACCTCGTGCCGCCGATCGCCGCGCTTCAGGCGGCCGCCATCTTCGGCGAGGAGCTGACCATTCCGATGATCGCCGGCACCGCGATCGTCGTGGTCGGCGTCTATCTCACCAACCGCAAGGATCCGGCGCCCGCCGAGTGAGCAAACGAAAACGGCGGGCTGAAGCCCGCCGTTCCCTCGATCAGCAATGTCGTTTCAGATCAGGCCTGTTCGCGGCGCTGGCCTTCCGGCCGGCGCGGCTTGCCGTTCTGGTTCGGACGACCCTGGCCATTGCCACCGCCATGGTTGCGGTTCTGGCGCTCGCCCTGCTTCTGCGGCGGGCGCGCGCCATTGGCGCGCTTGCCGGCTGCCGGTGCGCCGCCTTCGGAGGCTGACTGGTTGCCGTCGCCAAAGGGCTTGCGCGCCGGACGCTGGCCTGCGCGACCTGCGGCGGCACGCTGGCCGCTACCGCTGCGGCCCTTGCGCGACTTGCCGCCCGGACCGGCCGTGATGACGGCGGGGGCTTCACCGCTGGCGACAGCGATGTTGATGCCCATCAGGCGCTCGATGTCGCGCAGCAGGTGTGCTTCATCCGGTGCGCAGAAGGCGATGGCGATGCCGTCGCGACCGTTGCGGGCCGTGCGGCCGATACGGTGGACATAGGCGTCCGGCACTTCCGGCAGGTCGTAGTTGTAGACGTGCGTGACGCCGGGAATGTCGATGCCGCGGGCTGCGACGTCGGTGGCGACCAGCACGCGGATCTCGCCATCACGGAAGGCCTTCAGTGCCCGCTCGCGCTGGCCCTGGCTCTTGTTGCCGTGGATGGAGGCGGCCTTGAAGCCGACCTGGTCGAGGTGCTTCATCAGCTTTTCCGCACCGTGCTTGGTGCGCGAGAAGACGAGCGAAAGACCGTCCGGGTTGGCGGTAAGCGTCTGCTTGAGAATCTGGGTCTTGTGGTCCTTGCCGGGCACAAAGTGGACGTACTGCTCCACCTTGTCGGCAGCCTTGCCGGGCGGGGAGACTTCGACCTTCTTCGGGTTGACGAGATATTCGCCGGCCAGTTCGCCGATCAGCTTCGGCATGGTGGCCGAGAAGAGCAGCGTCTGGCGGTTCTTCGGCACCAGCCTGGAAATCTTGCGCAGGTCGTGGATGAAGCCGAGGTCGAGCATCTGGTCGGCCTCGTCGAGCACGAGGTAACGGGCCTGCGTCAGCGTCACGGCCTTGCGGGCGATGAGGTCGAGCAGGCGGCCGGGGGTGGCGACGAGGATGTCGGTGCCGCGGTTCAGCATTTCCGACTGCTTGTTGATCGAGGCGCCGCCGACGACGGTGACAACGCGCAGCGGCGTCTTCTTCACGAAGTCGCGCAGGTTGTCGGCGATCTGGTTCACCAGTTCGCGGGTCGGGGCGAGGATCAGGGCGCGGATATTGCGCGGGTCGGGGCGACGGGCTTCCAGCAGAAGCTTTTCGATCATCGGGAGGCCGAAGGCGGCCGTCTTGCCGGTGCCGGTCTGGGCCAGGCCAATCAGGTCGTTGCCTTCCATGACGAGCGGGATGGCCTTTGCCTGGATCGGCGTCGCTTTTTCAAAGCCGAGGGCGGAAAGGGTGGCGACGATGGTCTGCGACAGGCCGAGGTCGTGAAAAGTGGTCAAGTGTATACCTTTCGGGGCGCCAAACGCACATCGCCGGAACGCACCATGCGCTTCCGGTTTCGTTCGGCGTCAAGAACCCCGCGTGAATTGGGAACTTGTGGGTTGGTTGGCTATCGTCTGCGCAATATCCGCAAAGTGAGGCGGATCGTTCTCTTGCGCTTGTCCTTCTTAGCATCCCCGATGGGGAAATCGCAGGCTCGCTCACGCGGCGGCCGAAGGGCGACGCTTCGGCTCATGTCGTTGTTTTGCGTCGAAAAGTCAAGCGCTACTTTCGCAGGTGCGAAAGGATTGGCGCCCAATCCCTGCCGCGGCTGCGCCTTTGAGGGCACGGTGAACGAGCCCCGGCGCCTTGCGGCACCCATCCGCCACAATCATGTTGGATGCTGCGGCGCGCAGAATGGTCTGCGCGTCGACAAACCTTGCTACGGGAGTGCAAACATGACCGGTACGACTTGGATTCTTGCCGCCGACGGCAACCAGGCCCGCCTGCTCAAGGGGGTGAACCTGTTGAAGGATGGCCAGCAGAACCCGGAGCAGGAAGTCTTTCGCTGGGAGCCGAGGAAGGCACAGGACATCATGGCTGACAAGCCCGGACGCGGCCACGCCTCCGTCGGTCAGGGGCGCTCGGCCATGGAATATTCGAGCGATCCGGTGCGTGAGGAGCAACTGAAATTCACCGCCGAAGTTGCCGGCCGTATCGACGACTATGCCGCCGAAGGCGCTTTCGGCCGGCTCGTGGTCTGCGCCGCGCCGCAGACGCTGGGCGATCTGCGCGCCAAGCTGTCGGAAAAGGCCCGTGCGCTGACCACGGCCGAGATCGACAGGAATTTCTCCAACCTGCCGACGGAAAAGCTGATCGCCTCCGTCCGCTCCATCATGTTCGACACCTGATCTTCTCCTAGGAATCCGTCGGAACGCCGCCCTCTTCCTTGCGCCTGGCGACGAACGCATCCAGTTCGTCCTCGATGTCAGGGTCGAGCGGCGGCTTTTCATAGGTGTCGAGCTTTTCCTTGAAGACCCGGTTGGCGTGGTCATAGGTGGTCGGCCGGCCGGCTTCCGTCCATGCCTCGAAATTGCGCCAGTCGGAAAGGATCGGCGAATAGAAGGCGGTCTCGTAGCGCGCCAGCGTATGCGGGGTGCCGAAGAAATGCCCGCCGGGACCGACATCGCGCACCGCCTCGATGCCGAGCGCATCGGTGCCGACATCGAGCGGTGTCAGGTATTCCGCCACCATTTGCAGCATATCGACGTCGAGGATGAATTTCTCGAAGGAGGCGGTCAGGCCGCCCTCGCTCCAGCCGGCCGAATGCATGATGAAATTGCCGCCGCCCTGCGTCAGCGCCCAGAGCGAGAAGGCCGATTCGTAGGCGGCCTGCGCATCCAGCGTGTTGGAGGCGTTGGTGTTCGAGGTGCGGTAGGGGATGTTGTATTTCCGCGCGAGCTGGCCGCCGGCAATGACCGCTTTCATATATTCCGGCGTGCCGAAGGCCGGCGCGCCCGTCTTCATGTCGATATTGGAGGTGAAGCCGCCATACATGACCGGCGCGCCCTTGCGCACCATCTGCGTGAAGGCGATGCCGGCAAGCGCCTCGGCATTCTGCTGCACGATCGCGCCGGCGATCGTTACCGGCGCCATGGCGCCAGCGAGCGTGAACGGCGTCACGACGACGACCTGGTTGCGCGCCGACATCTCGATGATGCCCTGCAGCATCGGCCCGTCGAGGCGCAGCGGCGAGGAAGTGTTGACGATGGTGAAGAGCGAGGGCTCGCGCTCCATCTGCTCCATCGAGATGCCGCGGCCGATGCGGGCGATCTCGATGCCGTCGAGATTGCGCTGCCGGCCGAGCGAATAGACGTGAAAGACCTTGTCCGTCAGCTTCACCATGTCCGAGAGGCAATCGAGGTGGCGGATCGAGGCATGGATGTCGACGGGCTCGACCGGATAGCCGCCGGTGGTGTGGATGATGTCGTAGCACTGGGCGAGCTTGACGAGCTTGCGGAAGTCTTCCTGGTTGCCGGCACGTCGCCCGCCGTCCCGGTCCGCGACGAAGGGCGCGGAGGCGATCTGTGCGAAGACCAGATTGTCGCCGCCGATCTCCACGTTTCGCACCGGGTTGCGGGCATGCATGGTGAAGGTGGAGGGGACATGGGCCATCAGCGCCATGATGAGCCCGCGATCGAAACGCACCCGGTCGGTGCCGGGCGTGACGTCGGCGCCCGCCGCCCTCATGCGCTCGCGCGCTTCCGGCAGGATGATGTCCATGCCGATTTCTTCGAGGATGGTGAGCGAGGCCTGGTGAACCGCCTCCAGCGCATCTTCGGAAAGAACGGCGGATTTGGCTGTGGTGTTGACGAGGTCGAGATATTTCGCGTTGGGCGGCGCGCGCCTTGCGCTGCGTGCGACATTCTGGCGGCGGCGCTCGACGGGTGTGTCGTCTGCGCCATTCTCCGGTTGTTCGAGGTGATTTTCGAGCTTGATCACGTCACCCATATGCGGCGCATCCCCGGTCTGGTTCCCTCTTCCTTGTTGTCGCACGGCTTGCGGCGGCATGCCCCGCCATTTGCGACAG
Organism: Shinella sp.; assembly: GCF_049651085.1. Classification (GTDB taxonomy): domain Bacteria; phylum Pseudomonadota; class Alphaproteobacteria; order Rhizobiales; family Rhizobiaceae; genus Shinella. Next base: position 134,392 of record NZ_JBASBL010000004.1, read on the forward strand.
GCAGGTGCTCTCGTGGATAAGGAAGGGCCGGACGGGTGCGGCAACGAACGGTTAACCATCCGTTCAAGGATTGATGATACTCCCCGGGTGGTATGAATTTCTCCCTCCATCCCGCTTCGGGGAGCGCTTGGCGTGGCTGACCCTCAAGATGAATTGCTGGTTGCAGCGTGCGCGCGCGTTCGCGAACACGCACATCCGGCCTACGTCAAGAGCAGCGAACTGCGCTATCTGGCTGTCAACGAGGCCTATGCGCGGCTCTTTGGCCATGCGCCCGCGGACATGGTCGGCCTTCGCAGCGACGAGACTGGCGAAGCGCCGGGCCATGGTGACAGGGATGATCCGGAGCGCAGATGCCTGATTTTCGGCAATGCCGAACGCGCCCGCTATATCCATCCGTTGGGTGGCGACAGCTATGACATCGCACTGAAGCGTGAGCGGATTTCCCCGACACTTTCCATCCTCGTCGGCCTCTTCGCCCCCTCGACGGACGTGCCGGCGGCGAATGCAAACGGTGCGGCGGCTCGGCAGGCTTCCGTCGTCCGGGACCGGGAAAAAACGGAAACTCCCGTCCCCGAGCAGGTGGAAGGCGCGCTCGATACGCTGGGCACCGGCGTTGCCGTCTTCGACGCCGACAACCGTCTGACCTATGCCAATCGCAGCATGCGGGCACTCTACCGGGAGCTTGTCGGCGCGCTTGCGGACGGGCCCGTCGGCCTTGCAGCGGTAACGGAGGCACTGCACGAGGTCGAGGCGGGCGATACGCCGGCGGAAGAGCGCGAACGCTGGGTTGCCGCGCGGCTCGCCAGCTACGACCTGCCGCTCTTCGAGTCCGTTTGTCGCATGGCGGACGGCTGGGTCCGGCTCGTTACGCAGCGCCGGGAGGACGGCGCCCTCGTCATGCTTCGCCTCGATGTGACGGCGCTGAAGGAAAACGAAGGACGGCTCAAGCAGAATTCGCAGGAAATCGGCCTCTATCGCGCGCTGCTCGACGAGTTGCCGGTCGCCAGCTTCATGCGCGACGAAAACCAGCGCATGATCTTCGCCAACCGGGCCTATGTCGAACTGACGGGACGCCAGCCGGAAGAGTTGCTTGGCCTCACCACGCTCGATATGTATCCCGAGCAGGGGGAAGAATTTCACGAGCAGAACCAGTTCGTGCTGGATACCGGCGAACTGTTCGAATCCGAGATCGACTACCTCCGCGCCGACGGTTCGGCACGACCGACGATCTCGCGGCTTCACCGCGTCACGACGCTCGATGAAAAAAGCTACCTGATCGGCTCGATCACCGACACGACCGTGCTGAAGAAGCGCGAAGACCAGCTGATCGAAGCGCAGCGCCAGGCGGAAACCGCGCGCTCCGACCTTGAAAGCGTGGTCGAATCGCTTCCGGTCGGGATCGTGGTGGTTGACGAGATCGGCATCATCGAACTCAGCAATGGTGCGTTCAAGGAGCTATGGGGCGGCGCGCTACCCTCCTTGAAGGGGCGCCCCCTCGGCGAACTTCTTCGCTTCCAGCAGGAGCAGGGCGGAGCGTTGGAGGACGGATGCGGCTCGAGCACGGAAAATCATGAGCAGGCACTGTGCAGCATTCGATCCGGCAGCCGGCCTGTGCGCGAAGTCGCCTATTCCAACGGCCGCACGCTGATCGAGGCCAGCTGCGCGATTTCCGGCGGCCGCAGCCTGCTGACCTATATCGACATTACCGAGCGGCGCGAGCGCGAGCGCGAGGTGCTCGAGACGCGCAGCGCGCTGGAGGAAGTCGGCAGCCTCGTCAAGGATGCGGTGTCCTCCATGAGCCAGGGCCTGCTCATCATCGAAGATGGCATGGTCGTGCTTTCCAACGAGGCGCTCTCCACGATGATCACGATGCCGCGTGAGCTGCTTCAGCCCGGCACGCGCGTTTCCGATATCCTGCAAAGCTGCGTGGATCGGCAGATACCGGGCTTTGTCGGCGAAGAGCCCGTCGATGCCGCTGACTTCGGCAGGATCCTCCTCACCGGCAAGCCCGCCTCGCTGACGGTGTTCAGCGGCTACCAGCGCTGGCTTCGCCTTGACGTGACCCCGTCGAGCCGCGGCCGCAGCGTCATGGTCTTTTCCGACATCACCGACCTCAAGAGCCGCGAGGAAGAGTTGCGCCGGCTGGTCACGCGCGCCGAGATGGCCGACAAGGCGAAGTCGGAATTTCTGGCCAATATGAGCCACGAAATCCGCACGCCGATGAATGGCGTGCTTGGCATGGCCGAGCTTCTCGCCAAGTCGAACCTCGACACGCGGCAGAAAACCTTCATCGACATCATGGTGAAGTCAGGCAATGCCTTGCTGACCATCATCAACGACGTCCTCGACTTCTCGAAGATCGATGCGGGCCAGATGACCTTGCGCGAGGTTGCCTTCAGTCCGGTCGAGGCGATCGAGGACGTGGCGACGCTGCTGTCGGCGAAGGCTGCGGAGAAGGATATTGAGCTCGTCGTGCGCGGGGCGGCGAACATGCCGGCGGCGGTGATGGGCGATGCCGGACGCTTCCGGCAGATCGTCACCAACCTCGTCGGCAATGCCGTCAAGTTCACCGATCGCGGCCATGTGCTCATCGACCTTGCCTCGCACATGAGCGAGAGCGAGGTCGAGATCGTCATCCGCATCGAGGATACAGGCGCCGGCATTCCGACCGAGAAGATGGAATCGATCTTCGAGAAGTTCTCGCAGGTCGACACCTCCTCGACGCGCCGGCATGAAGGCACCGGCCTCGGCCTTGCCATCACCGACGCGCTGACGCGGCTTTTCGGAGGCGCGCTGACGGCTACGAGCGAAGTCGGCAGAGGTTCGGCCTTTACCGTGCGCCTGCCGATGGCGCTTGCCGTCGCCTCGCTGCCGGTCCGCATCGTGCCTGCGAAGGCGCCCGGCGCGCGCATTCTCGTCGTCGATGCGCACGAGCTTTCCCGTAAGGCGGCCCATGACATGCTGCTCGACTGGGGGTTCGATGCGACCGCGGTCGGCTCGGAGGCCGAAGCGCTCGCCGTGCTCACGACAGCGGCGGATATGGGCCTGGCGGTGGATGCCGTCCTTCTCGATTACCGGCCGGATCGTTCACCGGATTTCGTGCGCACGCTGCGCGACAGCGCCGCGACGGCCGGTGTCTCGCTGATCGTGCTCACCTCGATGAACCTGCCGGGCCAAGACCCGCTGCTTTCCTCGCAGGATATCCAGGCTCATCTCATGAAACCCGTGCGCGCCGATCTCCTGCGCGAGACGGTCTGCGAGGTGCTGCGTGCGGCACGCGGGATGAAAATCCCTGCGAGCGCAGCGAAGGGCAAGGTCCTGCCGCTTCGCCCGACCGTGGCGGCACCCGCTGGCGCGACGGAAAGCGATGGGCTGGACGTGCTGGTGGCCGAGGACAACGAGGTCAACCAGATCCTCTTCACCCAGATGCTGATGGCCTCCGGCCTCCGCTTCCGTCTGGTCGGGAACGGCGAGGAGGCCATCGAGGTTTTCCGCACGAGCCGGCCGGGCATGATCCTGATGGATGTTTCCATGCCGGTGATGAACGGCCTTCAGGCGAGCCGGGCGATCCGTGAACTTGAAAACGGCACCGGCCACCGGGTGCCGATTGTCGCCGTCACCGCCCATATGCTCGATGGCGACCGCGACGAATGTCTTGCCGCCGGCATGGACGACTATCTGGCCAAGCCGATCAGCATCGAGAGACTGGAAGAAAAGCTCGACCGCTGGCTGAAGCGCAGCAAGACGAAGGCCGTCAGCGGCACGGTGCACTGAGCGATCAGGCCGAAGGTCTTTCGCCGCAGAGCATTTCGCGCTTTCCGGCAAAGCCCGGCCGGCGCTCCACCGCAAAACCGGCGGCGAGGAGATTGCGCCGCACGAAGCCCGCCGCTGCATAGGTCGCGAAACGACCGCCCGGAGCGGTCAGCCGAAAGACCTCCGCCATCAGCTCCGCAGACCACATGTCCGGGTTGCGCGACGGCGCGAAGCCATCGAGATACCAGGCGTCGAAAGGCGCATTCTCCGCGGCGAGGCTGTCGAGCGCCGCGCCGCACACGACGGTGAGGCGCAATCGCGGCTCCAGCTCGATCTCGATGCGGCCTTCCGGCGTCTGCGGCCATCGGGCGGCAAGGTCCGCGCGCTCCCGGCTAATCTCCGGCCAGTGCGAAAGCGCCCGTTCGATATCGGCGCGCGCCATCGGAAACCGCTCGAAGGAAGTGAAGTGGAGGCTTGCGCCCTCCGGCGCCGTTTCGCGCCATTGCCGCCAGGTCTCGCAGAGATTGAGGCCTGTGCCGAAGCCGAGTTCGGCGATGCGGAAGGGTTTGTCGCGCTGCCAGCGCTCCGGCAGTCCGTTGCCGGCGAGGAAGACATGGCCGCATTCCAGCCGTCCGTCGTCGCGGCAATAAAAGTGGTCGTCAAAGGCACGGGAATAGGGCATATCGCCCTTGTGCCAGTCGAGGACCGCTTCGCTCTGGATTGTCTTTTCAGGATCGTGGTCAGCCATGGCAGATGCCGATAGTCGCGCGAAGGCCGCCGGTCAACCGGGCGTGGACCTTGTCGTGGCCGGCGGCGGGGTCATGGGCCTGTGGACGGCGCTCTTTGCCGCCCGCGATGGCCGCTCCGTGCACCTCGTTGAAAAGCGGACGATAGGGGCCGGCGCCAGCGGCGGCGTGCTCGGCGCATTGATGCCGCACCTGCCGAACCGCTGGAACGCCAAGAAGGCCTTCCAGTTCGAGGCGCTTGTGTCCCTCGAGGCGGAAATCGCGGCGCTGGAAGCCGAAACCGGTCTTTCCGCCGGATACCGGCGCACCGGTCGCCTCATCCCGCTGGAAAAACCGCACAACCGCGAGATCGCGCTCGGCCATGTGCAGGATGCCCTTTCCGTCTGGCGCACGCCCGAGCGGACTTTTGTCTTCGACGTTCTGGATGCAGCGCCCGTCGCCAACTGGCCGGCCGGGGCGGCCATGGCCCACGGCCTTGTTCACGATCATCTGGCGGCCCGCCTTGCGCCGCGTTCGCTGCTTGCTGCGCTGCGCGCCGCGCTCGACGCTATGCCGACTGTCACGATCAGCGAGGGCGTCGGCATCGCGGGGCTTGATCCGGCCGCCGGCAAGGCTCGTCTCGATGATGGCAGCAGCCTGACATTCGGCGACTGCGTCCTTGCCACCGGCGTCGAGACCTTCGCCTTGCTCGAACCCCTGACGCCGCCGCTGGCCAAGCCGGCCGGGACGGCGGTGAAAGGGCAGGCGGCCGTTCTCCAGGCGTCTGTCGATCCATCCTTGCCGGTCATCTTTGCCGATGGTCTCTACATCGTGCCGCATGAAAACGGTCTCGTGGCCGTAGGCAGCACCAGCGAAAACAGTTTCGGCGATCCGGCGGGCACCGATGGCCAGCTCGACGTGCTGATCGAAAAGGCTCGGCTGATGGCGCCGGTTCTGGCGGATGCGCCGGTCATCGAGCGCTGGGCGGGCCTTCGGCCCAAGGCGATCGGTCGCGAGCCGATGGTGGGCCGTCATCCCGATCACGCGAATATCAGCCTCATGACCGGCGGCTTCAAGGTGAGCTTCGGGCTGGCACACGCGCTGGCGCGCACTGCTCTTTCCGAAATAAAGGGCGGCACGCTCGACGTGCCGCCCTCGTTCACCGTCGCAGCCCATTTCGAGGCCGCCGGGCGGATCTAGCGCCGCCTACATCCAATAGGGCGGCACGCCGTAATAGTCGTTGATCGCCTTGCCGTTGCGGCGGTTCCAGTCATATTCGGCGTCGCTTTCAAAATGCGGTGCGCTTTCGACCTGTTCCTTCGTCACGTCGATGCGGTAGCCGCCTAGCCCTTCGTCATAGTTCAGCTTGCTCCAGGGCAGCGGATAGTGGTCGTTTCCGATCCCCAGAAAGCCGCCGAAGCTGAGCACGGCATAGGAGACGTGACCGCTGCGCTTGTCGAGGATCAGGCGTTCGACCGAGCCGATATGCTTGCCATCGGCGCCGTAGACGCTGGTGCCTTCCACCTTGTCGCTGGAGATCAGGTCCTGGGTTTCGCGAATGTTTGCGTCCTGCATGGCCATAGGTGTTTCTCCTTGGTTGTCATGGACAGAAAACGGGTCAGGGCGATAATGGTTCCTTTGCATGGGGCTATGCACCAGATTCGATTAGACTTCCCAATGTCAGGTGCTACGGTTACGCCCATTCCCGAGGTGATCGAATGACTGAGACGACTTATCCGCGCGACCTGATCGGTTATGGCCGCAATCCGCCGCAAGTGCGCTGGCCGGGCGATGCGAATATCGCCGTGCAATTCGTGGTGAACTATGAAGAGGGTGGCGAAAGCTGCATCCTCGATGGCGACGCGGCGTCGGAATCTCTGCTGTCGGAGATTGTCGGGGCGCAGCCCTGGCCGGGGCAGCGCAACCTCAACATGGAATCGATCTACGAATACGGCTCGCGCGCCGGTTTCTGGCGGTTGCACCGGCTGTTCACCAGCCGCAATGTCACCACCACGGTCTATGGCGTGACGCTGGCCATGGCGCGAAACCCGGAAGCGGTTGCCGCCATGAAGGAAGCCGGCTGGGAAATCGCCAGCCACGGCTATCGCTGGCTGGAATACAAGGATTTCCCCGAGGACAAGGAACGCGAGCACATTCGCGAGGCCGTGCGCCTGCACAAGGAGCTGACCGGCTCCCACCCGCTCGGCATGTATCAGGGCAAGCCCTCGGCCAATACGCTGCGTCTCCTGATGGAGGAGGGCGGTTTCGTCTATTCCTCCGATTCCTATGCCGATGATCTGCCCTATTGGGTGCCGGGCCTCGATGGCGAGCCCTTCCTGATCATTCCCTATACACTCGAAACGAATGACATGCGTTTTGCCACGCCGCAGGGGTTCAATGCCGGCGACCAGTTCTTCAACTACCTGAAGGATGCCTTCGACGTGCTTTACCAGGAGGGCAGGGAAGGCAGCCCGAAGATGCTCAACATCGGCCTGCATTGCCGCCTCGTCGGCCGGCCGGGCCGCGTCGCGGCGCTCGCCCGCTTCGTCGATTATGTGCTCGGTCACGAGAAGGTCTGGATCCCGCGCCGCATCGATATCGCGCGTCACTGGATCGAGAACCATCATCCCTCCAAGGGCAAGGCATGATCGACCGCGCCGATTTTCTCGCCCGCTTCGGCGGCGTCTTCGAGCACTCGCCCTTCATTGCCGAGCGGGCGCTCGACGCCGGCGCTGTCGTTCTGCCGCTGACGGCACCGGTCGTGCATGGTGCGTTGACGGAGGCGTTCCGCAAGGCGAGCCAGGCCGAGCAGCTCGGCGTGCTGACCGCGCATCCGGACCTTGCCGGCAAGCTTGCGATTGCCGGCGGCCTGACGGAAGATAGCCGCAAGGAGCAGGCTGGCGCGGGCCTTGACCGGTTGACGCCGGCCGAGCATGCCCGCTTTACCGCTCTCAATACGTCCTATACGGAAAAATTCGGCTTTCCCTTCATCATCGCAGTGAAGGGACTGACCAAGGATGATATCCTTGCCGCCTTCGAGGCGCGCATCGGCAACACGACCGAAGCCGAATTCGAAACCGCCAAGTTCCAAGTGGAGCGCATCGCGCTCCTTCGATTGAATGCTCTGCTCCCCGGAGACTGACTATGCCTGATTACCAACGACCGCCCTTCCTCTCCCCGGGAGGGCTGTCCGATGGCTGAGACGCTCACGATCCAACCGCTGACCCAGGAAGCCTTCGCGCCCTTCGGTCAGGTGATCGAGGCCCATCCCGCCTCCATGCGCCATATCAACGGCGGCACGACGGAGCGCTATCACGCGCTCGCCGAGGCCGAGGCGGTGGGCGAGGATGCACGGGTCATCATCAATATCTTCCGCGGCAGCCCGCGGGCCTTCCCCTATACGGTCGACATGATGGAGCGCCATCCTTTTGGCAGCCAGAGCTTTTCGCCGCTCGACAACCGTCCCTGGCTGGTGATCGTCGCCGAGGACGAGGGCGGCAAGCCAGGCCGGCCGCAGGTTTTCCGCGCCGGCGGACGCCAGGGCGTGAACTACCGCCGCAATGTCTGGCACCATCCGCTGATCGCGGTCGGGGCCGTCAGCGATTTCCTCGTAGTCGATCGCCTGGGTGGCGGCGTCAATCTGGAGGAGTTCTTCCTCGAGACGCCGTTCACTATCGAACAGCCCTGAGGCTACCCGGCGCAGCGGGGGAAAAGCGCGCCGGCCGGGCCTGACCCGACCGGCATTGCACGGCATTTCCCCTCAAAGCGCGGCTTTCATCGCCTTGCCGGCCACATAGGTCTCGCGCACGGCACGGTCGTCGCCGACGGTCTGGAGCAGGAACAGCTCGTCGGTGAGCGAGCGCACGACTTCCATCTTCAGCGCCATGGCGGGCGTGGCGCTCGCGTCGAGCACCACGAAATCGGCGTCGGTGCCGACCTCCAGCGTGCCGATACGGTCGGCGAGCGACAGCGCCTCGGCATTGCCGAGCGTCATGTGGTAGAAGCTCTCGAACGGATTCAGCCGCTCGCCCAGCAATTGCTGGATCTTGTAGGCCTCATCCATCGTCTTCAGCATGGAATAGCTCGTGCCGCCGCCGACATCGGTCGCAACGCCGACGCGCACCGGCTTTTCCCGCCGCGCCAGCGCCTTCAGCGGAAACAGGCCGGAGCCGAGGAAGAGGTTCGAAGTCGGGCAATGCACCGCCACCGCGCCCGCCTCGCTCATCGCGTCCGCCTCGCGGTCCGACAGGTGGATGCAGTGGCCGAACAGGCTTTTGCGGCCGAGCAGGCCGTATTTCGCATAGACATCCGTATAGTCGATGGCATCCGGGTAGAGTTCGCTGGTGAAGCGGATCTCGTCGTGGTTCTCCGACAGATGCGTCTGGATGTGCAGGTCGGGGAATTCGCGGGCGAGCGCGGCCGCCATCTCCATCTGAGCGGGCGTCGAGGTGATGGCGAAGCGCGGGGTGATGGCGACGTGGTTGCGTCCCTTGCCGTGCCATTCGGCGATCACCGCGCGGGTTTCGTCATAGCCCATTTCGGGCGTATCCAGCAGGCCCTGCGGGGCGTTGCGGTCCATCATCACCTTGCCGCCGATCATGCACATGCCGCGCTTCAGGGCCTCTGCGAAATAGGCGTCGGCCGAGGCCTTGTGCACGGAGCAATAGGCCGCCGCCGTCGTCGTACCCTGGCGGATCATCTCGTCGTAGAAATGGCGGGCGATGCGGGCGGCGTGCTCGCTTTCGACGAAGCGGCATTCCTCCGGGAACGTATAGACGTTCAGCCATTCCAGCAGATTGGCGGCATAGGAGCCAATTACCTGCATCTGCGGGAAGTGCAGGTGCGTGTCGATGAGGCCCGGCAGGATGAGGTGCGGGCGGTGGTCGATCTCTTCCGCATCGTCGGGCGCAGTGGCGCGCACCGTGGCATAGGAGCCGACGGCGACGATCCTGCCGTCCTCGACCAGCAGGCCGCCATCCTCCTCGTAGCGATAGCTCGCGGTGTCGTCGATCGCTTCCGGGCGACGGAGGAAGGAGAGCAGGCGTCCGCGGATCAGGGTTTGGGTCATGGGGTGTCAGCTTCCTTCTGCGGCAGTTTCGAACCAGGCGGTGATGAGGGCGCGCTCTTGCGTGGTCATGGCGGTGACGTTGCCCGGCGGCATGGCGTGGCTGCGTCCTGCCTGCAGATAGATCTCGCGGGCGTGCAGGGCAATCGCGGAATCGCTTTCGAGCACGACGTCCTTCGGCGCGGCGCGCAGGCCCTCCCAGACGGGTTCCACGGCATGGCACATCGAACAGCGGGTCGAGACAAGGTCGCGCACCGCCGGAAAATGGCCGTTCGTCGCAAAACGCTGGGCGGAGGGGGTGAGTTCCGCATCGGCGCTCTCGCCGGTCAGCACCTTCGGCACCGTGGAAAGCCACATGATGAGGACGAAGAGGAGCGCCGTGGCAAGCCAGGTCCAGGTCGGCTTGCCCTTGCGGGCATGGGTCGTGTTGAACCAGTGCCGGATCGTCACCCCCATCAGGAAGACGAGTGCGGCGATGATCCAGTTGAACGCCGTCGCGAAGGCGAGCGGATAGTGGTTCGACAGCATGAAGAAGATGACGGGCAGCGTCAGGTAGTTGTTGTGCGTCGAACGCTGCTTGGCGATCACGCCGTATTTCGGATCCGGCGTGCGCCCGGCGATGAGGTCGGCGACGACGACCCGCTGGTTCGGCATGATGATGAAGAAGACGTTGGCCGACATGATCGTCGCCGTGAAGGCGCCGAGATGCAGGAAGGCTGCGCGGCCGGTGAAGACCTGCGTATAGCCCCAGGCCATCGCCACGAGGATGAAATAGAGGACGATCATCAGTCCCCAGGTGTTCTTCCCGAGCGGCGACTTGCAAAGGAGGTCATAGAGGATCCAGCCGAGGGCGAGGGAGGCGAGCGAGATGAGGATCGCGACGGTCGTCGAGACGTCGAGCACATTGCGGTCGATGAGGAAGAGATCGGCGCCGCCGTAGTAGACGAGACAAAGCAGCGCGAAGCCGGAAAGCCAGGTCATGTAGCTTTCCCATTTGAACCAGGTCAGGTGCTCGGGCATGGCGGCGGGCGCCACCAGGTATTTCTGGATATGGTAGAAGCCGCCGCCATGCACCTGCCATTCCTCGCCATAGGCCCCTGCCGGCAGATGCGGCCGCTTGACGAGGCCAAGGTCCAGCGCGATGAAGTAGAAGGACGAGCCGATCCAGGCCATGGCGGTGATGACATGCAGCCAGCGGACCGCGAAGGTCAGCCATTCCCAGGCGATGGCATATTCGTACATGCGGTGTGTCCCCTCTCGACATCTGCTTTCAAGGCGCACATTGCGCAAGATTTGCCGGCGAGGGAAGGGGCGCAGCAGGTCATCGCATGGCAAGGTATGAAGAGGAGGACTGAATGGCCGTTTTGCAGACGAAGCATCTGACGCTCAGTCCGTGCAGTCCGGACGACAGAGCGGACTTCATCGGCCTTGAGCTCGATCCGGAGGTCATGCGCTTCCTGAATGGCGGACATGCCGTCGACCACGAAAAGGTCGACCCGGATGCGACGTTTCTCATGCCGAGGGGAACCGAGCCCTATGTCTGGACGGCGCGTCGCAACACCGGCGGCGCGTTCGTCGGGTGGTTCTGCCTGTGGCCGGAGAGCGAGACATTGGCCGAGCTCGGCTATCGCTTGCGCCGGATGGACTGGGGGCAGGGGCTGGCGTCGGAGGGGGCTCTGGCCCTTGTCGATTGGGGATTTCGAAGCGATGGCTATGACAAGATCGTTGCGACCACGATGACGGTGAATACGGCCTCGCGCCGGGTGATGGAAAAGATCGGCATGAACCACGCGCGCACGGTCACGGGCGATTGGCCAGATCCCATTCCGGGTAGCGAGCATGGCGAAGTCTGGTACGAACTGCTGCGCTCGGGATGGAGCGGAAGCCGGTAGCCGCATGCCCGCTTCAGGCTATAGTGGACCCATGTTCGAAGAATATCTGCATCGCTGGCATCTGGTGCCGGATGGCGACCCGATCGAGACGCATACCGGCAACCTGTTGCCAGTGCGGCAAGCCGGCAAGAAAGCCATGCTCAAGATCGCGCTGGTTGATGAGGAGCGCCGGGGCAGTCGCCTGATGGCGTGGTGGGCAGGCGAAGGGGCCGCTCCCGTCCTGGCTCATGCCGGCGAAGCCTTGCTGATGGAACGCGCCAGCGGGGCGCGATCCCTCTCGCAAATGGCGCGCACGGGCAGCGACGAAGAGGCTTGCCGCATCCTCTGCACGACCGCAGCGCGGTTGCACGCGCAGCGCCAGCCGCCGTTGCCGGATCTGGTTCCCCTGGCGCAGGTTTTCCGCGCGCTGGAGCCTGCCGCAAGGACGCATGGCGGGATTCTCGCACGCTGCGCCGAAGCGGCACGCCTGCTTCTGGCCGCTCCCCAGGACGCCGTTGTCCTGCACGGTGACCTTCACCACGAAAATGTGCTGGATTTCGGTGAGCGCGGCTGGCTGGCAATCGACCCCAAGGGGCTCTACGGCGAACGCGGCTTCGACTTCGCCAATATATTCACCAACCCTGACCTGTCCGATCCGAGCGTTCCGGTGGCGACCGATCCGGAGCGTTTCTCGCAGCGGCTTGCGATCATCTGCGAGGCTGCCTCGCTGGAGAGGGAGCGCCTGCTTCTGTGGATCCTCGCCTGGTGCGGGCTGTCATGGGCATGGTTTCTCGAAGATGGCGAGGACGCGCCGGTCAACCGCAAGGTCGCCGAACTCGCCGCAGCCCGGCTTGACGGCTGATCAGCGCCGTGTTGCGGGATCAAGCAAGGGCGTGGTGCCTTTCCGGGGCGAGCGCGACTTGCTATTCGAACACATCGTTGGCCTGAAACCTCAGGTCTGGTTCGCACAGCCCGGCGCAGAAAGTCCTCGCATCATGGTATCAGAGCCCGCACCATTCAAGCACTGGTCCATGGTGGAACTCCTGCACGAGACCGTGAAAAATCCGAACATCCATATCCGCGGGACACACAGCTACTACAGCGCCGCATGGTCGGGCTCCTTCGAGGAGAGCGTCGTGCGGTATCACTATGGCGACGAATACAGCCTCAAGGCATGGAAACCCATGTGGCCGATCGATCAGCTCCATATCGGCGACTATGTCTGCATCGGCGCGGAAGCTGTCATCCTGATGGGCGGCAATCACACGCACCGGACGGACTGGTTCTCCCTCTATCCGTTTTCCGAGGTCATCCTCGACGCCTATGCCGGCAAGGGCGACACGATCATCGGCGATGGGGCCTGGCTGGGCATGCGCGCCATGATCATGCCGGGTGTCACGATCGGCGAGGGTGCAATCGCCGCCTCCGGAGCGATCGTCACGAAGGACGTTGCGCCCTATACGATCGTCGGCGGCAATCCGGCTGTCCCCATCCGCCTGCGGTTTCCTTCAGCCGACACCGAAACGCTCCTCGCTTTGGGCATCTACCGCTGGGAGAAGGCAAAATTCGATGCGCTGAAGCCTTTCATTACGGCCAGTGATATCGATGCGCTCGCCGCAGCTTCGCTAGAATACGATCAGAAACACGGCGCGAGCGCCTAGATCATCTCAGGCCCGTTGGCTATGAGGGGCGACGGCTCGGTATCGGCACGTCCGTCACGTTGGCGTCGGCCCAGGTGCGGATCGCGTGGATTTGCGCGGGGACCTGGTCGCGCAGATAGCTTTGCTCGCCCGGCAGCCCCATCGGGTAGAGCGCGTTCCGACTGGCCTCGTAGGCGGCGCTCTTGTCGGTGCAGAGGCGGATGCGCATGTCCTCCGGCAAGACATCGGTACGGTTCTTGACGGTCTCGACGGTCCCGGCGTCGGCAGACAGACGGCCGTCAAAAGCTTCCGTCAGATATTGCGCGGACCGTTCGTTGCGCTCGCGCTCTGTCGTGGCTCCAAGGACGACCACCATCACGCTTTTCCCATTTCGTTCGGCCAGTCCGACGAAGTTGCGGCCCGATGCGCATATGAAGCCGGTCTTCATGCCGATCGTACCGGAAAAGCGGGTCAGCAGCAGGTTGTTCGACTTGATCTCCTTGCCGTCGATCGTGACGGAGGACGCCAGGAAGAAGCGGCGATATTCCGGGAACAGGCGATCCGCTTCGATGCCCAGGATCGCGAGATCGCGCGCGGTCGTGTAGTTGTTCTTGTCGAACAGGCCGTTGGCATTGGTGAAACGGGTGCCGGTGAGGCCGAGGCGGATTGCAACGTCGTTCATGCGCTTGACGAAGGCAGCCTCGTCGGTGGCGACAGCCTCGGCCAGCGCCACGGCGACATCATTTGCCGATGCGGTGATCGTGGCGAAGAGTGCGTCTTCGAGCGTCATCGCCCGCCCGAAGGTCAGGCCGGATTCGAGAAAGGCCTGCTTCGTCGCGTTGCGGGTCATGGTGACCGGCGTCGTCAGCGACACTTCGCCGGAGCGCAGCGCTTCGAACACGACGAAGGCCGTCATCAGCTTGGTCGTGGAGGCCGGATACCAGGGCACCCCTGCATCCTCCTGATAGAGCACCTGATGACTTTCGGCATCGACCACAAGCACGGGCGTTGCATTTGCTGGTGCGCACAGGAAAAGCGAGGCGATGAGCGCCATGCTTGTCCAGGGACGTCCGGCCATTCTGTTTTTGGTCATTTGCCAGTCTCCGGGGAAGGCGTTCTAATGACATCATGCGCCACGCAAGCGCAAGCTTTTGCTGCGGCACGGCAGGGTCGGAACCCCATCGCTGTTAAACTTCTTTGGGCATCGTCGCCAGAATCCAGTCCCGGAACGCCCGGATCTTCCGGATGTTGCGGCGGTTTTCGGGATAGGCGAGCCAGTAGTCGCGCCCGTCGTTGCAGGTAAGATCGAAGGGCTGGTAGAGCAGCCCGGCTGCGACCTCGGCGCGGAAATGGCCGGGATTGAGGATCGCGACCCCCTGGCCGGCCATGGCCACCTGCGCATCGATCGTCTGTATGCCAAGCTCGTTGGGGGGAAAGCGCGTGAGGTCGGGATTGTCGATGCCGGCGGCGGCAAACCAGGTACGCCACCAGATATCCGGCGGGCTGATGATCGTCAGTTTCAACAGGTCGGCCGGCTCTTTCACGCCGCCGATCGTCTCGGCGAGCGCCGGGTTGAGCATGGGCGCGAAGTCCATGCGCATGATGCGGTGGGCCTCGAGACCCGGCCAGTCGCCCTTGCCCCAGCGGATCGAGACGTCCGCGTCCTCCCGTGTGAAGTCGATCAGGTCCTGCGAGGTGGAAAGCCGGACGGCGATGGCGGGATGCTTGAGCTGGAAATCGCCGAGCGTGCGGCTCAGCCATTGCGTGGCGAAGGTGGGCGTGGAGTGGATGTGCAACTTCTGCTCCGTCGCGCCTCGCAGATCCGCCACCGCTTCGGCCAGCTTGGCAAGCCCTTCGGCGACCTTGGGCGCAAGGCGCTCGCCGGCATCGCTGAGGACGACCTGTCGCGGGTGGCGCAGGAACAGCGTCTCGCCCAGCGTCTCCTCAAGCAGCTTGACCTGATAGCTGACGGCGGTCTGGGTCATGCCCAATTCGTCGCCGGCGCGGGTGAAGCTGCCCAGCCGGGCGGCGGCCTCGAAGACGCGCAGCGCATTGAGCGGGAAATTCCGCGACATCTTCATGGCCAAGTTCTCTTTATGTATGCAGACGAAGGTTCGATTGGAATTCCATCACTTTTCAGCGCACCCTGCAAGCAATGGATGGGATTTACGAGGCCTTATCATGACATGCATTGCCAATCCGACGCCGGCAGGCGTCCTGCAATTTCGAAAGCCGGGCTTGTGGCATAAGCTCTCCCTTGCCTTGCGGTGGCGCAGAAGAAGGCGTTTGCCGTGGCTCGATCCGCGCGACCTCTCCGACCACATGAGGCGCGATCTGGGATATCTCGACGGCCGCTAGACCTTCTCGCCTCGCCATGCGGCGAAGGCGAGCAGCACTTCGGAGGCTGTCATCGCGGCGATGACCTCCGGCCGCTTGTCGCTGACAGCCGTGCCGCCGATCGGCAGGACCAGCCGGTCGGCCGCTGCGCGGTCCACCCCCGCCTCTTCGAGATGATGCAGGAAGTTGCCGCGCTTCGCTTTCGAGCCGACCATGCCGATATAGGCAAGGTCCGTGCGGGCCAACGCTTCCCGGCCGATCAGGAAATCGAGCGCATGGTCGTGGGTGACGATGACGACCGCCGAGCCCGGCGGGATGTCGGCGATCAGCGATTCCGGCATGGCGTTCAGCCGGTGATGCACCTCGGAGGTGAGCTGGTCGAGTTCGCTCTCGCGCGCCTCGACGACGAAAACCTTCAGCGGCAGCAGGGTCAGCGCCTCGGCGAGCGCCCGGCCGACATGGCCGCCGCCGAACACCCAGACCTGCGGTTTTTGCCGTTCCTCCTGCGTGAGGCGCGCATCGAGTGCCTTGCGTGCCGCTTCATCCGCGACGGTGAAGGCGAGTTCGACGCGGCCGCCGCAACACTCGCCGATCTCGGGCCCGAGCGGAATGTCGAGTTTTGCCTCGCCGCCGGCATCCGCCAGCATCTTGCGGGCGTTCTCGATCGCCGTGTGTTCGAGCTGGCCGCCGCCGATCGTGCCGTGGATTTCGGTCGGCGCCACCAGCATGAACGTGCCTTCGTCGCGCGGCGCGGAGCCCTTGGTGGCGGTGACGTCGACGATGACGACGCGGTGTTCGCGGGCGAGAAAGCCCTCCAGACTGTCCTGCAGAAAGTTCATTTCATCCTTCTTGCGCACCCGTCCGCCGGCAAGCCGCCGACGGTGCGGGCGACCTATTGGGCGGTCCATCCGCCGTCGACGGAAATATGGGTGCCGTTGATCGATTTTGCTGCATCCGAGGCGAGGAACAGGGCAATGGCCGCAACCTCGTCGGTGCCGACGAATTCCTTGGTCGGCTGGAACTTCAGCATGACGTCGCTTTTTACCTCGGCTTCGCTGATGCCGCGGGCCTTGGCCGTGTCGGGAATCTGCTTTTCGACCAGCGGCGTCAGCACGTAGCCGGGGCAGATGGCATTGGCGGTGATGCCGTTTTCGGCTACTTCCAGCGCGACGGTTTTGGTGAGACCCATGATGCCGTGCTTGGCCGCCACATAGGCCGCCTTGAACGGAGAGGCCACGAGGCCGTGCGCCGAGGCGACGTTGATGATGCGGCCCCAGCCCTTGCGTTTCATGTGCGGGATCGCGGCGCGGATCGTGTGGAACGAGCTGGAGAGGTTGATCGCGATGATCTGGTCCCACTTCTCGACCGGAAAGTCCTCGATCTTCTCGACATGCTGGATGCCGGCATTGTTGACGAGGATATCGACGCCGTCGAATTCTTCCACCGCCGTCTGGATGAGATCGGCGATTTCGTGCGGCTTCGTCATGTCGGCCGGATGATAGAGCACGCGGCCCTTGCCGAGGCCGGCGAGCCTTGCCCGGATCGCCTCGATCTCGTCAGCCGGACCGAAGCCGTTGATGACGACATTGGCGTCGTTCTCGGCGAAGGCCGTTGCGATGGCGAGGCCAATGCCGCTGGTGGAGCCGGTCACGACGACACTCTTCATTCTCTCTGTCTCCCTATATGCTGCGTTGCGGTAGCCTACGCCCAAAAACTGCACCATGACAATTGCGTTTTCCGCGCGGTACAGTCCCGCTGAGGGCAAAGCGGAATTTGCGTTTTATTTTCCTTTGACATTCGTTTTGGTCTCGTATTGAAGATTCCGAATGGGCTGGGAGAGGCCATCCGATGGGGAGAAAATGATGGGCGGATATGTTCTCGCGATCGATCAGGGCACGACCTCGAGCCGGGCGATCGTTTTCGACGGCCAGCAGAAGGTGGTTGGCTCCGGCCAGAAGGAATTCACACAGATCTTTCCGCAATCCGGCTGGGTCGAGCACGACCCGGAGGAAATCTGGGAAAGCGTCGTCTGGTCGGTCAAGGCCGCGCTGAAGAAGGCCGATATTAAGGCCTCCGACATTTCCGCCATCGGCATCACGAACCAGCGCGAGACCGTGGTCGTCTGGGAGCGCGAGAGCGGCAAGCCGATCCACAATGCCATCGTCTGGCAGGACCGCCGCACCGCTTCCTATTGTGAGAAACTCAAGCGGCAGGATCTCGAAAAGACCTTCACCCGGAAGACCGGCCTGCTGCTCGACCCCTATTTTTCCGGCACGAAGCTCTCCTGGTTGCTTTCCAACGTGAAGGGGGCCCGGGCGAGGGCCGCCAAGGGCGACCTGTGCTTCGGCACGATCGACACGTTCCTGATCTGGCGGCTGACGGGTGGCAAATCCCATGTGACCGACGCCACCAATGCCAGCCGCACGCTGATGTACAATATCGCGGAGAACGTCTGGGACGACGAGTTGCTCGACATCCTGCGCGTGCCGAAGGCCATGCTGCCGGAGGTGCTCGACTGCGCGGCCGATTTCGGCGTGACGGAAGCAGGCCTATTCGGCGCGGAAATCCCGATCCTCGGCGTTGCCGGCGACCAGCAGGCCGCCACGATCGGCCAGGCTTGCTTCGAGCCGGGCATGATGAAATCCACCTATGGCACCGGGTGTTTTGCGCTGCTTAACACCGGCACGGACATCGTGCGCTCGAAGAACCGGCTGCTGACCACCATCGCCTACCGGCTCGACGGCGAGACGACCTATGCGCTGGAAGGCTCGATCTTCATTGCAGGCGCGGCCGTGCAATGGCTGCGTGACGGGCTGAAGGTCATCAAGGCCGCCTCCGATACCGGCGATCTTGCGGCACAGGCCGACCCGACGCAGAACGTCTATCTCGTACCGGCCTTCACCGGCCTCGGTGCGCCGCACTGGGACCCGGAGGCGCGCGCGGCGATATACGGCATGACGCGCAACACCGGCCCGGCGGAATTTGCCCGCGCGGCGCTGGAGGCCGTCTGCTACCAGACGCGCGACCTGCTCGACGCCATGCAGAAGGACTGGCGCAACAACGGCAAGGAGACGGTGCTGCGGGTCGATGGCGGCATGGTTGCCTCCGACTGGACCATGCAACGCCTCGCCGACATTCTCGATGCGCCCGTCGACCGCCCGACGATCCTGGAGACGACCGCTCTCGGCGCGGCCTGGCTTGCCGGCCAGCGCGCCGGCGTCTGGCTGGACCGCAAGGGCTTTGCCAAATCCTGGGCGCGCGACAGGCGTTTCGAGCCGACGATGGACGAGAAGACCCGCGCAGTGAAGATCAAGGGCTGGAAGGATGCGGTGCGGCGCACGCTGAGCGCGCGATAGCGTATCTCCCCATCCTGTCCTGCTCTTTAGTGCGGGGCTTCCAGATGCTATTGGCTGCGCATGCAACCATCCACGAACATTGTCGCGGGTCGATCATGCGGCGCCTGCACGCTCTGTTGCCGGCTGCCGGAAATCGATCTGTTCGAGAAACCGGCGAACGCCTGGTGCAGGCATTGCATCGAGGGGAAAGGCTGCGCGATCTACGCGGATCGCCCCGCCGTCTGCCGTGACTTCCTCTGTCTCTGGATGACCGACGAGGGGCTGGGGGATGTGTGGGAGCCGTCGCGCTCGCACATGATGATCTACCGGCAGGGGCCGCAGATCACGGTGCTGGTCGATGTCGATCATCCCGATATCTGGCGGAGCGAGCCCTACCATGCGCAATTGCAGGCCTGGGCCGCAGAGGCCGAGCCGGCCGGCGGCTACGTGATCGTCTTCTGGCAGGACGACGTGTTCAAGATCTGATCCGCCCGTTGAAAATATTCCGGTGCGCCCTGTCGGCTGAGACGTTACTTTTACGTCTTTCAACCAAGGGGAGTTCACCATGCTGTATGCCGTTCTTTGTTATGATGCCGAAAGTGTCGTCAACGCCTGGAGCAAGGAACTTGACGACAAGGTGATGGCCGATCTCGGCGCGGTCAACCAGCGCTATGCCGATGCCGGCAAGCTGGGACCCGTCGCGCGGCTGATGCCGACGACGGCGGCCGTCACCGTGCGCAAGGGGGCGACGGACGATATCGTCATGGACGGCCCCTTTGCCGAAACCAAGGAACAATTCCTCGGCTTCTTCGTCCTCCAGGCTGAAACGCTGGAAGAGGCGATCACCTTCGCGCGCGAATTGTCCGCCGCCAATCCGGCGAACGGGACCTATGAAATCCGGCCGTTGCAGTTCTTCAATCCGGGAGTGCCCATTACATGACAGACCTTGCCTGGATCGACCTGGCACTGACTTCGGCACGGCCGCAGGCCATGGGGGCGCTGCTGCGCTATTTCCGTGACCTCGACATGGCGGAGGAGGCTTTTCAGGAAGCCTGCCTGCGCGCGCTGAAGACCTGGCCCGACAAGGGGCCGCCGCGCGATCCGGCAGCCTGGCTCATTTTCGTCGGGCGCAATAGCGGCATCGATCAGGTGCGCAAGCGCGCAAGGCACCAGCCGCTTCCGCCTGAAGAGGTGCTGTCCGATCTCGGGGATGCCGAAAGCGACCTCGCCGACCGGCTGGACGGCGCGCACTACCGCGACGATATCCTGCGCCTGCTTTTCGTCTGCTGCCATCCGGACCTGCCGGCGACGCAGCAGATCGCGCTGGCGCTGCGCATCGTCTCCGGCCTGTCGGTCAAGCAGATCGCCCGGGCCTTCCTCGTCTCGGAAGCGGCGATGGAGCAGCGCATCACCCGGGCGAAAGCAAAGGTCGGCGCGGCCGGCATTGCCTTCGAGACGCCGGACGCCGTAGCGCGGGCCGAAAGGCTCGGCGTGGTTGCCGCGATGATCTATCTCGTCTTCAACGAGGGGTATTCGGCCGGCGTGCCCGAAAAGGCGGATGCACCCTTCTGCGCCGAGGCGATCCGGCTGGCGCGGCTGCTGCTGAAGCTGTTTCCCGCCGAGCCGGAGATCATGGGACTGACGGCGTTGCTGCTTCTCCAGCATTCGCGGCTTGACGCCCGCTTCGATCGGGACGGCCAGATCGTGCTTCTGGAGGATCAGGATCGCGCGCGCTGGAACCGCGACCTGATCGATGAGGCGCTGGTCATGATCGACAAGGCGATCCGCCATCGCGCGCCGGGCCCCTTCCAGATACAGGCGGCGATTGCCGCGCTGCACGCCCGCGCCGTGACGGCGGCGGAAACGGACTGGTTGCAGATCGATCTGCTCTACCAGACGCTCGAACGCATCCAGCCCTCGCCGGTGGTGCGGCTCAACCGCGCCGTTGCGGTTTCCAAGCGGGAGGGGCCGGCGGCGGCGCTGGCGCTGATCGAGCCGCTGGCGGACAAGCTCAACGGCTATTTCTATTTCCACGGAGTGCGCGGCGGGCTTCTCAAGCAGCTTGGCCGCTACCGTGAGGCGCATGAAGCCTTCGACCGCGCCATCGCGCTCGCCACGTCGCCCGCCGAGGCCGCCCATATCCGCCAGCATCTCGACGGCATGCAGCGCGACATGGCGGCGGAAAAATAATCGGCGGGTCTGTCGGATCGGCGGCGGCCCGGGCGTCCTTGTCATGAACCGGCCAATCACACTTACGAGGAGACAGACGATGACCGAGATTGCCGAAATCAAGCCCGCCAGCAACCGCGAACTGGTGCTGACCCGCGTCCTGAACGCCACGCCTGCCCAGCTCTTCAAGGCCTGGACGACGCCGGAACTGATGAAGCAATGGTTCGCGCCGAAACCCTACGAGACGCCGGTCATCGAGATAGAGCCGCGCGACGGCGGCAAGTTCCGCACGGTCATGACCGGCCCGGACGGTTTCCACATGGATTCGACCGGCATCTTCCTGAAGGTCGAGAAGGATCGGCGCATCATCACCACCGATGCCTTCGGCCCCGACTGGAGGCCAACGGAAAAGGCCTTCTTCAGCGCCGAAATCCTCTTCGACGATCTCGGCAACGGCAAGACCCGCTATACCGCCATCGCCCGCCACTGGAGCGTCGAGGATTGCGAGACGCACGAGAAGATGGGGTTCCACGAGGGCTGGGGGCAGGTCGCAACCCAGCTCGAAGCGGTGGCGTCGAAGCTCTGAGCGGCCGCAGGTGGGGACGTTCGATATGCGGTTCCCATCGTCATGTTTGGCGTGGGTGAATAGTGTGGTATGAAGAATTCATACCATCGAGTGGAGGTAAGGATATGGCGCCTGCCGAGAAACGCACATTCAGCCTTCCCCGGGAGCAATCCGACTATATCGACGAACTCGTCGCGAGCGGCACGTTCGCAAGCGGCAGTGAAGTCATTCGCGCCGGGCTAAGGGCGTTACGGGAGCGGGATATCGCGGTCGAACGCTGGCTCACGCAGGATGTCGTTCCTGTCGTGCTTGCCACGCAGGCTGATCCGCAACGCGCAATCCCGTTGAAGGACGTTTTCGACGAGGTTCGCCGGTATCACCAATCGCGGCATGAGACCTGAGCGTGCAACATAGCGTCCATTTCGCACCCGAGGCGCGGGATGACCTTCTGAAACTCTACGACTTCATCGCTGGGCAATCCGGTGCCGCGCGTGCGTTGGCCTATCTCGGGCGGATCGAGGCCTTCTGCCTCGGTTTCGGGCAGTTCCCGCAACGCGGCATCGCCCGGGATGATATTCTGCCGGGATTGCGGCTGGTCGGTTTCGAGAAAAGGGTGACGCTGGCCTTCCACATTGCCGGCGAAAGGGTCGTCTTCGACCGCGTGCTCTATGGAGGGCGGCAGTTTCCGCCCGAAGACGAGGCAACTTAGCGTGCCGTGTTCCTGAACACACTGTTTCCCCACAAGCCCTTTCAAGCCGCCTGCGCCCGCCATATCTCAGGGAAAACCCCTCTCATCTGGAACATCCCATGGAACTTGGTCTCTATACCTTTGCCGATGTCGATCCCAATGCCGCCGACAGGGGGCGGGAAGGCGAGCGGCGCCTGAAGAACCTGCTGGAGGAAATCGAGCTTGCCGATCAGGTCGGGCTCGATGTCTTCGGGCTCGGCGAGCACCACCGGGTCGACTATGCAGCCTCTGCGCCGGCCGTCGTGCTGGCGGCCGCTGCCGCGCGCACGAAAAACATCCGGCTGACCAGCGCGGTGACGGTGCTGTCGTCGGACGATCCGGTGCGTGTGTTCCAGCAGTTCTCGACGGTCGATCTCATTTCGGGCGGCCGGGCGGAGATCATGGCGGGGCGCGGTTCCTTCATCGAGTCCTTCCCGCTCTTCGGCTATGCGCTCGACGACTACGACCAGCTCTTCGAGGAGAAGCTGGACCTGCTGCTTGCCCTCAACGAGAGCGAAACGGTCTCCTGGAACGGCACGATGCGTGCGCCGCTGGCGGGGCTTTCGGTCTATCCGCGCCCGGCGCATGGCAAGTTGCCGATCTGGATCGCCGTCGGCGGTACGCCGCAATCGGTGGCGCGGGCAGGGGCCTACGGCCTGCCGCTGGCGCTTGCCATCATCGGCGGTACGCCGTCGCGCTATGCGCCGCTTTTCGATCTCTACCGTGAGGCGGCGCGCCGTTCGGGGCAGGACGGTGCGAAGTTGAAGACCAGCATCAACGTGCACGGCTTCATCGCCGACACGACGCAGGCCGCCGCCGATGCCTTCTATGGGCCGCAGGCCGAGGTGATGAACCGCATCGGCCGCGAGCGCGGCTGGGGGCCGACGAACCGGGCGCATTTCGACCAGTCGACCGGGCCGGATGGCGCTATTTTCCTTGGCGATCCGGAAACGGTGGCCCGGAAGATCGTCGCGCACCAGAAGATCTTCCGCAACGATCGCTTCCTGTTGCAGATGGCGATCGGACTGATGCCGCATGACCATATTTTGCGCGGCATCGAGCTGTACGGCACCAAGGTCGCGCCGATGGTGCGCGAGATGCTGGCGGAGGCGACGGCTTCCGCCTGACAGCGCGGTGCGGGCATGATAGGACGCCCGGCGAAAGAGAGATGCGATGACCCTCGGAAATGATGAAGACCTGCAAGGCCTGAAGGCGATCGGCCGGATTTGTGCGAACGTGCTGCAGCACATGTCGACGTCCATCCGGCCGGGCATGACGACGGCGGAACTCGACCTGATCGGGCGACGCATGATGGAAGCGGCCGGCGCGCGCTCTGCCCCGGAAAGCTGCTATGCCTTTCCGGGCGCGACGTGCATTTCCATCAACGAGGAAGTGGCGCATGGCATTCCGGGCGAGCGGGTGATCAAGGAAGGCGATCTCATCAACATCGACGTTTCCGCTGAGCTCGACGGCTATTTCGCCGATACCGGTGCTTCCTTCACCGTCGGGCGTCCGGCGCCGGCGGTGGAGCGTCTGTGCCGCGATGGCAAGCGCGCGCTCTGGGTCGGCCTCAAGGAGGTCAAGGCCGGAAAGCCGCTCGCGCAGGTCGGCAATGCCATCGGTGAATTCGCCCGCAAGAATCGCTACACGCTGATCGCCAACCTTGCCAGCCACGGCGTCGGCCGTTCGCTGCACGAGGAGCCGACGGAAATCGCCACCTGGCCCGATCCGCAGGAAAAGCGCAGCATGACGGAAGGCCTCGTCTTCACGGTCGAACCCTTCCTGTCGCTCGGGGCCAACTGGGCAGAGAGCGGCGAAAAGGACGAATGGACGCTCTACAGCGACCCGCGCGCGCCGACGGTGCAGTTCGAGCACACGGTCGTCGCCACGCGCAATGGCCCGCTGGTGGTGACGCTGCCGGGCTGAGCCTTCACCGGGGCTGATCCAAAGATCAAGAAATGTCGTTTGCCGCGATCATGTTGCAGTGCAATGGTCGCGGCATGACGCAACGCATTTTCCTGTCGCGCGAGCCCGTCCGGGCTGCCATTGCCGGTGCGGTCTCCATGGCCGTCGCCATGGGGCTTGGCCGCTTCTTCTATACGCCGGCGCTGCCGGGCATGATGTCGGGCCTCGGGCTGGACGCCGCCGATGCCGGTATCATCGCCGCGGCGAATTTCGCCGGGTACCTCGCCGGCGCTGTGCTTGCCGCCTATGGCTGGGCTGCCGGTCACGAGCGCCGGCTTGCGATCGGCGCGCTGCTCGCGTCCGTGCTTCTGCTCCTTGCCATGGGGCTTCTTTCGGGCGTTGCGGGGCTGTCGGTCGTGCGGTTTTTTGCGGGCCTTGCCAGCGCCTTCGCCATGATCTTCACCACCGGCATCGTGCTGTCCATCGGCCTTCGCCACGGGGATCCGGGCGTGCAACGGGTGCATTTTTCCGGGGTCGGCATCGGCATGGCGGTCTCGGCCCTGCTCGTCTACCTCCTGTCGCTGGTCGACTTCGCGGCCATCGCGGCCTGGCGGGTGGATTGGCTGGCTGGGGCGCTCCTCGGCGCAATCGGCCTTGCCGTCGTCGTCTGGCTGCTGCCGCGACCGGAAGGGCACGCCTCAAGCCTGCGCGAGCCGCCGATCGCCTGGACGCGACCGCTCGCCGCCCTGACGCTGAGCTACGGGCTTTTCGGCATCGGTTATGTCGTCACCGCCACCTTCATCGTCGCCATCGCGCGGGAAGGAGCGGAGAGCCCGCTGCTCGAATGTCTCACCTGGCTCCTGACCGGCATTGCCGCCGCGATCTCTCTGGTCGCGTGGAAACCGGCGGAGCGGCGCTATGGCACAGCCGCCGCCTATCTCGCGGCGATCCTCGTGGAGACGGTGGGCGTGGCGGCGACGGTGCTGCTGCCCTTTCCGTGGTCTGCGCTCGTCGGCGGCGTACTGCTCGGCATCACCTTCATCGTGATAACGGCCTACGGCCTGCAGCTCGGGCGGATGCTGGCGAGCGAAAGCCCGCGCCGGGTATTGGCGCTGATGACGGCGGCCTTCGGGGGCGGGCAGATCATCGGGCCGCTCGGGGCAGGCATCCTTGCGGCGCGCACGGGAAGCTATGTCCTGCCCAGCCTTGCTGCCGCGGGTATCCTGCTTCTTGCCGCAAGCATCACCGCTCTGGGCGGCGCGCTCTCCATTAAATCTCGGTAATCCGGGCGGCCGGCGATTGTTGCGCTGCGCAAACTCCTCTAGGTTCTGCGCGAACCGGCGGCACCGCTGCCCCATGCAAACGAGAGTTTCGCACCTTGTTCCACGCCTTCTTCCCGCAGCCCAAGCTGTTCTTTTCTTCCCTCATTCTCTGGACGCTGCTGGCGATTGCTGTCTGGTACACGGTCGGCGCCGATTTCGGCGCGCTGATCGGTCTGCCGCCGCTGCCCGCCGGCACCGAGCCGCCGGTCGGTCTCGGCTATTTCGTGACGCCGGACAATATCTGGTTCTATCTCTATTTCCTCATCTGCGCCGGCCTCTTCGGCCTGTTCTGGCAGATCAAGGCGAAGGATCATCCCTGGACCAACTGGTCGATCTGGGGCTCGGCCTTCATCATTTTCTCCACCTATTTCAGCGTGCAGGTGTCGCTGGCCATCAACAACTGGCGCCGGCCCTTCGGCGATACGCTGATGGGCGCTTTCAAGGAAAACAGCACGGTTACGGTTGAAAATTTCTTCGACCTGATGCTGATCTTCTGCCAGATCGCCTTCATCAGCGTCTTCGTCTTCGTCGTGACGCGCTTCTTCGTCAGTCACTATGTCTTCCGCTGGCGCACGGCAATGAACAACTATTACATGTCGCTGTGGCCGCGCGTGCGCCACATCGAAGGTGCCTCGCAGCGTGTGCAGGAAGATACGATGCGTTTCGCCACGATCACCGAAGGTCTCGGCGTCAGCCTGATCGATGCAGTGATGACGCTGATCGCCTTTCTGCCGGTGCTCTTTGCACTCTCTGTCCATATCGGGCCGATGCCGTTCATCGGCGAGATACCGCATGCGCTGTTCTGGGCGGCGATCCTCTGGTCGGCCTTCGGCACGTTCCTGCTCGCCTTCGTGGGGATCAAGCTGCCGGGCCTGGAATTCCGCAACCAGCGCGTCGAGGCGGCTTACCGTAAGGAACTCGTCTATGGCGAAGACGACGAGAGCAAGGCCCAGCCGCCGACCGTGCGCGAACTCTTCGACAATGTCCGGATGAACTATTTCCGGCTCTACTTCCACTATCTCTATTTCAACGTTGCCCGCATGTTCTACATCCAGGCGGACAACCTCTTCGTCTATTTCATCCTGGTGCCGACCATCGTCGCCGGCAAGATCACCTACGGTATCCTGCAGCAGATCCTGACGGCATTCGGCCAGGTGTCGAGCTCGTTCCAGTACCTCGTGAATTCCTGGTCGACGATCATCGAGCTTCAGTCGATCTTCAAGCGCCTGAAGGCCTTCGAGGCGGCAATCGAAGGCCAGGAGCTGCCGAGCATCGACAAGCAGTTCATCGAGGTCGGTGGCAACGAGGAACTGGCGCGCTGAGTCAATCGTCGCGGCAGCGAATAACGATCAGAGGGCGGCGCCAGTCGCCTTCTTTTCCCTTGCCAGGATATCCATCGCCTCGGCGTAGCTGACGCAGGCGACATCCGCCTTGCCGCAGGTTTCCGTGAGGAAGCGGTCGAGCGCGCGCCAGTAGGCGCCGGCATTCATCTCGACGAAATGGAAGCCGAGCTGGAGCGGAATGCGCTCGCCGTCATACTGTTTGGTAAAGGCGTCGCGGTAGGCCGTCAGCGTGCTTTCCTCGAAGGCGGCACTCTTCTCCGGCTTCTCCTTGCCCTTGGAATGGCGGACATAGAGATTGTAGTCCATCGCGATGACGGGGCGGTTCGAAGCGCCTTCGGGCACGAGCGGCAGAGCGAAGCGGGCGATCTCTCCGGTGGCGGCGGGCATGGCCGGACCCTTGGAGACGAGGCTGGCGTCATAGGTGAAGCCCTCCGCTTCCAGCGCCTTGACAAGGCCATTGCCAGACGAAAGGTAGGGTGCGCGGAACCCCTTGATGTCCTCGGCGACGAAACGCTGCCAGTCGGCCGGCTCGCGCTCGCCCACGCCGGCATTCTGCCAGCCGTTCTTCAGCGAATCGCGGAAGAAGGCGAATTCGTCCTTCCAGTCCTGCTCGCTCCATTTGCCGCCGTCGAAATGACCGCAGGCATGGCTGCCGATATCGTGGCCCTCGAGCTTGGCCAGCCAGATCTCGCCTAGCCGCAGGATCGTCTCCTCCTTGTCCTGCGAGAAGCCGACATTGGAGCGGCCGCGCTTTTCATGCGGCGCCTGGTACTTGGCGCGCTGGTCCTTGGAAAACAGGAAGGTGCAGGACACGAAATAGGTGAATTTCGCGTCCGTGCGCTTGGCCATGGCGCGGCTCTTTTCCCAGAGCAGGTTGTCATGCGCGCCGTCGAAGGAGACGATGACGAGTTGCTTGCGCTTTGCCGTCCCGATGGCGTCGTCCTTGGCGAGGGCCGGGCCTGCTGCAAGGGCAGCGGCGAGGGGAAGAAGGAAAATCCGAGACGAAAATGAGGACAACATGGACACCCGCGACAATTTGCAAAGGGTCTCTCATCGTTTCCGAATGCGGCAATCCTTTGATCGGACTGGAATTGTTGCGCCGTCACGGATATTCCAGAGGGAACGGCCGTTGGCCGACACATATTCAAGAGGCATTTCCATGACGCTGCTCATCGCCGGTCTCGTTCTGTTCATCGCTACCCACCTTGTGCGGCCCTTCGCACCGGGACTGCGCAACGCCGGCATTGCCGCGCTCGGCAAGCCGGGCTGGATGGCGGTTCACGGCATCGTATCGCTCGCAAGCCTCGCGCTCATCGTCTACGGCTTTATCGATGCGCGCGAGAACAGCGGCCAGATGCTCTACTTCCCGCCGACCTTCATGGCTCATATCGCGCTGACGCTGATGCTGATCGCCTCGATCTGTCTCGTCGCCGGCTTCCTGCCGGCCGGTCATATCCGTGCGAAGCTGAAGTTCCCGCTGCTCGTCGCCATCAAGATCTGGGCTTTGGCGCATCTGCTCGCCAACGGCGAGAGCTATTCGGTGCTGCTCTTCGTGACGATCCTTGCCTGGGCGGTCATCTTGCGCATCTCGCTGAAGAAGCGCATCGCTGCGGGCGAGACGAAACTGCCGGTCTTCGTCTCGGCGAAATACGACCTGATTTCCGTCGTCGTCGGCCTCGCGCTCTATGTCTGGATCGTCTTCAAGCTTCACGAATTGCTGATCGGCGTTCCGCCGCTGCCCTGATACACGAGCTGATCTGACGGCTTTTCGCGCCTGCCCCCTTACAACGACGCCAAAATGGGGTAGAAGGCGCGAACTCCAATCGTCAGCAAGAGCCGGGCAGGGAATGGTACATCAGGACGACAGCTTTATCCGCGAGGTGAACGAGGAACTTCGTTCCGACCAGATGCGTCTGGTCTGGAAGCGTTTCGGACGCATCCTCATCGGCGCCGCCGTGCTGGTCGTTCTCGGCACGATCGGCAAGGTCGGCTACGATTACTGGCGCGACAGCGAGGCCTCTGCCGCAGGCGACAAGTTCCTCGCGGCCCTCACCCTTGCCCGCGATGGCAAGAAGGACGAGGCGCTGGCGGCGCTGACCGACCTCGAGAAGGACGGCTTCGGCTCCTATCCGGTGCTTGCCCGCATGCGCTCCGCCTCGCTTCTGGCCGAGACCGACGCCCAGGGCGCCGTCAATGCCTTCACGGTCATTGCCAAGGATACGTCGGTGCCGCAGGCGCTGCGCGATGCAGCCCGCCTGCGTGCGGCCTATCTTCTGGTCGACACCGGAACCTACGACCAGGTTTCCGCCGAGGCAGAACAGCTGGCGACGCCGCAGAGCGCGATGCGCCATTCGGCCCGCGAGGTCCTCGGCCTTTCCGCCTTTAAGCACGAGGACTATGCGCGCGCCAAGGAATGGTTCGATGCAATCCTCGCCGACAGCGAAACCCCGCGCAACGTCGCCAACCGCGCGCAGATGCTGCTTGACCTGATTTCGGCAAGCGGCAAGCTGTCCTCCTGATTTTTTCGCAGTTCCGGACGGAAAGCCGTTTCACGCTTTTCCCGGAATTGCTTTAGCCGGCCACCGGATCGGAACACGTTATGAGCTTCACCGTCGCCATTGTCGGGCGCCCCAATGTCGGCAAGTCCACCCTGTTCAACAGGCTCGTGGGCAAGAAGCTCGCGCTTGTCGACGACACGCCGGGCGTCACCCGTGACCGCCGCCCGGGCGATGCGCGCCTGATCGACCTGAAATTCCGCATCGTCGATACGGCCGGCCTCGAAGAAGCAGCGCCGGACACGCTGCAGGGCCGCATGCGCGCCCAGACGGAAGCGGCCATTGACGAGGCGGACCTGTCGCTCTTCGTAGTCGATGCCAAGATGGGCCTGACCCCCGTCGACGAAGCGCTTGCCGACATGCTGCGCCGCAAGGGCAAGCCGGTGGTTCTCGTCGCCAACAAGTCCGAAGCCCGCGGCTCCGACGGCGGCTTCTACGATGCCTTCACGCTCGGCCTTGGCGAACCGACGGCGATTTCCGCCGAACACGGCCAGGGCATGCTCGATCTGCGCGATGCGATCGTCGCGGCAATCGGCGAGGACCGTGCCTATCCGGAGGACGACGAGGCCGTCACCGATATCGACGTGCGCGCCGAGGTGGCTGCCGAGGACGAGGACTACGAGCCGGAATATGACGAGACGAAGCCGCTGCGCGTCGCCATCGTCGGCCGTCCGAATGCCGGCAAGTCGACGCTGATCAACCGCTTCCTCGGCGAGGACCGGCTGCTGACCGGGCCTGAGGCCGGCATCACGCGCGATTCGATCTCCGTCGAGTGGGACTGGAAGGGCCGCACGATCAAGATGTTCGACACGGCCGGCATGCGGCGTAAGGCAAAGGTGCAGGAGAAGCTGGAAAAGCTCTCCGTCGCCGATGGCCTGCGCGCTATCCGCTTTGCCGAGACCGTCGTCATCGTCTTCGATTCCACCATCCCCTTCGAGAAGCAGGACCTGCAGATCGTCGACCTCGTGCTGCGCGAAGGCCGCGCCGCCGTTCTCGCTTTCAACAAGTGGGACCTGATCGACGACCCGCAGGCGGCGCTGGCCGAACTGCGCGAAAAGACCGAGCGGCTGCTGCCGCAGGCGCGCGGTATCCGCGCCGTGCCGGTATCGGGTCAGACGGGCCGTGGCCTCGACAAGCTGATGCAGGCCGTCATCGAGACGGACCGCACCTGGAACCGCCGCATCTCCACCGCCAAGCTCAATCGCTGGCTGGATGCGCAGCAGACGCAGCATCCGCCGCCGGCCGTTTCCGGTCGCCGCCTGAAGCTGAAATACATGACGCAGGTGAAGGCTCGTCCGCCGGGCTTCATGATTTCCTGCACGCGCCCCGATGCGTTGCCGGACTCCTATGTCCGCTTCCTGACGAACGGCCTGCGCAACGACTTCAACCTGCCGGGCGTGCCGATCCGCATCCATTTCCGCGCGTCGGAAAATCCGTTCGCCGGACGGGCGAAGAAGAAGCGCTGATCCGGCCTATCCCTTCGGAAGCTTTTCCCTGGCAACCAGTGCGCCGTGGTGCTGGATGACGGCAGCGGCGACATCAGCTGCAAAGCGGGCAGCGTCCTCAGGGCTTGCGCCCGTCGCGAGGCGGGCAAGGAAGGCGCCGTTGAAACTGTCGCCGGCGCTCGTCGTATCGACGATTTTCTCAACCTTGGCCGAAGGCACATGGCTGCGCTCGTCGCCGAAGACGAGCGTTGCGCCTTCGCTGCCGTCCTTCACCACCTGCCCGGCCACACCGAGCGCGCGGTAGCGCGCAATGGTCTCCTCCAGCGAAGCATCGCCGAAATGGGTCGTCTCGTCGTCGAGGCTCGGCATGAGGAGGGTGGCGGCGCGGGCGCCCTCGGTGATGGCCGCGCGCATGCGGTCCGCATCGTCCCACAGGCGAGGGCGAATATTGGGATCGAAGACGACGCGCTTGCCGGCCGCCTTGGCGCGGCGCAGTTCGGAAAGCAGGGTCTCGATATCCTCCGCCGGCAGGATCGCCAGCGTGATGCCGGAAAAGACGATGATATCGGAGGCCTCGATGGCTTTGCGCAGCCGGTCGCCGTCGCGCGCGAGCAGCTTTGCCGCTGAGACGGAGCGCCAGTAGGAGAAGCTGCGCTCGCCGTCCTTCAGATGGATCATGTAGAGGCCGGGCGCGTGGCCGTCGAGGCGTGCGACGTGCTCCGTGCCGATGCCGCGCTCCTGCATGAAGGCGAGCATTTCATCGGAGATCATGTCCTTGCCGACCGCTGAGAAATAGTCGACGGTCCAGTCGGACGGCAGATACAGACGAGCGTAGTAGGCGGCGTTGAATGTGTCGCCCGCGAAACTCTTGCGCATCAGCCCGCCTTCGGCCTGCATCAGTTCCACCATGCATTCGCCGATTGCCAGCAGCCGTCCCGCCATTCCCGTTCCTCCGGTCAAATTCTCCGGAAAGAGGAAATACTGTCAAAGAGTTGGCGGGGCAAGACGATACCGGTGCTTTCTGCCTGCCGTTGCCTTTCCACGCGATCGAGGCCGGGGATATGGACGCCGTATTCGCCGGAAAGCCGCCTGACCTGGCTGGCGAGCCGGGCGGGGAAGTCATCGGCGAAAAGCTGCGGCGACAGCGCCAGCACGAAGAGGCCGGCGCCGGGCGAGGCATCGCCCGCCTGGAAATCCGGTGCATCGAGCGACCAGTTCGCACCCGTCAGGCCGGCGGCGAGCACCTCCACCATGAGCGCGACATTCGCGCCTCTCGCGCCGCCGAAAGCCAGCAGCGCACCCTGCATGGCGGCAAAGGGATCCGTGGTCGGCCTGCCGTCCTGATCGATCGCCCAATGGTCGGGGATCGTTTCGCTACGCGCCGCCGCGTCGCGGATATTGACATAGGCCGTCGCGCTGGAGGCCTGGTCGATCAGCAGGAACCGGTCGTCGTCTATGGGGGCGGCGAATGCGAGCGGATTGGTGCAGTAGACCGGCTGGCGGCTGCCGGCGCCGGCCAGAAGCGCCGGCCCGTTCGTGGCCGCGATCGCCACAAGACCCTCCTGCGCAAGGCGGGCGGCGTACCAGCCGAGCTCGCCGGTCGTATAGCTGTTGTGCAGGGCGAAAACCGCGATGCCGAAGGTCCTTGCCTTCGACACCAGCTCTTCATGGGCAAGGGTAAAGCCGTGCTGCGCGACGCCGCCCATCGCATCGCACCGCATGATGGCGGGGACCGGCGCGGTGATCTGCGGTTCGGCCTTGCCCGTGATCCTGCCGTCGACGAGGCTGCGCAAGTAGTCCGTCAGGTGAAGGAAGCCGACCGTCCGCTTGCCGGCCATCTCGGCATCGACGGTGGCGTGGGCGAGCGCTGCGGCCGCCGGCTCCGCCATGCCGACGCGCATCAGCGCCGTGCGGGCGAGGTCGATTGCCTCGGCGGGGGAAAGGGTGACGTCATCGGCCATATGGTCAACCTTCTCTATGGAATTTAGCGACATCATCCAGACCGGGTGCGGCTTCGTCAACCTTGGAAAAATCGCGACACCTGCCGTTTACCCTCCGCTGGGTGCGCGTTACATCTTGCGGCAAGCAATCGAGAACCGGAGCGAGAAAGCATGGCAAAGCCCCGCAAGAAAGCCGACGACTGGTGGCGTGGCGCGGTTATCTATCAGGTCTATCCCCGCTCGTTCCAGGACACGACCGGCGACGGCATGGGGGATCTTCGCGGTGTCACCCGCAGGCTCGGGCACATCGCTTCGCTGGGCGTCGACGCCATCTGGCTGTCGCCCTTCTTCAAGTCGCCGATGGCCGACATGGGCTATGACGTTTCGGATTATTGCGATGTCGATCCGATGTTCGGCACGCTTGCCGATTTCGATGCCATGCTGGCCGAAGCCCATCGCCTCGGCATCAAGATCATCATCGACCAGGTGATCTCGCACACGTCCGACCAGCACCCCTGGTTCGTCGAAAGCCGCTCCAGCCGGGCAAACCCCAAGGCGGACTGGTATGTCTGGGCCGATCCGAAGCCGGACGGCACGGCGCCCAACAACTGGCTGTCGATCTTCGGCGGTCCCGGCTGGGAATGGGACGGCGTGCGCAAGCAATATTACATGCACAACTTCCTCACCTCGCAGCCGGATCTCAACTTCCACAATCCCGATGTGCAGGACGCGCTTTTGAAGACGGTGCGCTTCTGGCTCGACCGCGGCGTGGACGGCTTCCGGCTCGACACGGTGAACTTCTATTTCCACGACAGGAAACTGCGCGACAACCCACCCCACGAACCCAACCCCGACGAGATCGGCCTTGATGCGCCGGACGTCAATCCCTACGGCATGCAGACGCATCGCTACGACAAGACGCAGCCGGAGAATGTCGATTTCCTCAAGCGGTTTCGCGCGCTTCTGGATGAGTATGAGGGGCGCATGACGGTCGGCGAGGTGGGCGACGGCGCGCGCTCGCTGAAGACGGTCGCGGACTATACGAGCGGCGGCGACAAGCTCAACATGTGCTACACGTTCGACCTGCTCGGCCCGGATTTCACGGCCGACCATGTGCGCAAATGCGTGCAGAGCTTCCAGCGCGCGGTGACGGACGGCTGGGTCTGCTGGGCCTTCTCCAACCATGACGTCAACCGGCATGTCAGCCGTTTCATACAGGCCCCGGAAGAACGCGAGCGCGTCGCCAAGCTCGCCATCACGCTGCTTTCGACGCTGCGCGGCTCGATCTGCCTCTATCAGGGCGAGGAACTCGGTCTCACCGAGGCGGACCTTGCCTTCGAGGATCTGCGCGACCCCTACGGCATCCGCTTCTGGCCGGCCTTCAAGGGCCGTGACGGGTGCCGCACGCCCATGCCCTGGCAGCACGGCGAGGCCCATGCCGGTTTCAGCACGGCAAAGCCATGGCTGCCGGTGCCGGAAGATCACGCGCGCCTTGCCGTCGACACTCAGGAAAAAATCGCCGGCTCCGTGCTCAACCACTACCGCGCGACGCTCGCCTTCCGCAGGGAACACGAGACCCTGCACGACGGCGACATGGCCTTCCTGCATTCCAACCACGACATCCTCGCCTTCACCCGCGAGAAGGGCGGTGAAAAGCTGCTCTTCGTCTTCAACCTGACGCGGGAAAAGGCCGAATTCGTGCCGGCGAAATCGCTGAAGCTCGGCGCACCGCTGCCCGTTCCCGGCTTCGGCGCAAAGCTGAAGGACGGCACGATCGAGCTGGACGGGCTGGATATGGTGTGTGTACGGCTGTGAGGATCAGGCGGCCGGGCGCTTCAGCGTCTGGTCGCCGCGGCCTGCCAGAAGGCCGGTGATGGAAATGTCTTCATCGAGCGCATCCCAATGGATGCCGCCGGGGCTGAGTTCATAGCGCAGGCGCGCTGCCTTGTCTGCGACGAGAAGGCGTGGGAACCAGGCAAGCGGAACACCGAGCGTGCGTCCGTCGTCGAGGGCCACCCACATCGTGTCATCGTCGAAACGAATATCAGTTGCGGAAATATTCATGCCACGTCTTCTCTATGAGATGTCTGCGCTCTGCGACGAGACGCAGGATAGCAGACAGCTCCCGGCTGTTGAAGCCACGGCTTTCGGCGATCCCGATCAACGGCTCCAGCCAGACTTTCGCTATCGCCCCTCCGCCTCGGACATGGATGTGTACCGGCTCGCGCGGATCGCCTTCGTTTGAATAGAAAAAGAAGGTGAAGTGCTGGTGGCGGAAAACGACAGGCATCGGCTACTCACCCGATCAGCATGAACCGGTCGACATCCACCATTCCCTTGTCGGAAATCTTCAGGTGCGGGATGACGGGCAGCGGCAGGAAAGCGAGCTGGAGGAAAGGCTCCTCGAGGGTAGCGCCGAGAGCGAAGGCGGCCTGGCGCAGGTGATGCAGCGTGTCGCGCACGTTCTCATAGGGCTCGAGGCTCATCAGCCCGGCGACGGGCAGGGCGATTTCGCCCGTCACCTTGCCGTCCTCCACGACGACGAAGCCCCCCTTGATTTCGCCGAGGCGGTTTGCCGCGAACGCCATGTCGTCCTCGTTGACGCCGACGACGCAGATATTGTGGCTGTCATGGCCGACGGTCGAGGCGATGGCGCCCTTCCTGAGGCCGAAACCCTGCACGAAGCCGTTGGCATGGTTGCCGTTCTTGCCGTGGCGCTCGATGACGGCGACCTTGATGATGTCCTGCGCGAGGTCGACCGTGGTCTGGTTGCCCTTGGACGGCAGGCGGTAGCGGCGGTGCTCGGTGATGATCTTGCCGGGCAGGACGCCGATGACCGGCGTTTCCCCGTCGGCGGCCGGCACGGCGAAGTGAGCGGCGTTGACGGGCCGGGCCTTCACGCTGTCGAGGCCGACCGGCTCCACGGGCTTGCGCGTGGCAAACAGCGTGTCATCGACCTTGCGGCCGGCGGAGAAGACCATCTCGGCCTTGCAGTTCTCCAGTGTATCGATGACGACGAGATCGGCCCGCCAGCCGGGCGCAACGAGGCCGCGGTCGCCAAGCCCGAAGGCCTTTGCCGCCGAAATGGAGGCTGCACGATAGACCGCGAGCGGTGCGCGGCCATGGCTGATCGCCGTGC
The DNA here is from genome assembly GCF_049651085.1 of Shinella sp. GTDB lineage: Bacteria > Pseudomonadota > Alphaproteobacteria > Rhizobiales > Rhizobiaceae > Shinella. Next base: position 170,228 of record NZ_JBASBL010000004.1, read on the forward strand.
GGATCATGTAGTCGAGATGGCCCTGTTCGGCGATGTCGAGCGGGTTGCGGTCATCCGTGCAGAGCGCGATGAACGGGGACAGCCGCTCGGTGATGACCGGAAGCAGGGCAAGCAGGTCCTTGGAGACGGAGCCTTCGCGCACGAGGATATGCATGCCCTTGCGGATTTTCTCCAGCGCCTCCTCGGCCGTTGTGCATTCATGCTCGGTGCGGATGCCGGCGGAGAGGTAGCCGTTGAGGTCGTTGCCGCGCAGAAGCGGCGCATGACCGTCGATATGGCCGCCCTGGAAGGCTTCGAGCTTGGCCAGACAGATCGGATCCTTGTGGATGACGCCCGGGAAATTCATGAACTCGGCAAGGCCGATGACCTTCGGGTGGTCGCGGAACGGCAGCAGCCGCTCGACCGGCAGGTCGGCGCCGGATGTTTCCAGATGCGTGGCAGGCACGCAGCTCGACAGTTGCACGCGGATGTCCATGATCGTTTCGAGTGCGCTGTCGAGGAAGAACTGGATGCCTTCGGTGCCGAGCACGTTGGCGATCTCGTGCGGATCGCAGATCACCGTCGTCACGCCATAGGGCAGCACGCAACGATCGAATTCGTGCGGCGTTACCAGCGAGGATTCGATGTGGAGATGGGTATCGATGAAGCCCGGCACGACGATGCGGCCGGTAATGTCGATTTCCGTGCGGCCCTTGTACGGACCGCAGGTGCCGACGATGCGCTCGCCGCAGATCGCGATATCGGAGGCGACGAGTTCGCCGGTCACCAGATCGTAGAACTGCCCGCCCTTCAGCACGATATCGGCCGGTTCGCGCCCGGTTCCCTGGTCGATGAAGCGTTCCAAGTCGGTCATGGTCATTCTCCGAATCCTTTTCGCCGGACTCTAGCCTTGCTGCCGGAAGAGGGAAGGGCCGATGCGACGAAACTTCACGCAGGAAAGGTCACGGTGAAGGCGAAGCGCTGGCTTTCACCGGCAGCAAGCACGTTGGTATGGGGGCGATCCTTCAATTCGCGTGAGCCGTCATGTTCCGCTGCCGTGCCATGCCACGGCTCGATACACAGGAAGGGTGCGCCGGGCTTCGTCCAGAGTGCGAGGTTCGGCAACGCCTCGAAGCGGAATGCGAGGGACGGCCCGCCCTCGGCGGCGTAGGTGAGGCATTCGCCCGCGCCTTGCGGAAAGATCAGCGCATCGTTGTCGAACAGGCTTTGCGCAAGGACAAGCCTGCCCTTTGCGAAGGGTGATGGTTCGCGCTCGCGCGACAGCAGCCCCATTTCCAGCGGCTGACGTTCGGGCTCCGCGCCGTTGCCAAGCACGATGCTGTGCGGCCTGCCGTCCGCGCCGGGCAGTGGCCAGCGAAAGGCAGGATGGAAGCCGACACCGAAGGGCATCGGCTCGGCCCCGAGGTTTTCGACCGCGGCGGAGACCGTGAGGGCGGGGCCATCGAGGCTGTGCTCGACGGAAAGCCGGAAGTCGAACGGATAGACTGCGCGGGTTTGCGCGGATGCCTCCAGCACGAAGCGGCAGGCCGTTGCGCTTGCCGTTTCCAGCGAGAATTCCTGCCGCCGTGCAAAACCGTGCTGCGCCATCGGATAGGACTGGCCGTCGATCAGCAAGGTGTCGTCCGGCGCCTTGCCGACGATGGGGAACAGCACCGGCGAGCGGCCGGTCCAGAAGGCGGCGTCGCCGTTCCAGAGCCAATCCGCCCCGTCGCTGGTCGTGATCGACTGCATCTCTGCGCCGAGCGGGGAAACGTCAATCGAAAGGTATGCGTTCGCGATGCGGGTGAGGCGCGGCATCGAATCTCCTTTCACGGAAAAGTGCTGCATTCTAGCGCAGGTCGGGCGGGAATGCGCGGCCCGCAACGGGTGAAACCGGTTGATAGCACCGCTGCCTGCCCATAGGATGACGGCATGAAACGAAACGACGCGGCAGGCCCGATCATCGTCTTCGATGCGGAGTGCGTTCTCTGCACGGCCAATGCGCAATTCGTGCTCCGGCATGATCGCGCCCGGCATTTCAGGCTCGCCTCCATGCAGAAGGAGGTGGGTGCCTCCCTCTACCGCCGGTTCGGCATCGATCCCTCCGATCCGGAATCGATGATCGTCGTTGAGGGCGACCATCTGCTCAGGGACAGCGACGCGGTGCTGGCGATCTATGCCGGCCTCGGCTGGCCGTGGAAGGCCGTCTCCCTGCTGCGCATCGTTCCCCGCTTCCTGCGCGATCCCGTCTATCGCTGGCTGGCGCGCAACCGCTACCACATCTTCGGGCGGCGCGAGACCTGCTGGGTTCCGCGGCCGGAGGATCGGGACCGGTTGCTTTGAGAGGCTTGCAGTGAGTCTAGCCAACCGAAAATGGCGGCCGAGGCCGCCATTTCCCTGTCTGCCGGTGAGCCGGAATCAGATGTTGTTTTGCAGAACGTTACGCAGCTTGCCGAACAGCTCCTCGATCTGCTGCTTCTCGATGATGAGCGGCGGCGAGAGCGCGATGATGTCGCCCGTCGTGCGGATGAGCAGGCCCTGTTCATAGGCCTTGAGAAAGGCGTTGAAGGCCCGCTTGGTCGGTTCTCCGGCAATCGGGGCAAGTTCGACGGCGCCGATCAGGCCGACATTGCGGATGTCGATGACGTTCGGGCAATCCTTCAGCGAATGCAGGCCGTCTTCCCAGTAGGAGGCAAGCTCGGCGGCGCGGGTCAGCAGGCCCTCTTCCTTGTAGGTGTCGAGCGTGCCGAGTGCGGCGGCGCAGGCGATCGGGTTGCCTGAATAGGTATAGCCGTGGAAGAACTCGATCATGTGTTCCGGGCCGCTCATGAAGGCGTCGTGGATTTCCGACGTCACGAAGACCGCGCCCATCGGGATCACGCCGTTGGTGAGGCCCTTGGCGGTGGTGATGATATCCGGCTTCACGTCGAAATACTGGGCGGCGAACGGTGCGCCGAGGCGGCCGAAGCCGGTGATGACTTCGTCGAAAATCAGCAGGATGCCGTGCTGCGTGCAGATTTCGCGCAGCTTCTGGAGATAGCCCTTCGGCGGGATGAGCACGCCGGTGGAGCCGGCGACCGGCTCGACGATGACGGCGGCGATGGTCGAGGCGTCATGCAGGGTGATGATGCGCTGGAGTTCGCTGGCGATGTCGCCGCCATGCTCCGGCTCGCCGCGCGAGAAGGCGTTCTTGTCCGGGAAATGGGTATGCGGCATGTGGTCGACGCCGGTCAAAAGCGAGCCGAACATCTTGCGGTTGGACACGATGCCGCCAACGGAAATGCCGCCGAAATTGACGCCGTGATAGCCGCGCTCGCGGCCGATCAGGCGCGAGCGCGCGCCGTCGCCCTTGGCGCGGTGATAGGCGAGCGCCACCTTCAGCGCCGTCTCGACCGATTCGGAGCCGGAATTGGTGTAGAGGACGTGGTCCATGCCTTCGGGCGCGATGTCGACGAGGCGGTTGGCGAGTTCGAAGGCCTTCGGATGGCCGAGCTGGAAGGCGGGGGCATAGTCGAGCTCACCGGCCTGCTCGCGGATAGCCTCGGTGATCTTGGGGCGGCAGTGGCCGGCATTGACGCACCACAGGCCCGCGGTGCCGTCGAGCACCTGGCGGCCGTCATGGGTCGTGTAATACATGTCCTTGGCGCCGACGAAGAGGCGTGGCTCCTTCTTGAACTGCCGGTTCGCCGTGAACGGCATCCAGAAGGCACGCAGATCGTTGGGGGCGTTGAGGCGGTTGGACATGCGATTTCTCCCTCGGCCTCTTTACGCGGGGGCCGTCCCGTCTGGCGAAAGAAAGGGCGTAAATTTACCCGACGGTCAAATTATCAAGGCGCCCCGGGCCGTCAAGCCGCGGTTTCAACGCAAAACGCCCCGGATTTGCATCCGGGGCGTTGCGAACTGTCTGACCACACAGGATCAGGCGATGCGGAGCTTCTTTTCCGCGACGTTGCTTGTATTGGTATAGATATGGTCCAGCGCGTCGAGGATGGTCATGACGGCCGGCGATTTGCTCGAATAATAAATGGTCTGCGCATCCCGGCGCGTGGTGACGAGGTTCTGCGCGCGCAGTTTCGACAGGTGCTGCGACAATGCCGACTGGCTGAGGCCGACCTGACCGGCCAGCGCACCAACAGCGATTTCACCGCCGACCAGCACCCTCAGGATAAGCAGTCTCTTGGGGTTGGCCATGGCGGAAAGAAAATCGGATGCAACCTCGGCCTGCGCGTGTTCTGCGTCTGAAATCTTGTCCATTGAAACTCCTTAGGCGTTTCCGCTTCAAATCATATTATTTTATGTGAATCCGTTTGTTAGCATATAAACAAACCCTCCCTCATCAAGAGCAAGAAATGGGGGTAGGGATGCACGCATTGCGATAAAATCACGCAGGTCCGGAGAGCCGATGCAGCGAATTCCTGAGGAAAAGCAGGCTGTTCAGCCTGCTACTCTTGCCTCTTGAAGCAAACGGGCAAGCTCGCCGCGTAGTTCCGCGGCCTGATCAAGTTCCCGTGAAAACTCAAGTCGCTTCAATTTGTCACCGCTTGCAAGGTCGATGCCGGCGGCGTCCAGCCCGGCGATGATCCATTCGCCTTCCTTCGCGCCGCAATAGTGGCGTGCATAGATGGTGGCGGCTTCCGCGTGATCGCTGTTCATGTGCTCGACGGCGCCGGTTTCCATTTCGGCCAGAGCGGCGCGGGCGGGCGAGCGAATCAGGAGGTCGTCGGCGGTCAGAAGGAAGGCCTTGCCGAAGCCGCCGTTGAGATTGGCGCGCTCGGGCACGAGACGGAAGAAGGTGAAGTCGGGGAAATCGACATAGAGCTTCGCCTTCGGATGGCGACGGATGAAGCGTTCGCGCAGCGCCGTGCGCGTTTCGCTGTCGCGGGCGACTTCCTCGGCCTTGCAGATCACCGTGAGGCGCGCATGGGCGAGGGGGTCTCCCTTGCCGGGCTCGCCTGCGAGCAGCGAGGCGCGCGGATCGGCCCGCAGCGCCTGCGTGTGGAAGGAGAGGGAGGAGACGAGGATGACGGGTGTGCCGTCCGTGTCGGTGCCGGTCAGCGTGCGGCTGGCAAGCGGGACGCCGGTTTCCGGTTCGAGGACGGCAAGCGCGCAGCTTCGCGCCGAGCGCAGCAGGGTGCGGGCAAGGCGGCGGGCCTCGTCGTCCGTTTCGCGCAGAACGCTCGGTTTGTCCTTCTCGGTCATGATCGTCGGCTCCCGTATTTCCGAATGTAGAAAGGCAGCGCCCTTGCGGAGCGCTGCCCTATCTAATCCGAACGAAGGCGGCTGTCAGCCTCGGCGTCGGTGCCGCGTCAATCCGTTCACGATATCCTGTGCGTTGATCGTGCCGATCACCGCGCCATTGTCGACCACCCCGACATTGCCGGGCGTGCGCGCCATGGCGTCGAGGATGTCGACGAGCGGGGTTTGCGGTGTCGCGGTCGCCGTCACGCCGCCATTGCCGGAAGCGCCCTGCTGCATGACGTCGCCTGCCGTCAGCATGGTGATCGGGTTCATGTTCTGCACGAAATCGGCGACATACTGGTTTGCCGGGTTCTTGACGATTTCCTGTGGCGTGCCGCACTGGATGATCCGCCCGCCCTCCATGATGGCGATGCGGTTGCCGATGCGGAAGGCCTCGTCGAGGTCGTGGCTGACGAAGATGATGGTCTTCTTCAGCCGGTGCTGGAACTCCAGCAGTTCATCCTGCAGGCGCGTGCGGATCAGCGGGTCGAGCGCGGAGAACGGCTCGTCCATGAGCAGGATCGGCGCGCCGGTGGCAAAGGCGCGGGCGAGGCCCACGCGCTGCTGCATGCCGCCCGACAGCTCGTTCACCTTGCGGTTGGCCCATTTGGTGAGATTGACGAGTTCGAGCTGCTCGGCGACGCGCGCCTTGCGTTCGCTGTCCGGCACGCCGGCAAGCTCCAGGCCGAAGCCGACATTGTCGGCGACGGTGCGCCAGGGCAGGAGCGCAAACTGCTGGAACACCATCGATACGGTGTGCATGCGGAACTCGCGCAGCGCCTTGGGCGTCGACTTGTAGGGGTTGACGCTGCCGCTGCCGGCTTTCACCTCGACCTCGCCGCGCACCACGGGCGCAAGCCCGTTGACGGCGCGCAGCAGTGTCGACTTGCCCGAGCCGGAAAGGCCCATCAGCACCAGGATTTCGCCCTCGGTGATCGACAGCGTGGCATCCGCGACGCCCAGGACCAGCCCGGTTTCCGCACCGATCTCGTCGCGCGTCTTGCCCGCATCGACCATCGCGAGGGCCTGTTGCGGGTTGTCACCGAAGATGATGGAGACGTTCTTGAAAACGACGGTATCGGTCATTTTGTGTCTCCATCGTCGGCGGCGCGGAAGAGGCGGTCGAGGATGATCGCGAGGATCACGATACACAGACCGGCCTCGAATCCCATGGAGATGTTCACGGTGTTGAGCGCGCGCACCACCGGAACGCCGAGACCCTTGGCGCCGACGAGGGCGGCGATGACCACCATCGAGAGCGAGAGCATGATGGTCTGGGTGAGACCGGCCATGATCTGCGGCGTCGCGAAGGGCAATTCGACCTTGCGCAGCACCTGGGCCGGCGTTGCGCCGAAGGCCTGGGCGGCCTCGACCAGCGAGGGCGGGGTCGAGATGATGCCGAGGCGGGTGAGGCGGATCGGAGCGGGGATGGCGAAGATCACCGTCGCGATCAGGCCGGGCACCATGCCGAGGCCGAAGAGGATGAGCGCCGGGATCAGGTAGACGAAGGTCGGGATCGTCTGCATGAGGTCGAGGATCGGCCGGAGGATCGAGTAGAACCATGGCCGGCGGGCGGCGGCGATGCCGAGCGGCACGCCGACGACCATGCTGACGCCGGTCGCCGCGAGCACGAGCGCCAGCGTCTCCGTCGTCTCCTTCCAGTAGCCCTGGTTCACGATGAGCAGGAGGCCGAGAAGGGTGAAGACGGCGATGCCGAGCGAGCGGCGGAAGTACCAGCTGAGCCCGGTGACCAGGGCGATGAGGAACAGCGCATAGCCGAGCTTGCCGCCGGCGCTGGCGAACGGTCCCTGCAACACGAACAGCACGGCATCGATGCCGGCTTGCAGGAAGACCTTGAGAAAGTCGAACAATCCCTTGCCGTTCGTCGTCAACCAGCTGACGGCTTCCTTGGCGATCGGACCGATCGGAATTTTTGAGACGGTGAGCCAATCCACGGCGGTAGCCCCTGGCTTGAGGTTGACGATAGGCGTCTAGGATACTTGCGAGGGTGCGGACGGACGATCGGCCGCGCATATGTGCCTGAAATGCAGTATCCGGAGGGAAGAAGGGCGGGAAAGTTTCCTCCCCGCCCTATTCTTGCCTGTTAGAGACCAAGCGCGGTTTTTGCCGCCGGCAGGGCCTCGCCGCTTCCGTCCTTCGTCGTCACGCCGGCGAGCCAGGGTTCGACTGCGGCCGGATTGGCCTTCAGCCATTCCGTTGCAGCCGTTTCCGGGTCCTGACCGTCGTTCAGGATCTTGCCCATGATCTGGTTTTCCATTTCCAGCGAGAACTTCAGGTTCTGCAGGAACTTGCCGACATTCGGGCACTCCGTGGTGTAGCCCTTGCGAACGTTCGTATAGATCGTCGCGCCACCGAAATTGGGGCCGAAGACGTCATCGCCGCCGGTCAGGTATGTCAGCTTGAAGTTGGCGTTCATCGGATGCGGTTCCCAGCCGAGGAAGACGACGGGCGTGCCTTCCTGCTCGGCGCGGGCGACTTCGGCCAGCATGCCCTGTTCGGAGGATTCGATGACTTCGAAGCTCGACAGATCGAACTTGTTGCCGGAAACCATGTCGATGATCAGGCGGTTGCCGTCATTGCCCGGCTCGATGCCGTAGATCTTGGCGCCCAGCGCATCCTTCTGCGCGGCGATGTCCTTGAAATCCTTGATGCCGAGTTCCGCGCCCTTGGCATTGGTCGCGAGCGTGTACTTCGCGCCCTCGAGGTTTTCGCGCACGGTCTCGACCGAACCGTCATCGCGGAACGGCTTGATATCGGCTTCCATGGTCGGCATCCAGTTGCCGAGGAAGACGTCGATGTCCTTGTTGCTGAGCGAGGTATAGGTGACCGGGACGGAAAGCACGGTGACTTCCGTCTCGTAGCCGAGGCTTTTCAGGATGACGGTCGCGGTTGCGGTGGTGGCGGTGATGTCCGTCCAGCCGACATCCGAGAAACGGACCTTGCCACAGCTTTCGGCTTCGGCGGCCGAGACATGGGCGGCGCCAAGCGCGAGGACGGACACGGCTGCGGCAAGAATGGTCTTGAATGCTGATGCAGTCTTCATTTTATTGCTCCCCTTATAAATGGTAGTTTTAGCCAATCATTAAAACGATATGCTTTCAAGCATCTTGGCGTAACCGGAAGCTCCTGAAAGGTCCAATAAATTTCGGACCTGTTCGCAATTTTGCACATGGATGTCGCAACCGATGGGCCGCGCTGTTTTCTGTGGTTTTCAGGCCTCTGCGACTGGAAAGACGCCGATTTCCGGGCCATGACGCGGGGACGGAGAAAATCATGGCCAAGCTCTATTTCAGTTACGCGACGATGAATGCGGGCAAGTCGACGCTGCTCCTGCAGGCGTCCTACAACTACCGGGAACGCGGCATGCGTACCGTGATCTTCATCGCCTCCTTCGACGATCGCGCGGGGCAGGGGCGTATCTCCTCGCGCATCGGGTTGACGTCGGACGCCATCGCCTTCGACCATGCCGATGACCTCTACCGGCATATCGAGCAGTTGAACGGCGACGGCGAGGGCAAGATCGCCTGCGTTTTCATCGACGAAGCGCAGTTTCTCTCGCAAGAGCAGGTGTGGCAGCTCGCCCGTGTCGCCGACCGGCTACATATCCCCGTCATGGCCTATGGCCTGCGCACGGACTTCCAGGGCAAGCTCTTTCCGGGCTCCCAGGCGCTGCTCGCCGTTGCCGACGAGCTGCGCGAGGTGCGCACCATCTGCGAATGCGGCCGCAAGGCGACCATGGTCGTGCGCCTCGGCGCGGACGGAAAGGTGGCGAAGGAAGGCGCGCAGGTGGAAATCGGCGGAAACGACAGGTACGTTTCCTATTGCCGCCGCCACTGGGACGACATCATGAATGCCGAGTAAGGCGAAGGCGACGAAAGGACGATCATGAAACAGCTTCTCGTGGGCGCCGCCGCCTTTTTCTGTCTTGCCGCTCCCGCTCTGGCGGAAGGCGATGCGGTCGCGGGAAAGGCCGTCTTCCGGAAATGCGCGCCCTGCCATTCGACGGAGCCGGTCAATCGTGTCGGCCCGAGCCTTGCGGGCATCCTCGGCCGTCCCGTCGCCTCTGTTGCCGACTACGGCTATTCGAGCGCGATGACGGCCTTTTCCGACGGCGGCAAGGTCTGGAACGAGGCGCTGATCGCCGAGTACCTGATGTCGCCCAAGGCCACGGTTCCGGGCACCCGCATGGCCTTTGCAGGGTTGAAGAAGATCGAGGACATCGCCAACCTGATTGCCTATCTGAAGGCGCCGGCGGGCCACTGACCGCGCGCCGAAAAAATTTGGCGGTGGTCTTGCGTGCGCGCTCGCGCGCTCCACATCTTGTGCGGGGCAGGTTCCTATCCGTCTGAAATCGTATAGTGTTGCCGCGATGGAATAAAACGGGCGACGCAGACGTCTGCCGTGCAGAGCTCAAGGGAAAAAAGGCATATGGCCACACTTCAGAACTTCGATGCGGAGATCGACAAGACCCGCAGTGTCGTCAACCAGATGCGCGGCAAGCTGGAGCAATCCGGCATCGTGCTGGACCAGTTCGCCAAGGCGGACACCAAGCTCGGCGACGTCAATTTCGACATCGAGAATGCCCGCATCCAGGACGTCATCTCCCAGCAGAAGGTGATGGAAGGCAATATTGCCGATCTCATCATCGGTCTCGAGGACGCGACGAACATCTTCGGCACCGAATTCGAAAGCATGAAGAGCTATACGGGCTACGAGAAGTTCATCGGCATCTTCTCCAAGCAGAAGATGCAGCGCATGCGCACGGATCGCGTGCGCAACATGTCGCTTGCCGGAAACCTTCAGGAATTGCTCGCTAAATCCGACACGATCGTCGGCATCCTGAAGGAGCAGAAGTCGATCCTCGAGCAGCGCTACAAGACCTCAGAGGCGAGCCTCGTGCAGGTGATCGAGCGTCGCAAGGGCACGATGGTCAATCTGGAGGCCACCCAGAAGCGCATCGAGGAACTGAACCCGCTTCTGATGGACCTCGAAAACCGCATTGCCGCGTCCACGGACCAGAAGAGCCGCACGGACCTCGAAGGCGAGCGCTCCGCGCTGGCGACCGAGTACAACCAGATGCAGGCGAAGGAACAGGAGCTTCTGGCCGAAAGCCAGACGCTGGAGCGCTACACCTCCATGTTCCAGACCTTCGTGGATTCGCTCAACAACCAGATCGCGGCGCAGAACACGCTGATCAACAAGCTGACCATCGATACCGAGCAGCGCATCGTGCTCTACAAGGCGCTGGAAGATTCGTTGAAGACGGCGGCCCAGCAGGATGTTGCGCACAAGATCAACACGCTTGGCTCCCAGGTCGATACCGCTGCGGAAGAGACCATGGCGGGCATCGGCTCGGCCGCCCAGCGCCACATCGGCGACCTTCTCGAAATGCACGAGAAGAACATGCTGGCGACGCAGGACATCCAGCGCCGCAAGAAGCTCGCCGACGACGCCTTCGCCCGTCGTTTCCAGGCTGTGATGGACAAGCACAACACCGCCAATTACGTGAAACAGTGATGGTCGCAGGCATGCAATTGCAGGAGGTCGGGACGCTCCCCTCTGCCCTGCCAGGCAATGGGACACACGCCCAATGAATGCCTCCGCCGACAGCGCCGTCGCGCAGTATTTCTCGACCATCCGCTCGGCTCTGGGTGGTCTTGAAATCTTCCTCGGCGACCGCAATTCGCCGCTCTACCGCAACAGCGTGGTGGGTGAGGTCGTCATGCCCTATCTGGCGCGGCTGAAGGCCTCCTTCGCCTGCTGGGAGAACCGCATCGGCTTCGTCGAGCAGTTCCGCGTCTCGCGCGCCGAAAGCGGCTTTCCGGTGTTCCAGAACGTGCTGGAGCTGGAGAACGACCGGCAGAGCGCGGACAAGCGGCTCTCCTCCATTCCGGAGGCCGACCAGCTTCGCGTGGAGATGGCGGATTTCATTCTTCGGCAGAAGGCGTTTCCGACCGATCTTCAGGCGCGCATGGCCGAACGGCTCTATCTGGAGCAGATCGGCAAGGGCGATATCTTCTCGCCTTTCGTGCTGCCCGAGACGATCCGCGTCGCGGTCAACCCGAAGACCATGCGGCCCTATTACGTGGTGTGCTGGGGGGCTTTCGACGGAACGGCGACGCTGCCTATGGTCTATATGGCGACCATCGAGGATTCCAGCGAGAACGTCGTCAAGATGCTGGTGGGAAAAGACGGCAAGCTCAACCCGGATATCGATATCCCGTTGCCCGTCGGCGGCCTGCTCAATCCCGAACTTGCCAGCCGCTTCGACGATTTCACGCTGAAGAACAGCAGTTATTCGCTGACGCCGGCCACGATCGCCACCAATCTCGACAAGGACTTTCCGACGCTGCACCCCAAGCAGCTGCGTCGCATCGTGCTCGGCCCCTTCTATTCGGCGGGCATCACCGAGAACAATGCGCGGGTCAACGAAATTCTCTCGAAGGTGCGCAAGCCGGAAAATGCCTGGCTTCTGACCTGGACGGTGCAGGAGGTGTTCTCCAAGGCCGAGCGCCCGGCGCAGAAGGGATTTTGGAGTTCCACCCCGGCGCAGGAGGAATTCCATATCGAGACCAGCGACCTAGAGGCCGCCCGCATGGGTGTCAGCACCTACGAGAAACATGCGCTCGTGCCGCATGACGCCTATCAGGCGCTCTATGCCGCGGGGGAGACCACCGGCATCTTCGGTGGCTACAAGGTGCATGTGATTTCCGGAAACCAGGTCATCAGCGAGGGATGAGAGTCCTTCTGAAAATTCGGCGGGTCGATCCGCCGGCTCCTTTCGCGCTCCGCCGCGTCGCGCTTCTTGCCGATATCCTCGGGGTATCGGCTGCAAACCGCTCCTAACGGAGCCCGAAAATATCTCGGCGGCTTCTCCGCCGCCGAATTTTCAGAAGGACTCTACGATGAGCCTCAATGCCGGACTGACGACGATCCACGAGGACGATATCGCCAAGCATCAGGCGACGGCGCAGAGCTTCGTCAGCAAGCTCGTCATCCTTGAAAGCGGCGATGGCAGAAACGGCACGGCGCTTGCGGGCACCGGCCGACGCTTCGTCTCGACCGTCTCGACCGCCGGGGCGCGGCGCATGCGCGAGGTGGAACTGGCAAAGACCATCCAGTCGGTGCGCGCCGCCGATCCGCTGCTCTCGCCACAGCAGCATGCCGTGCTTTTTCGCGCCCGGCGCGGGCTTCAGGTGGCGCTTGCGGTGACGGACGCCTTTTCCCGCCAGACCAGTCTGGAGGGGCTGCAGTCGCGCAACCTCGCCTCGCCGCTTGCCGGCGATGAGGCGAACCAGTTCAAGGCGTTGCTTTCCGCTTCCGCCTATATCGCCGCCTTCACCTTCGCCGCCTATCTTGGCGCGACGCTGCCGGGCGAGGGAGAGCCGGTGGAGGATGGCGGTGAGCCGGACTATCTGTTCGACACGCCTCAGGATGCGCTGAAAAGCATGATCGCGGGCCTAGACCGCACGATTGCCGGAGCACCCGACGATGCGGCGCTCGTCAGCCGGGCGCGGGCGTTTTCGCGGGTGGCGATCGAGGGACTGATCAGCCGCAGGGCGCGCTTCACCGGCCTTGCCGGTTTCGAGAACGCCCATATCCGCATCGAGCAGGACGATTTCACCCTGTCGGGCTTCGACGTGGCGCCGGGCCAGAAGCGCAAGCCGCTCGTCATGACCTTCAAGCAGCCGAACGAGATCATCGGCAACCACATCGCCAAGTACCAGGCGATGAAGCTGGCCAAGATGCTGATGGCCTACGATTTCGACCGGCAGATGAACCCCTTCGTCGAGCTTGGCGGCTTCCTCTTCACCTTCATCGGCGACGGCATGCCGGGCACCGGCAAGACGATCCTGATCCAGATGCTCGCCGGCCTCGTCAACGACTACTGCCAGGTCGCCGGCTACGCCTTCCACTACGAGAATTTCGGCGTCGACCAGATTTCCTCCTATCAGGGCAAGTCCGGCCAGAACTGCAAGGAATTCGTCAACAACGTCATCAACCCGAAGGCCATCGGCTTCGGCACGATCGACGACGTGGACCAGGTGGCGGCGAAGCGCTCCGACGACCGGGCGTCGGCCGGCCAGCACGAGGTGACGGCGGTGCTGATGGAAAGCTTTGCCGGCGCCTCGACGGTGGTGCGCGGCAACTGCACCTTCGGCATGTTCTCCAACTATCCCGAAAACGTCGACGATGCGCTGCGCCAGCGCGCCGGCGCCCGCTGGCTGGTCGACGGGCCGCAGACCGAGGACGACTATATCGACATTTTCGCGCTGCTTGTTGGTAAGAACCACTCGATCCCGCTCGGCGAGCACACGCTGTTTGCGGGACAGGAGATCAAGCGCGCCGTTTCGACGTCCTACGAGCAGCATGCCAGACCGCAGGAAGACGGGTTGCTTGCCGTCTGGGAACGGCACGAGAAGGAGCAGGGCGCCATCCGCTCGATCGCCGATGTCGGCGCCTACCTCCACCGCATCAAGCTCGCCGAGCCGCGCTTTACGGGCCGGGCCATCAAGAACATCACCGATGCGGTCAAGATGCGCGCCATGGATGTGGACCTGCCGGACGACTGGTTCGCCACGCCCGAGGCCTTCATGCACAAGGGCTACGACGAGAAGAAGGCGATGATCGAGGAGCTGCGTGGCCCGATCTCGATGGAAATGGTCCTGCAGGAGATCAACCGCTATGCCGATTCGGAATTCCGCTACACCGACAAATCCGACGACGCCGCGGTCACCGATATCATCCGCCGCGAGCGCCAGCGCGAAAAGGCGATCCGGGAGATCGAGACGATGAAGGCGGAAGGGCGGTGGTAAGTAGAGGCAATTGCCCCTAATCCCGCCTGCCGGCCACCTTCTCTCCGCGAGCGGGAGAAGGAAGCCTGTTGCGCCGTTCTGCTCCAACAAGCCTGTCCGGTCGGGCAGGGAGAGAGCTAGGGTGAGGGCAGATGGGCGGCGAACGGCAGAAAGACCGAGCGAGTACGGCGACTGCGTAGTAGTGAATATGATCGGAAATGAAATAAATTCATGTGCATGAAAAGCTGGTCCAGTGCCGCTTCTGGAATGTAGATGTGATGACGGAATGTGAGTCCGTATTGGAGACGATCGTGGCAGTGTGCGAGGGCCGCCTATCGGAGCATATATCAGGAACGGGTTTTCTGTTTCTGTCGAGGGCGGAGCAGCAATGAAACGCCTCCTCGAAGCCGAATTGATCTATGGCCGGTTGCTGCCGGTCGATGAGCCGCATCTGGTCGAGCGTTACAACAAGGCGCTGGATGGCTTTGGTATGCGGCGCACCGGGCTTTCGAGCTTCCGCATCGACATGACGGGCTTTTCGCCGGAGATCGCGAACGAGCTTGGCGACCGGGATTATCTCGACCCGAACCGGGTCAACCGGCGCTTCGTCATCATGACACCGGAGCAGGTGAACCTGCCGGTCGTGCATACGAGCTTTTCCAACACCGCCGCGCTGATGCACGAGTTCTTCTCGGCGAATGCCCGGGCGATCAATGCGATCACCATCCGCGACGCGCTCTATGGCGAGATCGAGGACTCCGTCTCGGTCGTCAACGATATCGACGATCTTCTTTCGATCAACGAGGTGCGCTTCCGGGTTCTGTCGGCCGAGGACATGCTCGGCAAGGCAGGGGAGCTGCGCGGGCTGGTCGACCGGCTGAAGACCGTGCCGAACGCCTGGGCGGACGACGCCATGCTGGAGCGCATGGTGGAACTCGCCAAGCAGACCGGCGATATCCGCCAGAACGCGCTCGTGCCGGACAAGCTCGTGTTCCGCCATGACGCCTATTGGGCAAACCATTTCGGCGGTGTCTACATCTTCATCGACGACAAGACGACGACGGTCATCTGCGATCCGACCGTGCCGGGCTTCCGTCGCTCTCGGCCCTGGCAGGTGAGCTATATCGCGCTCGACGACCACAAGCGCATCTTCGATTTCCTCGCCTCGACGAAGCGGCTGGAACTGCCGCGCGCTTCCTGGGTGGAGCCGTCCGGCCTCTTCCAGCACCGCGCGGACATGACGGTGGCGGCCCTCGTCAACCAGGCGGATCCGACCGTGGACCTCGAAACGGCCGACCGTATCTGGCTGCAGACCTGGATGCATCGCAATGCCGGGCTTGTCGCCAGCGACGGAGCCTATCCCTTCCTGCAGGAGGCTCTGCGCACGCTGGCCGCGACCGGCGAGATCAAGATCAACGACATTGCGCCGGCGCAACGCTTCCTTCTGGTGCGCGCCGCGCCGGCCCATCCGGACCAGTGGCTGGTCAACCGCCTGATTTCACAGATGGTCCCCCATGATTTCGTCTCCCGCTTCGTCTTCGACAAGCAGGGTTTTTATGCGGCCTACGAGCATTATAGCGAAAAGTACCGCGCCTACGTTGTGGCGACGTTGACGCGGACCTATCTGCAGGACAAGGCTGCTTTCCGCCGGAAACTTTACGGCATCAGAGAGGACGACACCAATGCTTGACCCGATCGCCCAGTTTTTCCAGCGCATCTTCGCGGCGATCGGCCGGGGCGTCGGCCTGGTGGTCGGCTGGATTCTGTGGCCGTTCCTGACGGTGGCAAACTGGTATCGCGCGCGGGGCTGGATCATCAAGGGGCCGATCGGCATCGGTCTCATTGTCCTTTTCGGCCTCTACGCCTATTTCATCTGGCAGACCCAGGTCTGGAGCGGTTTCAACCCAGACTATGTGAACAGCTACAATCTCGGTGAGCGCAAGCAGGACGCCGGTGCGACCTCGTCAGGGGCGGCATCGACCACGACGGCGGCCGGCGAGGTTGCCGAGCCGGAACCCAAGACCTGCGTGCGATCGGCGATTGTCGACGTGACTGCCGACCTGATCGACCACAACGTCAACCAGAACGCCTGGATTTCCTCGATGCTGCTCTACAAGCTCGGGCTCTTCGGCCTCGACTGGGACAAGACACCCTGGTTCGACAACAAGGCTTCGTTCCAGCGCGGCGTCAACCAGGCGGTCCGCCGCACGGCCGTCGAGCTTGTGGATTCGCTTGGCCGCGTGCGCGGCACGTCCGGCATCAACGCCGACCTCCAGAAGGCCCGCGGCAATCTGCAGTTTGATGAGGAGACGTGGTATTTCGGCTCGGATTCGGTGCTGCCGAAAACGCCGACGCCGAACTACTACCGCACGGCCATGGTGGACCTGCGCAAGTTCAACACCTCGCTCGAAGCCTGCGACGCGATCTTCGACGGGCGCTCGGACAACCTGATCGAGTTCCTCGACCGCATCAGCAACGATATCGGCTCGACCTCCGACATCATCCGCAAGCAGTCTGAATTCCAGAATGGCGGCTGGTTCGATACGCGGGCGGACGATCGCTTCTGGTTCGCCTACGGCCAGCTCTACGGCTATTACGGCATCCTTTCGGCCGCCGGTGCGGATTTCGACGCGGTCATCAAGGCTCGCGGCATCGAGCCGCTGTGGAGCGCGACGATCTCGCACCTGCGCTCGGCGCTGAGGATACAGCCGGCAATCATCTCGAATGGCCGCGAGGACGGCTGGATCATGCCGACGCATCTTGCCACGATGGGCTTCTACATCCTGCGGGTACGCTCGAATCTCGTCGAGATGCGCGACGTTCTGGCGCGATAAACAGGAGAAATTTCGAGGCGGCGCGTGCCTTTGAGGCGCGCGCCGCTTTTTTTCGGCGCAATTTTATCTGTCGGTGTCGCTTCTGGTCTAGCGAACGGCAAGTTCCGGTGTGGCGCGCCGCGCGGCTTCACGCTGATATGGCGCGTCAAGAAAAGAATGCGCCGCATTCGGGAGAGGAGCCTGGTTGCGGCAGCAACGCTTGAGAGGGAGCGACACCGCATGGCCGATGTGAAATCCGATATCGAAATTGCCCGCGCCGCAAAAAAACAGCCGATCCTGGAGATTGGCGGCAAGCTCGGCATTCCCGCCGAACACCTGCTGCCCTATGGCCATGACAAGGCGAAGATCAGCGCCGAGTTCATCGCCGCGCAGAAGAACAGGAAGAACGGCAAGCTGATCCTTGTCACCGCGATCAACCCGACGCCGGCCGGCGAGGGCAAGACGACGACCACGGTCGGGCTTGGCGACGGGCTCAACCGCATCGGCAAGCGGGCTATCACCTGCATTCGCGAGGCCTCGCTCGGCCCCTGCTTCGGCGTAAAGGGCGGAGCGGCTGGCGGCGGCTATGCGCAGGTCGTGCCGATGGAGGACATGAACCTTCACTTCACCGGCGATTTCCACGCCATCACCTCCGCGCACAATCTGCTCTCCGCGCTGATCGACAACCACATATACTGGGGCAACGAGCAGAATATCGACATCCGCCGCATCGCCTGGCGGCGCGTGATGGACATGAACGACCGGGCGCTGCGCCATATCGTCGGTTCACTTGGCGGCGTTGCCAACGGCTATCCGCGCGAGACCGGCTTCGACATCACGGTCGCCTCGGAGGTCATGGCGATCCTCTGTCTGGCGATGGACCTGAGGGATCTCGAAAAGCGCCTGGGCAGGATCATCATCGGCTACCGGCGTGACAAGTCGCCGGTTCTCGCCCGCGATATCAAGGCCGATGGCGCCATGGCGGTGCTGCTCAAGGACGCCATGCAGCCGAACCTCGTCCAGACGCTGGAGAACAATCCGGCCTTCGTTCACGGCGGTCCCTTTGCCAATATCGCGCATGGCTGCAATTCGGTGGTCGCCACCACGACTGCGTTGAAGCTGGCCGACTATGTGGTGACGGAAGCCGGCTTCGGCGCCGATCTAGGGGCGGAAAAGTTCTTCGACATCAAGTGCCGCAAGGCCGGCTTGAAGCCCGATGCGGCTGTCATCGTTGCCACTGTGCGCGCCATGAAGATGAATGGCGGCGTGAAGAAGGACGATCTCGGCAAGGAGAATGTCGAGGCGGTGAAGAAGGGCTGCGCCAACCTCGGCCGGCATGTGCAGAACGTCAAGAAATTCGGCGTGCCGGTCGTCGTCGCCGTCAACCACTTCACCTCGGATACGGATGCTGAACTCCAGGCGGTGAGGGACTATGTCGCCACGCTTGGTGCTGAAGCCATCCTGTGCAAGCACTGGGCGCAGGGCTCTGCCGGCATCGAGGAGCTTGCGCACAAGGTGGTCGATCTCGCCGAATCCGGCCTGTCGCAATTCTCGCCGCTCTATCCGGACGAGATGCCTCTGTTCGAGAAGATCGAGACGATTGCCAAGGATATCTATCATGCCGGCGAGGTCATCGCCGACAAGTCGGTGCGGGACCAGTTGCACGCCTGGGAGGCGCAGGGCTACGGCAACCTGCCGGTCTGCATGGCCAAGACGCAATATTCCTTCTCGACCGATCCTAACCTGCGCGGCGCGCCGAGCGGTCATACTGTGCCGGTGCGCGAGGTACGTCTTTCGGCCGGCGCGGGCTTCATCGTCGTCATCACCGGTGAGATCATGACCATGCCCGGCCTGCCGAAGACGCCGTCATCGGAAAAGATCTTCCTCAATGAGGAGGGCTATATCGAGGGACTGTTCTAGGGCCGGCAAGGGGCGCTTCGGCGCCCCTTGCCGCTTGCTCAGGTGCGGCCGAGATAGTCCAGCTTGCCGACGGCGACGCCGTTGTGGCGCAGGATCGCGTAGGCGGTGGTGAGGTGGAAGTAGAAGTTCGGGACGGCGAAAGTCAGCACGTAGTCCTTGCCCTTGTAGCTCACCTCCTGCTGCCGGGTCTTCAGGACGACGGTCCGCTCGGCCGCGCCCTCGAATGCGGATTGCGGCACGGAAGCTAGATAGGCGACCGTCTTCTCGATGCGGGCGCGCAGGTCGGCAAGCGTCGTCTCGTCGTCCGGGAAGCTCGGGGCGTCGCTGCCAGTGAGGCGGGAGGCCGCGCCCTTGGCGGTATCGCTCATGCGCTGGATCTGTCCGGCAAGCGAAAGCATGTCCGGCGCAAGACGCGCATTGACCAGGACTTCCGGCTTGATCTTCTTTTCTTCCGCGAAGGCCTCGGCCTTGTCGAGCATCTTGGAAAGCACGGCGAAACCGCGCTCGAAGGTCGGGATGGAGATTTCGTAGAGGGAGATCGACATGGCGGGAACCTCTGGATGAAATGACGATGGCCGCAGCGGGCTTCCCTTAAGATAGGGAGGCTCCGCGACCTTTTCAGGCGCGAGGGAGAATTTAGTCGCCGCTATTCACCAGCAATACCGGTAGCCGCCACGCCGTTCCTTGACGTCGAGATGCAGGTGGTTCTGGTGGGCGGCATCGCTGCCGGGATCGAGTACGGTGGTGAAATAGAGGCAGGCCGCCTCCGTGATGGTGCGCTGGAAGGCGCCCTCCAGCGTCGCGTCCTTGTCGGCAGGGCGGATGGTGACGGTCTTGCCGCTCTTCAGCGTGAAGCCGGCAATATCGACCGCATTGCCGAAGGCGTGCTCGGAGATTTTTCCGTTCTTCGCGCCATTGCGATTGCGGCAGACATAGGCGGAGGCCTGGGAGAGGCCGGTAATCGCTTCTCCGGGCATGGCGGCTTCAAGGGACGGCTTGACCGATCCCTCCATCCAGCGCGCAAGCTGGAGCGCGGTGTCGCAGCGCACGGTCGCCGCGGGGGTGACCTTGATGTCGCCCGGCAATGCCTTCAGTAGAACCGGCTTTACCATGCCGCAGGCCGCGCCGTCGTCGATGGTCGGCGCCTCCTCGAACGAGGCCCCGATCTCCTTCAGCGCTATGCGGCAGGCTGCCTGCTCCCTGTCGTTCTCCTTCGGGCGTTCCTTTGCCTTCTCCGCCTCCTCCCTGGCCTTGCGGTCGGCCTCTGCCTTCGCATTCTTCCCGGTTGCTTCGGCGGGCTGTTGCCCGGGCCGGGACAAGGGCAGGGGGCCGTCCTTCGGCAGGTCGGCAGCGCCGGCAAGAACGAGCGCGGCGCCGAGGAGGGTTATGCGGTGGAATATGGCGATGGGTCCGTCTCCCGGCTGAGAAAATCAGGAGGGAAACGACGGGGAGGCGAATTGGTTGCCGATGGAGGGCTAGATACCCGCCCCGTGCGCGATTTCCATCGGCGGCGGGTCGAGATCCGCAAGGTTTCCGACGATAGACCGGATGCGTTCGATAAGGTGACTGCTGTCGCCGGCATCGTTGGTCTCGATGATGTCGAGGAAGAAGGCCACCAGGGTGCGCGCTTCCCCGGTATCACGCGGGTTATGCCGGTAGATGGCCTGGAAGGCGGCTGACGTGTTCCTGTCCAGTTCCTCGAATTCGGGCGTTTCGTAGCGCTCGATCGTCTCCGCGAGCCGCAGCTGCATTTCGCGAAACGTCCCCACCATGACGGAAACCATGGATACCTGCCTTGATACACTCAATTTTCAGGGGGTTATTAGCATATACTCAAGAATGGAGCAAAATCCGTGCATCACGAAAATTCGCGATATTGACTTATCCTCTCGCTGCTCCATACGGGCAGGGTTTGCCTATCGCGAGCCCAATCGTTCGGACGCGGCGCCTTCCTGCAGATTTGAATATTGGCATTTTTGCGACAGGGTCGCCAATCCTGTATAGTTGATTGATAAAGTCATCTTTTTTATCTTGACAAGATTAATCATGTTTCATAGCGATGGGGCGGGTTCAGATCCCGAACACGTTTTTGCCATATTTCCGCATGGCTTGCAGCCGGCGCCTCCTGTGCGCCGGGGCGATGCTGCGCGCGTACCGATTAGAGGATAGACATGCAGGCTTGGCGCTCCCGTTCAGCACTTCTGGCATGCACGGCATTGGCCGTGCTCTCGCTTTCCGCCGATGCCTTTGCGCAGGATGCCGCCAGCGGTGCAGCCGCGACCGGTGATAGCACCGCGCTGCAGCCGATCGTCGTGAAGGGCAAGCGGGTGGTCAAGCCCGGCATCCTTGGCAACACGCCGCTCGCCTCCGAGACGTCGGCAGAAACGATCCGCGAAAAGGAAATCGCGAGCGTCAAGGACCTTGGAAACACCACCGAGCCGGGCGTCGACTACGTCGAAAGCCGGCCGGGTGCGGCCGGCGGCATGTTCATCCGCGGCATGGGCGGCGCGCGCATCGCCACCCTGATCGACGACATTCCGATCCCCTATCTGGAAACCCTGACACGTACCGGCGGTGCATCACCGACAACGGGCATCAGCGACAGCAGCAACAGCTTCGACTTCTCCTCCTTGTCATCCGTCGACGTGCTGCGCGGCTCGGATTCCAGCCGGGTCGGGCCCGGCGCATTGGCCGGGGCGCTGGTCATGCGCACGCTGGAGCCGGAAGACCTTATCGGCGAGGGGCGTGACTGGGGCGGTTTGACCAAGCTCGGTTACGACGGGCAGGACAGCAGCTTCAACGGATCCGTCGCGGTGGCCAAGCGGTTCGGCGACACGTCGGTCCTGTTCCAGGGAGGCTACAAGCGCGGGCATGAGCGGGAAAACCTGGGCACGAAGGACATCATCGGCACGCAGCGCACCGAGCCCAATCCGATGGACAGCAAGCAGGCCAATCTTCTCTTCAAGGTCCGGCAGGACCTCGAGGGAGGACACCGGATCGGCCTGACGGCGGAACGCTTCGCCCTGGACACCGACAGCGACATGAAGACGTTGCAGAACGGCACGACCTATCGGCCCGGCAACTACTGGGGCTTCGACGATACCACGCGCGAGCGCCTCTCGTTCGACTATGACTATCATGCGCCGGAAGCTGGCGGCCTGATCGATGCGGCCAAGCTCACCCTGTACTGGCAGCGCCTCACCAAGGATTCCGGCTCCAATGCGACGCGTTTCGCCAATGGAACGCCCACCGCGGCGTCCTGGGCCTACGATCGCGAGAACCTGACGCGTGAAAGTTCCTTCGGCCTGACCGGGGGCACCGTCTCCGAATTCGAAACGGGCAATCTCAGCCATTCCGTCAGGCTCGGTGGCAATCTGAACATCTTCCAGTACGACCAGTTCGTGACGTCCATCGGCGGCACCTCGGCAACGTCTCCGTCGGCCTCGCAGCCCGACGTGCCGAATGTCGACGGCGCGCGGTTCGGCCTCTACGCCGAGGACGAGATCACGTTTGGCGACAGCGGCTTTGCCCTGACGCCCGGCCTGCGCTTCGACTGGTACGACTACAATCCCAAGTCCAGCGCGGCCTTTAGCGGCAATTCGGGCTTCGGCTATTTCGGTCTTCCGGAAGGGCAGGATGGTGTCCGCCTGTCGCCAAAACTTCTGGCGACCTATCAGGCGACGCCGGAACTGGAACTGTTCGCGCAATGGTCCATGTCCTATCGTCCGCCGACCGTTACCGAGCTCTACAGCAACTTCACCAATACTGTCGGCGGCTATGCGGTTCTCGGCAATCCCAGCCTGAAGGCCGAGACGGGGCAGGGCTTCGAGATCGGGGCCAATTACGAAGCCGCGGATCTTACCGGTAAGGTGACGCTCTTCCACAACCAGTATCGCAATTTCATCGATACGACCGAGGACTTCAGCTCTGCCTATCCTCCGGGCTATTTCCCGCAGTTCATGCTGAACAGCTGGCGGAATCTGGATCGCGTCGAAATGTCGGGTATCGAGATTCGCGCGCGCAAGGATTTCGACAACGGCTTCTTCCTGAACGGTTCGCTCGCCTATACCTATGGCAAGGACAAGAAGACGGGCGATTTCATCCGCTCGGTGGCGCCGCTCAAGTCGGTCCTCGGCGTGGGCTACCAGCAGGAGACGTGGGGCCTCGAACTCTCTGGGGTCTTTGCAGCCGGAATGCGCGACGACCAGAAGGACAAGACATTCGATGCGCCGGGGTACGGCATCGCCAACTTCACGACGTGGTGGGAGCCTGAACAGTTCCAGGGACTTCGCGTACAGGCTG
Source organism: Shinella sp. (assembly GCF_049651085.1). Taxonomy (GTDB): domain Bacteria; phylum Pseudomonadota; class Alphaproteobacteria; order Rhizobiales; family Rhizobiaceae; genus Shinella. The sequence continues at coordinate 193,296 of NZ_JBASBL010000004.1, forward strand.
GCGTCTACAACATCTTCGACAAGAAGTACTGGAACGCGGTCGGCGTGCGCGACATCGACCCGACGAGCTTCACGAGCACGAACCAGCCGACCGATTTCTATTCCGAGCCCGGGCGGACCTTCAAGATCTCGCTGACCCAGCGCTTCTGAGACGGAATGGGCGGCTTCGGCCGCCCTTTTCTTTTTGGGCGTGAAGCGGGGCCCTTGCGCAAGCTCGCGACTGTCGCTAACAATTCCCGCCATGATAAACGCACGCATCATCGCTGGCTGGTGGTGGGCTCGCTAAGGCGGCCTTGACCAGTCATGCGTGATTGAGACGACAAGCCGCCCGGAACCTTCGAGGCGGCTTTTTTGTGTTCTGGCCGCCTTCGAGAACCGGGCCTGAAATGGAGTTGGGGAATGGCCACGATAATTCTGGAAGACGGCGGCGAAGCCTATGAGACGAAGGGCGCCGTAACCGTCACGCGCCGCCGCCGCGCTGCGGACTATGCGCATGCGATTTCCGCCTATATCGACAAGCTCGACGAACGGCGCGGCGCGGTCTTCTCGTCCAACTACGAATATCCGGGCCGCTATACGCGCTGGGATACGGCCGTCGTCGATCCGCCGCTCGGCATTTCCTCTTTCGGCCGCGCCGTCTGGATCGAGGCCTACAATGCGCGCGGCGAGGTGCTGCTTTCCTTCATCGCGGATCGTCTGGCGCAGGTGCCGGAGCTGGCGCTCGGCAGCCGCACCGCCAGCCGCCTCGACCTCGACGTGAAGCTGCCCGACCGGGTGTTCACCGAGGAAGAGCGCTCCAAGATGCCGACGGTCTTCACGGTGCTGCGCGCCGTGACCGATCTCTTCCATTCGGCAGAGGATGCCAATCTCGGCCTCTACGGCGCCTTCGGCTACGATCTTGCCTTCCAGTTCGACGCGATCGACCTGAAGCTGAAGCGGTCGGAAGACCAGCGCGACATGGTGCTCTTCCTGCCGGACGAGATCCTCGTCGTCGACCACTACGCCGCCAAGGCCTGGATCGACCGCTACGATTTCGCCAGGGACGGGCTTTCGACGGAGGGCAAGGGCGAGGCGATCGCGCCGGAACCCTTCCAGCCTGTCGACACCATACCCCCGCATGGCGATCACCAGCCCGGCGAATATGCCGAGCTGGTCGTCAAGGCGAAGGAGAGTTTCCGGCGTGGCGATCTCTTCGAGGTGGTGCCCGGCCAGAAGTTCTTCGAGCGCTGCGAGAGCAAGCCGTCGGAGATTTCGCGCCGCCTGAAGGCGATCAACCCGTCGCCCTATTCGTTCTTCATCAATCTCGGCAACCAGGAATATCTGGTCGGTGCGTCGCCGGAAATGTTCGTGCGCGTATCGGGCCGCCGCATCGAGACCTGCCCGATTTCCGGCACGATCAAGCGCGGCGACGACCCGATTGCCGATAGCGAGCAGATCCTCAAGCTGCTGAATTCCAAGAAGGACGAATCCGAACTCACCATGTGCTCGGACGTCGACCGCAACGACAAGAGCCGCGTGTGCGAGCCGGGCTCCGTCAAGGTCATCGGCCGCCGTCAGATCGAGATGTATTCGCGCCTCATCCACACTGTCGACCATATCGAAGGACGATTGCGCGACGACATGGACGCCTTCGACGGCTTCCTCTCCCATGCCTGGGCCGTGACCGTCACCGGTGCGCCGAAATTGTGGGCGATGCGCTTCATCGAGGCGCATGAGAAGAGCCCGCGCGCATGGTATGGTGGGGCGATCGGCATGGTCGGCTTCAATGGCGACATGAATACGGGGCTGACGCTGCGCACCATCCGCATCAAGGACGGCATTGCCGAAGTGCGGGCCGGAGCGACGTTGCTCTACGATTCCAGCCCGGAAGAAGAAGAAGCCGAAACCGAACTGAAGGCATCCGCCATGATCGCAGCCATCCGGGACGCTAGGTCCGGCAATTCCGCCAAGGTGCAGCGCGACGTCGCTTCCGTCGGGGCAGGGGTGAACATCCTGCTCGTAGACCATGAAGACAGCTTCGTGCACACGCTTGCCAACTACTTCCGCCAGACGGGAGCGAGCGTGACCACCGTGCGCACGCCGGTTGCCGAAGAGGTGTTCGACCGCGTCAAGCCGGACCTTGTCGTGCTGTCGCCCGGCCCGGGCACACCGAAGGATTTCGACTGCAAGGCGACCATCAAGAAGGCGCGCGCCCGGGGCCTGCCGATCTTCGGCGTCTGCCTCGGCCTTCAGGCGATTGCCGAGGCCTACGGCGGGGAACTGCGCCAGCTCGCCGTGCCGATGCACGGCAAGCCCTCGCGCATTCGCGTGCTGGAGCCGGGCATTGTCTTCTCCGGCCTCGGCAAGGAAGTGACGGTCGGCCGCTACCATTCGATCTTCGCCGATCCTTCGACCCTGCCGCGTGACTTCATCATCACGGCGGAGAGCGAGGACGGCACGATCATGGGCATCGAACATGCCAGCGAGCCGGTGGCCGCCGTGCAGTTCCATCCTGAATCGATCATGACGCTCGGGCAGGACGCCGGCATGCGCATGATCGAGAACGTGGTGGCGCACCTTTCCAGGAAAGCGAAGGTAAAAGCCGCCTGAGGCTTTGACAAAGCGGTCGAACTGGCCGATACAAAACCCAAGAGAAAAACCGCGTGCACGTCCCCGTGCGCGCGGTTTTGCGTTGATGGACCAGGCTTTTTGCAAATCGGTTGCATGCGCATGGAGAGCGGTATGGAAAATTCGGATAGGGTCAAGCGGCTCGCCCTGTGGGGCATTCCGCTCTCGCTCGGCGTGATGGGACTGAAGCTCGTCGCCTGGTGGGTGACGGGCTCGGTGGCGCTGCTTTCGGACGGGATGGAATCGAGCGTCAATGTGATTGCCGCCATCGTCGCGTTCGCGGCCGTCAGCTACGCGGCGAGACCGGCCGACAAGACGCACCCCTTCGGTCACCACAAGGCAGAATATCTTTCGGCGGTTCTGGAAGGCGTGCTGATCGTCGTGGCGGCGCTGCTGATCGTCAAGGAAGCCCTGCCGGCGGTGTTGGCCCCCGCGCCCATGGAAGCCCCTGCGCTGGGCCTTGCCATCAACTTCGCCGCCGGCGTGATCAATGCGGTGTGGGCCTATGTGCTCATCCGCGCCGGCCGGCGCTATCGCTCGCCTGCGCTGGCGGCGGACGGCCAGCATATCCTGTCGGATGTCGTCACCTCGATCGGCGTGCTCGTCGGTCTCGTACTGGCGATCCTCACCGGCTATGCGGTGCTCGATCCGCTGCTGGCGGTGCTCGTCGCGCTCCACATCCTCTATCAGGGCTGGAAGGTCATCGCCCATTCGGTCGACGGGCTGATGGATCACGCGATCGCTCCGGAGGAGGTCGATGCGATCAAGGCGGCGATTGCAACACACGGCAACGGCTCGCTCGGCGTGCACGACCTCAAGACCAGGCGGGCAGGGTCGGCGACCTTCGTCGACTTCCATCTCGTCGTGCCGGCGAGGATGCCGGTCGGCGAGGCGCATGAGATCTGCGACCGGATGGAGGATGCGATCCGCGCCGCGCAGCCGGGGGCGCAGATCGCCATCCATGTCGAGCCGGAGACGGAAAAGGCGCATGGCGAGCGCGTGCGGGTGACGCCGGCCACCGAGGCCGCACCGTAAGGCCGCGCATTTACCCTGTTTTTTGGTGGGGCGGCGAGGCTCTATCGCCCGACATGGCTTTGTTGCATTGTCTTGGCCGGTGAGTCGCATTATCTGACAGCGACAAGACTATTGACGAGCAATCCGGAGACTTTGGATGAGCGACGAGGACGACAAGAAGACGGAACTGCCCCTGGGCAAGGAAACGGAGGCGAACCTTTTCAAATCGCGTTCGATCTTCATCTATGGACCGATCAACCAGGAACTGGCGCAGAAGGTCTGCTCGCAGCTCGTGGCGCTTGCTGCGGCCAGCGACGATGACATCCGCATCTACGTGAATTCGCCGGGCGGCCATGTCGAATCGGGCGATTCGATCCACGACATGATCAAGTTCATCAAGCCGAAGGTGTGGATGATCGGCACGGGCTGGGTCGCCTCCGCCGGTGCGCTGATCTATGTCTCGGTGCCGAAGGAACGCCGCCTTTGCCTGACGAACACCCGCTTCCTGCTGCATCAACCGTCGGGCGGCACCCGCGGCATGGCATCGGACATCGAGATCCAGGCCCGTGAAATCATCAAGATGAACGACCGCCTGAACAAGATCTTCGCCGACGCCACCGGCCAGCCGATCGAGAAGATCGCCAAGGATACGGACCGCGATTACTGGCTCTCGGCCGATGAGGCCAAGGACTACGGTCTCGTCTCGCGCATCGTGACGTCGCAGGCCGATATCTGAGGTTTTTTAACCTCACGAATAGATGAGCCCTCCCGTCGTGGAGGGCTTTTTCCTTTGGGGTGCTTGCACTTCATTCTTCCCGGCGCTATAAGCCGCCTCATGTTGAAGACCAGCGCACAGATCATCGAACGAGTTTCCCGCGGCAGCGCAGCTGTTCGCGAGCGTTCGCGCGGCTTCTCCTCGCTTCTTCTTCTCGGCCTTACGCGCGGTTGCCGGGTCCGTTGAGGAGCGCCCGGCGGCCGAAAAGCCCGCCGGCCATAGCTCCTCGCTTCACCCTATGCATTAATTCCGGTTCTGGCCGCCCATGGCCAGCATTCGCCGTCGCCAAGCGCCTGCCGTTGCGCTAAGACCCTACCGCGAATGCCGGGACGACGAAGAGAAGACGCTATGATTCTGAAGACCCACACTTCCAAGCAGGGCATGCCCGAGGCTCCGGTCAAGTACCAGTCCTATCCGACGATCAACATTCCTGACCGCACCTGGCCGGGAAAGACGATCACCGAGGCGCCGATCTGGTGTTCGGTGGACCTGCGCGACGGCAACCAGTCGCTGGTCAACCCGATGGGCCACGATCGCAAGGCCCGCATGTTCCAGCTGCTGCTCGACATGGGCTTCAAGGAAATCGAGATCGGCTTTCCCTCCGCCTCGCAGACCGACTTCGACTTCGCCCGCTGGTGCGTCGAGGAAGGCAATGTGCCGCGGGATGTTTCCCTGCAGGTGCTGGTGCAGTGCCGGCCGGAGCTGATCACCCGCACCTTCGAGGCGCTGGAAGGCGCGCATAAGCCGATCATCCACTTCTACAATTCGACCAGCGAATTGCAGCGCCGCGTGGTGTTCGCCAAGGACGTCGCCGGTATCAAGCAGATCGCGACCGATGCGGCCAAGATGATCACCGACATGGCGGCAAAGGCCGGCGGCGGCTATCGTTTCGAATATTCGCCCGAGAGCTTCACCGGCACCGAGCTGGAAGTCGCGCTGGAAATCTGCAACGCGGTCGTCGAGATCGTGAAGCCGACCGCCGACAACAAGCTGATCCTCAACCTGCCGTCCACCGTCGAGATGGCGACGCCGAACATCTATGCCGACCAGATCGAATGGATGTGCCGCAACATCGACAACCGCGAGAACGTCATCATCTCGCTGCATCCGCACAATGACCGCGGCACGGGCATTGCCGCGACGGAACTGGCCCTGATGGCCGGTGCCGACCGTGTCGAAGGCACGCTGTTCGGCAATGGCGAGCGCACGGGCAATGTGGACGTCGTGACGCTGGCGCTGAACATGTACACACAGGGCGTCGATCCCAAGCTGGATTGCTCCGATATCGAGCGCATCAAGGCCGTCTACGAATATTCCAACGAAATGGTCATCCCGGAGCGCCATCCCTATGTCGGAGAACTGGTCTATACGGCCTTTTCCGGTTCGCACCAGGATGCGATCAACAAGGGCATGAAGGCCATAAAGAAGGCCAACAAGCCGATCTGGGAAGTGCCTTACCTGCCGATCGACCCGCAGGACGTCGGCCGTTCCTACGAGGCGATCATCCGCATCAACTCGCAGTCCGGCAAGGGCGGCATCGCCTATATCCTGCAGGAAGACTACGGCATCAACCTGCCGCGCAACCTGCAGGTCGTGTTCCGCGAAGAGATCCAGCGCATCACCGACGAAGAGGGTGTGGAGCTTCCGTCGAAGCGCATCCACGAAAGCTTCATGGAGCGTTACGTCACGCAGCCCGGCACGCGCCTGCGCTTCGTCGACCACCACACCTATCCCGATGCCAACCAGAAGGGCATGCGCATCGTCGCCGCTGAAATCACCGATGGCGGCGAGGCCAAGCGCATCGAGGGCAAGGGCACCGGCCCGATCGACGGCTTCATCAACGCGCTGTCGATCTATCTCGGCGTCGAGATGTCCGTTGCCGACTACTCGGAGCACTCGCTCCAGCAGGGCTCCAACGCGGCGGCCATCGCCTATGTCGAGGTCGTGCATCCGGGCGGAAAACTGTTCGGCGTCGGCATCAACACGAATATTGTGACGGCTTCGCTCGAGGCAATCGTCTCGGCCGCCAACCGCGTGCTGGCCTTGCGCGGCTGAACGCCCGACACATAGACAAGAAAAAACGCCCGGTAGCGATGCTGCCGGGCGTTTTCTTTGAATGCGGGTTGCTCAGATGCTGGTCGAAACGGTCTCTGCGATGCGCTGGAGGCCCGGATCGGCTGAAGGGCCGATCACGACAAAGGATGCGTTGCCCCTCTGCCAGGAGATCATGCCGAGCTCGTTGCGCATGCTTTCGGCAAAGTCCGTTTTGCCCTCCACGGGATCGGATTGCAGGAAACAGATGGCGATGATCTCATTGTCCGCGTCGCGGTAGAGAAGCTGGGCAGTCGGTTTTCCGCCAGCCACCAGCAGGCGCGCGCCCTCGAAGGTGAGCTTCTGGCCGGACAGGTCGGGCAGGGCGAAATCGACGCCCGTGCTGGCCGAGAGCCATTCGACGATATGGGCCTGATCGTTGGCGGGCACTTCCACCAGATGGCGGGTTTGCCGCGAATAGATGCGGTGATAGTCCGCAATGTCATCGAGCCAGGTGCGGGCCGGCGCGAATTCGTTCTTGGCGACGTTGAAGGAGGTCTGCTTCTGCTCGGAGATCAGGTAGCCGGCCGCGCCGCCGGAAAGGAAGATGACGAGCGAGGCGGCAAGCGCCTGCGGCCAGAAGGCGCTGCGGCGGGATGCGGGCAGGGTGGCCATGGGAATGTCGGCAAAGCCCAGCTTTGGCGGCTCGTCGTCGTTCTTGCCGGCTTCCTTGATGTTGCGCACCAGATCGAGCGGGATCGGCTCCTGCAGCATCCTGTCGAAGGCGCGGGCGCCAAACTCGCTGCCGAGCTTGAGCTTTTCGTAGACGCTGCGCGCGGCGTCGTCCGCGGCGAGCATGGCGTTGATCTCGTCCACTTCCGACTGCGGAAGCTGGCCGTCGAGATAGGCGGACAAACGGACTTCGAGCGGAAGACCCTGTGTGCTTTCCACGTTCAGGCCCTCCTTTCTGCCTGTTCGGAGATCATGGCCGCGAGCCTGATGCGGGCCGCCGAAAGCCGGCTCATCACGGTACCGATCGGTATCCCGAGAATATCCGCCGCCTCCCGGTAGCTATGGCCTTCGACATTCACCAGCAGGAAGACGCTCGAAAGGCCTTCCGGCATGGTCATGATCAACTTGTGCAACTGCTTGGCATAGACTGCCTTGTCGGCGGACGCCTCGATATGCAGGCTGTCCTGCTCGGCGACATCTACCGTGCCGGACCCTGTGCGGACCTTTCGCTTGCGTATTTCGTCCACCCAGAGATTGCGCGTCATTGCGTAAACCCAGCTCTCAAGCCGGCCTTCCCCGTTCCAGAGGTGACTTCGCGTGATAGCCCTCTCGCACGCCTCCTGTACGAGATCGTCGGCATCGCTACCGTTGCGTGTCAGCGTCATGGCGAAACGGCGCAGCTTCGGCAGCAAATTGACCAACTCTCGCCGGAACTCATTCGATTCTGCCGTCGGACGCATTGCTTTTCCAAGGGAACGTTCGGGATCAAAACTCTATTCGCCCCCGGCTGGGCGGCGATCGTCTGATATGAAACATTCTTCCTTGGGTCCGCAAGCATGAACGGTGTTTCGGAACGCAGTTTCCCGCGTTCCCTTGGCGATTGTCCCCGTTTCGACGGGTATCGTGCGCCTGTCAGTAGGCGGTGCGCTCGCCGCCGAGCGACTGTTGCAGCGCACGATAGGCCCAGGTGTTCTCGCCGCCGCGGTCGCGGATCTCGACGAGCTGCACGCGGGCGCCTTCGATGTCGCCCTGTTCGATCAGGGCCTGGCCCATATAGGAGCGGGCGAGGATGTAGTTTTCATCTTTCTGGAGCGCCCGCTCGTAGTAGCGCATGCCGAGCGCCATGTCGCCGAGCTTGCGGGTATTGTAGCCTGTATAGTTGAGGATGCGTGGGTCCTCCTGGTTGGAAGCGGCGCGCAGCGCGCGCAGCGCATTCCCGTACTGGCCGGCATAGGCGAATTCGCGCGCGGCCTCGTAGAGCTTATCGTCGATCTCGCTCTTCTTCTGTTCTTCCGTTTTTGCCTTGTCGTCGGCCGGCGTGCCTTCGATGGGTGTCGCCTCGGCCGGTTTCAGGTCTTCCGGCGCAATGCACTCCTTCTTTTCGTCGCTCCAGATCTTGCCGTCGGTGCAGGTCGTCGTCGTTTCGGTGGCGACCGGAGGCGTGGTCGTGTCGGATCCGGCGGCGCTGGCGGGAGAAAACGCTGCCAGCGATACGGCGGCGCAGAAGGAAAGCAGCATGGTGTGGCGGAGCATGGTCATCGTTCCTTTCGATCGGATCATTCGCCGGGCGCTGGCCGTCTTGAAGCGGCCGGCGGCATTCGCCGGGCAGGCCACTTCAGGAAGATGGTACGGATGGTCGAGGGGATTTATTCGCGGGGCTCTAGAAACGCGTTGTCTCGGCCAGCGCCAGTGCGTCGCAACCGGGCGTCAGCGCATAGCGCTCGCGCTGGATGTTCCAGTTTCCTGGGGCGCCCGATATGGAGAAGAGATTGTAGCCGGCCGGCGGCTTGTGGCCGCCCGGTCCCTGCGAGGCCGAGGCGATGCCCACGACGGGCACGGGCTTGGTCTGGCCGGGCAGCCAGTGCACGGTGTCGAGATGGGTATGGCCGTGCAGCACGAGTTCGGCTCCCCCCGTCGAGATCGTCGCGGCGAACCGGCGGATGCCGATCATGCGCTTGTGCAGCGGCGTTGCGCCGCGGATCGGCGGATGGTGGATGAGGACGACGCGGAAGAGACCGGCTTCGCCTGCGGCGCGCAGCATGTTCACGGTCTCGCGCGCCTGCCGGTTGCTGAAATAACCGGAGGCGGCGAAGGGCGGGGTCGCGACGGCCGTCGAGCAGCCGATGATCGCCACCTGGCCGCGCACGCGCAGATAGGGGAAGATGTGCCTGCCTTCCTGCCATTCGGTGGGGCAGGCGTCGCCGCGCATATAGGGATACCAGGCCCGCGTCGATTTTTCGTAGGCGCCGCGCACATAGGCGTCATGGTTGCCCGGAACGACGGACACATTGTCCGGTGTGCCAGCCTCGTGCAGCCAGTGCTTCACCGCGGTGATCTCCATCGAGGAGGCAAGGTTCACGAGGTCGCCGGTGATGGCCAGATGATCGGGGTCATGCCGCTCGATATCCTCCAGAACGAGGTCGAGCGTGTTGGTGAACAGGTGCCGGCGGCGGTTCCGGTGCCAGTTGACGAAGCCGGTAATGCGCTTGGAAAACAGTTCCAGAAAGGTGAGGGCCGGCAGCGGCCCGAGGTGGACGTCCGATATGTGGGCAAGTCTGAACATAGCCCTCCTTAGAACATAAGGTCGTTAAGGGAAACGCAAGGCGTGTATATTCCGGGGTGTTTGCGGCCCGAAGCCTTGATTTGGCCGAAAGGTTCCGGCGAAGTGATGCGATGGACAAAAATGCACCGGCCGTTGCGCCGCCGAAGAAAAGTCTCCTGCTGCGGCTCGCAACGCGGCTGCTGCATGGCTATTTCGCGCTTTCCCGCGGCATGACGATGGGCGTGCGGGCGGCCTGTTTCGATGAGGCCGGGCGCGTCTTTCTCGTGCGCCACAGCTATGTACCCGGCTGGCACCTGCCGGGCGGCGGTATCGAGCGGGGAGAGACGGCGCTCGCGGCGCTGGACAAGGAAATGCGGGAGGAGGGCAACCTTGCCATTGATGCGCCGCCGCGGCTCGTCCAGGTCTACTACAACCGCCAGACCAGCAAGCGCGACCATGTGCTGCTCTATCGCTGCGAGAACGTCACGCAGACCGCGCCGCGCCTCAAGGACCGGGAGATCGTCGAGGTGGGCTTTTTTGCCCTAGATGAACTGCCGGCCGCAACGACTGCTGCGACCCGCCGGCGGCTGGAGGAACTCGCCGGCAGGGCGCCCTTTTCGGATTTCTGGTAGGCTCAGGCTGCCTTCAGGTGCCCGCGGCCGTGCGGGGTGGCAAGCTCGATTTCCGGCCCGACCGGCACGATACCCGTCGGATTGATCGTGCCGTGGCTGCGGTAGTAGTGCTCCTTGATGTGGCGCATGTTCACCGTCTCGGCGATCCCCGGCACCTGGTAGAGTTCGCGCAGATAGCCATAGAGGTTCGGATAGTCGGCGATGCGGCGGATGTTGCATTTGAAATGGCCGACATAGACCGGATCGAAGCGCACCAGCGTGGTGAAGAGCCGCCAGTCGGCCTCGGTGATCCGCTCGCCCGTGAGGTAGCGCTTGCCGGAGAGGCGCTCTTCCAGGCTGTCGAGCATGTCGAAAAGCTTCGTGACGCTGCCTTCATAGGCTTCCTGCGTCGTCGCGAAACCCGCCTTGTAGACGCCGTTGTTGACGGTGTCGTAGATGCTGTCGTTCAGCGCATCGATCTCGGCGCGCAGGATTTCCGGGTAGAAATCGTCACGCGAACCGGTGAGGTGATCGAAGGCGGAGTTGAACATGCGGATGATCTCGGCCGATTCGTTCGAGACCATGCGGTTCTGCTTCTTGTCCCACAACACGGGCACGGTGACGCGGCCGGAATAGTGGGGATCGGCCTTCAGGTAGACTTCATAGAGGGCGCTCGCGCCGAATAGCGGATCAAGCGTGCCGCCGATCTCACCCTTGAACTCCCAGCCCCTTGCCGCCATCAGCGGATCGACCACCGAAACCGTGATGAGGTCTTCCAGCTTCTTCAGCTTGCGGAAGATCAGCGTGCGGTGCGCCCAGGGACAGGCATAGGAAACGTAGAGATGGTAGCGGCCGGCCTCGGCTGCAAAGCCGCCTTCGCCCGTCGGGCCGGGCGCGCCGTCCGGCGTGATCCAGTTGCGGAACTGCGAAGCCGAGCGCTGAAAATGGCCCTTGGTCGCCTTCGTATCGTACCAGACGTCCTGCCAGACGCCATCAACGAGCATGCCCATGATTGTCTCCTTTCGCCGCCTCGACGGTCTGAACTTGCGTTCAAAAGTAGCGCATGGGGGATGGTAAGATAGATGCTTTTTGGTGAACAGTGCGTTTTGCCCTTTGACAGGCGGTAAATTTCTGCTATCCGGCCTAGTCAGGACGGGCGCTGCCGCCCGCGAGGAAGACGATCGACCATGTACACCACAGGAAACCCACGACGACGCTGATGCTCACGCTGCGCCCGCCAAGGCGGTGGCGCGATAACCTGCATCCATAGCTCGCATCCGGTTTCCTGATCCATGAACATGCTCAAGCACGATATCGTCTACCTGACGGAACATGCCTCCCACGACGCAGCCATCGAACATATCAACGAAGAAGCCTTCGGTCCCGGCCGGCATGTTCGCGCCGCCGCCCGTATCCGCGAGCAGGGACCGCATGACCTGTCGCTGTCCTTCGTCTGCACGGATGACGGCGAGACGATCGCCTCGGTGCGCATGACGCCGGTGATGGCGGGCGGGGTGAAGGCGCACCTTCTCGGTCCGCTTGCCGTGCGGCCGTCGCACAAGAACCGGGGCATCGGGCGGGAACTGCTGCGCATCGCCTGCGCTGCGGCGAAGCGCAAGGGTTCGGAAGCCGTCGTCCTCGTCGGCGATCCGCCCTATTACGAACCGCTCGGCTTCGAGAAGGTCGCCTGGAATGCGCTGACCTTCCCTGGCCCGGTCGATCCGGCTCGCGTACTCGTCATGCCCTTTGCAGAAGACACGCACGAGCGGCTGAAGGGTATCATCGCCTGGAGAGGGTGACGAGGGGCGAGCCCCTCGTCGAAGAGCCCTCAATCCTTCAGTTCCATGAAGCGGAGACGGTTCTGGAAGGGGTCGATTACCTCTACTTCCAGCCGCGTGCCCTCGTCCTCGAGGCCCGGCTTCATGTAGCGGTAGTTCTTGCCGATCAGTTCCTTCTGGAAGGCGCGGATGCCCTTCATGTAGACGACCATGTTGCCGCCTGGCGTCGCATCCCCCGCATGTTCGGAAAGATGCAGCCGCAGCCCGCCGCGCGAGACCTGCGTATAGAGCGGGAAATTCTCGCCGTAGCGATGTTCCCAGTCGACGGAAAAGCCGAGGAAGCCGAGGTAGAATTCGTGCGCCTTCGCCACGTCGAAGATACGCACGATGGGCACGGCCTGCTCGAAGGCGATGCCGGTTTCCGGAGGCTTCGCCTCGATTTTTGCCGAGAGGATGTTCCAGGTTTCCACGCCGAACTGGCGGGCGACGATTTCCAGCGCTTCGCTGTGGGAGATTTCGATATTGCGGGCGGCCAGCGTTTCCCGCATGGCTTTCGCCATGGCCTTGGCATCGCGAAAATCGCGCATGTCCGTTCCTTTCGTTCCGGCGAAGTCCCCGTCAGTGCCCGCATTGCCGACGCCTTCGCCCAACGATGAACGGTGGAGAAAGGTTCTTCTGGAGGCGTTCGCCATGCCTTCGAGAAAGGCGCGGGGCTGCCGGCCGCCCCCGGCCGTGCGGCAAGACTAGCCGAAACGCAAAATCAAGGTCAACGCCCTTCGCGATACCACATGGCCGAGAAGGCGAGCAGCAGCAGGCCGACGCCGGCAAAGCCGGCGAAGAGCGGCAGGGAATTGACCCCCTTCAGCACGGTCTCGTCCGTCATGCGCAGCGACAGGCGGTTTTCATCCACCGTGCGTACCTGGCCGGAGACAGGCAGGAGCGGCGGCAGGGAGATGGCTCCGCCGTTCTCGGCGACGAGCCGGCGCACGGTGCCCCTGGTTGCGTCGGCAAGCGGCTTCAACGTTTCGGTCGTCGAGATCGTCGCCTTGAACTCCGGCGCATCGACCGCGCCGACATGGACGAGGGCGCTCAGATCGTCGTTGGTGATCTCGTAGAGGCCGGTCTCGCGGGTCTGCACCTCGGCGCGGTAGAGGCCGGGTTCGGCCTCCGTCAGCGCCACCTGCTGCGTCTCGCCGGACGGCAGCTTCAGCGTGGCTTCACCCGGCACGTCGCCGATCGTCTGGCGGTTGATCTGCAGCGTGCGGCCGAAGGTGCGTGCAGTCAGCGCCTCCTCTTCCAGCGCGGGCTCCTGCATGAGCCAGTGTGCGGTGCGCCGGTAGAGCGAGACATGCGGCCCGCCGCCCTCGAAACCGCGCGCCCAGAGCCAGCCCTGATCGGAGAGCAACATGGCGACGCGGCCCTTGCCGGCGCGGTTCAGCACCAGGAGCGGCTTGCCTTCGTTGGCTTCCATCACGACGTTGCCCAGCGGGCGCTGCACATCGACCGTGCGGAACCAGCGGCCCCAATGCGGCGGTTCCTCGCCCGCGCCTTCCAGGCCACGCGTGACGGGATGCTTGCGGCCCTGCTCCGACAGGCGCGGATAGAAGGGGGCCTCGTTCATCGCGCCGGTCGGCATTGCCGGCAGCACGACGGAGAGCGGCGTGCCGGCGATGGAATCGTTGCCCGCATGCTCCGGTCCGGCCGCGATCAGCAGCGCACCGCCGTTTTCGACATACTGCGCGATGTTGTCATAGTAGAGGATCGGCAGCACGCCGCGGTGCTGGTAGCGATCGAAGATGATGAGGTCGAACTCGTTGATCTTGTCGACGAAGAGTTCGCGCGTCGGGAAGGCGATCAGCGACAGCTCGTTGATCGGCGTGCCGTCCTGCTTTTCCGGCGGACGCAAGATGGTGAAGTGCACGAGGTCGATGGCGGTGTCGGACTTCAGCAGGTTGCGCCAGGCGCGCTCGCCGGCATGCGGCTCGCCCGAGACGAGCAGCACGCGCAGGTTCTCGCGGATCCCCTCGATGACGTGGACCGCGCGGTTGTTCGCCGTGGTGATCTCGTCGTCGACCGGCGCGACCTCGAATTCGAGGATATTGTTGCCGCCGCGCGGCACGGTGAAGCGGAGCGGCTGCTCGGTGCCGGGCTGCGCGATCTCCGAGGCAATCTCGTTGCCGTTGAGGCGGATGGTCACACGGGCAGGCTCGTCCGGGCCGGCGCCGTCGTCCACGACGCGGAATTTCAGCTCCTGCGGTTCGCCGACAATGCCGAAGCGCGGCGCGCTGACCACCTCGATGCGCCGGTCGAATTCGTTCGGCCGGCCGGTGACGAGGGCATGCACCGGCGCGTCGAAACCGGAGAAGGTGGAGGCGTCCGGAATATCGTGCACCTGCCCGTCGGTGATCAGGATCGCGCCGCCGACGCGTGAGCGCGGCACATCGGCGATTGCGGAATTCAGAGCATCGAAGAGGCGCGTGGAGGGCGTCTCGGAGGTGCCGTCGTCGCCTGCCTCCACAATGCGCGGCTCAATGCGCGGATAGCGCGCGAATCGTTCCTTGAGCCCTTCGAGCGCGGCGTTCGTTTGCGCTGTGCGCTCCTCGTTGTCCTGGCTCTGGCTGCGGTCGACGATGACGGGGACGACGGTGGACAGCGCCTCGCGGTCCTCCTGCAGGAAGACCGGATTGGCGAGAGCGAACACCAGCAGCGCCAGCGCCAGCGCGCGGATGATGGAGCCGCGCAGCCCTCGCCAGAAGCCGAGAGCGGCGAGGGCAAGCCCGGCAAGGCCGATGAGGGCGATGGCGATCCACGACAGGAAGGGGGAGAGTTGAAGCGTCATGTCACTGCCCCAGCCGTTCGAGGAGGGCGGGCACATGCACCTGGTCCGCCTTGTAGTTGCCGGTGAGCATGTACATCATGATGTTGACGCCGGAGCGGAAGGCGTGGTCGCGCTGCACCTCGTCCGGCGGCACGGTCGGCAAGAGCGCCATGCCGTTCGCATCGACCGCCCAGGCGCCGGCAAAGTCGTTGCCGGTGATCATGATCGGCGACACGCCGTCGCCGGCACGGGCCGGACGCGACGGATCCTCGGCCCGGTCCAGCTCGGCTTCGATCCAGAGCGGGCTTCCGGCATAGCGGCCGGGGAAGTTTGGAAGCAGGTAGAAGGCCTTGGTCAGGACGTGATCGGCCGGCACCGGCTCCAGCGGCGGAATGTCGAGATTGGCGAGGATCGCCTGCAGGCGCTCGGTATTGGGGCTTGCCGAATTGCCGTCGAGCGAGACGAACTGGTCGCGGGTATCGAACAGCACGGTGCCGCCGTTGCGCATATAGGCATCGATGCGGCTGATAGCGGCGCTGGACGGCATTTCGGCCGTGGCGCTCACCGGCCAGTAGATGATCGGGTAGAGCGCCAGCTCGTCCTTCGAAATATCGATGCCGACCGGCTGGCCGGGCTCCAGCGTCGTGCGATAGGTCAGGAATTCCGTGAGGCCGGCAAGGCCGCGCTCGGAAATTCGGTCCACCTCGCTCTCGCCGGTGACGACATAGGCGATATGCGTCGTGTCGAGCCGTGACAGGATCGTTTCGTCACCGGGCTTGTCATCGGCGGCACGGCTTTCTGAAGGCAGCGCCGTGAGCCCGCCGGCAACCAGCGCCAGCAGCACGGCGGCGGTTGCGCCGCGCTTCGGCATGCGCCGGGTGGCTGCGGCGAAGGCGCCGCCCATGAAGAGCACGATGGCGCAATCGGCAAGCAGCAGCAGGGCGGCGAGGGTGAAGAGATGCGGTTTCAGCGACCAGGTCTCCTTGCCGGCCAGCGGCTCGCGCAGGATTGATGCGCTTTGCGCCACGGCGAGCGGGCGGATTTCATGGCCCGGCGGGAAGAGGTTATGCGCGACATAGCCGTCCTCCGTGCCATAGAGGCCGGGCGGGTTGTCGAAGCTTGCGATCTTCTTCGCGCCATCGGTGGCGGCCAGCGGTTTGGCCTCGCCGGTGGCGGCGGCCAAGGTCCCGTTGGCGGTCATCAGGCGGTAGGGCGGCAGGCCCTGCTTTTCGCCGCCATCGCTGGTCGACACGCCGCCGCCGCGCGAAAGCTGCACGGTGCGGCGGAGCATTTCCACGAAATCGCCGGAAAGCGGCAGGTTGGACCAGCCGGTTTCGGCGCTGATGTGGAACAGCACGATGCGCCCGGAGCCGAGCGGGCCGGTCGTCACCAGCGGCGTGCCGTCGGCAAGGCTTGCCCAGGTGCGTTCGGCAAGGTCCGGCGTCGGTTCGGCAAGCACCTGGCGCTTGATCAGGATGTTTTCCGGCGCGCGCATGCCGAAGAACGGGCTGTTTGCCGGATAGGCGGCAAGCGGCTGCGGCTCGGACCAGGACAGTGCGCCGCCGAGCGCGCGTTCGCCCTTGCGCAGCAGCACCGGCACCAGCGGGTCGTCGGCGGGCGCTGCTGCAAGGCGCGGGCCGGCAAAGCGGATCAGCATGCCGCCGGCCTCGATCCAGCGCTGGACCTTTTCGTGCACATCCTCCGGCAGGCGGCCGATATCGGCCATGATCAGCACGGACGGGTTCTGCTCGAGCAGTTCGGGGATGGCGACCGAAAGGTCGGCAACGCTCGGCTCGATCAGGTCGGCATAGGGCGCAAGCGCCCGGTTGATGTAGTGCAGCGGCGAGAGCAGGGGCTGGCTTGCATCGACCACTTCGCCGGAGAGGAAGGCGACACGGCGGCGGCGGAAGCCATCATCGAGCAGATAGGTGCCGCCGGCATTGGCGAGCCCGTCCACGGTGATGCGGGCGAAATCGTTGCGCAGCTCGAAGGGCGCGGCGATGGTGCCGGTCGCGGTGGTCGTGCCAGCGGCAAAATCGGCCGTGCCGGTGGCGATCGGCCGGCCACGGGAATCGTGCGCCGTCAGCGGCAGGCTGCGCGCCGGGCCGCCATCGAGGCGGCTGAGGGGCACGGAGAGGGCATCAGCGCCGTTGTTGGCCGCGGTGATGGCGATGGCGGATGCCCCGTCGCCCTCGATCAGGCGGAATTCGGCGGGAGCAAGCGCTTGCAGGGCGGAAACGGTGTCGTCTGTCTCGCCTCCCGCCATGCCGTCGCTGAGCAAGGCAAGGGTGCCCGGCGCGGTTCCGTCGAGCGCGGTGCGCAGCGAGGCAATGGCAGCGGCGCGATCGGCCGGCAGCGGCCGGGGCTCGGCGGCGGCAAGGCGGTTGCGCGCCGTTGCGGCATCGACCGGTACGGCATCGTGCTGGCGGTCCGCAGTCAGCACCAGCGCGATCGGCACGTCGCGGCTTTCGGCGTCGTCGATCAGGGTGGCTGCAGTTTCGACGCGCCGCTGCCAGTCGGTGGCGGAAGCCCAGCTGTTGTCGATGACGAGGGCGAGCGGGCCGCTGCTCGCCAGCGTGTTGGTGCGCGGGTTGAAGACCGGGTCTGCGATGGCGAAGATGACCGCGGCGGCCATCGCCATGCGCAGCAGCGTCAGCCACCAGGGGCTTTGCGCAGGCGTTTCCTCGCGCTTCATGATCGAGGCGAGGATGGCGAAGGGCGGAAAGATTTCGACGAGCGGCCTGGGTGGCGTCAGCCGCAGCAGCCACCAGATCACCGGCAGCAGCACCAGCGCCGTCAGCACGGCGGGGAAGGCGAATGCGAATGCGCTCATCGGCCCCGGCCCTCCGTCTTCAGCGTCGGCATGCCGGAGAGATAGGCATGCACGGCGACCAGCGCCTCGGAGGCGAGCCTGTCGGTATGGTGAGTCACGAAGCTCCAGCCGAGATGGCGCAGGTTGTCGGCCAGGGTTTCGCGGCGCGCGACATAGGCGCGGGCATAGTCGTCCTTCAGCGTCTCGGCGCGGCCGGCGGTGAGCTTCTGTCCGCTTTCCGGATCGGTGAATTCGGTGCGTCCGACAAAGGGGAAAATCTCTTCCGCCGGATCGGCGATCTCGACGACATGGCCGGCAAGGCCACGGCGGGCGAGGGGACCGAGGCGTTCGATCACATCCTCGACCGGATCGAGGAAATCGCCGATCAGAACGACATCGCTGTTGCCGCGGATCATGCTCGTATCCGGCAGGCCGCCGGTTGCGGCGTTGTGCATGAGGGCGGTCGCGAGGCGCTCGGCGGCATTGCGCGCGGCGATCGGTTCCATGACGCCGGGGCAGCCGATGCGCTCGCCGGAACGGGCGAGGATTTCGGCAAGCGACAGCATGATGACCAGCGCGCGGCTTTCCTTCGAGACGCTGGCGAAGGTCGATTTATACATCATGGACGGGGAAAGGTCGGCCCAGATCCAGACGGTGTGGGCGGCTTCCCATTCACGGTCGCGCACATAGGTGTGGTCGTCGCGGGCGGAGCGCCGCCAGTCGATGCGCGACAGGCTTTCGCCGTCGACATAGGGACGGAACTGCCAGAAATTCTCGCCGATGCCGCGCTTGCGGCGGCCGTGCCAGCCGGAAATCACCGTATTGGCGATGCGCTGGGCTTCCACCATGCAATCGGGAATGAGGGCAGCCCGGGCCTGCGCCCGCGAGAGCGCCTCGCGGGTCGGGGTCGGTTGGACGATCTGGCCGACGGACGCCATGTGCTTTCCCCGCTCAGCCGCCCGCCTGCCGGACGAGATCTGCGATGACATCGCGAACCGACATGCCCTCCGCCCGCGCGCCGAAAGTCAGCGCCATGCGGTGTTGCAGCACGGGTTCGGCAAGCGCCAGTACGTCGTCGACGGAGGGCGCGAGGCGGCCGTCATAGAGCGCACGGGCTCTGGCGCAGAGCATCATCGCCTGGCCGGCGCGCGGGCCGGGCCCCCAGGCGACATGCTTGTCGGTGGAGGCGACGCCATTGCCGGGGCGGGCGGAGCGCACGAGCGACAGGATCGCGTCGAGCACCTTCTCGCTGACCGGCATCTGGCGGATCAGGGTCTGGATCTCGATGAGACGCGCGGCAGACAGCACGGCCCCGGCATGGGCCTCGCTGACGCCCGTCGTCTCCAGCAGGATCTGCCGTTCGGCGGCCAGCTCGGGATAGTGGACGTCGACCTGCAGCAGGAAGCGGTCGAGCTGGGCTTCCGGCAGTGGATAGGTGCCTTCCTGTTCCAGCGGGTTCTGCGTCGCGAGGACGTGGAACGGCTTCGGCAGGTCGTTCGGCTTGCCGGCGACCGTCACGTGATATTCCTGCATCGCCTGCAGCAGCGCGGATTGCGTGCGCGGCGAGGCGCGGTTGATCTCGTCGGCCATCAGGAGCTGCGTGAAGATCGGGCCGGGCACGAAGCGGAAGGAGCGCTTGCCGTTCTCGTCCTGGTCCATCACTTCCGAGCCGAGAATATCGGAGGGCATGAGGTCCGGCGTGAACTGGACGCGGCTTGCGGAAAGGCCGAGGACGGTGCCGAGCGTGGCGACCAGCTTGGTCTTGGCAAGGCCCGGCACGCCGACGAGCAGCGCATGGCCGCCGGAAAGCACGGCGAGCATGGTCTGCTCGACCACGCTTTCCTGGCCGAAAATGACCTTGGCAACTTCCTTGCGAACAAGGGCGATGTCGGAGAGCGCCCGTTCAGCCGCGGCGACTACCATCTTTTCGTCCAGGCCTGCCTCGGGGGATTTCTGAACGCCCATGGTCGTCTCCTGTGCCGGTTTAGAACGATTGGCGAATCGTGGCTTTGCCGCGTTCGCTCCATACATAGAAAGCTTATTAGCTCACCCGTGGCTGACAAGCGGCCACGAAATGACTATCTCGTGAGTGTATCCACTTTTTCCTCTCGCGGAGATAGGGGTGAACCGGGACGGAACAATGGCAACGGGTGAAATTCGCGAAAGCAGCGATGCGGCAGGACTGGCAGCCTTGATCTCGCGCGCCAGCGCAGAGACGGGCGGGCGCGGCCTGCCGCCGGTAGAGCGCTGGAATCCACCGTTCTGCGGTGACATCGACATGGAAATCCGCGCCGACGGCACGTGGTTCTACCTCGGCACGCCGATCGGCCGTGCGCCGCTGGTGCGACTTTTTTCCACGGTGCTGCGCAAGGACGAGGACGGCAGGACCTATCTGGTGACGCCGGTCGAGAAAGTCGGCATCCGGGTGGTTGATGCGCCTTTCCTGGCGGTCGAGATGAATGTCAGCGGAGAGGGCGACGGACGAACGCTGACCTTCCGCACCAATGTTGGCGATGTGGTGGAGGCTGGGCCGGAACATCCGCTGCGCTTCGTCATCGCCGGAGAAAACAGCGAGCTGAAGCCCTATCTCCTGGTGCGGGGCCGGCTGGAGGCGCTTGTCTCGCGCGCGGTGATGTATGACCTCGTCGCGCTTGGCGAAACCATCGACATCGACGGCGTGGAGATGTTTGCGGTGCGCTCCGGCGGTACGGTCTTTTCCGTCATGCCGGCCGCCGAGCTGGATGCGCTGTCGCGATGAGCTTTCCCTCCTACAGCGCGGCGGAATTTCGCCGCCGGGCGCGATCGCAGATGCACACGCTCGGCGAGGAGAGCTGGCGCGAGCATGGCGACAGCCTGCTCAATCCTTCCGTCATACCCCACATCGAGGGCATGAAGCTGCGCGATGCGGCGGTGCTGATCCCCGTGGTCGACGACGGGGAGGAGGCGCGCGTCATCTTCACCCAGCGCACCACCACCATGCGCAAGCATTCCGGCCAGATCGCCTTTCCGGGCGGAGCGGTCGATGACGACGACGCGGATGTGGAGGAGGCCGCGATGCGCGAGGCGGAGGAGGAGATCAGCCTCGACCGGCGCTTCGTCGAGCCGGTCGGCCGCCTGCCGCACTACAAGGCGCTCTCGGGCTTCTGCATCACGCCGGTGCTGGCGGTCGTGCAGCCCGGTTTCGAGCTGATCCCGAATCCGGCGGAGGTGGAGGCGGTTTTCGACGTGCCGCTCTCCTTCCTCATGGACCCGCGCAATCATGAACAGGGCAGCGGCGTCTGGCTCGGCAGCGAACGGCATTATTATCGCATGCCCTACGAGGGGCATAATATCTGGGGCATCACCGCCGGCATCGTGCGGGTGATCTATGAAAGGCTTTATGCATGACGTCTGTTTCGGGCGAGGCGTGGTTTACCGATCCGGCGCTCGTGCGTGTGCTGGCGCTGCTCAACAGCGACGGCGGCGAGGGGCGTGTGGCGGGCGGAGCCGTGCGCAACAGCCTGATGGGCCTTGCCGTCGCCGATGTCGATATCGCGACCACGCTGCGGCCGGAAACGGTTGTCGAGCGGGCGAAGGCGGCCGGCATCAAGGCCGTGCCGACGGGTATCGAGCATGGCACGGTAACGCTCGTCATCGACGGAAAACCCTTCGAGGTGACGACGCTGCGTCGCGACGTCGTGACGAACGGCCGCCATGCCGAGGTCGCCTTCGGTACCGACTGGCAGACGGATGCCGAGCGGCGCGACCTTACCATCAACGCGCTCTATGCGACGGCGGATGGCAGCGTCATCGATCTGGTGAACGGCCTGCCGGATATCGAGAGCCGCACGGTGCGCTTCATCGGTGACGCCGCTATGCGCATCGCGGAGGATCATCTGCGCATCCTGCGCTTCTTCCGCTTTTTCGCGCTCTACGGCAGCGGCCGGCCGGATGCCGAGGGGCTGAAGGCCTGCGCGCGGGCCAAGGACAAGCTGGGCAAGCTTTCGGCGGAACGGGTCTGGTCCGAGACCAAGAAGTTGCTCGGCGCGCCCGATCCCGGCCGCGCGCTGCTCTGGATGCGGCAGGCGGGTGTGCTCACCGAGATCCTGCCCGAGACGGAAAAGTGGGGCATCGACGCGATTCCCGGCCTGGTGGACGCCGAAAAGGCTTTCGACTGGAAGCCGGATGCGCTGCTGCGCCTTGCATCCATGGTGCCGCCGGATCGCGAGCGGCTGAAGGCGCTCGCCGAGCGCCTTCGCCTGTCCAAGGCCGAGGCGGCGGTTCTCGACTATTGGGCAGCGTCGCCCGAGATTGCGCCGAAACTGGCCGAGACGGCGTTCGACCGGCTGCTCTATCGCAACGGGTCGCAGGGCCTGACCATGCGGTTGAAGCTCGCGCTGGCATCGGCGCGCACGCGCGGTCTCGGCGATCCCGAGGCCCTTGCCTTTGCCGGGCTTTGCCAGCGGCTGCTTGCGCGGTCGGAAAAATGGCAGAAGCCGACATTCCCGCTGAACGGCGCGGATGTGCTTGCCGCCGGAATCGCAGCAGGGCCGAAGGTCGGTGCGGTTCTCGGCGTGATCGAGGACGAATGGGTGGCGGGCAATTTCCATGCCGGCCGGGCAAAGCTGCTTGCCCGGCTCGAAGCACTCGCCAAGGAAGGCTGACGGCCGGAGCCTTCAGGCGGCGTCGGCCGCCTTCTCGTCGACGATGCGTTCCTTGATATGGTCGACCATGCTTTCCCGGATCAGGGTTTCGCCGTGGGTGGTGCGCATGTGCTCGACCGCGCGGCGCACGACCTCGGCATCGTCATCAGCCCGGGTATGCCAGGCGCATCCGGGAACGAGTGAACCGCATTCAAAAAGTCTCATGACTATCTCCTGTCGTTTCAGCGGGACCAGTGTAGCAGACGAGGCCCGACCGGCCAAACCGGGAGCGGGCCTGCGGCCCATGTGGAAACGGCAAAAACAGCCCAAGGGTTCCGCCCCGGCAACGTGTTGACGCCGCACCGGATGCCCGGTCAGTTCGCGTCGTCGTCCTTCGCCCACGCATCGAAGCAGGCGGACGATTGAAATTCCTCGGGCTTGGTATGACGATCGGCGAGGCGATGGACCATGCTCCCGGCAGGCCTCAGATGGGCTTCCACGACGTAGAAGGCGTGCGGAAGATCCATGCGGCTCCCGGCGCGCGTGGTTTCGGCAGAACTGTCGGGAAATGCGGGGGATTGCGGGCCGAGGCCCGTATGCACTGCGCCTTGCACCTTATCGGTCATGACTGGCTCCTCCATGGAAACGTGCGGGCACACATTACCATGGAAGCCGTTCAATCCGTAATCACAACCCTGCTAGCTGGCCCCCGTTGCTTCAGGGCCAGCGCACCACCGGCGGCAGGGAGGACAGGATGGAATCGACATTGCCGCCGGTCTTCAGGCCGAAGATCGTGCCGCGGTCGTAGAGCAGGTTGAACTCCACATAGCGGCCGCGGCGCACGAGCTGTTCGTCGCGATCCTCTTCCGTCCAGCCCTTGTTGAAATTCGAGCGTACGATCCGCGGATAGACCATCGCGAAGGCGCGGCCGACATCCTGCGTGAAGGCGAAGTCCGCATCCCAGCCGCCAAGCTCTTCCGGCGAATGCAGCCAGTCGTAGAAGATGCCGCCGGTGCCGCGCGCCTCGTTGCGATGCTTCAGGAAAAAGTACTCGTCGCACCATTCCTTGTATCGCGCATGGTCGGCGACCGGATGCCGGTTGCAGGTGATTTCCATCGCCTTGTGGAACAGCGCGGTGTCCGGATCGCTCATCTCACGGCGGCGGTCGAGCACCGGCGTCAGGTCTGCGCCGCCGCCGAACCAGCGGCTGGTGGTGACGACCATGCGCGTGTTCATGTGCACGGCCGGAACGTTGGGGTTCACCGGATGGGCGATCAGCGAGATGCCGGAGGCCCAGAAACGCGGGTCTTCGGAGGCGCCGGGAATCTGGCCGCGGAATTCCGGCGAGAACTCGCCGTAGACCGTGGACGTGTGCACGCCGACCTTTTCGAAGACGCGGCCTTCCATCATCGACATGCGGCCACCGCCGCCCGCGCCACCCTCGCGCTGCCAGTCCTTGCCGACGAACCGGCCCGGCGGCTGATCGGAAAGCGGGCCTTCCAGATCGTTCTCGATCGCTTCGAAGCTCGTGCAGATCACATCGCGCAGCTGCTCGAACCAGGCGCGTGCCGCGTTCTTCTTGTCTTCGATATCCTCGGGCAGGCCTTTCGGCAGTTCTGGTCGTTCCATGGTTCTTTCCACTGGCGGCTAGAGGCCGAATCGCATTTTGGCCACACTTTCCAACTTTGCACCATTTGGCAACCAAAAGGGCTCCATCGGCTGGGGATGGCGGGACTCGCAAAAGGCGCGGACCCGACATATCTTTATTCTATCGAATGTGCTGCCAGGAGGAAATCTGCATGGCGCGTGTTCCCGGACCACCCCCTCTCGAAGGGCTCCGGCGCCAGATCGAGCGCAGTCGCCGCGAGAAATCTGCCGGCAACGGCCATTTCGTGCGCGAGACCTTCCGCCTCGAGCGGCAGGCGGCGCGGGAAAAGGCGCGGGAATGGTTCGATCTCTGGCCGAAAGCCGCCTATTGGACGGAGGTGGAGAGCTGGCGAATACTGGAAGGCGACCGCATCGAATTCACCATGCGCCGGCTGCCGAGCGCGGATTGAGGCCGGCCGCAGGGTCGGGAAACGCCTCGAATGCTCTTCTAACGATAGTGTTATCTGCAAGTTCGATTGACGGCGGACCTTCGCGTCCCTATCTTGCCGCCATCGTCATCAACAGAAAGGCGCCGTTGCGGTTCTAAAGCGCGGCTTATCGTCCTTGTTCGAACTCGCGATTGCTGTCTTCCTCATTCTCCTGAATGGGGTTTTTGCCCTTTCCGAACTTTCCATCGTTTCCTCGCGCAAGCCCCGCCTCAAGACCTTGGCGTCCCAGGGTTCGCGTGGCGCTGCGTCGGCGCTGAAGCTTGCGGAAAATCCCGGAAAATTCCTTTCCACAGTCCAGATCGGCATTACCCTGATCGGTATTCTTGCCGGTGCCTTCTCCGGTGCCGCGCTCGGCGGACGCCTGCGTGACATTCTCTATGCCGAGGGTGTGCCGGACTGGCTGGCCGACCCGCTCGGCTACGGTATCGTCATCTTCATCATCACCTTCCTCTCCGTGGTCGTCGGCGAACTGGTGCCCAAGCAGATCGCGCTGCGCAACCCGGAGCGTTATGCCACGCTCGTTGCGCCGGCCATGTCGCTGCTGTCCAAGGTGGGCGCGCCGGCCGTCTGGATCCTCGACGCCTCGACGCGGTTGATCTTCCGTCTGCTTGGCCAGCACTCGGTCTCCGAAAGCGTCGTCACCGACGAGGAGATCAAGACGATCGTCGCGGAGGCGGAAGCGGCTGGCGTGATCGAGGGCGGCGAAAAACTGATGATCGCCGGCGTCATGCGCTTTTCCGACCGCGAGGCCCGCGGCCTCATGACGCCGCGCAACGATGTCGACTGGATCGACCTTGGCGACACGGTCGAGGAAATCCACCAGCAGCTCGTCGAAAGCCAGCATTCCCGCCTGCCGGTTGCCGATGGCGGGCCTGAAACCATTGTCGGCATCGTGCAGAAACGCGAATTGCTTTCCGCGCTTCTGACCGGGCAGCCGCTCGATATCCGCAGCTTCATCCGTCAGGCGCCGATCGTGCCGGATACGATGGATGCGATGCGCGTGCTCGATACGCTGCGCAATTCGGAAGTGCCCATCCTGCTCATCCATGACGAATACGGACACTTCGAGGGCGTGATCACCCCCGCCGACGTGCTGGAGGCGATTGCTGGCGTGTTCCGCGCCGATATCGAGGAAGGCGACGACGACTACGCGGTGCAGCGCGAGGACGGTTCCTGGCTCATTGCCGGTTCCATGCCGATCGACGAGATGGCGGACCGGCTCGGCATGGCGTTGCCGGGGCGGCGCAGCTACCAGACGGCCGCAGGCCTCGTCATCGAATCGCTCCAGAAGCTGCCGAAGACCGGCGAGATCACGGAGTTGCAGGGCTGGCGTTTCGAGGTCGTCGACATGGACGGCCGCCGCGTCGACAAGCTGCTCGCCACGCGCCTCAACTAAATACGGTCGGGTTCGAGCAATCTCGGACCCGGCCCTTCTGCCCCCAGCGTATCGAGCGGATTGCGCAGCGGGCATTCCCGCATGGACAGGCATCCGCAGCCGATGCAGCCGTCGAGCTGGTTGCGCAGCTTGGTGAGCCGCGCAATGCGCTCGTCGAGCAGCCCCCGCCAGCTTTCGGAAAGTTTTCGCCAGTCCTGCGCCGTCAAGGGCCGGTCGTGCGGCAGGATGGCGAGCGCGTCCGCGATCTCGGCGAGGGGAATTCCTGTGCGTTGCGCCACCTTGATCACAGCGACGCGGCGCAGGATGCTGCGGGGGTAGCGCCGCTGGTTGCCGCGGTTGCGCTGGCTGTGGATCAGCCCCTTCGTCTCATAGAAATGCAATGTGGAAACCGCAACCCCGCTGCGCTCGGCGACCTCGCCGACGCTGAGTTCGCGGGGGATTGCATCCTTCGGACATTTTTCTGTCATGGCTGTTGACCTCAACTTTGGTTGAGGTTTTATACAAGCGGCTCCTGCTTGTCCAACACGGAGCAAACACACATGACAGACAGACTGACGATCGCCCTCATCTATGGCAGTGGCCGCAAAGGACGCTTTGCCGATACGATCGCGGGATGGCTGGAGCCGGAACTTGCCGGCTTCGGGCAATATGACATCATCCGCATCGATCCTGTCGGGCTGACCTTCACCCCCGGCGGCCTTGATGAGGCCTCGACTGAGTATGTCGAAAGCCGGATATCGCAGGCGGATGCCTTCCTCATCGTCACGCCCGAATACAACCACGCCTATCCGGCGGCGCTGAAGGCGATCATCGATTGCTGCTTCCGGCCCTGGCATGCCAAGCCCGTTGCGTTTGTCTCCTATGGCGGCATTTCCGGTGGGCTCAGGGCCGTCGAGCAGTTGCGTCTGGTCTTTGCCGAGTTGCATGCCGTGGCGATCCGCGAGACAGTGAGTCTCGCCCATGCCTGGAGTCAGTTCGACCCCGCAGGCAATCCCTTCCGTCCTGGCCAGCTCAACGGCCAGCTTGCCGTGCTCATGAAGCGCCTTGCCTGGTGGGCCGGTGCGCTGAAAGCGGCACGCATCGCAACCCGCTACGACGAGGCCGCCGCATGAAGCCTGAACACTATGCAAGCGCAGAGGTTGCCCGCTCCCCCGAGGAGTACCGGCGCAATGCGACGTTGCTCTTCATCAGCACGCTCACAATCATGTCCGGCGCGACGATTTCCGCCTCGCTGCCGGGCATTGCCGCGCGCTTTTCCGATGTGGAGAACGTGGCGTTGCTCAGCCGGCTGGTGCTGACGCTGCCTGCCGTGTTCATTGCGATGTTCTCACCGGCTGCGGGCTTTCTTGTCGACCGCTTCGGCCGCAAGCCGCTTCTTCTGGCCTCGCTCGCACTTTTCGCCGTTGCGGGCGCTTCCGGCCTCGTCCTCGACACCTTGCCCGGCCTGCTGGTCGGGCGCGCCGTGCTCGGCATAGCGGTCGGCGGCATCATGACGGTGACGACGGCGCTTGTCGGCGATTTCTTCCAGGGGGCGGCGCGCGATCGCTACATGGGCCTGCAGCAGGCCTTCGTCGGCATTGGCGGAACCATCTTCCTGACGGGTGGCGGGTTTCTGGCGGAGGTCCACTGGCGTGGGCCGTTCCTGATCTACATGGTGGCGATCCTGCTGCTGCCGGCGGCAATCGCCTTCCTGCCGGAGCCGCAGCGGGTTCGCGCCACCGGCCCGGTGGTGGAAGAGGGGCGGCTCGACGGGCGCAGCAAGATGCTGCTCGGCGTGCTGTTTCTTGCCGGTGCGGTCAACATGATCGCCTTCTACATGATCCCGACGCAGCTTCCCTTCTATCTGGAACATCTGGGTTTTGCCGCGCCGAGCCTTGCGGGCACGGCCATCGGCGCGGGCCAGCTCGTCGGCGTGATGAGCGCGCTCGTCTTTGCGCCGTTGCGCCGCAAGCTCGGCATCATGGGTGTCTTCGGCCTCGGCTTCGTCTCGGCGGGCCTGTCGTACCTGCTGCTGTCGGGCGCGCAAAGCTATGTCAGCATTCTCGTTGCGATGGCCGTCTCGGGCGTCTGCATGGGGACAATCATGCCGAATTTCGCGGCGGCCGCGATGCTGCTGGCGCCGCCCGCCCTGCGCGGCCGTGTTTCGGGACTGCTTGTGTCGAGTATCTTTGCCGGCCAGTTCCTGTCGCCGATCGTCTCGCAGCCCCTGATCGCGTCATGGGGTTATGGCGGCGCCTATGCCATGGTCGGTGCGGTCGTGCTGGTCTTCGGCGTCGTGGCTTTCATCGTCCGATTGCTGCCGTCGGGCGATGGCTAGGTCAGGAAAAGCGGGTCTGGCGCAGCGCCTCGCCGCAGATCATCGCGGCCGAGAGCGCGATGTTGATGGAGCGCTGGCCTTCGACCATGGGAATGATCACCCGGCCGTCCGCCGTCTCGTGCACGCGGTCCGGAACGCCGGCGCTTTCGCGGCCGAAAAGCAGGATGTCGTCGGGCCGGTAGGTGAAATCCGTGTAGTGCGCGGCCGCCTTGGTGGAGGCGAGTACGAGGCGGCGACCGGTCGTCCGGCGCCATTCCTCGAACCGATCCCAGCTCACATGGCGCGTGAGCGTCACGGCGGCGAGGTAGTCCATGCCGGCCCGCTTCAGGTTGCGGTCGGACAGGTCGAAACCGGCCGGCTCGATAATGTCGACCGACAGGCCGAGGCAGGCGGCAAAACGCAGGATCGTGCCGGTATTGCCGGCAATGTCGGGCTGGTAAAGGGCGATGCGAAGAGCAGACATGGCTATCCGCTAGTCCAGATGTGGCGGCATGGCAACAGAATTGGCCGCAGATGCGAATTCGCGACGAAGTGGCTGGCAAATTACGGCGTTTCGGGTTAACCAAGGCGCATCTGCAACGCGAGAATGGGAGGATCAAGATGAATATCATGCATCGGCTACGCCTCCCGGCTGGATTGACGCCTCTTCTCGCCTAGGCTCCTTGCCATCCAGATTCCCGATCTGCCTTCATTTCAATTTGCCGTGTGACGCTTTCGTTGCCGCATGGCAGTCCTTCCGGAACCCCTTTACCGACCGCGCCGTTTTGCGCCGTCCGCCCCGGTTCCGGCTTTATATTACGGAGAAAGCCATGTTCGGCTGGTTCGAAAGACGTTTGAATCCCTATCCTTCCGAGGCACCTTCGCTACCGCCGAAGGGGCTTCTTGCCTTCCTGTGGCACTATACGCGCCCTGCCGCGCCGTGGCTGGTCCTGCTCGGCTTCTGCTCCATGGTGCTCGGCATCGCGGAAGTCGTGCTGTTCCAGTTCCTCGGCAATATCGTCGACTGGCTGTCGGCCGGTGATCCGAGCACGTTCCTCGCCCGGGAGGGCGACACGCTGGTCTGGATGGCGCTCCTGTTGCTGGTGCTCATTCCGGGCTTCGGCGCGCTGCACACCATGACGATGCATCAGGCGCTTGCGGGCAATTTCCCGATGATCGCGCGCTGGCAGATGCACCGCTACCTGATCCGCCAGAGCATGACCTTCTTCTCCAACGAGTTCGCGGGCCGTGTATCGACCAAGGTCATGCAGACATCGCTTGCCGTGCGCGAGACGGTGATGAAGGTGATCGACGTCTTCATCTATGTCGTGAGCTACTTCATCTCGATGATCGCGATCATCGCCTCGGCGGACCTGCGTCTCGTCGTGCCGCTGCTGGTGTGGTTCGTCGTCTACTGCTGCATCCTGCGCTACTTCGTGCCGAAGCTGATGGTGGTTTCGCGCGAGCAGGCGGATGCGCGCTCGATGATGACGGGCCGGATCGTCGACAGCTACACCAACATCGCCACCGTCAAGCTGTTCTCGCATGCCGGCCGTGAGGAAACCTATGCCCGCGAAGGCATGAACGAGTTCCTCGTGACCGTGCACAAGCAGATGCGCTTCATCACCGGGTTCAACATCGCGATCGACATCAACAACGTCATCGCGATGTTCTTCACGGCGGGTATCGGCATCTACTTCTGGATGGCGGGCGATGTTTCCGTCGGCGCAGTGGCTGTCGCCATCGGTCTTGCCATGCGCATCAACGGCATGTCGCAGTGGGTGATGTGGGAAGTGACCGCGCTGTTTGAAAATATCGGCACGGTCTATGACGGCATGGGCATGATGACCAAGCCGCACGACATCAAGGACGCCCCCGACGCGTCCGCGCTGGCGGCTGCCAAGGGTGCGATCAGCTTCGATCATGTCCGCTTCCACTACGGCAAGAACAAGGGCGCGATCGAGGACCTGACGCTCAATATCGGCGGCGGCGAGAAGGTCGGTCTCGTCGGCCGCTCGGGCGCAGGCAAGACGACGCTGATGAACGTGCTGCTGCGCTTCTATGACCTGGAGTCCGGCAAGATCACGATCGACGGCAAGGACATCGCGACGATCACGCAGGACAGCCTTCGCTCGCAGATCGGCGTGGTGACGCAGGATACCTCGCTGCTGCACCGCTCGATCCGCGACAACATCGCCTACGGCAAGCCGGAGGCGAGCGATGCGGAGATCATCGTGGCGGCCAAGCGGGCGAATGCCTGGGACTTCATCGAAAGCCTCGCCGACCAGCAGGGCCGCTCCGGCCTCGACGCCCAGGTCGGCGAACGCGGCGTGAAGCTCTCCGGCGGCCAGCGCCAGCGTATCGCGATCGCCCGCGTCTTCCTGAAGGACGCGCCGATCCTGGTGCTGGACGAGGCGACCTCGGCGCTCGATTCGGAAGTCGAGGCGGCGATCCAGGAGAACCTCTTTGCCCTCATGGAGGGCAAGACGGTGATCGCCATCGCCCACCGTCTCTCGACGTTGACGGAGATGGACCGCCTCGTCGTGCTCGACAAGGGCCACATCCATGAGACGGGCACCCATGCCGAGCTGGTCGCCAAGGGCGGCATCTACGCCGACCTCTGGACCCGCCAGTCCGGTGGTTTCATCGCCGACGACGCCGAGGCGGAAGCGGCGGCGCAGTAAATAACGAAGGCCGGCCCCGGATATCGGGGCCGGCTTTCGCCTTGCCGATCTTTAATTTGCCCGCTGCGCAAAACGGCCTATACCGGGGACATGATTTTCCGTCCGATCTTCTCCTTCTTCGAGAACTGGATCCAGCCCTTTGCACGGCGCGATGATCTGCGGCCGCCGAAGGGCCTTCTTGCTTTCATCTGGTTCTATGTCAGGCAGGCGAAGGCCCCGTTCGCGGCGCTTCTGGTGCTCGGCGGCATTACGGCGGGCATCGAGGCGGCGACCTTCTGGTTCGTCGGGCGGCTCGTCGATATGCTGGCGACCGTTCAGCCGGGGGCAGGGTGGGGCGGACTGCTTTCGGCCCATGGCACCGAATTGCTGTTGATGCTTACCCTGATCGGTATCGTGCGCTTCGTCGTCGCCTTCCTGACGGCACTCATCGACCAGCAGGTCATTACGCCCGGTTTCTACAATCTGGTGCGCTGGCAGGCCTATGTGCACGTCGCGCGCCAGTCGCTGTCCTTCTTCCAGAACGATTTTTCCGGCCGCATCGTCACCAAGGTCTGGTCGGCGGGGCAGGCGACGGGCGATGTCATCACGTCCTTCATGGAAAGCGTGTGGTTCGTGACGATCTATACGGTCTCGACGCTCGTGCTGCTCGGTCAGCTCGACTGGCGGCTGGCGGCGGTCCTCGTCGTCTGGCTGTTGATCTTCGCCGTGCTGGCGCGCAATTTCGTGCCGCGCATCCGCGAGCAGGCGCGCCAGTCCGCCGAAGCCGGTTCGATGATCAGCGGACGCATGGTCGATGCCTATTCCAACATCCAGACGCTGAAGCTTTTCGGGCGGGACGACGCGAACGACCGTTACATGCGCAACGGCTTCGACATCTTCCAGAGCACGATCCTCAATTTCACGCGATTGCTGACGGCCGTGCGCGCCTCGATGGCGTTCCTTTCCGGCCTGATGATCGCCGGCATGGCCGTGCTGTGCATTCACCTCTGGCTCGGCGGCATCATCAGTTCCGGTGCGGTCGCCTTCACCATGGCGCTGGTGCTGCGGCTGAATTTCCTGCTCAATCGCCTGATGACGCAGCTCAACGGCATCATGCGCAATATTGGCACGATCCAGAATTCCGCCGACCTCATCTCCCAGCCGATCGGCCTCGTCGACCGGCCGGATGCTGTAGCGTTGACCGTCGAGCGCCCGGATGTCCGCTTCGAGAACGTGAGTTTTCACTATGGCCGCAAATCCGGTGTCATCGATGGTCTGACGCTGGCGATCCGGCCGGGCGAAAAGGTCGGCATTGTCGGGCGTTCGGGGGCCGGCAAGTCGACGCTCGTCAACCTGCTTCTGCGTTTCTACGATCTTGAGGGCGGGCGTATCCTTGTCGGCGGACAGGATATCGCCGCGGTCACGCAGGAGAGCCTGCGCGGCAATATCGGCATGGTCAGCCAGGATACGGCGCTGCTGCATCGCTCGATCCGCGACAATGTTCTCTTCGGCAATCCGGCTGCCAGCGAGGCCGAGATGATCGAGGCGGCGAAGAAGGCCGAGGCGCATGACTTCATTCTTGCACTGGAGGACCAGCGCGGCCGGCGGGGCTATGACGCCCATGTCGGCGAGCGCGGCGTCAAGCTTTCCGGCGGCCAGCGCCAGCGTATCGCCATCGCCCGCGTCATGCTGAAGGATGCACCCATTCTCGTTCTGGACGAGGCGACGTCGGCACTCGATTCGGAAGTCGAGGCGGCGATCCAGTCCAATCTGGATCGGCTCATGCGCGGCAAAACCGTGCTCGCCATCGCCCATCGACTGTCCACCATCGCCGCGCTCGACCGCCTGATCGTCATGGATCGCGGCCGTATCGTGGAGGAGGGCAGGCATGCGGACCTCGTCGCGAGCGGCGGGCTCTATGCGGATCTCTGGTCACGCCAGTCGGGTGGCTTCCTGGGGCACGAGGCGGCGGCGCAATAGCGCGGTCGCGCGTCGTTTTTCGCGCGCGTTTTCAGCCGGGAAGCGCTGGATGTTCAAGGCGATGCCTGCGTCCTGTCAAGATGCCGGCTTTTTCCCGCGACAATGTGCCCACCTCCCCTTGCCAAGGCTAGACATAATTTGCGATCAAGCATAGAACGCGCCGGATTGACGGGGAATCTAAGGCCGTATTGTGTCCGGATGTTGCCGGTTTTCAAAGGGGCATTGCGGTTTCCGCAGACATTGCGTGAGAGGATGGTTTAGCCGTGAGCGAACACGAGACAACAAGCGAATCCCATGGCGAGCCCACTCGCCGCGATTTTCTTTACCTGACCACCGGTATGGCGGGCGTCGTGGGCGGCGTTGCGGTCGCTTGGCCGTTTATCGACCAGATGCGTCCGGATGCGTCCACGCTGGCGCTCGCCTCCATCGAGGTCGATGTCTCCAGCCTTGAGCCGGGCATGTCGCTGACGGTCAAGTGGCGCGGCAAGCCGGTCTTCATCCGTAACCGCACGGACAAGGAAGTCGAAGAGGCGAAGGCCGTCCAGCTTTCCGACCTCAAGGACCCGGCTGCCCGTAATGCCAACATCGCTCCCGATGCGCAGGCGACTGACCTCGACCGCTCCGCCGGCGATGGCAAGGAAAACTGGATCGTCATGATCGGTTCCTGCACCCATCTCGGCTGTGTTCCGCTCGGCCAGGCCGGGGATTTCGGCGGTTGGTTCTGTCCCTGCCACGGTTCTCACTACGACACCGCCGGACGTATCCGTAAGGGCCCGGCGCCCGAGAATCTTCCCGTGCCGACCTTCGCGTTTGTATCCGACACAGTTATCAAGATCGGTTGAGGGGACTACTGATTATGAGTGCTGAACATTCAACCTACCAGCCGACGACTGGCATCGAAAAATGGGTCGACTCGCGCCTGCCTCTGCCGCGCATGGTCCATGACAGCTTCGTCTCCTACCCGGTTCCGCGCAACCTGAACTATGCCTACACCTTCGGCGCCATGCTGTCGGTAATGCTGGTCGTGCAGATCCTGACCGGTATCGTTCTGGCCATGCATTATGCGGCCGAAACCACCGTCGCGTTCAACTCGGTCGAGAAGATCATGCGCGACGTGAACCACGGCTGGCTGCTGCGCTACATGCACGCCAACGGCGCGTCGTTCTTCTTCATCGCGGTCTATCTGCACATTGCCCGCGGCCTCTACTACGGCTCCTACAAGGCGCCGCGCGAAATCCTCTGGATTCTCGGCGTGGTCATCTATCTCCTGATGATGGCGACGGGCTTCATGGGCTACGTTCTGCCCTGGGGTCAGATGTCCTTCTGGGGTGCGACGGTTATCACCGGCTTCTTCTCCGCCTTCCCGTGGGTCGGCGAGTGGATCCAGCAGTTCCTGCTCGGCGGCTTTGCGGTCGACAATCCGACGCTGAACCGCTTCTTCGCGCTGCACTATCTGCTGCCGTTCATGATCGCCGGCGTCGTCATCCTGCACGTCTGGGCGCTGCACGTCGTTGGCCAGACGAACCCGACCGGCGTCGAAGTGAAGTCCAAGACCGATACGGTCGCCTTCACGCCCTACGCGACGCTCAAGGATGCCCTCGGCGTTTCGGTCTTCCTGCTCGTCTTCGCCTGGTTCGTCTTCTACATGCCGAACTATCTCGGCCATCCGGACAACTACATTCCGGCTGACCCGCTGAAGACCCCGGCTCACATCGTTCCGGAATGGTACTACCTGCCGTTCTACGCGATGCTGCGCGCAATCACCTTCAATATCGGCCCGATCGACTCGAAGCTTGGCGGCGTTCTGGTGATGTTCGGTGCGATCATCGTGCTGTTCTTCCTGCCCTGGCTCGACACATCGAAGGTTCGTTCCGCCGTCTACCGCCCGTGGTACAAGTTGTTCTTCTGGATCTTCGTGGCCAACGCCATCCTGCTCGGCTGGCTCGGCGCCATGCCTGCTGAAGGCATCTACGTCATCCTCTCGCAGCTCGGTACGCTCTACTACTTTGGCTTCTTCATCGTCATCATGCCGCTTCTCGGCCTGATCGAAACCCCGAAGCGCATTCCGAATTCGATCACGGAAGCGGTTCTGGAAAAGAAGAACGCCAAGGCGGCCAAGGCCTGATAGCGAGCGACGAAAGGAATCATGACAATGAAAAAGCTTGTTGCAGGCATTCTGTCGCTCGCACTCGTCGCCGGTCTCGGCGTCTCCCTCGCCACGGCGCAGGAAGACAATGCCGCTGCCGGCGGTGCGGAGGCCGAACACGCCACCCCGCACTATCCGATCCACAAGCCCAAGGAGCAGGACTGGTCGTTTGCCGGCCCGTTCGGCAAGTATGACAAGGGCCAGCTTCAGCGCGGCCTGAAGGTCTACACCGAAGTCTGCGCGGCCTGTCATTCGATGAACCTGGTGGCCTTCCGCACGCTGGGAGACCTTGGCTATTCGGACGCACAGGTAAAGGCCTTTGCGGCGAACTACGAAGTCCAGGACGGCCCGGACGCCGACGGTGAGATGTTCACCCGCAAGGCTGTTCCGTCCGACTACTTCCCGTCGCCCTACGCCAACCAGGAAGCGGCTGCCGCTTCGAACAATGGCGCGGCTCCGCCGGACTTCTCGCTGATCGCCAAGGCGCGCGGCATCACCCGCGGCTTCCCGCAATTCGTCTTCGATATCTTCACGCAGTACCAGTCCGGTGGTCCGGACTACATCTACTCGCTGCTGACCGGTTACGATGAAGAAGCTCCGGCGCATATCGAAGTCGCGGACGGTACCTACTACAACCCGTACTTCGCGAATTCGGCTACGCTCGCCATGGCAAAGCCGATCTCCGACGATCAGGTCACCTATGACGACGGTTCGCCGCAGACGGTCGACCAGTACGCGCACGACGTCTCCGCCTTCCTGATGTGGGCCGCAGAGCCCCATCTGGAACAGCGCAAGCGCACCGGCTTCATGGTCATGATCTTCCTGGTGATCTTCACCGGCCTGATCTACCTGACGAAGAAGTCGGTCTACGCGAACAAGGAAAGCTGAGCGGCCTCACCGCTCTGACGAAAGGCGGCCCTCGGGCCGCCTTTTTTGTTGAGGGCGATCGCCGCACCTGCAATAACCGGGCGAAGCCCTCCGCAGCCGGGAAATCCCATGTCCACACCCACTCTCGAAAACGAACTCGTCGCCGCCATCCGCAACATCCCCGACTATCCCAAGCCGGGCGTCATGTTCCGCGACATCACCACATTGCTCGGCAATCCCCGTGCGTTCCGCCGCGCCGTGGATGAACTGGTGCATCCCTATGCGGGCATCGGTGTCGCCAAGGTCGCCGGCATCGAGGCGCGGGGCTTCATTCTGGGCGGTGCCATGGCGCACCAGTTGTCGACCGGCTTCGTGCCGATCCGCAAGAAGGGCAAGCTGCCGCACGAGACCGTGCGCATCGCCTACAGCCTGGAATACGGCGTGGACGAGATGGAAATGCACAAGGATGCGATCAAGCCGGGCGAGAAGGTGATCCTCGTCGACGACCTGATCGCCACCGGCGGCACGGCGGAAGCGGCCGTCAAGCTGCTGGGCCAGCTTGGCGCCGATATCGTTGCGGCCTGTTTCGTTATTGACCTGCCGGAACTCGGCGGTCGCAAGAAGCTGGAAGCGCTTGGCGTGGAAGTGCGCACGCTGGTTTCCTTCGACGGGCACTGAGCCCGTCGGCCATCACGTAAATTCCAGCACGGTGCTTTCAAAGCGGATGACGGGTTCGCCGTGCTGGTTTCTGCCGGCGCACAGGATCGTGTTGAGGAGCCGGTCCGGCCTCGAGGCCAGCGCGCGCGAGGCCAGCAGCGTCACCGAATAGCTGATCGTGTCGCCGGCAAAGACCGGCTTCAGCCACCCGAGCCCGGTAAAGCCCGGGGAGGGGCCGAGCTTCGGTGGAGCGATGCTCTCAGCCGCAAGGCGCTTGCATTCGCCCTTCCAGAACGACACGAAGCACTTCATCCACCCTGCGCTGGAGTGCCAGCCGGAGGCGCAGAGACCGCCGAACAACGCCTGCTTGGCCAGTTCCTCGTCGAGATGAAATGGCTGCGGATCGAAATCCGTCGCAAAGCGGATAATGTCTTCAGCCGTGAAGGTAAGGCTGCCGATCGTGACGGCCTCGCCGAACGGGTAGAGCTCAGCCATGCGCATGGTCGGCTCCTTTTTCGGCAAGACGCATCATGTTGATATAATCGCAGATCGCGACGATCTCGCCGCACTGGTTGGTGACCTCAGCGCGCATGCGCACGATGCCGATCTGCGGGCGCGAGCGCGACACGCGGGCATCCAGCACCTCGCTGTGGCCGCAGAGCGTGTCGCCCGCAAGTACCGGACGTTTCCATTCCATGCGGTCGACGCCGGGTGAGCCCTCGGAGGCCGAATGGCGAATATAGGCATCGTAGAGCATGCGCATCATCACGGCGCTGGTGTGCCAGCCGGAGGCGGCGAGCCCACCGAGGATGCTGGCGCGGCCGGCCGCCTCGTCGATATGCATCGGCTGCGGGTCGAATTCTTGCGCGAATGCGATGATCTCTTCGGCCGTCAGGGTCCGTGCGGTAAATTCGAAGCGGCGTCCCGGCGTAAAATCTTCAAATGTGTATGTCGTCACGTTCCATTCCGTCATGCTTTGCCGAACAATGGCGAGCATGACGGGGTTTTGCAAGCTCTGCCGACGCTGTCGGTTGCGCTCAAACGAAAACTGCCGCCCTTCGGGAAAGGGCGGCAGTGGATCCGGGATCGGCGAAGAGAGGCGGCTGCTTCAGGTGTTGAAGCGGAAGTGGATGACGTCGCCGTCCTGCACGACGTACTCCTTGCCTTCGTCGCGGCCCTTGCCGGCTTCCTTGGCGCCGACTTCGCCCTTGAAGGCGATATAGTCGTCATAAGCGATGGTGAAGGCGCGGATGAAGCCGCGTTCGAAATCGGTGTGGATCACGCCGGCGGCCTGTGGCGCCTTGGTGCCGCGCACGATGGTCCAGGCGCGTGTTTCCTTGGGGCCGACGGTGAAATAGGTGATCAGGTCGAGCAGGTGATAGCCGGCGCGGATGAGACGGTCGAGACCGGCTTCCGTCAGGCCGAGCGCCGACAGGAATTCCTCTGCTTCCTCCTCCGGAAGCTGGGCGACCTCGGATTCGATTGCGGCCGAGATGATGACGCATTCGGCGCCCTGTTCCTTCGCCATGGCGGCGACGGCTTCGGTGTGCTGGTTGCCGGTCGATGCATCGGCTTCCGAGACGTTGCAGACATAGAGAACCGGATGCGAGGTCAGGAGGTTGAGGCCCTTCAGGACTTCGATCTCTTCCGGCGCCAGCGTCTTCAGGAGAAGACGCGCCGGCTTGCCTTCGTTCAGCAGCTTGACCACGGCTTCCATGATCGGCAACTGCGCCAGGGATTCCTTGTCCTTGCTGGACGCACGCTTGCGGGTCTGCTCGACGCGGCGCTCCAGGCTTTCGAGGTCGGCGAGCATCAACTCGGTCTCGATCGTGTCGGCGTCGCCGACCGGGTTGATGCGTCCCTCGACGTGGGTGATGTCATCGTCTTCGAAGCAGCGCAGGACATGCACCACCGCATCGACTTCGCGGATATTGGCAAGGAACTTGTTGCCGAGGCCCTCTCCCTTCGATGCGCCGCGCACGAGGCCGGCAATATCGACGAAGGAGATGCGCGTGGGGATGATTTCCTTCGAGCCCGCAATGGTGGCGAGCGCCTTCATGCGCGGGTCCGGCACGGCCACTTCGCCGGTGTTCGGCTCGATGGTGCAGAAGGGATAGTTCGCCGCCTGGGCGGCGGCCGTCTTGGTCAGCGCGTTGAAGAGGGTCGACTTGCCGACATTCGGCAGGCCGACGATACCGCATTTGAAGCCCATGGAAGTGGTCCATTCGTCTTAAGAAAATCGTTGCCCTCGCTATGGGGGAAGGACAGGGCAGGGTCAAGACCTAGCGCCTCCGAGGCCTTGAAGTCCCGCCTCTTGCGATGCACAATAGCACAATAGGCCCACATCGCTCGAAGCCAATGGTACGAGGAGCTTGCGATGAGCAATGGCGACACGAGCCTCACCCCGAAGACCGAGACCAAGCCGAAGCTGGAACGGCCGAAGCTCTACAAGGTCATTCTTGTCAACGACGACTATACGCCGCGCGAATTCGTCGTGCTGGTGCTGAAGGCCGTCTTCAGCATGAATGCGGATGCGAGCTATCGCGTCATGATGACCGCGCACAAGCTCGGCACCTGCGTGGTGGTCGTCTGCGCCCGCGATATTGCCGAAACCAGGGCGAAGGAGGCGACGGATCTCGCCAAGGAGGCAGGCTTTCCGCTGCTGTTCCAGACCGAGCCGGAGGAGTAGCCGGTCTTCAATCCCCCTTGTTGCCGAAGAGCTTCTTCAGCATGTCCGCCATGGGCCCGCTCGTGGGCAGCGCCTTCGGCTGGGCGTGGTTGCGTGCCGCGCGGATATGGGACTGGCCAGCGGGCTGCTTCGGCGCGGAAGCCTTCTCCTCCGGCTTGCTGCCGGTGGCGAGCGCCAGCTTGTTCATCAGCTGCGAATCCTCGCCGCGCACCAGCATGTCGGCATTGATGGCCAGTTCGTCGAGCAGCGGATCGAGCCAGACATGGTCGGCCTTGGCGAAGTCGCCGAGCACATGGTTCGTCACAAGCTCCTTGACGCCGGGATGGCCGATGCCGAGGCGCAGCCGCCGGTACTCCTTGCCGCAATGGGCATCGATCGACTTGATGCCGTTGTGGCCGCCATGGCCGCCGCCGGCTTTGATGCGGGCCTTACCGGCGGCAAGGTCCAGCTCGTCATAGATCGCGACGATGTCCTTGGGGGCCAGCTTGTAGAAGCGCATCGCCTCGCCGACGGATTCGCCGGAAAGGTTCATGAAGGTCTGCGGCTTGATGAGCAGCACCTTCTCGCCCGCAAGCTCGCCTTCGGAGATTTCCGCCTTGAATTTCTTTGACCACGGCGAGAACGGGTTCTTTCTGTGGATGGCGTCAAGCGCCATGAACCCGATATTGTGGCGGTTGCCCGCATATTTTGCGCCCGGATTGCCGAGCCCGGCGATGATCAGCATGGAATGGTCCGCCAAAAGATGTGTCTGGTCTTCACCACCGCGAATGCGGCCGGAAGTCAACCGCCTGCGGTCAATTCTCCGTGCCGTGATGCGCCGTTCGCGCATTCGGCGGCAGGCCGTAGGCGGCGAAGATGCGGTCCTGTTCGCCGCTCACGATCAGCTTGTCCAGCGCTGCCTGAAGGCGCCCGATCACATCGGCGGGTGTATCCTTCTGGCAGGCGAGGCCATAGATCTGGCCGGTCATCAGCATCGCCTTTTCCACCGGCTTACCTTGTTTCACCAGATTTTCGTAGGTCTTGATGGAGGTCGGCATCAGGTCGATGCGGCCGGAGAGCAGCTTGCGGACGGAGAGATCGATATCGGCGGCCAGATCGATGTCCTTGAAGCCGAACTCCTCCAGCGCTTCCACGGCAAAGTCGCCGCGCTGCGAGCCGACCTTCATGCCGAGCGCTTCCTTCACGGTCGCCGGTCCCTTGCTGCCGTCCCGGCGCTTCAGCATCACCATTTCGTCTCTCAGCAGGGGAGTGACCCAGGCGAACTGTTTTGCGCGCTCTCGGTTGTAGCCAGCCGTGAAGGCGCAATGCATCGGCTGGTTCTGCGCCATGGCGAAGGCGCGGGCCCAGGGCATGATCTCGATTGTATAGTCGATACCGGCGGCCGCGGTGATCGCCTTCACCTGCTCGACCGTGATTCCGGCAATCGTACCGTTCGCAGAATAGTTGAAGGGGGCGTATTCTTCCGTGACGAAGTGCAAGGTTTCGGCAAGGGGTGCCGAATGTGAGGCGAGCGACAGGCCGAGCGTCAAAAGCAGCGTCTTCATCATCTCCTCCCAGGTCCTCTCAGGATGCCGCGGCCCGGCGTCCGGGCGCATCCGGCATTGCGAAATCGTCGAGCTTTTCCAGAAGTGCAGCAAGCGGCAGGGGCCTGCTCAGGAGATAGCCCTGGCCGAATTCGATGTCCATCGCCTGGAGGATGTCCCATTGCTCCGTCGTTTCGATGCCTTCCGCCACCACGGCGCAGCCCATCTGGTGCGAGATGGTGCGGATGCCTTCGACCAGCATCCGGCTCTTGCGGCGCACGTCCGGCTGATCGGAGGAAAGCGACCGTGTGAAGGACTGGTCGATCTTGACGATATCGACCGGGAAGCGGTTGAGATAGCTCAGCGAAGAATAGCCCGTGCCGAAATCGTCGAGCGCGATGCGGCAGCCGAGTTCGGACAGCGCGTCGAGCACTTCCTGCACGACCGGACTGTCGAGCATCAGCACGGCCTCGGTGATTTCCACGACGATGCGCGAGGGCGTGATGCCTGTTTCGAGCAGCAGCGCGGCAAGACGGGAGGGCAGGGTGGGCTCGAACTGTAGCGGCGAGAAGTTGACGGCCAGATAGGTGTCGGCGAGATCGTCCAGTTTCGAGATGACGGCGAGGCTCGCGATGGATTTCGCGAGAATGCAGTCGCCGATGCGCCCGATCGAGCCATTCTCCTCGGCGATGCCGACGATTTCGGCTGGCGGCAGGAGGCCGTACTCGGGATGATTGAGCCGCATCAGCGCCTCGAAGCCGGCAACGCGGCCGGCGGACAGGCTGACGATCGGCTGGAGATGGGCCGTGAACCAGTCCTCGCGCAGGCCCTGGTCGATGAATTGCTCGGTCTCCAGCCGCTTGCGTGCGCTTTCGACCATGTTGTTGTCGAAGAGCTGGATGCCGTTCTTGCCGCTGCGCTTGCGCGCATACATGGCCATGTCCGACTTCTGCAACAGGGCGGCGGCGGTGGACGCATGATCGGGATAGATCGCCACGCCGATGCTGGCGCTAACATGAAACTCCGCACCGCCCACGACGAGCGGTGAGCGCAGACTTGCCACGAAGCGCTCGCCGATATCGAGAGCAAGCTGGTGGGCATTGGGTGAGAAAAGCAGGATGGCGAACTCGTCGCCGCCAAGCCGGGCGATCACGTCATCGGTGCGCAGCTGGCGGCGCAGGCGCATCGTCACCTGGCAAAGAACGTCATCGCCGGCCGCATGGCCGAGATTGTCGTTGATCCATTTGAAGCGGTCGAGATCGACGAAAAGACAGGCGAGCGGCTGGCCGAGCCTGTCGGCATCGCCGATCATCCTGTCGAGCACCGATTCGAAGCCCTGCCGGTTGAGGAGCCCCGTCAGGTGATCGGTAATTGCCTGGTGATGGTTGCGGTTCTCCGCTTCCTTGAGATCGGTGACATCGGTCATGACGGAGAGCGAGAGCGCCTGCCGCCCGCTACTTGCCCCGGTTTCGGTTTCGAGGATCAGCACGTCGATGACGCTGTGGTCGGCGCAGCGGAAACGCACCGTGACCTCGCAGATGCCGCCGTCCGTGCCGTTTGCGTGGCGGTTGCGATAGGTTTCACGCCATTCATCGGCGACGAAATCGGTAAATTCCTGTCCGATCACCTGCTCGCGGCGGTAGCCGGTTGCGGTCAGCCAATAGTCGCTGACGGCGGTGATGCGGTTTTGCCCGTCGATCGAGAAGAGCATGGCCGGCGTGAGGCTGTAGATGTCTGTTGCCCGGGCATGGGCCAGCTTCAGCTCTTTTTCCTCGCGTTCCAGCTTGCTCTGCATCTCGTTGAAGTTGTGGGCGAGTGCGCCCATCTCGTCGTTCGAGGTCCAGTCGACATGATGGCGGGAGCCGAGCCGGCGGGTCGCCTCGATTGCCCCCGTAAGCCGCATCAGCGGCCGGATGATGGTGATGCGGTTGCCGATGATCGCGGCGGTGAAGAGCGTTGCCACGGCGAAGAAGAAGATGACGAAGATGCTTATCTCGTCCTTCGTGAAGCGCGAGAAGAGGCCCTCTTTCCCGAGCCAGATTTCCGCCGTGCCGACGTTCTTGATGCCGGCGGACGCCTTGTAGAGAATGTCGGCCTTCACGATGGAGCGGGCTTCATCCGGATCGGGTGCCCTGGCCGGTTTGCGCACGTCGATGGCACCGGACGTATCGCGCACAGCCACGAAGCTGATGCCGGCTTCGGCCTGCAGGTCGGTGACGATCTGGTCGATGCTTTCCTGGTCGAGGTCCCACAGGGGTTTGCCGAGGGCCTGGACGTTGGCTTTGAGCAGGACTTCCGTGTTCAGCAGGCGCTCGCGCGCGACGCGATCAGAGGAGAGGATGAGGAACAGGACGAAAAGCGGAGCGACGAAGACGAGCAGGGCGCCGATGACGATGGCAATGAAGCGGCTTTCCACCGAATGCATCTTCATGCCGGTTTCCTCCCTGCCGCTTCGCGAAGCCAGCCCATGAACGCCCCTCTTGGCTTTCGTCATTTTTATGTGGCTAGATTTTCATCAAAATCTTAAATGTTGCTGAAATCCCGATCTGAAAAATGCTGAAAATTCAACCATTCCGCCGTGACGGCGCAGACCCTTCCGACAAACAAAAACCCCGCGTCCGGAGGACGCGGGGTTCAGGAAAGATCCTGTCGAAAGGATTACTCTGCGGAGGTTTCCGCTTCGTCTTCCTTCAGGCCGCCGGCCGGGGTCGCGATCGTGGCGATCGTGAAGTCACGATCGGTGATGACCGGGCTCGTGCCCTTCGGCAGCTTGATGTTCGAGATATGGACGCTGTCACCGACCTTGAGACCAGAAAGGTCCGCGGTGAGGGCATCGGGAATGTTGCCGGCAAGGGCGTGCAGCTCGACTGCGTGGCGAACGACGTTCAGGACGCCGCCGATCTTGATGCCCGGGGACTTCTCTTCGTTGATGAAGTGAACCGGAACTTCGACCACGACGTTGGTGTTACCCGAAACGCGGAGGAAGTCGACATGCATCGTGAAGTCGCGGACCGGATCGAGCTGGTAGTCCTTCGGGAGAACCTTGATCTTCTCGCCGTTGACGTCGATCGTTGCGACCGTCGTCTTGAAGCCGCCAGCGTGGATGCGCTGCGTGACGTCCTTGGTCGAGATGGCGATGGCAAGCGGGGACTGCTTGTCGCCGTAGATAACTGCAGGAATAAGACCGTTGCGGCGAAGTTCACGGGAGG
Organism: Shinella sp.; assembly: GCF_049651085.1. Lineage (GTDB taxonomy): Bacteria > Pseudomonadota > Alphaproteobacteria > Rhizobiales > Rhizobiaceae > Shinella. Next base: position 237,159 of record NZ_JBASBL010000004.1, read on the forward strand.
ACCCCTTACCAACCCGTTCGCGCGTTTCGGCCTTGAGCTCGTAAGTTTCGGTGCTCATGGCTTTACCTTTCGTGTGTTACTGGAGAGTTTTCCACGGAAGGCGTGTTCGCCGGCCGCGCAAAACTTGAGGATTTCGTGAAAACCTCACCCGCATTGCCTCCAAGGGTGTCTACGCGGACGGCGCTCGATAAACGAGAATGCCCGGAAATGCAAGGCCTCGGCCCTGATTGACACGGTGCCGCCGTGATTGGATGTTCCGGTTGTAGCCGTTCGGCAAGGAGACGAGAATGAGAATGCAAATCCTGATGGCCACGGCCGGCCTTGTGCTCGTGTCCACGAGTCCAGCCTTCGCCCAGGAGATATCGCCCGCCGAAGCCGAAAGCATCCAGCAACGCCTCACCCGCTACCTGCCGCAGGAGATGATCGATGCCGGGCTCGTCACCGTCAAGGCGGCGACCTCGTTCTACGAGCTGCGGTTCAACCCGACGGCGCTGCTCGACAAGGCCAGGACCGGCGCGGTGCAGCTTGAGGGCCTGAAGCCGATGACGGCCTATATGCGGCCGAGGCCGGAGGGCACCTATCATATCGAGGCGAAGGACAGTTTCGACATCAAGGGCTCGGTCGATGTCGCGGCCGGCAAAAACTCGTTCTCCTATCTCGTCGACACGATGAAGCTCGACGGCATCTACGATCCGGAAATCCTCTATTTCACTTCGGCGGACTGGTCGGCAAAGCGGCTCGCCTTCTCCTCAACGTCGCCGAATGAAAGCGTGACGGCGAGCTTCGGCGAGACGGCGATGCGCGTTTCTGCCGAGAAGAAGGATGCGGGAACGCTCGATATTTCCTCGACCGGGGTGATGAAGGCGTTTGCAGAGACGATCACCAGCGGATCCTCCGGCCGGATCGATATCGGCGCGGACACGGTCGACATCGACGTCAGCCTGGACGGCGCGCGCTACAAGGTCGTGCAGGACCTCGTCTTCTTCGCGCTCGACAACATGCACAAGGACAAGCTCGATACGGCGGACGCCGCGAAACTCAAGGACCTGTTGCGCGCGTCCCTGCCGGTCTTCGACAACCTGACGGAGACGATCAAGGCCTCGAACGTCACGGTCGGAACGGACAAGGGCACCTTTGGCGCGCAGACCGTCACCTATGACCTTGCCATGAACGGCATCGCCCATTCGACCCGTTTCGGCTTCGGTTTCGGCGTGGACAAGCCGACGCTGCCGGCTGGCGTCGTGCCTGCGGCTTACGAAGGTGCGGTGCCGGAGCGGGCGACGTTCAAGGCGGCGGTCACCGATCTCGACCTTGCCGGCGCCGTCACCTATCTCGTCGAACATGCAGACTTCACCAAGCCGAAGCCCTTGACGGACGAGCAGAACAGGGAAATTGGCCGCATCATCATGCCGGGTGGGGCGATGACGGTGGAGTTCGAGGATGTCTCGGCTATTTCGCCGATCTATGACGTGCACCTTGCCGGCAAGATGGTGCTCTACCCCGAGGAAAAGGATCGCCGCAGCGCCGACGTGACGCTGACCATGCGCAGCTTCGACAAGACCATCGCCTATCTCCAGAAGAACATCGCGGCTGTGCCGCAATTCGGCCAGGCGTCCTTCGCGCTTCTGATGATGAAGGGGCTTGCCCGCGATGCGGGCGACGGCGCGCAGGCCTGGGATCTGACGGTCGGCGAGGACGGCAAGGTGCTGATCAACGGTCGTCCGCTGCCGTTCTAGCCGTGGAATTTACGCCCGCAGCTTGCCGGAAAAGCGGGTAAGCGCCAGCATCAGGCCACCCGCGATCAATCCCCAGAAGGCGCCGGAAATGCCGGCAAATGAGACACCGGAAGCGGTGACGAGGAAAGTCACCGCCGCGGCCTCGCGGCCGTCCGCCTCCTTGAAGGCGTTGAGGGCCGAGTTGGCGAAGGCGCTGATCAGCGCAAGACCCGCGACGGCCTGGATGAGGATCGGCGGGGCAAGGCTGACGAATGCCGTGACCGCGCCCGCGGCAAGGCCGAAGATCACGTAGAAGACGCCCGCATTGATCGCCGCCCAGTAGCGCTTGGCCGGGTCGGGATGGGCATCGCTGCCCGCACACATGGCGGCGGTGATGGCGGCGAGATTGACGGCATGGCCGCCGAAGGGGGCGGAAAGCAGCGAGAAAAAGCCGGTTACGGCAAAGAGCGGGCCGGGATTGGGCTCGTAGTGGTTCACCTTGAGGACCGCGATGCCCGGAATGTTCTGCGAGGCCATGGTGACGATGAAGAGCGGCAGCGCGATGCCGACGAGCCCGGCGAGCGTGAAGGAAGGCGTGACGAATTCCGGTTTCGGCAACAGCGAATCGGTAAGGCCGGCAAGGGCCCCCTCCGGCATGTCGATGCCGAAGGCCAGCACCGCGACGAAGGCGGCGAGCGCCGCCGGCACGGCGTAAAGCCGGTTGATGCTGCCGACGACGACCCAGGCGAGGACGATCGGCAGGCCGAGCAGCGGATCGAAGTCGATGGCCTTCACCGGAGCAAAGCAGAGGCCGATCAGGACGCCGGCGAGCATGGCATTGGCGAGCGTCGCGGGAATGGCGGCGACCATACGGCCGAGCGGCTTCCAGAGGCCGGCGACAACGATCAGCGCCGCGCAGACGAGGAACCCGCCGACGGCCGTCGCAAAGCCGCCCTCGACCGCGCCGGAGCTGGCCAGCAGCGCCGCGCCGGGCGTCGACCAGGCGATGGAGACGGGCAGGCGCGTCGCCACGCTGAGTACGATGGCGCACAGCCCCATCGATACGGACAGCGCCATCAGGCCGGAAGCGGCCTGGGCTTCCGTGGCGCCGACCCCGGTCAGGCCGTGCAGCACGACGGCGAAGGAACTGGCAAAGCCGACGAAGGCGGTGAGCAGGCCCATGAACAGGGCTTGGGCGGAAAAATCACGGAGCATGGCAATTATCGGAAAAGGTAAGGATGTGCACTGGTAACAGGCGTGGTGAGGCTTGGAAACAGGCTTGTCGCGATGGCCGCTCTCCCCATCCGGTGTTGCACCTTGGTCGTGCTGGACCGCTCGACGCAAACATGCCTATAGTCCGCTTGCGTTGTGTTTTTGTACGACGGTCGGTCGGAAGCTTTCGGGAGGAGGGTGGATGTCTGCGCGTTTCGATCACGCGGATCACGTTAACACCGTTGCGGCCCATGCCTCGGCTGCGGCGAGTTCGCCCGTTGCCGCCTCCTGGCGCCGTTGCCTCACCCTTCATGGCCTGTCTCCCGAAGAATCCCGTGTCCCGTGGCGGCTGACGGAACCCGAATTTCGCCTGGCGCGCGCGCGCTCCAGTGCGCTCATTGAAGAAGCGCGAGGCGAAATCGACCGGCTGTTCGCCACGGTCGGCAAAGCGGGCTGCTGCCTGCTCCTGACGGACGAACACGGCGTTGCGCTCGAACGGCGCGGGGCGGCGGGTGATGATCGCGATTTCCACGGCGTCGGGCTCTGGTCCGGCACGGTGTGGAGCGAGGCGAGTGTCGGCACCAACGGCATCGGCACGGCGCTTGCCGACGAGCGGCCGGTGCTCATCCTGCGCGACCAGCATTTCCTGTCGCAGAACACCGGGCTTTCCTGCGCGACCGCGCCGATCCGCGATCATACGGGCCGTATTGCCGCGGCCATCGACATTTCCACCTGCCGCGACGATGCGGGGGACATGACCATGTCCATCCTATCGCAGGCCGTGCGCGATGCCGCCGCCCGCATCGAGGCGGGGCTGTTCCGCCGGGCCTTTTCCGCGGCCCGCATCCTGCTGGTGCCGGTCGAGGGCCGCGCAGCGCCAGCGCTGCTTGCCGTCGACCGTGACGATCTCGTGCTCGGCGCCACCCGCGTCGCGCGGCAGGTGCTGGGTCTTGACGACCGGCGCATCGCGACGGGTATCGCGGCCTCCGATCTTCTCCACGAGGACCGGGCGGAGGAGGGGCGCGATCTCGACGATGCGGAACGTGCCGCGCTTCGCCGCGTCCTCACCCGCGCCGGCGGCAATGTCAGTCAGGCGGCCGACCTGCTCGGAATCAGCCGTGCGACGCTCTATCGGAAGATGAAGAAGCTCTCGATCAATTGATGCTGCATTGCAGCACAGGCTGTCGCATCGTCCTGTCTCAATTCTGAAACAGTCGCGGCAGCCATCGTCCCCAGCCCTCTACCGCAAGTCCCGGAAGCGCAGCACCATGCTCCCGACGACCCAATCCGGGTCATTTACGGGAGGAATGACATGCTGCACCAGAAGATCGTCGAAAACCCCTACAAGACGAAATACGGTAACTTCATCGGTGGCGAATGGAAGGAGCCCGTTGCGGGCCGCTACTTCGACAACATCACGCCGATCACCGGCGGCAAGCTCTGCGAAGTCGCGCGTTCCGACGCCGCCGATATCGAGCTGGCCCTCGATGCCGCCCATGCTGTCAAGGACAAGTGGGGCCGCACCTCCACCACGGAGCGCGCCAACATCCTCATGAAGATAGCGCAGCGCATGGAGGACAATCTCGATCTCCTCGCCCGTGCGGAAACCTGGGACAACGGCAAGCCGCTGCGCGAAACGCTCGCAGCCGACATTCCGCTCGCCATCGACCACTTCCGCTATTTCGCCTCGTGCGTTCGCGCGCAGGAAGGCACGATCGGCGAAGTCGATCACAACACCATCGCCTATCACTTCCACGAGCCGCTCGGCGTCGTTGGGCAGATCATCCCGTGGAACTTCCCGATCCTGATGGCTGCCTGGAAGCTGGCGCCCGCGCTTGCCGCCGGCAACTGCGTTGTGCTGAAGCCTGCCGAGCAGACGCCGTCCTCGATCCTCGTCTGGGCCGAACTGATCGGCGACCTGCTGCCGGGCGGCGTGCTCAACATCGTCAACGGCTTCGGCCTTGAAGCCGGCAAGCCGCTTGCCACCAATCCGCGCATTGCCAAGATCGCCTTTACCGGCGAGACGACGACCGGCCGCCTGATCATGCAGTATGCCAGCCAGAACCTCATTCCGGTCACGCTGGAACTCGGCGGCAAGTCGCCGAACATCTTCTTCGAAGACGTCATGAACGAGGACGACGACTATCTCGACAAGGCGCTCGAAGGTTTCGCGATGTTCGCGCTGAACCAGGGCGAGGTCTGCACCTGCCCGAGCCGCGCGCTGGTGCATGAGAAGATCTACGACCGCTTCATGGAAAAGGCCGTCAAGCGCGTTGAAAAGATCGTGCAGGGCAACCCGCTCGATACCGCCACGATGATCGGCGCGCAGGCCTCTTCCGAACAGCTGGAAAAGATCCTGTCCTATATCGACATCGGCAAGCAGGAAGGCGCCGAGCTGCTGACCGGCGGCGTGCGCAGCGATCTGGGCGGCGACCTGTCGGGCGGCTACTACGTCAAGCCGACCGTGTTCCGTGGTCACAACAAGATGCGCATCTTCCAGGAAGAGATCTTCGGCCCCGTCCTGTCGGTCACGACTTTCAAGGACGATGCGGAAGCGCTCGCCATCGCCAACGACACGCTCTACGGCCTCGGCTCGGGCGTGTGGAGCCGCGATGCGAACCGTTGCTACCACTTCGGTCGCGATATCCAGGCCGGCCGCGTCTGGACGAACTGCTACCACGCCTATCCGGCCCATGCGGCCTTCGGTGGCTACAAGCAGTCGGGCATCGGCCGCGAGACGCACAAGATGATGCTCGACCACTACCAGCAGACCAAGAACATGCTGGTCAGCTACTCTCCCAAGGCGCTCGGATTCTTCTGAGCGACCGCCCCTTCTCCACCCCTGTCGGAGAAGGCGACGAAGGGCGGGGGCCCTGTCCGCCTTTGCTCCTGCTCCAGCCCTCTCCCCGTTCGCGGGGGGAGGGACAACGCGTCAAGGGGAGGGCGTCATGTCCGAAGCCGAAGTTCAGTCAGAGCCGCGCGTGGTGGCGACCGATGCCGCACTGGTGCTCATCCGGGAAATCCAGGTGGATCATCCCGATATCCTGTTTCATCAATCGGGTGGCTGCTGTGACGGCTCCTCGCCCATGTGCTATCCGGCGCACGACTACATCGTCGGCGACCGGGATGTGAAGCTTGGCGAAATCGGCGGCGTGCCGGTCTATATCAGCGAAAGCCAGTTCGGCGTGTGGAAGCATACGCAACTGATCATCGATGTCGTGCCCGGCCGCGGCGGCATGTTCTCCCTTGAAAACGGGCGGGAAAAGCGATTCCTCACCCGCTCGCGGCTGTTTGGCGGCGGCGAGGCCTGCCCCTTGCCCGCACGCTGAACAAAGAAAACCCCGCTGTGTCCAGCGGGGTTTTGCATTCAGGCGATGGGGTGGATCAGCAGGCCGGATCGTCGTTCACGATGCAGGCGCGCTGCCGCTTCGGCTGGAAATGCTCTAGTTCCGATAGCGATTGCGACCCTGCCATTCGGCGCGATCCCGCTCCTCGTCGCGGAAGCGGTCATCGCCCCAGTCATTGCCGGGGCGTCGGCCCTGGCACTCGCCGCGGCCAATGATGTCGTAGCCGCTGTTGCGCGCCTCGCAGGCATTGGCGAAGGTCTGGCGATCGCGGCCGTTCGCGCCGCAGACCGGTGCATATTCGCGCGTGCAGGCACGACCTTCGTCCGGACGCGGATCCGGGCGTCCGCCGCCCCGGCGGCATTCGCCGGCTCCGACGATCCTGTAGCCGCTCGAGCGCGCCTCGCAGGAATTGGCGAAGGTCTGGAGATCGTTGCCGCGCGAACCGCAGACCGGGCGATACTCCATCGTGCAGGCCTGCGGGCCCGGCCGGTAGCCGCCGCCGCCCTCATCGACTTCCACCGAGCAGGCCGCAAGCGTGCCGGCAGCAAGAAGGATGGCTATGCGTCCGGCCAGCCGGCGAATGAAAGGCGACGTCGGTGTCATGGATTGCTCCTCGTTGATTTCAATGAACCGTAACGTAAAATTGATCCGCCCGGTATCCGGGCCGACGCAAATAACAGCCAATATATCCAGGGATGCAAAAGCCCGCGCGACCAGTGGCTGGCGCGCGGGCTCTTGAGAGCTTGAACTGGCTGTGAAATCAGTCGAACAGGCTGGAAACGGACTCTTCCGCAGCGGTCCGGTTGATCGCTTCGCCAAGCAGGGTGGCTGTCGAGATGACGCGAATATTGTGCGCGGACTGGACGGCGGTGGTCGGCTGGATCGAATCGGTGATTACCAGTTCCTTCAGCTTGGAAGAGGTGACGCGGGCAACGGCGCCGCCCGACAGCACGCCGTGCGTGATGTAGGCGGTGACGCTCGTTGCGCCGTTCTTCAAAAGAGCCTCGGCCGCGTTGCAGAGCGTGCCGCCGGAATCGACGATGTCGTCGATCATCAGACAGTCCTTGCCGGTGACGTCGCCGATGACGTTCATGACTTCGGATTCGCCTGCGCGTTCGCGGCGCTTGTCGACGATCGCCAGCTGGCAATCGAGACGCTTGGCCAGCGCGCGGGCGCGCACCACGCCGCCGACGTCCGGCGAGACGACCATGACGTTTTCGAGATTGTAGTTTTCCTTTACGTCACGGGCCAGGATCGGCACGGCGTAGAGGTTGTCGGTCGGGATATCGAAGAAGCCCTGGATCTGGCCTGCATGCAGGTCCAGCGTCAGCACGCGGTCCGCGCCGGCTTCGGTGATGAGGTTCGCGACGAGCTTGGCGGAGATCGGCGTGCGCGGGCCCGGTTTGCGGTCCTGGCGTGCATAGCCGAAATAGGGGATCACGGCCGTGATGCGGCGCGCCGAGGAGCGGCGCATCGCATCGATCATGATCAACATTTCCATCAGGTGATCGTTGGTCGGGAAGGACGTCGACTGAACGACGAAAACGTCCTCACCGCGCACGTTCTCCTGGATTTCAACGAAGATTTCCTGGTCTGCGAAGCGTCTGACCGTTGCACGGCCGAGCGGTACATTCAGATAATTGCAGATCGCTTCGGCCAGGAGCCGGTTCGAATTGCCCGCGAAAACCTTCATCTATGGCCCGCCTGTTATTCTGCTGATGGGGGGGCTTTAAGCGGCAAAATCCGCGAATGCAAGGGCTTTGCCGCGTTGCAACGCGTTTCTTCGCATTTCGCTGTGATTTACCGTTTCGAGTGGCTTAACCGCGTGCCGTGCCGCGCCAGTCGAGATATTGGCGAATGGTCTTCTGGGCGATCCCTTCCATCGTGCGCGCCGGCACCGCCGCCCATGGGTCCGCCGCCGTGCCCGAGACGGTTTCCTGGCCCTGGATGCGGTGAAGCCTTGCGCCGCTGGTATCGAGCACGTCCCAGACATAGACCACGGTCGTCTTGCCGTTGTCGTTCATCGCGGAGAAGTAGCCCTTCAGGATATGGTTGCTGGAATTGTCCGAGGCGCTGCGGATCGTCAGTCCGCCGGCCCGGGCTTCCGCGCCGAGGCGCTTGGAAAGCGGTGTGACGGCTTCGACCGGTGCGCCGATGATCGGCAGGAACCGGATCGTTTCGCCGGCTTGCGCGGCATTGTCCGGCAGCGCTGCGACCTCTTCCGCGCCTTCCGAGGTTTCGGCCGCCAGCGAGCGCTGGGCGGTGGTGCGGGAAAGTGCGGCGTCGGACTGCCCTGCGCCATTGTTGCGGGCGAGCGCGTCTGCCTGGCCCTGGAGGGTGCCGGCCGTGTCAGCGCCGGTCGAGCCGCCCGAGGTGGCGAAAGCGGTCTGCTGCGTGGTCGTCGTCACCGGCATGGTGGTGACCGGGGTCGTCTCGGCGCTCATCTGGTCGAGATCGCTCTGGGTGACCGGCGGCGAATTGAAGCCGTTGCCGACATCGGCGCGCGGTATCAACGCGTCGGTGCTGTTGCAGCCGGCCAGCGCGGTGATAAGGCCGATCAGTGCCAGTCGCTTCATCAGCTTGTGCATCATCCTCGTCCGTGTCCTCAGGAGGCTTTTCGCCTTCTTTGTTCCCCGCAACGATTTATGGGTTTCACCCCAAGGCCTGTCAATTGCGGGATTTTGCGGGGTCTGCGTTTCGTCAATCAGACCTCGATGAAATCAAGCCCGTAGCGTGACAGCGGTTTAGGCATGTCGGTCGTCGTCAGATATGTCTGGCCAAGCGTCATCGCCGTGCCGGTATCGGAATCGAGGATGATCGTGTGCACGAAGAGCGACATGTCCGGCTCGATTTCCTGCGGATTGCCGTGGAGGAACATCTGCGGGTCCATCCAGGAGGGCGCAAAGCGCGCGCCGACGGAATAGCCGCAGGTGTTGAGCCGGTGCCGGGCAAGGCCGCGCTCGTCGAGGATGCGGGCGAAGGTCTCGAAGACCGTGCCGAACGTATTGCCCGGCCGCAGCACCATTTCCATCGCCTGCATGGTCTCGCGGCAGGCGCTGTAGAGTTCGCGGTGACGGGCGCTGGGCTCGCCGATGACGGCGGTTCGCATCATCGGCGCATGGTAGCGCGCGCTGACGCCGGCCCATTGCAGGCTGAGCTGGTCCCGCGCCTCCAGCCTGCGGCGGCCCGACTTGGACCGTACCAGCAGCGCGTCCGCCCCCGAGCCGATGACGAATTCGTTGGCGGCATAGTCGCCGCCGCCGGCAAGAACGGCATTTTGCAGCGCGGCGAGGATCGCCGCCTCGTCGCCGCCGGCAACGATCAGCGGCAGGGCGGCGGCAAGCGCATCGTCGGAAAGCGCGGCTGCGCGCTCGACATAGGCGATCTCGGCCGGGCTCTTGATGAGGCGCAGGCGGCTGACGACGTGCGAGGCGTCGACAAGCTCGCCAAAACTCTGGAGCTGGTTGTCGAGCAGGCGCGCATTGCGGCCGGTGAGGCCATGCGTGTTGTATTCGACGCCGATGCGGCAGCCGAGCAGGTCAAGGTCGGAGAGGAGCTTCTTCAGGTCCAGCGTCGGATCGGCGTTCACGCGGTCGACCCAGACCTCGATCTTCTCGATATTGGACGTGTGGCGGGCCTGACGCAGGTCCGCCGAGCGCGTCATCAGCACCATGTCGCCGGACGCCTTGACGATGAGCGTCTGGAAGAAACAGTAGCCGAACGTGTCGTAGCCGGTCAGCCAGTACATGCTTTCCTGCGCGAAGAGCAGCATGGCGTCGAGCTTTTCCTCCCGCATGCGGGAGGTGAGGCGCTGGAGCCGGTTGGCGTATTCCTCGGTGTCGAAGTGAAGTGCCATTGCGGTGTCTCCCTCGTCTTCGTCTGATTGTCGGGGCGTCAGCCCCGTATCATGATTGCGGAAATCTGGCGGCCGTAGTCCGGTTCCTGCCGATGGGTGGTGCGCCGATAGGAGTAGAAACGATCCTCGTCGGGATAGGTGCAGATGTCGAGGTTTTCGGCCGTCACCCCGGCATCTTCCAGACGCTGTGTCGTCAGTGCCGGCAGGTTGAACATCGCATGGCCGGCCTTCTGCGACGGCGTGAAGTAGCGTTCGTAGCTGCGGTCGACATCGAGGAAGCGTTCCACGAATTCCGGGCCGACCTCATAGTTCCGCGGGCCGATCGACGGGCCGAGGCTGGCGAGGATATTCCGGCGTTTCGCGCCGAGCTTTTCCATGGCCTTGATGGTGTTCTCCAGAACGCCGTAGAGAGCACCCTTCCAGCCGGCATGGGCTGCGCCGACGATGCGGGCCTCGGGATCGCAGAACAGGATCGGGCCGCAATCGGCGGCGAGAACGCCGAGGACGATGCCGGGCGTCGCGCTCACCAGTGCGTCGGCGTTCGGCCGGGCGCCGTCATAGCTGTCGTCGACCACGACCACATCCGGCGAATGGACCTGGTGGACCGTGGCGAGCCGCTCCGGGGTGGCGGAGAACCAGCGGGCGACGCGGGCGCGATTCTCGTGCACGTCGTCGCGCTCGTCCTTCGAGCCGAGGCCGACATTGAGGCCGCGATAGATGCCCTGCGAGACGCCGCCATTGCGCGTGAAGAAGCCGTGCAGGGCTGTATTTCCGGCGCGTTCGGCCAGTAGCGGGCTTTCGATCGGGGAGGGGAGCGTCTGGTCCTTCATGATCTCTCGGCTGGGCTTGGAGCGGGCCGCCAGGCAAGGATTTCGGCCGTGGCATGCGGGTGCAAATCGGGCCGGATGTTGTCCGGCCTTGGCGGAAGTGTCAATCGGGCTGACGGAACGGAAAGAGCGCAAGCGGTGCGCTTCCGACCGCCAAAACCTTGAAAAGATCACCCATTTTACCAGCGCCAGACCCTGCGAGGCGGTCGATATCGGACAGGATCGCCTGCTGCGTCGTCTCGTCGCGGTTGCGGCCGAGCGCGGAGGCGCGCTCGCCAATGCCGAGGCCGACGAGGAAGTCGCCCTGATGCAGCATGCCGTGCACATGGAGGCCAGAGGCGGCGGCGGCGCCGGCAAGACGCTCGAAGTCCACGTGGCTTGTCAGGTCGGCCTCGCCGGGATGGGCGAGCGGCGGGTCGAAATCGTGTTTCAGGACCGCCTGCAGTGTATCGCCGAAGCCGGTGATGAAGTGGCCATAGTCGATCGCCAACGCCGTGCCGCCGAAACGGGCGATGCGTTCGCCGATCGTCGCCATCACGGCCTCGCGGGCGGGGGAAATCTCGAAGATCGTGCCGTTGGGAACGTTTTTGTGGTGGTCCGGCAGCAGCGCCGGATCGAGCCCGGCGACGCCGGCGGCAAAGGTCAGTTCGTCATTCGCGTCGAGGCCGATCATCCGCTCGCGAAAACCGGAGGCCGTCTTGATGAACTGGCGGATCGGGATCGCGTCGAACAATTCGTTGGCGGCAAGCAGTACGAAGCCGTCCGGCAGCTCCTCGAAGCTGTCATGCCAGGTGACGCGGGCGGCATTGGTGCCGAGCGTCTCGTGCTGGACGGCACGCAGTTTGGGGCTCGTCTCGACCAGATGGATCGTGGCGTTCTCGTAGAGCTGCGGAGCGAGCTTGGCGATGACGCGCAGCATGTCGGCCATCATCGTGCCGCGGCCGGGGCCGATCTCGGCGATGCGCACGTCGCCCGGACCGCCGTGCTTCTGCCAGGCATGGACGAGGAAGATGCCGATCATCTCGCCGAAGAGCTGGCTGATTTCCGGCGCCGTGACGAAGTCGCCGGCACTGCCGAACGGATCGCGGGTGCGATAGTAGCCGTAGTCCGGATCGGCCAGGCAGAGCGCGAAATAGTCGGTGACGCTGATCGGCCCGTTGATGCGGATCAGCGCCTTGATCTTGTGGGCGAGAGGTGTCGGCATGGGCGGATCCGCTCAGGCGCTGGCCGGCCGGGCCGCACGGGCGCGAACGATCGCCCAGACGCCGAGGGCGAGCATCGGCAGCGAAAGCAGCATGCCCATGGTCAGCCAGCCGCCGAAGAGATAGCCGAGCTGCGGATCGGGCTCGCGGAAGAATTCGACCGTGATGCGCGAAAGCGCGTAGCCAGCGACGAAGAGGCCGGTGACGAGGCCGGGGCGCTTGAGCGCGCCGAAGCGATAGATGGCAAGCGCCAGCAGGGCGAGCAGCACGATGCCCTCGAGGCCGGCTTCGTAGAGCTGGCTCGGATGGCGGGCGAAGGGCCCGGCTTCCGGGAAGATCACCGCCCACGGCGCGTCGGAAAGGCGGCCCCAAAGCTCGCCGTTGACGAAATTGGCGATGCGGCCGAAGAGCAGGCCTATGGGCGCGACGGCGGCAACGACGTCGAACAGGCTCCAGATCGGGATGCTGTGCCGCCGGGCGAAAAGGATCATGGCGATGGTCGTGCCCGCAAGGCCGCCGTGGAAGGACATGCCGCCGTTCCAGACCTGGAGCGCGCGTAGCGGATCGGCGGCGACGTTCTGGAAGTCGTAGAACAGGATGTAGCCGATACGGCCGCCCAGAATGATGCCGGCGGCGGCCCAGACGAGGAAGTCGTCGAGCTGTGTGCGGTTCATCGGCGCGTCGCCAGCCCACAGCCGCGGCGTCTCGACCAGCCGGCGGGCATAGATCCAGCCGAGCATGATGCCCACGACATAGGCGAGACCGTACCAGTGCACGGCGACCGGGCCGATGGAGAAGGCGATCGGATCGATCTGCGGGTAGGGCATGATGGCGAGAAGGTACGCGACGTTCGTCAAAGTTTAGCTCTTCCTGTTTCGGGCGGAAGATGGCGGCGGCTTGAGGCAGGGTCAAGGCGATAAATCGTGATCGGTGGCCGCGCGGCAGTTCGAACGGGTGGCGATCCACCGGAATCCGCTTGCAAGCGCAGCCCCGAGACCCTACCTCAGTTCATGACGCGGCGGGCGGTGGTTGCCCGCCAGAACCAATCGACACCCGAGGAGGGCAAACCATGACCACCGGTGCGAACCGCATTCTGGACGACTTCGCCAAGCTGATGACCGATGCCGCCGGCGCCGCCCAGGGCGTGCGCAAGGAGGCCGAGACCGTGTTTCGCGCCCAGGCCGAGCGCTTCATCAACGGCCTGGACCTCGTCAAGCGCGAGGAATTCGAGGCGGTGCGCGAAATGGCGGTCAAGGCGCGCGACGAAAACGACGCGCTTCTCAAGCGCATCGAGGCGCTCGAAGCCCGTCTCGACGCGGGTAGCTGAGCCGTTTCGACACAGCTTTTGACTGACAGGACTCGGTTGGCGTGATTCACATCGCGCCAACCGTTTTTTTTAATAAAATTTTTACCCCTGTGGACACTTGCGAAAAGCCCTTTGCGCAGAGTCTCTTAAGCGTCGGACCTGAATCTCTTTGACAGCCACTGTCCACAACCGGGTGGGGAAAACGGGAGTGCAGGGGCTGGCGTCATGACTCCGCCGTTATACACTGATTTTAAATGATGATTCGAGACAGGCACCGCAAGCTTCGGGCAGGGTAAGTCGCCCAGAATACGTGTAGTGCCGAGAAATCATTCAGTGTTGTATCCGGAGTACGGTTTGCCGCGTCGTGTGTGTGGGCACGATGACGCATGCCTTCCGGTCTAGAAGGTGACGCATGAGCCTTATGCAATTGGATATCGGACGGCAGTCCAACCCGGTCGACATGATCGAGTTCGTTGCGGCCACCAATGACTGGTCGTTCGAACGGTCCGGCGAAGACGAGATCGCGATGACCGTCGAAGGCAAGTGGGCCGACTATCACGTCTCCTTCTCCTGGATGGAGGAGTTCGAGGCGCTGCATCTTGCCTGCGCCTTCGATATCAAGGTTCCCGAAAGCCGGGTCAACGAAGTCCATTGCCTGCTCTCGCATGTGAACGGCCAGGTGCTCATGGGTCATTTCGACCTGTGGCGCCGCGAGGATGTCGTGATCTTCCGCCAGTCGCTGCTGCTTGCCGGCGGCGCGGAGCCCACCAACAGGCAGGTCGAAGTGCTGCTTTCCAGCGCGCTCGAAGCCTGCGAGGCCTATTACCAGGCATTCCAGTTCGTCGTCTGGTCCGGCATGGATGCCCAGTCCGCCGTCGATGCCGTGCTCTTCGAGACGGTTGGGGAGGCATGACGATGGCGGTCGCAGCTCAGGGGCCAATCGTTCTCATCGGCGCCGGAAACATGGGTGGCGCCATGCTCACGGGCTGGCTGAAGAGCGGCATTTCCGGTTCCTCGGTGATCGTGATCGATCCCGGTCCGCAGCCGGCCATGGCCAAGCTGATTGCCGACAATGGCGCGCGCCACGAGACGTCCGCGCCTGAAGGTGTAAAGGCCGGCGTGATCTTCGTCGCGGTCAAGCCGCAGGTCATGGATCAGGTCCTGCCGCCGCTGAAGGGGCTCGTCGGGCCCGAGACCGTCGTCGTCTCGGTTGCTGCCGGCAAGACGATCGCCAATCTCGAAAGCCATCTGGGCGAAACGGCCACCGTGCGGGCCATGCCGAACACGCCGGCCATGATCGGCCGTGGCGTGACGGGCGCTTTCGCCAATGCCCGCGTGTCGCAGGCACAGCGCGATTTCGTTCACTCTTTGCTCAAGGTGAGCGGCCCCGTTGAATGGGTTGCAACCGAAGGCGATATCGACGCTGTCACGGCGGTGTCGGGCAGCGGCCCGGCTTATGTCTTCTATCTCGTCGAGTGCATGGCAGAGGCAGGCCGCAAAGCAGGCCTGCCGGCGGACCTCGCCATGCGCCTCGCACGGGAAACCGTCGCGGGGGCTGGTGAACTGCTTCACCAGTCCCCCGACGACGCCAGCCGCCTGCGCCAGAACGTGACCTCGCCCGGCGGCACCACTGCCGCTGCCCTGTCGGTTCTCATGGCCGATGACGGCATGCAGCCGCTCTTCGACAAGGCCATCGCCGCCGCGCGCAAGCGCGCCGAGGAACTGGCGGGCTGAACGACGCCAAGGATTTTTTCATGACCGAGACCATTACCTACGCTGATTTCGAGCGCGTTGACATTCGCGTCGGCACCATTGTCGAGGCGCTGCCCTTCCCGGAAGCGCGCAAGCCCGCCTATAAGCTCCAGATCGACTTCGGCCCTGAGATCGGCACGAAGAAGTCGTCAGCGCAGATCACCGTGCACTATACGCTGGAAGAGCTCGTTGGCCGCCAGGTGCTTGCCGTCGTCAACTTCCCGCCGCGCCAGATCGGGCCCGTGCGCTCCGAAGTGCTGACGCTCGGTTTCGAGGACGAGAACGGTGCGATCATCCTTGCCGGTGTCGACCGGCCGGTGCCGAACGGCAAGAAGATGTGCTGACCCTTTAATTCCGATCAGGCGGGAACGCGGATCGTCGCCCTCAGTCCGCCCATCGGGCTGTCGGAGAGCGTGACGTTGCCGCCGTGACTGCGGGCGATGTCGAGCGCGATGGCAAGGCCGAGGCCGGTGCCGGAAGCATCGAGATTGCGTGCTTCGTCGAGGCGGAAGAACGGCTTGAAGACATCCTCGCGCGAGCGTTCCGGAATGCCGGGGCCGTCGTCGTCCACGGTGATCGTCAGCCACTTGGCGCGGTGGTGCGCCTCCACATGCACGGTCTTGGCATAGCGCAGCGCATTCGAGACGAGGTTGCCGACCAGGCGGCTGAAGGCGTTCGGCCGCACCATGACCTCGTCGTCACCGTCGATCTCGCAGGTAAAGGTGCGGTTGTGCAGCTCCGCTTCCAACGCGAACCTGTCGAAAAGATCCGAAAGCCTCAGTTCGCCGACATCTTCCTCGACATCCCCGCGCGCGAAGGAGAGATAGCCCTCCAGCATCGTCTGCATGTCCTCGACATCCTTACTGAAGCCCTGCAGGTCGGGATTGTCGCCGGCGAGCGCGAGCTGCAGCTTGAAGCGGGTGAGGATGGTGCGCAGGTCGTGGCTGACGCCGGTCAGCATGGCGGTGCGCTGCTCCATTTGCCGCTCGATGCGCTCGCGCATGAGGATGAAGGCAAGGCCCGCGCGGCGTACCTCGTCCGCGCCCCGCGGCGCAAAGCTCTCCGGCATCTTCTGGCCCTTGCCGAAGCTTTCTGCGGCTTGCGCCAATGCCAGGATCGGCCGGATCTGGCCGCGCAGGAAGAGGATGGAGATGACGATCAGGACGAGCGACGCACCGATCATCCACAGCAGGAAGATATGGGTGTTGGAGGCGTAGGCCTGATTGCGCCGCGCATAGACGCGCAGCACCTTGTTGTCGAGCAGGATGCGCACCTCGACGAGGTTGCTCTCTCCGACCGTGTCTATCCAGAACGGACGGCGGATCTGGCGGACGATCTCCTCGCTGAGAATCTCGTCGAGAATGTTGAAAAACGGCTTGCTGCGCGGCGGCGGCAGTTCCTTGCCGGGCTCGATCGAGACGATGAGTTCCAGCCGCTCGCGGGCGATGCGGGTGATCTCGGAATAGTCTTCGTCCTGCGGATAGGTCTCGATGAGGTCGATGATCGCGGCGATGTCGCGGGTGACGGCCATGGACAGGCGCTGCGTCACAAGCTGCCAGTGGCGCTCCATGAAGATGAAGGCCACCACCGCCTGGAGCAGGATCATCGGAATGATGATGATGAGAAGCGAGCGGGCGTAGAGGCCGGTCGGCATCTGGCGTCGCAGCCAGCGGGCGAAGCGCTTCCAGGCAGCGCCCGGCGCACGTTCCAGATCCCGCCGGATGGTCTCGAACGTGGTCATCGGACTGCGCTTTCAGCCGGGCGCCCCACGGTCAAACCTGCTCGACGCTCAGGCGGTAGCCGATGCCGCGCACCGTCTGCAGCCAGATGGGATTGGACGGATCGTCCTCGATCTTGCGGCGCAGGCGGTTGATCTGCACGTCGATGGTGCGTTCGCCGACCTCGGTTTCCTCGCCGATCAGCTCGTGGCGCGGGATGGTCTCGCCGGCGCGCTGGGCGAAGAGCAGCATGATGTCCTGTTCGCGATCGGTGAGCCGGATCAGATCGCTGCCGCGCTTCAGCTCCTTGCGTACGATGGAGAAGGTGTAGGGACCGAACATTACCTGCTCGATCTTCGGCGTCGTCGGGGCGGCGTTGCGCTTCAGGATGTTGTTGATGCGCAGCACCAGTTCACGTGGCTCGAAGGGTTTTGACAGGTAGTCGTCGGCACCCGCTTCGAGGCCCTCGATGCGCGCCGTGGATTCGGCAAGCGCCGTCAGCATGAGGATCGGCACGGGGCGGATCTCGCGCAGGCTCTTCGTCAGTGTGAGGCCGCTTTCGCCGGGCATCATCACGTCCATGATGATGAGGTCGAAATCGAGACCACGCAGCTTTCGCCGGGCCTCGTCCGCATCTGCCGCCACCGTCACGCGAAAACCCGCACCCATCAGGTAACGGTTCAGAAGGTCGCGAATACGGGTGTCGTCGTCGACGACGAGAAGGTGGGATGCGTCATCGGAGGGCGTGCCGGCAGCGGTCATCGTCTTCTCCTCCTGCCCATTTGTTATTCGCTCTTGGCGTTCTGCATGCCGGTAAGGAACCGGATCACCACCCGGCGATCGCCGGCGTTCATCTCCTCGAATGCACGGGCGATGCGGCGGGATTGCGGCTCTGCGAGCGCAAGCGCAAGGTCCCGTCCGGCCCGCGTCGGATAGAGCCTGCGCTGGCGGCGGTCCTCGGGGCCTGCCACCTGCTGGATATAGCCGGAATCGATCAGCTGCTTCAAGACGCGGGCAAGCGACTGCTTGGTGATCTTCAGCGTGTCGAGCAGGTCCGCCACCGTCATGCCGGGCTCGCGGTTGACGAAGTGTACGACCCGGTGATGGGCGCGGCCGAAGCCGCTCTTCTCGAGAATGGCGTCCGGATCGGAAATGAAGTCGCGATAGGCGAAGAACAGGCCCTCGATGATCTCGAGATCGATGCGCCCGTCGCCCGTCATGGCGTCCTCATGCAGCTCGCTATCGCCGTTCTTGTCCGGCATCTGTCGGGCCACGTTGTCATTTCCTTTCATGCCTTGCCGCCCCCGCGTAATTTATAGCAAAATATGTCAGCTTTGTTGACATATTTTTGCGCCCTTGTTAGGGTCCGTTCACATTGCGGTTCCCGGGCGCCGACGACTATCCGGCGTTTCTCCGATCCCCAATTCGGATTACCATCCGATCAGGTAATCCTGCCCGTTCTGGTTAGACCGTAACAGGCGAAACAATCAACTTGAAAGAATGGCGCGTGAGAGCGCCGGAGGATGACACCATGGCTGTTCCTTTTGACCAACTGGATGGACAAATCTGGTTCAACGGCGAGTTCATCGACTGGAAGGATGCGAAGATCCACGTGCTGACGCACGGCCTGCACTATGCAAGCGCGGTTTTCGAAGGCGAGCGCGCCTATGGCGGGCGCATCTTCAAGCTGACCGAGCATAACCAGCGCCTGCACCAGTCCGCCGAAATCCTCGGCTTCAAGATTCCCTACACGGTCGAGGAACTGGACGCGGCGAGCATCGAACTTCTGAAGCGCCAGGGCTTTTCCGAGGCTTATGTGCGCCCGATCGCCTGGCGCGGTTCGGAAATGATGGGCGTCTCGGCGCAGAACAACCGCATCAACGTCGCCATCGCCATCTGGCAGTGGGGCAGCTACTTCAATCCGGCTGAAAAGCTGAAGGGTATCCGTCTGGACATCGCCGAGTATCGCCGCCCCGACCCGAAGACCGCGCCGTCGAAGTCGAAGGCCGCCGGCCTCTACATGATCTGCACCATCTCCAAGCATGCCGCCGAAGCCAAGGGCTACGCCGATGCGATGATGCTCGACTATCGCGGCCAGGTGGCGGAAGCGACCGGCGCCAATATCTTCTTCGTCAAGGACGGCGTCATTCATACGCCGGTGCCGGACTGCTTCCTCGACGGCATCACGCGCCGCACGGTCATCGGCCTTGCCAAGCGCCGCGGCTATGAGGTGGTCGAGCGGGTGATCATGCCGGAAGAGCTGTCGGATTTCTCGGAATGCTTCCTGACCGGTTCGGCCGCGGAAGTGACGCCGGTTTCGGAAATCGGCCCGTACCGCTTCACGCCGGGCACGATCAGCGAAACGCTGATGAACGACTATATGAAGGAAGTCTATCCGGTCGCTGCCGCCGCCGAATAAGCGCGGGTTCAGCGTCTCTTTCGTCATAGCCGGGCCTGCGGGCCCGGCGAACGGCGGAGGAAAAGCAGGCTTCGATAGAGAATTGGCGGCCCTTGCGGGCCGCCTTTTGTTTGTGCAGGCGTCAGGCGGCCTTCTTGCCGAGAACCGCGCCGACGATGGCCGTCAGCACGCCGCCGCCGACGAGGCCGCCGACACCGTTGGCAACAAGCCCCGAAAGGCCGGCTTCACCACCCAGCATTTGCAGGAGAAAACCGCCGCCGACGCCGCCGATAGCGCCGACGATGGTGCGCACGATCGCGCTCACAGCCACCTGTTTCAGGGCAGCGCCCGCAACATTGCCGCCGACGGCGCCGGCGATGAGCTGCGTGATGATGGGCATCAATGCTTCCATGACTTCCCCTCCGAAAGGTCCGCCCGGACGACATTGTCCCGAGCCGGACGCTTACCTCGTTGCCGGGGCGCGGTCTGGAGCCCGCACGCCCGCTGCCGAAAGACTCGGCATTCGCAACGTGCGGACAATTTTGAGGCGTGTCAATTTCTCCGTGTAGTTCGTGCACCGGAGTTTCGCGCATGAAAAGAGGCGGCCGCAATGCGACCGCCTCTTCCTTCCCCGCAGTGGCTTGGTTGCCGCGGTTGTTATTCTGCTGCTGCGATCACACCGCGGCGGATCTGGTCTTCCTCGATCGATTCGAAGAGCGCCCGGAAGTTGCCTTCGCCAAAACCTTCGTCGCCCTTTCTCTGGATGAACTCGAAGAAAATCGGGCCGATCACGGTCTTCGAGAAGATCTGGAGCAGGATCTTCGTCATGCCGCCATCGACCACGCCTTCGCCGTCGATCAGGATGCCGTGCTTCTTCATGCGCGCGACCGGCTCTTCGTGGCCGACGACGCGCACATAGGAGCGGTCGTAATAGGTGTCCGGCGGGCCGGGCATGAACGTGACGCCGTTCTCGGCCAGCCTGTCGGTCGCGTCGTAGATCGCATCCGTGCCGACCGCGATGTGCTGTATGCCTTCGCCCTTGTACTTCTTCAGGTACTCGACGATCTGGCTCGTGTCGTCCTTCGATTCGTTCAGCGGAATGCGGATCTTGCCGCAGGGCGAGGTGATGGCGCGCGAGACGAGGCCGGTGATGCGGCCGTCGATGTCGAAGAAGTGGATCTGCTGGAAGCCGAAAAGCTCGCGGTAGAAATCCCACCACTTGTCCATGTTGCCGCGATAGACGTTGTGGGTGAGGTGATCGAGATAGTAGAAGCCGACGCCCTGCGGCTTCGGATCGCGCTCGCCCGTCCATTCGAATTCGGCATCATAGGCCGAGCCCTTGGCGCCGTATTTCTCGACGAAGTAGAGTAGCGAGCCGCCGATGCCGACGATGGCGGGCACGTCGAGGGCCTTGTCGTCGCCTTCATAGGGCGTCGCGCCCTTGGAGACGGCATGCGCGAAGGCGTGTTTCGCATCCACCACGCGCCAGGCCATGGAGGCGGCGCAGGGGCCGTGCAGCTCGGTGAACTTCATGGCGTGCGAGCCGGGCTCGGCATTGACGACATAGTTGATGTCACCCTGCCGCCAGACGGAGATCGCTTTGGTGCGATGGGTGGCGACCTTGCTGTAGCCCATGCGGGCAAACAGTTCCTCGAGCTTTTCCGGCTGGGGATGGGCGAACTCGACGAACTCGAACCCGTCGGTCCCGGCCGGATTTTCGGCGGTGATCAGCGCCGGCGGCGCGTCATGCGGGAATGGGCCCATCGTTCGTCCTCCTCGAAATGATGTGAGGCAATTATGGCGCGAATTCCATGCAATGTGTGTGCATAGTGCTTGCGTTTTGGCAGTTTCGTGCAATGTTCGTGCATATTGATGAGGTAAGGGGGGCGATCCGTGCATCTCGACGATTTTGACCGCAAGCTGCTTGCGCATTTGCAGGAGGATGCGCGGCTGACGAACAATGAGCTGTCGGAGCGCATCAACCTTTCGCCCTCGCAATGCTCGCGCCGGCGCATAAGGCTGGAGGAGGAGGGCGTCATCCGCGCCTACCGGGCGGAACTCGACCGGGAGAAGCTCGATCTCGGCATCGTCATCGTCGTTACCGTGACGCTTTCGAACCACAACCGCGACAATGCGGTGCGTTTCGCAAAGCTGATTTCCGGCCTGCCGGAAGTGCTGGAGGCATTCTCGCTGACGGGCGAGATGGATTACATCATCAAGGTCGTGGTGCCGAACCTCAAGGCGCTGTCTGCCTTCGTCAATGATGTGCTGCTGCCGCATGAATCCGTTTCGCATGTGAAGACGGCGATCGTTCTCGACACGCTGAAGGAAACCATCGCCCTGCCGCTCTGATCGCTGTTGTCCGGGCAGCAGCCGTCCAGCTTGGCCTGTTTCCATTGGAACAGACCGGTTTTCCGCGCCGCTATAGAAGCAATCCACAGGCGCGAATACGGCCGGGAGCAGGGAGCAGGACGATGCGATCCAACACGAAGCGACAGAACCCGGTGGTCAACCGCCTCCGCCCGGTCGTCTATCTTTATGCGGCGCTGAACATTGCGGTCATCGCGCTTCTCTTCTCGACGGTATCGCCGACGCTTGCCCCCGTCGAGGCGCCGCAGATCGCCAGCCTGCGCTAGTTCGCGCTTGGTCTTGCCCCACCGTTGCGGCTATACGGGATCGACAAGCGGCAATCGAGCGAGGACCCCATGGGCATGCTTCAGGCGGGCATCATTCCCGTCACTCCCTTCCAGCAGAACTGCACCATTCTCTTCGATACGGAGACGAAGGAAGGCGTGGTCGTCGATCCGGGCGGCGATGTCGACGTGATCCTTCAGACGGTCAAGGAAAACGGCATCGCGCTGAAGGCGATCTGGCTGACGCATGGCCATATCGATCATGCGGGCGGGGCGAAGGAACTGAAGGACACGCTCGGCATCGACATTATCGGCCCGCACAAGGACGATCTTTCGCTGCTGCAACGGCTGGAAGCACAGGCCTCGATGTTCGGCGTGCCGATGAAGGTCAGCAATGTCGTGCCGGATCGCTGGCTGGAAGACGGCGACACGGTGTCTTTCGGCGATCATGAATTCGAGGTCTACCACACGCCGGGCCACGCGCCGGGCCATGTGATCTATTTCAACCGCAGTCAGGGTTTTGCCCATCTCGGCGACGTGCTTTTCCAGGGCTCGATCGGGCGCACGGACCTGCCGGGCGGCGACCACCAGCAGCTTCTGGATTCGATCCGCGACAAGGTGTTCCCGCTGGGCGACGAGGTCGGCTTCATCTGCGGTCACGGACCGGGCGGAAAGATCGGCGAGGAGCGGCGCACCAACCCGTTCCTGCGCGGGCTTTAGCGCAAAAAAAGCGATGGCCTGAACAAAAAGCGAGCGCCTTGCGGTGCTCGCTTCTTGATTCAGGCATGCCGGATTTTCAGCCTGCGGTGCAGAAATGCTCGCGGCCGTCATAGCCGACGAAGGTGCCGCTTTGCGGGTTGAACGAGCGGTAGCGCTGCGCGCAGTAATCGTACCAGGACTGGGTCCAGGGTTCGTAGCTCGGCGCGTAGACCGGCTGGCGGCGATAGATCACGCGGGGCTCGGGTTCCGGATAGTATTCCGGCTCCACATAGCGGCGTTCCTCATAACGGGGCTGGGATGCCAGCGCGCCGCCGATGATGACCCCGGTGGCCAGGCCCAGCGCGCCACCGATCAGGGCGTCGCGATCGCGGTCACGGCGATGATGGCGGTGGCCGCTGTCTCCGCGCCAGTAGCCGTCGCGGTCGCGCGCCGTGGCAATACCGGCGGTCGCGGTGAGCGTCGTCGCGGCAACGGCTACGGACAGCACGAGTGTCTTGATGGCTTTGTTCATGACGTCGTTCCTTTGGATCCGGCCCATGCCGGTCGATAACGGGAACAAACTAGAAGACTGCGGCTGAATGGGGGCTGAACGAAAAAACCCGGCATCTCTGCCGGGCTCCAACTGAAAATCCTGAGAGTACCGGATTAGCCGGAGATCTGCAGGTTAACCGCCTTCGGGCCTTTGCCGCGGCGATCGGGTTCCGTGTCGAAGCTTACCTTCTGGTTCTCGGAAAGGCCGTTCAGGCCGGAAGCCTGCACAGCAGAGATATGTACGAAGATGTCCGCACCACCGTTGTCGGGCTTGATGAAGCCAAAGCCCTTCTCGGTGTTGAAGAATTTTACAGTGCCAGTTTCGGCCATGCGTCAGGTCCTTTTCTCTCCGTCCGCACACTTGGCGGCGGGAAGCATGTCAGATTTGCCCCGAGGGGCGTTAGGCAGGCAGTTCTCGAGGTTGAGGAAAGGATCCTGTTTTTACCGCAGCCAGCCAACCACAAGGCACTAAGACCATCCAGATGTTGACCGCCCGGAATTGTTTCGCGTCTCCGGCGCGCTTTTATTCAAGGTCTTCCCGTGTTCGCAAATTGCCCGAACTAGGCAAGATTGATGCGTTTGCGTCAAATTGGCAAGCAAAAGTTTTGGGGCGAGTTTGATGCGCCTCACTTTGGTCAAAATCCGGGCGGTTGCCGAAAAATCCCGCAGATTTTACGAGACTTTGCACGATCCGGCGTGATCTATATTGCGCTGCCAAAGAAAGGCCGATGGATTGCGCGCAATCATACTTCGACGGGCTTGCCCTGACGTCGGCCGCGCAGGATTTCCGGCACCAGTTCCACCGCAAGCATTGCCGCGAAGATGATGGCGCAACCGATATAGCCGGCGGTGCTGATCGTCTCTCCCAGAAGCATCACGCCGAAAAGGGCGGCGAACAACGCTTCGCTGGAAAGGAAGATGGCTGCCTGTGGTGCGGTCGTATAGCGCTGGGCGACATTCTGGAAAATGAAGGCGATGCCGCTCGAAAAGAGGCCGGCATAAAGGATTTCCGGCAAGGCGCCCTTGATGGCGGCGAGGCTGACGGGTTCGAACAGGATGCCGGCAGCGCAACCGAGCACACCGCAGACGGCAAACTGCACGAGCGACAGGGCGATCGGCCGGCCGGACCGGCCGGCGAAGACGCCGACGCAGATCATCTGCACCGACCAGAGCACCGCGCAGACGATGGTCAGCATGTCGCCGACCGTGAGGGCCGAAAGCGTGCCGCCGGAAAGCAGGAAGATGCCGAAGGAGGCCATGAGGGCGGCCGGCCAGATGATCCAGTGCGGCCTGCGGCGCAGAACCAGCACCGTCAGGATCGGCGTGAAGACGACATAGAGGCCGGTCAGGAAGCCCGAATTGGTGACGGTCGTGGTGAGAAGGCCGACCTGCTGGAAGACGGCGGCGGCAAACAGGGCGAGACCCGTCAGCACGAAGCCGATGATGTCCGCCGGTCGCACCGCGCTTGCTGCGCGCGCTTTTTCCCATAATGCGAAGGGGAGGGCGACGAAGGTGGCGACGATGAACCTCAGCCCGATGAACCAGATCGGACCGAGTGACTCCATCGCCGTCGACTGGGCAATGAAGCCCGCGCCCCAGATGGCGCCGGCCAGCAACAGGAGAAGGTTCGCCTGAACGCGCGTCATGTGTCGTACCCTGGTGGGAGGAACGTGGCGCGGCTGCGCCGGGTCGTTCTGCTATCAGCAGCGCGCGTTACAGACAAGAGAGGGGGAGGTGTCAGTCCACCACGGTGGAGCGGGCAACGCGCAGCAAGGCGCCGTCGGCTTCGTCCGTGAGGAGAAGCAGCGCCCCGTCCGGCGCGACCACGACATCGCGGATGCGTCCGAATTCGCCCGCGAACAGCCGCTCTTCCGAAAGGACCGCGCCACTGTCGTCCCGCTCGAGACGGGCGACGAGCTGGTATTTCAGCGCGGCGACGATCAGGTTGCCGTCCCATTCCGGAAACATCGGACCGCGATAGACGGCGATGGCGCCAGGCGCGATGGACGGATCCCAATAATAGAGAGGCGGTTCGTAGTCCCTGGCCGACGATCCAAGCTCGAACTCGGCGCCCGAATAGTGTCTTCCATAGGAGACCAGCGGCCAGCCGTAGTTGCGGCCGGGCTGCGGGTTGTTGATCTCGTCGCCGCCTCGCGCGCCGTGTTCGACCGAAAGCAGCGTGCCGTCCTTCGGGTCAATGGCAAGGCCCTGGGGATTGCGGTGCCCTTTCGACCAGATTTCCGCAAGGCCGTCGGACGTGCCGCGGAAGGGGTTGTCGGCTGCCGGGCTGCCGTCCGGGTTGATATGAAGGATTGCGCCAGCGTGGTCGCGCGGATCCTGCGCGCGGCCGCCTTCGCCACGGTCGCCGATGCCGAAGAACAGGCTGCCGTCTGGGGCGACCGCGATGCGTGAGCCGAAATGCTGGCCACGCGTGGTAAGACGGCTCATCAGGAAGATGCGGGTTGCGTCTTCAAGCTTCGTTCCGTCCTCCGAGAGCCTCGCCTTTGCGACAGCGGTGCCGGAGCCGCCATCGCCGCGGGCGCTGTAGGTGAAGTAGAGCATGCGGCTGGCGGCGAAATCAGGGGCAAGCGCAAGGTCGAGCAGGCCGCCCTGGCCGTTCGTCGCGACTTCCGGCACGCCGCTGACGGGCGCGGAAACCTCACCGTTGCGGACAATGCGGAGCGTGCCGCCCTTTTCCGAGACGAGATAGCCGCCGTCCGGCAGCACTTCGACGGACCAGGGCTTCTTGAGGCCGCTCGCCAGCGTCTCGACGGTGAGGGCGGCCTTCTTGCTGGGGATCTCGCGGGTCTGCGCGGCGGAAGGGGCGGCGGAAAAACCGAGAACGAGGAGAAGCGTGGCGGTGGCGCCTCTGAGAAGGTCTTTCAAGTCGCTCTTGTCCAGTCGCATCGCGATCTCCTGCACGTTGACCTTAACTGGCCCAGAGTGCGGTGCCTTTCAAGGGCGCGATGGGTAAGCGAAGGTCAATTTTGCGTGGGGCCGGCCTCCGGGACCGTCTTCTCGATGCCGGAGGTCTTGATCATGTCGAGACCCGCTGCGGCAGGTGGCGACATCAGGCTGATGACCATGACCACACAAGCGGCGAGCGCTGTCATGGCGATCAGGAACATGGCACGCGATTCGCGGGCCTTCGGCGATCTGCCGACCTTGTCTTCGTCCAGAAACATCGTTCTCCCCCTGCCTTGCGCTCTCTTTTGTGAGTGTGAAAAAGCCTGCGGAAATCGGCGTGACAAGGACCGAATTACGGCAAGTCCCGACATTTATTGTGGCGAAAAGACGGCAAGGTAAAAAAGGCGGAATTTCAGCATGTTCGGTCGAATAGACCGTCGCTTTCTACCGTTCTATACGCCGCGCTTTCCGAACTGGCGCAGCGGGCGGACGACAGGCGTTTCAACGGGGGAAGGGAGGCTTGTCGCGGTGGTTTCGGCAGGGTTCGCTTGCGGCACGTAGCCGGCATCGGGAAAGGTGAGGTTGAAGGAAGTGGGGGCAAGTTCCGGTCGGGCGAGCAGATAGCCCTGCATCAGCGGACCGCCCATCTCGCGGCAGAGGTCGATCATGTCCGGGTCCTCGATCCCGGCGACGATGGCGCGAATGCCCTTGGCCGCGAACTGGCCGAGAACGAGGCGCAGCAGGGCCAGCCCGGCGGAGTTTTGCGCAAAGCCGCGCAGCCAGGCGGTATCGAAGGTGACGAATTGCGGCTTGAGGCGCTGCAGGCGTTCGAGGTCGCGGTCGTCGCCGGAATAATCGTCGATCGCGATGGAAAAGCCGCTTTCATGTATCCGTGCCGCAAAGAGCGCCGGCGTGTCCGGGTCGTCATCGGCGTGCTGGCGGATTTCGCAGGCAATGGCGTCGGGCGGCATGCCGGCCTGGTGCGCAGCCAGCCGCAGCCGCTCCATTTCCTGGCGCATGGCCTGCGGCGTCATATAGAGACCGGCGTGAAAGTTGATGATGAGGGCCGTATCACGGCGGCCCAGCGCGCCGGTATTGAGGATGTGCAGGCTGCGGCAAAGGCCATCCACCGCACTGCGCTCCTCCTCGGGCACGGTCTGGAAGAATTCGCCGGGAGAGCAGGGCATGCCATCCGCGCTGGCGCGGATCAGGCCCTTGAAGGCGGCGATCTGCAATTCTCCATCCATTCCTTCGGCAAAGAGCGGCTGAAGGGCGGATTGCAGCAGATAGGGGCCATAGACCGCGCTGAAAGCGCCATCGGCCTGGCGGACAAGATTGGAAAAGATGCTTCTTTCGCTCATGCAGCGCACCACCCGCCGGAACGATAGTCTTAATGAGAGAATAGGCCTGGATCTGTTAACGCCGGTTTAATCTTTCGCGTAAAGCTCTCGGCTTCCTTGTTGTTTTTCAACCATTTCGTGTGATCTGCCGGTCATGCCGCCGCGACCCATTCATGTCGGTGATACGGTTCATGAAATTTTGCGCACGCGCCCGGTTTTCCCGCTTTTTTCGCCCTTCGCGCTTGCAAGACCGGCCCACATTCGACATAGACCTAACCGCTATGGAACCCGGTGTTCCGGGTCCATGGCGTCAAGCCATCCTTGAACCCGATGAGGACATCTCCATCATGGCCTTTCTTGCCGACGCCCTTTCCCGTGTGAAGCCTTCCGCCACCATTGCTGTTTCCCAGAAAGCGCGCGAGCTGAAAGCGAAAGGCCGCGATGTCATCGGGCTTGGCGCGGGCGAGCCGGACTTCGATACGCCGGACAATATCAAGCAGGCCGCCATCGAGGCGATCAACCGCGGCGAGACGAAGTACACGCCGGTTTCCGGCATCCCGGAACTGCGCGAGGCGATCGCCAAGAAGTTCAAGCGCGAGAACAATCTCGACTACACCGCCGCGCAGACCATCGTCGGCACGGGTGGAAAGCAGATTCTTTTCAACGCCTTCATGGCGACGATGAACGCAGGCGATGAAGTCGTTATTCCGACGCCTTACTGGGTATCCTATCCGGAAATGGTGTCGCTGTGCGGCGGCACGCCCGTCTTCGTCGCGACGACCCAGGAAAACAAGTTCAAGCTGAAGGCCGAAGACCTGGAAAAGGCGATCACGCCCAAGACCAAGTGGTTCATCTTCAACTCGCCGTCCAACCCGTCGGGCGCGGCCTACAGCCATGACGAGCTGAAGGCGCTGACCGATGTGCTGATGCGTCATCCGCATGTCTGGGTGTTGACCGACGACATGTACGAGCACCTGACCTACGGCGATTTCAAGTTCGCCACCCCGGTCGAAGTCGAGCCCGGCCTTTATGACCGCACGCTGACCATGAACGGCGTTTCCAAGGCCTATGCGATGACCGGCTGGCGTATCGGCTATGCGGCCGGCCCGCTGAGCCTGATCAAGGCCATGGACATGATCCAGGGCCAGCAGACGTCGGGCGCCTGCTCGATCGCGCAGTGGGCGGCCGTCGAGGCGCTGAACGGCACGCAGGATTTCATCCCGGAAAACAAGAAGATCTTCGAAGGTCGCCGCGACCTCGTCGTCTCCATGCTCAACCAGGCCAAGGGCATCGAGTGCCCGTCGCCGGAAGGTGCGTTCTACGTCTATCCGTCCTGCAAGGGCCTGATCGGCAAGACCGCGCCGTCGGGCAAGGTCATCGAGACGGATGAGGACTTCGTGTCGGAACTGCTCGAATCGGAAGGCGTCGCTGTCGTGCACGGCTCGGCCTTCGGCCTCGGCCCGAACTTCCGCATTTCCTACGCGACGTCCGAAGCCCAGCTCGAGGAAGCCTGCAAGCGCATCCAGCGCTTCTGCGCCGCCTGCAAGTAAGCAGCACTGCCTATCGAATGAGAAACCCGCCGGAAACGGCGGGTTTTTTGTTTCCCGCCGATGCAATTTCCGCCTTCGTTACCGATATAGTGGCGAATACGGAAACACCGGAGCAAACGATCATGAAAGCCACGCCCCTTTGCCTTGCCGCCCTCATGGCGCTCACCGCCGCGACCTCTTCGCTTGCTGCCGATGGTTATGGCGAGCGCAGCGAGCAGGCACCGAACGGCAAGATCGTGGTCAGCGAGCGTCCGGCCATGATGACGGCCTGGGACTACTTCTTCAACAATCCGGAGAAGTACCGCTCCATGCGCAACGATCCCGGCGAGTACCATGTCGGCGGGATGCGCCGCTAAGCGATTCCAGCGATTTAGCCGGACAGCTTAAAGCCCGATCAGCGTCAGCATAACGAATGTCGCGAAGAGGATGAAGTGCGTCATCCCTTCGATGGCGTTCGTCTGGCCGTCATTGAGGTTGATGGCGGCGGCGATCAGCGTGATCGTCACCATCACGGTCTGGGTCGGCGACATGGCCATGATGAAGGGCTGGCCGGTATAGAGCGCGATCGCTTCCATGACGGGCACCGTGAGGATGACCGTCGAGAGAGAAGCGCCCATGGCGATGTTGACGACGGACTGCATGCGGTTGGCGAGCGCCGCGCGCAGCGCCGTCAGGATTTCCGGCGCTGCGGAAATTGCGGCGACGACCACGGCCATCAGCGCGGGGGGCGCGCCCGTGCCCTTGAGGCCCGCGCCCAGCAGCACCGACATGACCTCCGCCAGCGCGCCGATCAGCACGACGCCGATGACGATCACGACGATCGAGAAGGTCGCCGGTTCGGACTCGTCCGATGTCTCGCCATGCCCGCCTTCCATCCGCTCGGCGCGGGGATAGGCGTAGCTGAAGAAATAGCTGTGCGCGCCGACCTGCATGCGCAGGAAGACGGCATAGAGCGCGATCATCGCGCCGATGGTGAAGGCGGAGTAGAGATGCCAGCTCTCGCGCGGCACGAATTCCGGCACGACCATGGAAATGCCCATGGCCGTCAGGATCATCACGCCGTAGGTCTTGCCGGAATCGTCGTTGTAGGGCTGCTCCCCGTGCCGGAGGCCGCCGAGCAGGGCCGCAAGGCCGAGGATGCCGTTGATGTCCAGCATCACGGCGGCATAGATCGTGTCGCGCACCAGCGTTGGCGACGTATCGCCCTGCATCATGATCGCCAGCACGACGACTTCCACCAGCACCGCCGAGAGCGTCAGGATCATCGTGCCGTAGGGATCGCCGACCTTGGAGGCGAGGATTTCCGCATGATGGGCGATGCGGGTGGAAACCAGGATGATTGCGGCGACCAGCGCGAAGGCGGCGACGAGGACAGGCAGACGCCCCATGCCGAGCAGGCTGTGTTCCGTCATATAGGCAAGCATTGCGGCGGCGAGGCCGACGAACAGGAGGCGTTCCTTCAGCAGGCTGGAGAGCATAGGCGGCGGCCTCCCGGGCAGATGGTGCTCAACTAGATGTAGACGCGCCGGGTAAAAAGAAAACGCCCGCGGCGGAGGAAACCACGGGCGTTCTGCATCCTCCCTTGAAGGGAGGGGGTGCCGGGGCGCTGGATTGCGCAGCGCCCCGGCACAAAAAGGCAGGATCAGGCGACGTTTTCGAGAACCGGATAATCCGTGTAGCCCTTGGCGCCGCCGCCATAGAACGTGGCGTTGTCCGGCGGGTTCAGGACCGTGTCGTTCTTCAGCCGGTCCACGAGATCAGGGTTGGCGATGAAGAGCTTGCCGAAGGCGACGAGGTCGGCCTTGCCGCTTTCGACTGCGTCGATGGCGAGTTCGCGGTTGTAGCCGTTGTTGACCATCCAGGCCGCCTTGCCGCCGGCCGCATGGTAGGCTGCGCGCAGCGCCGCATAGTCGAACGGCTTGTCGCCCTGCTGGTGATCGCGCGCGCCGCCCGTGGCGCCCTCGATGATGTGGATATAGGAGAGACCGTATCTGGCGAGGCCTTCCACCACATAGGTGAAGAGCGGTTGCGGGGCCGGGTCGAAGGCGTCGTTGGCGGGCGTCACCGGCGAGATGCGGATGGCTGTGCGGCCCGCGCCGATTTCTGCGGTAATCGCATCGACGACCTCGAACAGCAGGCGGGAGCGGTTTTCGATCGAGCCGCCATATTCGTCCGTGCGGTGGTTGCTGCCGGAACGCAGGAACTGGTCGATCAGGTAGCCATTGGCCGCGTGGATCTCGACGCCGTCGAAGCCGGCATCAACTGCCGCACGGGCGGCGCGGCGATAGTCCTCGACGATACCCGGAAGCTCGTCCTTCTCCAGCGCGCGGGGCTCTGAGGTTTCGGCGAAGTTTCCGGTGCCGTCGGGATTGATGAGGTAGGTCTTCGACTGGGCCTGGATCGCCGACGGGGCGACCGGCTTGCCGCCGTTCGGCTGGAGCGTATCGTGCGAGATCCTGCCGACATGCCACATCTGGACGACGATCTTGCCGCCGGCCTTGTGCACGCCATCGGTGACTTCCTTCCAGCCGGCGAGCGCTTCCGGCGTGTAGAGGCCCGGAACGTCGGCATAGCCCTGGCCCTGCTGGGTGATGGCGGTGGCCTCGGTGATCAGCAGGCCGGCGCTGGCGCGCTGCTCGTAATAGGCGGCGTTCAGCGTGTTCGGCACGGCGCCCGGCGAACGGTTGCGCGTCAGCGGAGCCATCACGATGCGGTTGGCAAGCTGAATGTCGCCGATCTTGAGAGGGTCGAAGAGCGAGGTCATGGAAGAGTCCTTCTTCTGGCTGGGAGGCGAGGGCGCTTTTGTTGGCATTTCCGGGCGGAAAACCGCGTCACAGTTTTTCCGGAGTGGCTTGAAGAGCGCTGTTGATGTGTTGGAGGAAGGCCGCGATCTTTTCGTCGTCGCGTTTGAAGAACACCCACTGGCCGACCTTGCGCGTCGTCACGAGGCCGGCGCGCTGGAGGGTGGCGAGATGGGCGGAGACGGTGGACTGCGAAAGGTCGCAGCGCTTTTCGATCTGGCCGGCGCAGACGCCGAATTCCAGCGGATGCTCCTGGCCGGCGAAATGCTGCTGCGGTTCCTTCAGCCACGCGAGAATCTCCAGCCGCTTGGGATGGGCGAGGGCTTTCAGGATTTCGTCGGTGTCGAACGTGGTCATCTGTCTATCGTGATCCGGCGATTAATATATCGGTTACAATCGATATTGTGATCGTGTTTTGCCGATGCAAGAGGTGCCGGCAAAAAAAGAGGGCCACAAGCGAAGCTTGGGCCCTGCAAGTCAGAAGGTTCAAAAACCTCCAGAGGGGAACAGCCAACGCGCGGCACTGGGAGGAGAAAGACCGCAAGTGCGTTGGCTGTACTGAATATGGGAGCGGGAATGCGTTTCTTCAAGAGAAACGGATGCCAAGTTTTCCGGAAACGTTGAAAATTCTGTCTTGGTTAATGCAAGGCAAAAAAAGAGGGCCCGCAAGATCAACCTGGGCCTTATGTGGTTTTGAAGGCAGTGGATTCTTCGGAGGCGAGCTGTGGGAAGGGCGGCGTCTGGAGGGAAATCCGACAATAGTGCCGGCTATGGTTGAGCTATCCGCAAACACTTGAATGCAGGAGCGGGCGAGCGTGGAAGATGCGGGGCGGTCGCCGCAGCTCGGCCGGAGCGGTGCTGGTGGTGCATGATGAGCCCGGCGTCGAAGGTTTCGACGCCGGGCTCCGGATTGGGTTTAGCCAGCGCTGAAGCGGTTCCAGCGATCCGGGTGCCGAGCCTTGAAGTCGGACACCAGCTCAATGCAGCCGGGATCGTTCAGAATGACGAGTTCGACATCCTGGGTGGCAAGCCAGTCGCATGCGCCGGAATAGTGATGGGCTTCCCCGACCACGATCCTGGTAACGCCCGCGACGATTGCGGCTCCTGCGCACATCGGGCAGGGGGCTTCCGTGGCAACGAGCGTCGCATTGTCCAGCGGGCCGTCGTGATCGGCAAGAAAGCTCTCCAGGCAAACCATTTCGGCATGCGCAAGGAATTTTCCGTCCTGGATCTGCCGGTTGTGGCCTCTGCTGACGATCTTCCCATCGACGACCAGCACCGACCCGAACGGCATGCCACCGGAGGCTACGCCATCGCGAGCTTCCGCGAGGGCCGCAAGCATCAGCTGCTCATCGAGTGGATTAGAGTTGCCGGTCATGCCGCCTGTCCCTTCCGACCGGAAAAGAGATAGTGGAGGAGGCCGCCGGCGAATGCGCCGAAGAACCAGGAATAGGCGGCGACGCTCTTGAAGATCTCGAGCTGCGAGATCGACAGGGCGAAGATGCCGGCAAGCACCAATGCGTAGATGGCATTGAGATTGAAGCCGTTCTTGTACCAGTATTTACCGCGCGGGTCTTCGGTGTACAGGCTGTCCACATCGATCGTCTGTTTGCGGATGAGGAAGTAGTCGCAAATGATCACGCCGAAGATCGGGCCGATGAATGCACCGAGCGTGCCGAGCGTGTACTGCACCATCACCGCGTTCGCATAGAGCTTCCACGGCATCACCGCGACCGAGATGAGCGAGGCGAGGACGCCGGCGCGACGGAAGGTCAGGTATTTCGGTGCGAGGTTCGTCAGGTCCATGGCGGCCGAGACGAAATTCGCCACGATATTCGTTGCGATGGTTGCGGTCATGAATGTCAGCGCGCCGAGGACGATCGCGGTCACGTTGTCGAGCCGAGCGACAAGATGGACCGGATCGGTGATGAGTTCGCCGAAGACCTTCAGGGCGCCGGAGGTCGTGACCACGGTCACCAGGGCGAAGAGGGCGAAGTTGATCGGCAGGCCGAGGAAGTTGGCGCGGGTCATCGCCTCGCGGGACTTCATGAAGCGTGAAAAGTCAGCGAAGTTGAGGGTGGTGCCCGCGAACCAGGCCACGGTCAGCGCAACTGCGGTGAACCATGCCGACAGGGCGGCGCCGCCGCTCAGGCTTTCGGAGCCGAGGTTGAAGTCGATGTGCTCCAGGCCGCCTGCCTTCCACACGACCCAGCCAGCCATGATGAACATCACGAGATAGATCGCCGGGCCGGCCCAGTCGGTAAACTTACGGATGGCTTCCCAGCCGTAGTAGAAAACGGCCAGCTGAGAGAACCACATCACGAGGAAGCAGATCCAGCCGAGCGTGGTCATGCCGAGAATGGAATCGTCGTTGAGGGCTGCCGCGCCGGGGGCAAGGCGCAGCGTAACGACCACGAGTGCCGTTGAAGCAACCCAGGTCTGGATACCGTACCAGCATGTCGCTGTGGATGCCTTGATCATGCTCGGGATGTTCGCGCCGAAGACGCCGAAGGCGGGGCGGCAGAAGGCAGCGAACGCGATGCCGTATTTCTGACCTGCCCGGCCGGCCAGGTTGGTGAAGACGTAGATCAGGGAAATGCCCGTGATGAGCGCTGCGAAAACCTGGAAGCCGCCGAGGCCCAGGGTGAAAAGGCTGGCCGCGAAGACATAGCCGGCAACGCTGTGGACGTTGGACATCCACATGGCTGAGAGGGTGTAGACGCCCCAGGTTTGTTCCTTGACCGGGGCGATGTCCTCGTTGGACAAGCGATCGCTGACCGCCAGAGGCGGCGAGACCTGTCCCATAGTTGATGATGATGGCGTAGAATACACGAGTGTCTCCTCCACTTATGTGTGTATTTTGCGATTTTTTTTTTGGGATTTTCTGGAGTCGTTCTCCAAGTTTGCTGAGGTTATTTTTCTTGATTTTTGAATTGCAACTTGTAGGCGTATCTTGTTGTTTCAATTCATTTTTTCAGCATATTCCCTGCAACGCAGTGCGCGCTGCTTTGTTTAGCATCGAGGCTGCGGATGGTGGGAAAAAGATTTTGTATGGAAAGGAAAACGTGATTGTTTGAAAAGAATAAAATCGGGGGCCGGAGAATGTGCGGGCGCCTCATGCGAAAGGCCGGGCAAGCTGGTTCAGCCCTTCCCGATCACGCGAAAATGCCGATCGGCTTTTCAGTTTTCTGAAAGCCTTTGTGCGAACAGCGCTGTTGTCGGAGAGGCCGATGCAAGGATCTACGGGAATTGCAAAATGCTGCCGTGGCCAAAGCAAGGCAAAAAAAGAGGGCCGCAAGATCAACCTGGGCCCTTTATAGTTTTGAAGGTAATAAAACCTCCAGAGGGGAACAGCTGGTGCGGTGGCACTGGGAGGAAAACCACCAAAGTGCATCAGCTGGCCGCGATATGATGGTTTTATGGGCGTATATCAATCATTTAATGTGCATGTCAGCCATGCATGAGGTGCAGGCCTTGGAAATGGCCTTTCTCAGAAGTTCCAGTTGCGCGCCTTGGCGACGATGAAGTCCCTGAAAACCTTGAGCTTGGCGGAGTTTTTCATTTCGCTCGGATAGCAGAAATAGGTGTCGAAGGAGGGGATGTCGGCGCTGACCGGCAGCTGGATGAGGCCCGGGTCGCGGCCGACAATGTAGTCCGGCAGCATGGCGATGCCGATGCCGAGCAGGGCGGCGCGCTTGATCGAAGTCTGGCTGTTGATCTGCAGCAACGAAGGACGCGGATTGTCCGAATCACGCCCGGCGATTTCCAGCCAGTTGACGTCGAGCAGATAGCTCGGCGCGGGCTCGCCGAAGGAGATGATCTTGTGATTGTCGAGATCGTCGATCGACTGCGGTTCGCCATAGCGATTGATGTAGGACGGCGCGGCGTAGATGTGCATGTGCACGGTGAAGAGCCGGCGCTGGATGAGGTCCGACTGCTGGGGTTCGCGCAGGCGGATGGCGCAGTCGGCATGGCGCATGTTCACGTCCAGCTCCTCGTTGTCGAGGATGAGCTGAACCTGCATGTCGGGATAGAGGGCGAGGAACTCCTGCACCTTGTCCGTCAGCCAGCCCTGGCCGAGGCCGACGGTCGTGGTGATGCGCAGCTTGCCGCTCGGGCGCTCGGTGTTTTCCGTCAGCTGCACGCGCACGCTTTCGAGCTTCATCAGCACGTCATGCGCGGTGCGGTAGAGGATTTCGCCCTGCTCGGTCAGGATCAGGCCGCGAGCGTGGCGATGGAAGAGCTTTATGCCGACGTCCTGCTCCAGCGCGCTCACCTGACGGCTGATGGCCGATTGAGACAGGTGCAGCTTGTCCGCCGCATGCGTGAACGAGCCGGCCTCGGCCGCGGCGTGAAAAATCCGCAGCTTGTCCCAATCGAGCGGCATTCTATCCCCCATATGTCTTTGCGGCGGGGAACATCAGGTTTCCCGTCCGGTCGCTGATTTCAACTGTTCCCACGCGGGAGGTCGGATCGAATCCGCCCCCCTTTGTTGGCGGCTTCTACTCGGCCGCAATTGCGACAGGCATATGACCTGCAAGGTATTTTTCGGTTTCGAGGGCCGCCATGCAACCCATTCCTGCGGCCGTAACCGCCTGGCGATAGATATCGTCGCTGACGTCGCCTGCGGCAAAAACGCCCGGCACGTCCGTCGCCGTGGAATCGGGCGCCGTCCAGAGATAGCCGTTCGGCTTCTGGCGCAGCTTGCCCTTGAACAGTTCGACCGCCGGCGCATGGCCGATGGCGACGAACACGCCGTCCGTGGCCATGTCACGCGTCTCGCCGGTCTTCACATTGCGCAGCTTCACGCCGTTGACGGAGGCCGGCATGGGGGGCTTGGCGTTCTCTCCGAGATATTCGACCACTTCGTGATCCCAGATGATCTTGACGTTCTCCTTGGCGAACAGGCGCTCCTGGAGAATGCGCTCGGAGCGCAGCGCGTCGCGGCGGTGCACGACCGTCACCGTCCTGGCGAGGTTGGAAAGGTAAAGCGCCTCCTCGACGGCCGAATTGCCGCCGCCGACCACGATGACGTCCTTGCCCCGATAGAAGAAGCCGTCGCAGGTGGCGCAGGCCGACACGCCGAAGCCCATGAACTTGTGCTCGGTCTCGATGCCGAGCCATTTGGCCTTGGCGCCCGTCGCGATGATCAGCGCGTCGGCGGTCCATTCGGTGCCGCTGTCGGTGGAGATGCGGAAGGGACGCACGTCGAAATCGACGTTCGTCACGAGATCGTTAACGATCTCCGCGCCGACATGGGTCGCCTGCTTGAGCATCTGATCCATCATCCAGGGGCCCTGGACCGGATCGGCGTAACCCGGATAGTTTTCCACATCCGTCGTGATCATCAGCTGGCCGCCCTGTTCCATGCCGGCAATCAGCACGGGCTCCAGCATGGCGCGGGCGGTATAGATGGCGGCAGTGTAACCGGCGGGGCCGGATCCGATGATCAGCACCTTGACGTGACGGGCGGACATGGTCGTTCCTTCTGGGCGCTTGGCCCTCATCGCCCAGCCCGCGCGGTCTCGCGCAGGGCATGGGCCAGCGTGTCGTTGTTCGGCTTTCATTTATGAAGGGAGTGTGGGGAGTTTCAAGTGCGCGCGCCTCTTTGCCAACAGGCAAGCGAACCCGCGTGACATATTTGTGCCTCTTGCAGTAACAATGTTGCGCTGATGTAGCGATTCGGGTCACTTCCGGTCGCCGTCCTGAAAGGTTTCAAAAAATCCCATGTTTCGCGCAGAACTCGATGCCATCGATGTCCGTATCCTGAAAGAGCTTCAGGCCGATGGCCGGATGACCAATGTAGAGCTTGCCGCGCGCGCCGGCATTTCCGCGCCGCCGTGCCTGCGACGGGTACGCAAGCTGGAGGAGGCGGGTATCATCGAGGGCTATACGGCGATGCTGAACGCGCCGGCGCTCGGCTACGATCTGGTCGCCTTCTGCATGGTCGGCCTCAAGCACCAGTCGGAGGCGAACCTAAAGGCTTTCGCGGCTGCGACCGGCGAATGGCCGATGGTGCGGCAGGCCTGGATGGTCTCCGGCGACAGCGACTTCCTGCTGCATTGCGTGGCCGAAAACCTCACCCGCTTCCAGGACTTCGTCATCGAGGAACTGACCGCCAATGCGCAGGTCGATACCGTGCGCACCATGCTGACGATCCGCCAGGTCAAGAAGGTCGGTCTGGTCGAGCTGTAAGGCCGGATATCGTTTTGCCGGACTGTCCGACGCCGAAGCGATGCCGCTTCGGCTGGAATGCTTTACGCGAGGTCGCCATAGACCGCGTTGACGGCCTTCGCTTCCTTCTCCAGCGCAAAATTCTCCCGCACCTCGGCAAGGCCCTGCGCGGCATGGCGCAGCGCCATGTCCGGATCGGCAAGATAGGGGCGGACCGCCTCGCGTAGCGCCTCGAAATCGCCGGCAGGCACGACCGCGCCGGTCTTGCCGGGCGCGATCATCTCGGCATAGGCGCCGGCATCGCTCGCGACGACGGCGGTCTGCGATGCCATGGCTTCGAGCGGCGTCAGGCCGAAGCCCTCGTTGCGGGACGGCGCGACATAGAGCGTGAGCCGGCGATACCAGACCTTCACGTCCGGCACCTCGCCCATGAAGACGATGCGATCGGAAAGGCCTGCTGCGGCGATTTCCGCCTTCAGGCCGTCGGCAAAGGCAGTGTGGCTCGCGGTCGCGCGGCCGCAGATGACGGCGGTCCAGTCGGGACGATGCGGCAGAAGCTCGATCATCGCGCGCACGAAGAGGTCGGTGCCCTTCTGATGGCGGATGCGGCCGAAGCAGCCGATGAGATGCCGGCCGGGCAGGCCCGTCGCGGCAATGCCGTCCTCTGCCGTCTGCGGCGGATGGAACGCATCGAGATCGACGCCATGACGTATGACGCGGAAGGGCACTTCCAGAAACGATGCCGAGCGATCGCTGGTCGCGATCACGCGGTCCATCTGGCGGATGAGGAAGCGCGTATAGGCGCTGTGGCGACGCTGCGCGGCGGAGGTGAAGACGAGCTTCAGCGGCATGCGCAGCACGCTGCGCAGGAAAAGGCCGAAGCCCATCTCGTTGTTGCGCCGCGCATGCCAGATCCTGTGGCGGCGCCCGTCGGGCGCGCGCCAGAGGCCAAGAAGCGAGCGGAAGCCGATCTTCGGCAGGCCGGCATTGTCCGGCAGGCCGGGACCGAGCACTGCGATCCGCACGCCAAGTCTTGCCTGGAAGGGCACAAGCTGGATGACCGTCGACGTCACGCCGCTGAGGCGGCGCTTGAAGTTCAACGCGATCACGTCAACATGTCTGATGTCGGTCACCGACAAGCCCTCCGGCAGGCCGGCCTCATCCCCAGGTGACGGCGAGGATTTCGTAGCCCTTCGGGCCGCCGGGCGCATTCACCTCGATCGAATCGCCGACTTCTTTGCCGATCAGCGCGCGCGCGATGGGGGAGGAGATGGAGATGCGGCCCTGCTTCACGTCGGCTTCCTGGTCGCCGACGATCTGGTAGACCTTCTCTTCCTCGGTATCCTCGTCGACGAGCTTCACCTTGGCGCCGAACATGATCTTGGTGCCGGACATCTTGGAAAGATCGATGACTTCGGCGCGGGCGACATAGTCTTCCAGCTCCGAGACCCGGCCTTCATTGTGGCTTTGGGCTTCCTTGGCGGCGTGGTACTCGGCGTTTTCCGACAGGTCGCCATGGGCGCGCGCTTCGGCGATCGCCTCGATGATTCTCGGACGCTCTTCCTGCTGACGCCAGCGCAGTTCTTCCTGCAGCTTGACGAAACCGCCGTGAGTCATCGGTACTTTTTCAACCATTTTATCCCGTCCTTCAGCCCGCGCCGCGCTGGCTCCCGCCCGCGTGAACGCAAAAGAAAACGGCCTCCGGAGAAAAACCCCGGAACCGTCGAAAAGCGTTTGAACAACCCTTATAGCAGATTGTGTCGTCCGAAAGCCAGTTCTTTTGCCGCAGGGCAAGCGCTGCCCACAGAGGTGGAAACAATCGCGCAGTCCTCCCGCTGGCCGCCCATTGCCGGAGGACCGTTCATGGCCCTCGGCGAGGCGGCTCCTCGCAAAGGGCGGGCTTGGTGCGCTGCGCGCCGGTTTGTCGAACACGTCATTCTTGACGTTTCTTTTCGGAACATATAGTGAACAGGAATGAAGAAATCGCTGCAGCAACGCTTGGCCGTCCTGTCGGATGCCGCCAAATACGATGCCTCCTGCGCCTCGAGCGGAACGGTCAGGCGCGACTCCGCGGAGACGGGCGGGCTCGGTTCCACCGAAGGGGCGGGCATTTGCCATGCCTATGCGCCGGACGGGCGATGCATCTCGCTCCTGAAGATATTGCTCACCAATTTCTGTATCTTTGACTGCGCCTATTGCATCAACCGCTCCTCCAGCAATGTCGAGCGTGCTCGCTTCACGCCGGAGGAAGTGGTCTGGCTGACGCTGGAATTCTACCGGCGCAACTATATCGAAGGGCTGTTTCTGTCCTCCGGCATCATCCGTTCGCCCGATCATACGATGGGCGAGATGGTGCGGGTGGCGCGGGAGCTGCGCACGACGCATGGCTTTCGCGGCTATATCCACCTGAAGTCCATCCCGGATGCCTCGCCGGAACTGATCGAGCAGGCGGGGCTCTATGCCGACCGGCTGTCGCTCAATATCGAATTGCCGACGGATGCCGGTATTGGCCGGTTCGCGCCGGAAAAGCGACCGGAGGGTATCCGCCGGGCCATGGGCGACCTGCGCCGCAAGATCGAGGCGGCCGACGACCCGACCCTGCAGACGAAACGGCGCAAGCGGTTCGTGCCGGGCGGCCAGAGCACGCAGATGATCGTCGGCGCCGATGGCGCGGATGATGCGACCATCCTGAAGACGAGCGCGCGGCTCTATGGCAGCTACGGCCTCAAGCGCGTCTACTACTCCGCCTTCAGCCCCATCCCCGATGCCTCCCGTGCGCTCCCGCTGATCAAGCCGCCGCTGGTGCGCGAGCACCGGCTCTATCAGGCGGACTGGCTCTATCGTTTCTATGGCTTCGGCGTGGATGAAATCACTGGTGCGACAGGCGGCATGCTCGATCTCGACATGGACCCGAAGCTCGCCTGGGCGCTCGCCAATCGCGATGTCTTTCCGGTGGACGTCAACCGGGCGGAGCGTGAAAGGCTGCTGCGCGTGCCGGGCCTCGGCACGAAGACCGTCGACGCGATCCTTTCCAGCCGCCGTTTCCGCCGCCTGCGGCTGGAGGATCTTGCCCGGCTCGGCGTCTCGCTGCGCAAGGTGCGCGCCTTCATCGAGGCGGAAGGCTGGACGCCGCGACGTCTTGCCGACCGCGCCGACCTGAGGACGCTCTTTGCGCCCAAGCCGGAACAGCTTTCGTTGCTCTGATGCAGACGGTGCGTCTTCTTGGCCGGGGTGATTTTTCCGAGTGGCGCGATGCGGCCCGCGCGCTCGCCGCCGCGGGCATTTCCCCGCGCGAGGTGGACTGGCGGATCGGCGGCCTGGAGGAGGAGCTTTTCGAAGCCGCGCCGCTGGACTTGCCGAAACCCGACCCCGCAGCGCCGCCCCTTACGGTGCCGCCCGCCTTCCTGTCGCTGGCCGAAGCGGTGGTCTGCCACACCGAGCCCGGCCGCTTCCATCTGCTTTATCGCCTGCTCTGGCGCCTGCAATCGGATCGGCGTCTGATGAAACTGACGGCCGACAAGGACGTCGCCTGGGCGCGCTTGCTCGCCAGGAACGTTCAGCGCGACAGCCACAAGATGACGGCCTTCGTGCGCTTCAAGGAAATCGCGGGGGAAACGGAGGGACGGCGTCGCTTCTTTGCCTGGTTCGAGCCGTCGCAGTTCGTCGTGGCCCGCACCGCGCCGTTCTTCCGCCGCCGCTTCGCCGACATGGACTGGATCATCGCCACGCCAAAGGGCACGGCGAGCTGGGACGGCGAGAGCCTGATCTTCGACACCCGCCCCGGCGCGGATCCCGGCCATGGCGACCCGACCGACGATCTCTGGCGCATCTACTATTCGAGCATCTTCAATCCGGCGCGGCTGAAGCTGAAAGCCATGCAGGCTGAGATGCCGAAGAAATACTGGCGCAACCTGCCGGAGGCGGATCTCATTCCGGAGATGATCGCCAATGCGGAGGCGAATGTGCGCGCCATGGCCGAGCGCGCGGCAAGCGATCCTCCGCTGTTCCACTACCGTCTTCAGCAAGCGGCAGAGGCAATGCCGCAGATCGTACCGGCGATGGCGGGCAGCATCGAGGCGCTACGCGAGGAGGCGCGGCACTGTACGCGCTGCCCGCTGCATTGCGCGGCAACGCAGACCGTTTTCGGGGAGGGGCCGCGGGATGCGCACCTGATGATGGTCGGCGAGCAGCCGGGCGATCAGGAGGATCTGGCCGGGCGTCCCTTCGTCGGCCCGGCAGGCAAGGTTTTTGACGCGGTGCTGAAGGACGCGGGCATCGCGCGCGACACGCTCTACCTCACCAATGCGGTCAAGCATTTCAAATATGTCCCGCGCGGCAAGCGCCGCATCCACCAGAAGCCCGCGCAAGGCGAGATCGAGCATTGTCGCTGGTGGCTGGCCAGGGAGGTCGAGTTGGTCAGGCCCCGCCTGATCGTCGCGCTCGGCGCGACGGCGGTCTATGCGCTCAGCGGGGAACGAAAACCGCTCAGCCAGCTGCGCGGCAAGCCGATGACCATGGAGGGGAACGTCGTGCTCTATCCGACCATCCACCCCTCGTTCCTGCTGCGCCTGCCGGACGAAGCCGAGCGAAAGCGCCAGCACGCCCTTTTTGTCGATGACATGCAGATGATCCGGCATCTGGCGGAGACGCTGGAGGCATAGTGACGGGCACGGAAAAGCCGGGCGACAGTGCCGCCCGGCTTCAATTTTTGCGTATCGGCGCCCAGCCTCAGAAATAGGACTGCAGCGGCCTTACTTCGAGCTGGCCCTGCTTGAGCGCCCGGATTGCCTGGGCGGCAGCGAGCGCGCCGGCCATGGTGGTGTAGTAGGGCACCTTCTGCATCAGCGCGGCGCGGCGCAGCGACTT
The DNA here is from genome assembly GCF_049651085.1 of Shinella sp. GTDB lineage: Bacteria > Pseudomonadota > Alphaproteobacteria > Rhizobiales > Rhizobiaceae > Shinella. The sequence continues at coordinate 280,014 of NZ_JBASBL010000004.1, forward strand.
CGAATCCGAGATCGCCTTGTTGCCGTCCGTCGTGTTGATGACGAGCTGGACCTGACGGTTGCGGATGGCGTCCTCGATATGCGGACGGCCTTCCTGCACCTTGTTGATCTTGATCGCCTCGATGCCGTTTTCGGCGAGGAAGCGGGCTGTGCCGGAGGTCGCCATCACCTTGAAGCCGATTTCGGTCAGGATGTTCATGGCGGGCAGCACGCGCTCCTTGTCCTCGTCACGCACCGAAACGAAGACCGTGCCATCGCGCGGCAGGTCGACGCTGGCGCCGAGCTGCGACTTGGCGAAGGCCAGCGCAAAGTCCGTGTCGAGGCCGATGACCTCGCCGGTCGAGCGCATTTCCGGGCCGAGCAGCGTATCGACGCCCGGGAAACGGGCGAACGGGAACACGGCTTCCTTGACCGCGATGTGCTTGAGGTTGCGCGGGTCCGGCTTCTCGCCATAGGCAGCGATTGCTGCGTCCAGCGCCTCGCCGGCCATGACGCGGGCGGCGATCTTGGCGATCGGCGCACCGATGGTCTTGGCGACGAAGGGCACCGTGCGCGAGGCGCGCGGGTTCACTTCCAGCACGTAGATCGTGCCGTCCTTGATGGCGTATTGCACGTTCATCAGGCCGCCGACATTGAGCGCCTTGGCGAGCGCCTTCGTCTGGCGCTCCAGCTCGTCGACGGTCTCGCTGGAAAGCGTGTGAACCGGCAGCGAGCAGGCCGAGTCGCCCGAGTGGATGCCGGCTTCCTCGATATGCTCCATGATACCGGAGACGAAGACGTCCTTGCCGTCGCACAGCGCGTCGACGTCGACTTCCACCGCATTGGTCAGGTAGCTGTCGAACAGCAGCGGGTTCTTGCCGAGCAGCGTGTTGATCTGGCCGGTCTTGTCGTTCGGGTAGCGCTGCTTGATGTCTTCCGGCACGAGGCCCGGAACGGTGTCGAGCAGGTAGGTCTGCAGCATCGATTCCGAATGGATGATCTGCATGGCGCGGCCGCCAAGCACGTAGGACGGGCGCACGACCAGCGGGAAGCCGATCTCGCCGGCAACGAGGCGGGCCTGCTCGACCGAATAGGCAATGCCGTTGTTCGGCTGGGCGAGGTCCAGCTTCTGCAGCAGCTTCTGGAAGCGGTCGCGGTCTTCGGCAAGGTCGATCATGTCAGGCGCGGTGCCGAGGATCGGGATGCCGTTCTTCTCGAGGGCTTCGGCCAGCTTCAGCGGCGTCTGGCCGCCGAACTGCACGATGACGCCGACGACTTCGCCATTGGTCTGCTCGGCCTTCAGGATCTCGATGACGTCTTCGGCCGTCAGGGGCTCGAAGTAGAGCCGGTCCGACGTGTCGTAGTCGGTCGAGACGGTTTCCGGGTTGCAGTTGATCATGATCGATTCGTAGCCGGCATCGTTCAGCGCGAAGGCGGCATGGCAGCAGCAGTAATCGAACTCGATGCCCTGGCCGATGCGGTTCGGGCCGCCGCCGAGGATGACGACCTTCTTGCGGTCGGAAATACCGGCTTCCGAGCGCGTGGCGCCGGCAAACGGCGTCTCGTAGGTCGAATACATGTAGGCGGTCGGCGAGGCGAATTCGGCCGCGCAGGTATCGATGCGCTTGAAGACCGGGCGCACGTCGAGGCGATTGCGCAGCTCGGCGACTTCCTTCGGGCGCTTGGCCGAGAGGGTGGCAAGGCGGGCATCCGAGAAGCCCATGGCCTTCAGCATGCGCAGGTTCTCGGCATCTTCCGGCAGGCCGTGCTCGCGGATGCGGGCCTCCATGTCGACAATGGCCTTGAACTGCTCGAGGAACCACGGGTCGATCTTCGAGCCTTCGTGCACCTCTTCCAGCGTGAGGCCGAGGCGCAGGGCCTGGGCGACCATGCGCAGGCGGTCCGGCGTCGGCGTGGAAATGGCGGCGCGGATGGCGTTCTTGTCGTTGCCGTCGCCAAGGCCGGGGATTTCGATCTCGTCGAGGCCGGTCAGGCCTGTTTCGAGGCCGCGCAGGGCCTTCTGCAGCGATTCGGCGAAGGTACGGCCGATGGCCATGACTTCACCGACCGACTTCATGGCGGTGGTCAGCGTCGGCTCGGCGCCGGGGAACTTTTCGAAGGCGAAGCGCGGGATCTTCGTGACGACATAGTCGATGGACGGCTCGAAGGAGGCCGGGGTCGCGCCGCCGGTAATGTCGTTTTCCAGCTCGTCGAGCGTGTAGCCGATGGCAAGCTTCGCGGCGATCTTGGCGATCGGGAAGCCGGTCGCCTTCGATGCAAGCGCGGAAGAGCGCGAGACGCGCGGGTTCATCTCGATGACGACGAGGCGGCCGTTTTCCGGATTGACGGCGAACTGTACGTTCGAGCCGCCGGTCTCGACGCCGATCTCGCGCAGCACCGCGATCGAGGCGTTGCGCATGATCTGGTATTCCTTGTCCGTCAGGGTCAAGGCAGGGGCAACCGTGATACTGTCGCCGGTGTGCACGCCCATCGGGTCGATGTTCTCGATCGAGCAGATGATGATGCAGTTGTCCGCCTTGTCGCGGACGACCTCCATCTCATATTCCTTCCAGCCGAGCACCGATTCTTCGATCAGCACTTCGGTGGTCGGCGAGGCGTCGAGGCCGGAATTGACGATCTCGAAGAATTCTGAGCGGTTGTAGGCGATGCCGCCGCCGGTGCCGCCAAGCGTAAAGGACGGGCGGATGATGGCGGGCAGGCCAATGACGTCCAGCGCCTGCGCGCCGATCGCCATGGCGTGGCTCATGTAACGCTGCTTGCGGTCGGTCTCGCCGAGGTTCCACTGGTTTTCCAGTTCGTCGAGCGCCTTGTCGAGCGCATCGCCGGAAAGCTCGCTCTTCAGCTTGGTGCGCTGGGTCTCGTGCAGCTTGCGGTCGAGATCCTTGATCTCGGTGGCGTTGGCCAGCAGCGACTTCGGCGTTTCAAGGCCGATGCGGGCCATTGCCTCGCGGAAGAGCGCGCGGTCTTCGGCCATGTCGATGGCGGCAGGCTTGGCGCCGATCATCTCGACATTGTAGCGCTCGAGCACGCCCATGCGCTTCAGCGAAAGCGCGGTGTTGAGCGCCGTCTGGCCGCCCATCGTCGGCAGAAGCGCGTCCGGGCGTTCCTTGGCGATGATCTTGGCGACGACTTCCGGGGTGATCGGCTCGACATAGGTCGCGTCGGCCAGGCCCGGATCGGTCATGATCGTTGCCGGGTTGGAGTTCACGAGGATGACGCGGTAGCCTTCCTCTTTCAGCGCCTTGCAGGCCTGGGTGCCGGAATAGTCGAATTCGCAGGCCTGACCGATAACGATCGGCCCCGCGCCGATGATGAGGATCGATTTCAAATCTTGGCGCTTGGGCATCTCTCTATCCGTTCTTCCGCGTGCGCGAAAAACCGGCCATGGTGCTGGGATCACCGGCCGGGCGCGCATCTATGGTCATTCAAAGGCTAGAAGCGGCTTATAGGCAAATGATAGGGCGAGAGGAACCCCGAAAATCGCCGTATCGACAGGAAAATGCGCGGATTTTCTCCTGTCGATTTGGCCTTGTGCTTCACGGCGGCAAACGAGGGCTCATTTGCCGGCCACAATACCGGGCAACTCGCCCAGAATGCCGTCGCGTGCGCGCAGGCTCGTGCGCGTCGGTTCCTTCTTGTCGTCCTGGATCAGCCGGGCAAAGACGACGGTACGATTGTCCTTGCGCGCCCAGCCGATATACCAGCCCCAGGGGCGTCCATAGTTGCGCGTGCCATCGGGTTTCTGCGAATACGCCATGCCCGTCTTGCCCCGAGCGCTCCAGCCGTCCTGGATGTTGCGCCGCTCGAGAATTTCCATGGCCGAATCCATGGCGTCGGCGGAAACCGGCAGGTCGTGGTTCACCAGCTTGCGCAGGAACGCCACCTGCTCGCGCGGCGAGATTTTCAGCGAGGAGGCGATCCAGGCGCGTTCCAGGCCGTTGTTCTTGCCGGCATCGCCCGTCATGTCTCCATTGCCGTATTCGAAAGCGTCGGCATAGTCGCGCAACCGTTCGTAGCCGAGGAATTGCGCGATGCGCTGCGAATACCAGACGACGGAATATTCCATCCAGCGTTTCGGCGTTGTCGGCTGGCGCCAGTTCTCGCCGCCCCAGTCAGCATAGCCTTCCATGAAAGGCAGGACGGGTTCCTCGGCATTCTCCAGGAAGCCGGAATCGTAGCCCATCACGGCGAGCGGCAGCTTGAAGGTGGAAGCGGGCGTGACGCGTGTCGTGCAGTCACCCTTTTCCAGAAGGGTCTTGCCGCTTGCCGCATCGACAACAACAGTACAAAGAATACGGGCCTCGGCGGGCGCAGAGAAGCATGAAGCCAACAGGATGCCGGCCGCGAAAAGACGATTGTCCATCACGTTTTCCTCGAATTTTGAATAGCTTGCGCATTCCAGATAGCAATGCTTTGATGAACTGGCAAAAGATCAATACTGGTCTCAGCCATTAGGAAAATTGGGGCATTGCCATGGTTCGGCCTTATCTGCCGCTGAACGCATTCCGCGCCTTCGAGGCCTCTGCCCGGCATCTGAGCTTTACCCGCGCCGCCATCGAGCTGAATGTCACGCAGGCCGCCGTCAGCCACCAGGTGAAGACCCTGGAGGAGCAACTCGGCGTCGTGCTCTTCAAGCGCCTGCCGCGCGGGCTGAAGATCACGGCGGAGGGGGAGAGCCTGCTGCCGGTGCTGCGCGACAGTTTCGACCGCATGGCGGATGTGGTCGAGCGGTTCCGCGGCGGGCATGTGCGTGAAATCCTGACTATCGGCGCCGTCGGCACCTTTGCCGTCGGCTGGCTGCTGCCGCGCCTCGCCTCCTTCCGTGAGCGCCACCCCTTCGTGGAGGTGCGGCTTTCCACCAACAACAACCGCGTGGACCTTGCCGCCGAAGGCCTCGATTTTGCCATTCGCTTCGGTACGGGCGCATGGCACGGAACGGATGCGAGCCGTCTTTTCGATGCGCCGCTATCTGTGCTCGCCATCCCCGCGGCCGCGCGCGCCCTCAAGGACCCGGCCGATCTTCTCGGCATGACGCTGCTGCGCTCCTATCGGCCCGACGAGTGGACCCGCTGGTTCGAGGCCGCCGGCCTGCCGCGCACGCCGCCGCCGCAGAACGCTATCGTCTTCGATACGTCGCTGGCCATGATGGAAGCGGTGCTGCAGGGCGCCGGCGTCGGCCTTGCCCCGCCCTTGATGTTCTCGCGGCTGCTTTCCTCGGGCGATGTCGTCCAGCCGTTCAGGACCAGCGTGACGCTCGGCAGCTACTGGCTCACCCGCCTGCAATCGCGCACCGTCACCCCCGCCATGTCCGCCTTCGCCGCGTGGCTGGAGGAAGCGGTGGCGGAGGAGGGGCTCGCCTGACCGCTCAGGTCAGGTTGCGGCGGCGCTCCAGTTCGGCCGCCGTCGGCGTCTCGAACTCGAAGGAGCCTGTGACGACATCGCCGGCGCGGGCATATTTGTTCATGACGATGCCGGAATCGCTGGTGCTTGAACCGGTCAGCGTCAGCGCGCGCGGGAAGGATGCATCGCCGAACAGCCGCTTGCCCTTGCCGAGGATGAGCGGGAAGACGGAGACGTGGATCTCGTCGACGAGATCATGCTCGAACAGCGCCTTGAGGAATTCCGTGGAGCCCTGCGTGAGAAGGTCCGGTCCGTCCTCGCTCTTCAGCGCCTTCACGGCGGCGATCGTGTCGCCGCCGAGCACGTGGCTGTTCTGCCATGTGGTCCTGAAGTCCGGATTGCGGGTCGCGACATATTTGTCGATGCGGTCGAAGAGCGGGCCGATCGGGTCGTTCTTCTCCACATAGGGCCAGTGGGCCGCAAAGATATCGTAGGTCTTGCGGCCGAGCAGCAGGTCGAAGGGCCTTGCGAACAGCTCGTCGATGAAAGCGCCCATCTTCTCGTCGAAAAGCGGGGCCGCCCAGCCGCCGAACCTGAAGCCGCCGATCGGATCCTCGTCCGGCCCGCCCGGCGCCTGCATGACGCCGTCGAGGCTGGTGAATGCGCCAACAATGATCTTTCTCATGGGGTTTCTCCCGGTATCTTCGATTGACTGATACCTAGAGACGAATGACGAAACGTCGATCCGACAATGCCGTCATTTCTTTCTGCTCGCTCATGGCTGCCGGGGCAGGGGGCTGACGCTTCCTTCCGGCGCGGGGGGCGCTGCTTTTCCTTTTGCAAGGCACCCGGCAGGCCCTATAAGTTGGTGCATCGGAACGAATTCACGCGGTGAACGTTCGTTGGAAATTCAATGCGGGGAAATGCGCCATGGAATGGAAAGGTCGTCGCCAGTCGGGCAATATCGAGGACCAGCGCGGGGCCGGGCCTACGGCCGGAGGCAGCAACCCGTTCGGGCGGGGCGGCGGTTTCCGCATTCCGATGGGCGGCGGACGCCGTGCCGGCGGTGGAATGAGCATCGGCACGATCATCTTCCTCGTCGTCATCTATTTCATCTTCAAGGCCATGGGCATCGACCTGCTGCAGGTGATGGGCAATGGCGGCGGGCAGGTCAGCATGCCCGGCTTCGAGCAGACCGAAAGCGCAAGCCGCCGCGCCTCGCCACAGGAAGAGGAAACCAAGGCCTTCATGGCGACGGTGCTCGCCGAGACGGAAGACACCTGGAACGGCATCTTCCAGTCGGCCGGCGAGCGCTATGAAGAGCCGAAGATGGTGCTGTTTTCCGGTCAGGTGCAGTCGGCCTGTGGCTTTGCCTCGGCAGCGTCCGGCCCGTTCTATTGCCCGGGCGATCGCAAGGTCTATCTCGACATGAGCTTCTTCGACGAGCTTTCCAACAAGTTCGATGCGGCCGGCGATTTCGCCCAGGCCTATGTCGTGGCGCATGAAGTGGGCCATCACGTCCAGAACCTCACCGGCGTTCTGCCGCGCTTCAACCAGCAGCGCCAGCGCATGAGCGAGGTCGAAGCCAACCAGATGTCCACCCGCGTCGAGCTTCAGGCCGACTGCTATGCCGGGATCTGGGGCAAGTATACCGAGCAGAAGGGGCTTCTTGAGAGTGGCGACCTCGAGGAGGCGTTGAACGCCGCCACCCAGATCGGCGACGATACGTTGCAAAAGCGCATGCAGGGCTATGTCGTGCCGGAGAGCTTCAACCACGGCACCTCCGAACAGCGCCGCACCTGGTTCAAGCGCGGTTTCGATAGCGGGCGCGTCGATGCCTGCGATACGTTCAAGGGCAATATCTGAGACAAGTACGACTGGCTGATCGTCAGAGCCCTCCGGTCGTTTCGGCCGGAGGGCTTGTTTTTTGCATCAGCAAAATGCGTCCGATCCATCAATATTATTGAGATGTTCATGGATTGTTTCGCCGAAAAAACTGAATTAGAAATCGCCGCCTGACATTTTTGCCCGGCAGACGGGTGCTGTTCATTCTCGAGGTCATGCCATGAGCGATGCCAGGTCCACCCGGCGCGGGCTCTTTCTCGTCTTCATGATCATGTTTCTCGACGTGATCGGCATCGCCATCATCATGCCGGTGCTGCCGACCTATCTGCGCGAGCTTACGGGCGACGACATCAGCCAGGCGGCGATCGACGGCGGCTGGCTGCTGCTCGTCTATGCCGGCATGCAGTTCCTCTTCGCGCCGTTCATCGGCAACCTGTCGGACCGCTTCGGCCGGCGTCCGGTGCTGCTGGCCTGCATCTTCACCTTCGCCATCGACAACCTCATCTGCGCGCTCGCGACGAGTTACTGGATGCTGTTCGTCGGGCGGGTGCTGGCGGGCATTAGCGGTGCGAGCTTCGGCACGGCCGCCGCCTATATCGCCGATGTCTCGACGGACGAGACGCGCGCGAAGAATTTCGGGCTGATGGGCATTGCCTTCGGCACCGGTTTTGCGCTCGGTCCGGTCATCGGCGGCCTGCTGGGTGAATTCGGGCCGCGTATCCCGTTCTACGGCGCGGCGGCACTCGCCTTCCTCAATTTCATCGCGGCCTGGTTCCTGCTGCCGGAGAGCCTTGCGCCGGGCAACCGCCGCCGCTTCGAGCTTTCCCGCGCCAATCCGCTGGGCGCGCTGATGCAGATGCGCAAGTATACGGGTGTGCTCTGGATCGGACTCGTCTTCTTCTGCTACTGGCTGGCGCATGCCGTCTACCCGTCCATCTGGTCCTTCGTATCGGCCTATCGCTATGGCTGGAGCGAGGGGCAGATCGGATTATCGCTCGGCATTTTCGGTGTCGGCGGGGCCGTCGTCATGGCCTTCGTGCTGCCGCGCGTCGTGCCGAAGCTGGGGGAATACCGCACGGCGGTGCTCGGCCTGTTCTTCTCGGTTCTCGGCCTTGTCGGCTATGCCTCGGCCTGGCAGGGCTGGATGGTCTATGCGGTGATCGTGATGACCGCGCTGGAGGCGCTTGCCGATCCGCCGCTGCGCTCGATCGCCTCGGCCCGCGTGCCGCCCTCGGCGCAGGGCGAATTGCAGGGCGCGCTCACCAGCGTTTCCTCGATCACGACGATCATCGGCCCGCTGATCTTCACGCAGGTCTTCAGTCATTTCACCGGCCCCTCGGCGCCGGCGGTCTTTGCCGGTGCGCCTTTCGCGCTTGCTGCGGTGATCCTCTTCATCGGCTTCCTGATCTTCCTCGTGAAGCTGCGGGGCGCGGGTGCGGGACCGGCACGGGACCTCGCCTCCGAAGGCGCCTGACGCGCTTTCCAACGTGACATTTCGACGAAATTTTTGCCGGCAGTGGGCCGGCAAGGCCGGTTTTCTGGAGTTCTTGATGAAAAGATCAATTCTATTCGATTGATTGCGACCGGAACTTGTGATCGGAAGCGATGCGAAAGTGAGAACTATCATGCACATGGCACCGCATCGCGAGGAGAACGGCTGGGGCGCGCATTTCCGGGCGACCCTTACCCTCGGCGTGCCGCTGATCGGCGCGCAGCTTGCCCAGCTCGGCATTCACACGACGGACGTGGTCATCCTCGGCCGCCTTGGCGCGGCGCATCTTGCGGCAATCGTACTGGCAAGCCAGTTCTTCTTTACCGTCTTCATTCTCGGCTCGGGCTTTGCCAATGCCGTCATGCCCATGGTGGCGCAGGCCTATGGCCGGGGCGACACCGTTTCCGTGCGCCGCTCGGTGCGCATGGGCATGTGGGTGGTGCTGATCTATGCGACGGTGATGATCCCGCTCTTCTACAATGCGGAGAACATCCTGCTCTATGCCGGCCAGAAGCCGGACGTGGCGGCGCTTGCCGGCAGCTACCTGACGATCGCGCAATGGGGCATCGGCCCGGCGCTGCTCTTCATGACGCTGCGCGGTCTCGTCAGCGCGCACGGCCGGGCGGGCATCGTGCTCTACATCACGATCATCATCCTGACGATCAACGCCTTCTTCGCCTATGCGCTGGTGCTCGGCCATTTCGGCTTCCCGGCCATGGGCATCGAGGGGGCGGCCATCGTCTCGGTCGGCGTCAACCTGCTGAGCTTCCTGCTGATCACGGCCTATATCCAGTCGCGCCCGGAAATGCGGCGATACGAACTGTTCGTGCGGTTCTGGCGGCCGGACTGGCCGGCCTTCCGCGAGGTCGTGCATCTCGGCCTGCCGATCGGCCTTACCCTGCTTGCGGAAGTCAGCCTCTTCAGCGTTGCATCGCTGCTGATGGGCAGTATCGGCACGCTGGAACTTGCGGCCCATGGCATTGCGCTCCAGCTCGCCTCCATCGCGTTCATGATCCCGCTCGGCCTCGCGCAGGCCGGAACTGTGCGCGTTGGCGTGGCGCATGGGCGTGGCGATCATTTGGGCATCGTGCGCGCCTCCTGGGCGGTGTTCGCCGTGGCGGCGGTGATCGCGGTTGCGGGCGGTGTCCTTTTCGCCCTTATCCCGACGAAACTCGCCTCTATTTTTCTCGACAAGGCGGGCAAGGACTCGGCGGCCGTTCTGGCGATTGCAGTCCCGTTCGTGGTCGTTGCGGGTATATTCCAGCTTGTCGACGGTCTGCAGGCAATCGCCGCCGGCCTGCTGCGCGGTCTCAAGGACACGCGCATTCCCATGCTCCTGGCGCTGATCTCCTATTGGCCGATCGGCTTCCTTGCCGCCTGGTTCTTCGCCTTCCCGGCGGGATTCGGCGGCATCGGTGTCTGGTTCGGCTTCCTTGCCGGCCTGTCGGCAGCCTCGATCCTGCTCAACTGGCGCTTCTACCGGCTGGTGAAGCAGAAAAGCGCGGCGTAGCAAACATCCCGCTGACGGCAAAACAAAAGGCCCCGGACGCGTCCGGGGCCTTTTTGCATAGAGGGGATGGGAGCGCTTATGCGCGTTCCGGAATGGCTTCCTCGCCCTTGCTCTCGCGCAGGAAGTTGATGAAACGGCGGAAGAGGTAGTGGCTGTCCTGCGGGCCGGGGGAGGCTTCCGGGTGGTGCTGGACGGAGAAGACCGGCTTGCCGGTAAGGCGCAGGCCGCAATTCGTGCCGTCGAACAGCGAAACGTGGGTTTCTTCGACGCCTTCCGGCAGGGACGCCGTGGACACGGCGAAGCCGTGGTTCATCGAGACGATCTCGACCTTGCCGGTCGTGTGGTCCTTCACCGGATGGTTGCCGCCGCGATGGCCCTGACGCATCTTCTCGGTATCGGCGCCGAGCGCCAGGCCGAGCATCTGGTGGCCGAGGCAGATGCCGAAGACCGGCAGGCCGGTGTCGACCAGCGCGCGGATCACCGGCACGGCATATTCGCCGGTCGCCGCCGGGTCGCCCGGGCCGTTGGAAAGGAAGATGCCGTCCGGCTTCTGGGCCAGAACCTCTTCCGCGCTCGTCGTCGCCGGCATCACGGTGACCTTGCAGCCGAGGCTGGTGAAGAGGCGCAGGATGTTGCGCTTCACGCCGTAGTCGAGCGCGACGATATGGTACTTCGTCTCGCCTTCGGCCTGCTCGCCGTAGCCTTCGTTCCAGACCCAGGGCGTCTGTGTCCAGCGCGAGGACTGGCCGGACGTGGCCGTCTTGGCAAGGTCCAGTCCAAGCAGGCCACCCCAGGCCTTGGCTTCGGCCTTCAGCGTCTCGATGTCGAAGACGCCGTTCGGGTCGTGGGCGATCACCGCGTTCGGCGCGCCGTTCTCGCGGATCCAGGCGGTCAGCGCGCGCGTGTCGATGCCCGAGAGGCCGATGATGCCGCGCGCCTTCAGCCATGCGTCGAGGTGCTTGGCCGAGCGGTAGTTCGACGGCTCGGTGATATCGGCCTTGAAGATCGTGCCGACGGCGCCGTGGCGCCCGGCGGGTGTCAGGTCCTCGATATCCTCGTCATTGGTGCCGGTATTGCCGATATGCGGGAAGGTGAAGGTGACGATCTGGCCGAGATAGGAGGGGTCCGTCAGGATTTCCTGATAGCCCGTCAGCGCCGTGTTGAAGCACACTTCCGCGGTCACCTTGCCGGTGGCGCCGATGCCCTTGCCTTCGATCACCGTGCCGTCGGCAAGGACGAGCAGGGCGGTTGGCTTTTCGGTGGTCCATGCGGGTGTCGAGGTCATAATCATCCCGTTTCCGGCACCGGGCGTGCGGCTTGAAAGCCGGGAAGCCAGGCACCATTTAAAGTCGCAGGCAAAGGCGCGCAGAAACCCGCGTTGGTTCGCCCTGATTGCCAATTTTCGTGCAGGTGCCGGAAAATAGACAAAGCAGGGGACGGGGTCAACCGTTGCCTCGCGAATTGCGCTGATTTATAAAGCGTTTAAATTCAATCGCTTGCGTAATCCGATTGCCGGCAGACGCCTTGCCGGTCTATGAGCATGCACAATCGAACGACGATCGAGGCCTTGCCGCCCATCCGGCGCGGGCAGCCTCCCATGGAGAAAAGAATGCGCGAGACCATCGCAAATGCCCTCAAGGATGCGCTCAAGGCCAAGGATGCCTGCCGTGTTTCCACGCTGCGCCTCATCATGGCGACGCTGAAGGACCGCGACATCGCCAATCGCGGTGTCGGCAAGGGCCCGGTGGAAACCGACGAACTGCTGCAGATCCTCGCCAAGATGATCAAGCAGCGCGAAGAATCGGCAAAGATCTTCTCCGAGAACGGCCGCCCCGAACTCGCCGCCCAGGAGCGCGAGGAAATCAAGGTCATCGAAGGGTTCCTGCCCGAGCAGATCTCCGAGGACAAGATGAAGGAGCTGATCGCTTCCGCCATCGCCGAGATCGGCGCGCAGGGCCTGCGCGACATGGGCAAGGTCATGGCCGTGCTCAAGGAGCGCTATCCCGGCCAGATGGACTTTGCCAAGGCCTCCGGCATGGTCAAGGACCTGCTGAAGTAATCCGTTGCGGACTGATTCAGGGAAAGGGCGGTTTCGGCCGCCCTTTTGCGTTTGCCCTGTGAATTGCTGTGGGCGGGCGACTATCGCTGGCGGCGAGGCGCCCGGATGGTTATATGGACCTCGACCGAGGTAATCATGCGCTTTTCCACCGCCTTCCTAGATGAAATCCGTGACCGCGTCTCCATTTCGGACGTGATCGGCAAGCGCGTGACCTGGGATCGCAAGAAGACCAATGTCTCGCGCGGCGACTATTGGGCGTGCTGCCCGTTCCACGGCGAAAAGTCGCCGTCGTTCCACTGCGAGGATCGCAAGGGCCGCTACCATTGTTTCGGCTGCGGCGTTTCCGGCGATCATTTCCGTTTCCTCACCGATCTCGAAGGGCTTTCCTTCCCCGAGGCCGTGCAGCAGATCGCCGATCTTGCCGGCGTCGCCATGCCCCAGCCGGATGCGCAGGCCGAGCAGCGCGAGAAGGAGCGCATGGGTCTCGTCGAGGTCATGGAACTGGCGGCAAGCTTCTTCCAGGACCAGTTGCAGTCGCCGGTCGGCGCGAAGGCGCGCGCCTATCTGCGCGATCGTGGACTGACCGGGCGCACCATCGAGACCTTCCGCCTCGGCTACGCGTCGGACAGCCGCAATGCGCTCAAGGAATTTCTCGCCGGCAAGGGGGTTCCGAAGGAAGCCATCGAGGCTTGCGGCCTCGTCGTGCACGGGCCGGAAATCCCGGTGTCCTACGACCGGTTCCGCGATCGCATCATGTTCCCCATCCTGTCGATCCGGGAAAAGGTCATCGCCTTCGGTGGCCGCGCCATGTCGCCGGATGCGCTGGCGAAATATCTCAATTCCAACGAGACCGAACTCTTCCACAAGGGCGGCGTGCTCTACAACCATGCGCGCGCCCGCAAGGCTGCGCAGGGGGCGGGCCGCACCGGCAACGCCGCACAGGACGAAAAGGCCGCCGGAACGATCATCGCCGTCGAAGGCTATATGGATGTGATCGCGCTCTATCAGGCGGGCATCGAGAACGCCGTCGCCCCGCTCGGCACGGCGCTGACGGAAAACCAGCTCGAACTGCTCTGGAAGATGACGCCGCAGCCGGTGCTGTGCTTCGATGGCGACGGCGCCGGCATCCGTGCGGCAAACAGGGTCGCCGACCTTGCGCTGCCCTTCATCAAGCCGGAGCGGACCGTGCGCTTCGCGCTCCTGCCGGACGGCAAGGACCCGGACGATCTCGTGCGCCTGGAAGGCCGCGCGCCCTTCGACAAGGTGATGGCGAGCGCCCGGCCGCTGGCCGAGATGATCTGGGGGCGCGAGGTGCAGGGCGTCAACTTCGATACGCCGGAAAGCCGTGCCGCGCTGGAAGCACGCCTCAGGCAGATCACGGCCGTCATTGCCGACGAGGATGTGCGCCGCCATTACCAGCAGGACATGCGCGACCGCCTGAACACTTTCTTCCGCCCGGCGCAACGGCAGGGCGGCGGCGGGTTCTCCGGCAACCGGCAGGGCAGGGGCGGCGGGCGCGGTGCCGCGCAGGGCAATGCAGTTCCCACCGGCATTTCCGACCGGCTCGCCCGTTCGGCGCTGGTAAGCGGGGCTCAGGACCTGCCAGCCTTGCGCGAAAGCGTGCTGGCGCTGACCGTCGTCAACCATCCGGGCCTGTTCTTTAGCGACTACGATGAAATCGCCATCATCGAATACGAGCACCGCGAGCTGCAGCGCCTCTGGCCGGCGCTGCTCGGCATTGCCGGTTCCATCGGCGCCCGTCTCGACCGCGCGCGGCTGGTCGAGGAGCTGGAGGCGGCCGGCTTCGACACCCTGCTCAGGGGCCTCGAGCAGCAGATCCGCAATTCACGCCTGTGGACCGCGACGGCGGAAGCCGCCGCCGAGGATGCCCGCGAGGGCTTCCTCCAGGCGCTCGCCCTTCACAAGCGCACCAGCGCCCTGCTCTGGCAGCGCCACGAGCTGGAGCGGGAACTCGCCACGGCGACGGAAGAGGGCGACGACGAGCGCGTGCCGCAAATCCTGCGCGCCCTGCAGGAAGTGCAGCTGGAAACCATGCGCATGGAAAACCAGGAAGCGATCATCGAGGGCTTCGGCGTGCTTTCCGGGCGCGTGAAGGGCCCGGCGGCAAAGTGATGCTTTGACGGCGAGCCATCTGCCCGCCAGAACCCATAATTTGCCCGCACGAAAGACGGATTTGATGCTCGATACGCCTGCCCATGACGCCCGCCGCCGCCGCTCTCCGCTCGACGTTCTCAAGCGCGTCTATGGCTACGACGCCTTCCGCGGCAAGCAGGAAGCGGTGGTCGAGCATGTGGCGGCGGGCGGCGATGCGGTGGTGCTGTTTCCGACCGGCGCTGGCAAGTCTCTCTGCTTCCAGATCCCGGCGCTGTGCCGCGATGGCGTGGGCATCGTCATTTCGCCGCTGATCGCCCTGATGCGCGATCAGGTGGAGGCGCTGAAGCAGCTTGGCGTCCGGGCGGCGGGGCTCAATTCGTCGCTGACGCGGGACGAGTTCTTCGCCGTGCGCGATGCCATGCGGGCGGGCGAACTCGACCTTCTCTACGTCACGCCGGAGCGCATCGTCACGGATGGTTTTGCCGAGCTTGTCGCCGACACGCGCATTGCGCTCTTCGCCATCGACGAGGCGCATTGCGTCTCGCAATGGGGGCACGATTTTCGTCCGGAATACCGCACGCTCGGCATGCTCGGCGAGCGCTATCCTGGCGTGCCGCGTGTCGCGCTGACGGCAACCGCCGACCCGCACACCCGCGAGGACATCATCGAGCGCCTCGGCCTTCAGGGTGCCGAGGTTTTCACCACCAGCTTCGACCGGCCGAATATTTCCTACGAGATCGCAGAGCGCGACCAGCCGCGCCAGCAGCTGCTGCGCTTCCTGTCGCGCCACCAGGGCGCGAGCGGCATCGTCTACTGCCTGTCGCGCGCCAAGGTGGAAGACACGGCCGACTGGCTGAATACGCAGGGCATTCGCGCGCTGCCCTATCACGCGGGCTTCGACCGCGCGGTGCGCGACGCCAACCAGGATGCCTTCCTCAAGGAGGAAGACCTTTGCCTCGTCGCGACCGTCGCCTTCGGCATGGGCATCGACAAGCCGGATGTGCGCTATGTCGCCCATCTCGACCTGCCGGGCTCGGTGGAAGCCTATTATCAGGAGACGGGACGCGCGGGGCGCGACGGCCTGCCTTCCGATGTCTGGATGGCCTATGGCATGGCGGATGTCGTGCAGCGCCGCAAGATGATCGACGAGGGCAATGCGGCCGAAGAGATCAAGCGTGTCGAGCGCGCCAAGCTTATGGCGCTTCTGGCCATCTGCGAGACGGCCGGCTGCCGGCGTCAGGCGATCCTGGCGCATTTCGGCGAATCCCACGCAGGGCGCTGCGGCAATTGCGACACCTGCCGCAGTCCGGTCGAGACCTGGGACGGCACGGAGGCCGCCATCAAAGCGCTGGCCGCCGTCTACCGCACGGGCGAACGCTTTGGCGCGGGGCACCTCATCGATGTCCTGATGGGCTCGGTCAACGAGAAGACCGAACGCTTCGGCCATACGGAAATGCCGGTCTTCGGCGTGGGCAAGGATATCGCGCCGCGCATCTGGCAGTCGATCTTCCGCCAGTTGCTGGCAAGCGGCCTCATCAGCGTCGACCATGCCGCCTTCGGTGCCTTCAAGCTGGAGCCGGAGGCGCGCGCCGTCTTCCGCAAGGAGCGGCAGGTTCTGTTCCGCAAGGATAGGCCGCAGACGGGCCGCAAGGCCAAGGGCGGCAATTCGCCGGCGGCCCGCGAGCGCTCCAACCTTGCCGGCTCCGACCTCGAGCTTTTCGAACTGCTGCGCGCCGAGCGTCTTTCGATCGCGAAGGATCTCGACGTGCCGCCCTATGTGGTCTTCCCCGACACGACGCTGATCGCGCTGGCCAAGGAGCGCCCGCGCGACCGCGAGGAGCTGCTGGACATTCCCGGCATCGGCGTCTCCAAGCGGGACCGGTTCGGCGATGCCTTCCTGGCGGTCATCGACGAATATTTCGGCTGAGCCGAATTTTTTTGCAGAAGCCTGTCGGAACGTTCCGGCCGCCTTCGTCCTTGCTGTAGTTCAATACGGAGGACGAAACGATGAAGGTCACGCAGCATCTCTGGTTTGCGAAGGACATGGAGGCCGCCATCGGCTTCTATACCTCGCTCATTCCCGGTTCCTCGGTTCATTGGGTCACGCCGCTCCCGGCCGAGACGCCGAGCGGCCCGCCGGGCAGCGTCAAGGTTGCAAGCTTCACGCTCGGCGACCAGCGCTACATGGCCATCGAGGCCGGTCCGCTCGATCCGTTCAACCACAGCTTTTCCATCATGGTCGAATGCGACACGCAGGGCGATCTCGACAGGCTTTGGGACGCGCTGAAGGAGGGCGGCTCGGTGGAGCAATGCGGCTGGCTCAAGGACCGCTGGGGCCTTTCCTGGCAGATCGCGCCGACGCGGCTTGGCGAATTGATGGCTGACCCGGACCAGGCGAAGGTCAGGCGCGTCACAGAGGCAATGCTGAAGATGGTCAAGCTCGACATCGCCCCGCTGGAAGCGGCCGCGGCCGGATGAGGGGCAGGCCCGCCCTCACATCCGGACGGTCATGCCGCCATCCACCACCAGAACGTGGCCGTTGACGAAGGAGGCGGCGTCGCTGGCGAGAAACAGGGCCGCGCCGGCGATCTCGTCGGCGCGGGCCCAGCGCTGCACGGGAATGCGCTGGCGCACGAAGGGCATGAGGTCGTCGTCGGCGGCCATGACCGCATTGGTTTCCGTTGCGAACCAGCCGGGCGCGATAGCGTTGCTGGTGATGCCATGGGGGCCGTATTCGACCGCCATGCTGCGCATCAGGCCGGTAAGGCCGTGCTTGGCGGCGGGGTAGACGCCGTCATTGGGCATGGCGACGTGGCCGCCGATCGAGGTGATGGCAATCAGCCGGCCATGGCCGTTGCGCTTCATGAGCGCGGCCGCGTCGCGCGACAGGCTGACGGCGGCGGAAAGATCGGTGCGGATCAATTCGTCGATCGCGTCGTCGTCCATGTCCGTGAGCGGCCGCCGGTCGCGCGCGCCGACATTGTTGACGAGGACGTCGAGCCGTCCGTGCAGGCGCTCGATATCGGCAAGCGTGGCGCGTTGGGCGGCCCGGTCGGCGATATCGAAGGCCGCTGCGGAGGCGCTGCCGCCGCCGGCCGCAATCTTCGCGACGGCTTCGTCGAGCGTTGCCGCCGTCCGGCCCGTCACCACGACATGCGCACCGGCTTCCGCCAGCGCCTTGGCGATCTCGAAACCGAGGCCGCGCGCAGCGCCGGTCACAAGGGCGACGCGCCCCTTCTGGGAAAACCTGTCCAATATCGTCATCGCCGGGTCCTTTTGGTTGCCGCCAACGGACAAAAGCAGGGCAGTCCTGTCAACCCCGTTTGGTTGTCCGACGGCTTTGTCCTTTGGTAAAAAGACGCTATGTCCGACGCAGAAAAGGATAGTGCCATGGCCCAGAACATCTATGACCAGCCGACCTTCTTCGAGGGCTACAGCAGCCTGCCGCGCTCGGTTCATGGGCTTGCGGGCGCCGCGGAATGGCGTTCCGTGCGTGCCCTGCTGCCAGATCTTGCCGGCAGGCGCATCGTAGATCTCGGCTGCGGCTTCGGCTGGTTCGCGCGCCATGCAGCGGCTGAAGGGGCTAAGAGCGTGCTCGGCCTCGATCTTTCGGAAAACATGATCGCCCGCGCCCGGGCGGAGACGGCATCGCCGGCCGTGCGCTACGAGATTGCCGACCTCGACAGGCTGGAACTGCCGGAAAACGCCTTCGACTTTGCCTATTCGTCGCTTGCCTTTCACTACATCGCGGATTTCGACCGGCTGGTGCGCACGGTGCACACGGCGCTGGTGCCGGGCTCCTCCTTCGTCTTCACCATCGAGCACCCGATCTACATGGCGCCCTCCATGCCCGATTGGGCGCAGGTGGACGGCAGGACGGTCTGGCCGGTCGATGGCTATCTGGTCGAAGGCCCGCGCACCACCGACTGGCTCGCCAAGGGCGTGCTGAAGTATCACCGCACGCTCGGCACGACGCTGAATGCCCTGGTGGCGGCCGGTTTCGTCATCCGCCATGTCGAGGAATGGCGCCCGAGCGCCGAGCAGCTTGCCGCGCATCCGGAATGGCAGGTGGAACTCAACCGACCGATGTTCCTGCTCATCGCCTGCGATCGTCCCTGAAACGGTCAAAAGAAGCGGGCGGGCCCTTTACGCGGCCTGCGGCTGCGCTAGAACTATTGCTTGTAACCTTGTCGCCGGCATCACGATAAGAACGACAGCCGGCGCGTATCGGAGGGAGCCGATCCCATGAGCCGACTGAGATTGCCGCTGGACGGGGCCTGCCGCTGCGGGAAGGTGAAGATCCGCATCAGCGCGCCGCCGCTGATCGCCATGGCCTGCCATTGCACCGGTTGCCAGCGCATGTCGGGCAGCGCCTATTCGCTGAGCGCCGCGATCCCGACACAGGGCTTTGCCGTCATCGAGGGCGAGCCGGTCGTTGCCGGGGCGAGCCCGCAAGCGGGCCATCATTTCTGCCGCGATTGCATGACGTGGATGTTCACCCGTCCGGCGGGCCTCGACTTCTTCGTCAATGTCAGGCCAACCATGCTGGAAGACATCGGCTGGTACAGCCCCTTCGTCGAGACCTATACGAGCGAAAAGCTTGCCTGGGCGCAAACGCCTGCCGCCCACAGCTATGAGAAATTCCCGCCGATGGAGGATTTCGAGCCGCTGATGGCCGCCTATGCGGCAAGCCTCGCCTGAACCGCCAGACCGTTCTCAAAGCTGTGAGTGCATGCCCATGACCTCCGCCTTCCTTTCCCATCTGCAAGCCGAAATCGAGGCGCTCAAGTCCGGCGGTCTCTACAAGGCCGAGCGCGTCATCACCTCCAAGCAGGCCGGCGAGATCGCCGTCGCCTCGGGCGAGCGCGTGCTGAACTTCTGCGCCAACAACTATCTCGGCCTTGCCGACAGCGAGGAGCTGGCCGAAGCCGGCAAGAAGGCGCTCGACCGCTACGGCTACGGCATGGCCTCTGTGCGCTTCATCTGCGGCACGCAGGAGGAGCACAAGCAGCTGGAAGCGCGCATCTCCTCCTTCCTCGGACTGGAAGACACGATCCTCTATTCCTCCTGCTTCGATGCGAATGGCGGTCTGTTCGAGACGCTGCTTGGCGAGGAGGACGCCATCATTTCCGATGCGCTGAACCATGCCTCGATCATCGATGGCGTGCGGCTCTCCAAGGCGAAGCGCTTCCGCTATGCCAACAATGACATGGCGGCGCTGGAAGAGGAGCTGAAGAAGGCGGAAGGTAGTCGGTTCAAGATGATCGCCACCGACGGCGTCTTCTCGATGGACGGCATCATCGCCAACCTTCGGGGCGTTTGCGACCTTGCCGAGAAATACGGCGCGATGGTCATGGTGGACGACAGCCACGCGGTGGGCTTCGTCGGCAGGCATGGACGCGGTTCGGCGGAACATTGCGGCGTCGAGGGCCGCGTCGACATCATCACCGGCACGCTCGGCAAGGCGCTCGGCGGCGCCTCGGGCGGATACACGTCCGGCAGGCGCGAGGTGGTCGAATGGCTGCGCCAGCGCTCGCGCCCCTATCTCTTCTCCAACACGCTCGCCCCGGTCATCGCCGCCGCCTCGCTGAAGGTCTTCGACCTGATCGACAATGGCGATGCGTTGCGCAAGCGCCTCTATGACAATGCGGACCTCTTCCGCGCGGAGATGACGAAGCTCGGCTTCACGCTCGCGGGGGAGGGCCATCCGATCATTCCCGTCATGCTGGGCGATGCGTCGCTTGCCCAGGAAATGGCCGCCCGCATGCTGGCCAGGGGCGTCTATGTCATCGGCTTTTCCTTCCCCGTCGTGCCGCGCGGGCAGGCGCGCATCCGCACGCAGATGTCGGCCGCCCACAGCGAGGCGGATGTTCGCAAAGCGATTCAAGTCTTTGCCGAGGTCGGGCGTGACCTCAACGTCATTTGAAGAGTCTTCTGAATCCCTTGCGGAGATTTCGTCATGTCGAACATGATGCGTGCGCTGGTTAAAGCAAAACCTGAAGTCGGCCTCTGGATGGAGAATGTGCCGGTGCCGGAGGTAGGCCCGAACGATGTCCTGATCCGGGTGAAGAAGTCTGCGATCTGCGGCACGGACGTGCATATCTGGAACTGGGATCACTGGGCGCAGAAGACCATCCCGGTGCCGATGGTCGTCGGCCATGAATTCGTCGGCGAGATTGCCGAGGTCGGTTCGTCCGTGACGAAGTATCATGTCGGCGAACGGGTGTCGGGCGAAGGGCATATCGTCTGCGGCAAGTGCCGCAACTGCCGCGCCGGGCGCGGGCATCTGTGCCACTACACCAAGGGCGTCGGCGTCAACCGGCCGGGCTCCTTCGGCGAGTTCGTGTGCATTCCCGAGCACAATGTCGTGCCCATCCCGGACGACGTGCCGGACGAGGTCGCCGCGATCTTCGATCCATTCGGCAATGCCGTCCACACGGCGCTCTCCTTCGATCTCGTCGGCGAGGACGTGCTCGTCACCGGCGCGGGGCCGATCGGCATCATGGGGGCGATGGTGGCGAAACGCTCCGGCGCGCACAAGGTCGTCATCACCGACATCAACCCCGTTCGCCTCGACCTCGCCCGCAAGGTCGGCATCGATCATGTGGTCGACGCCTCGAAGCAGGACCTTGCCCAGGTGATGACGGAAATCGGCATGACGGAGGGCTTCGACGTCGGCCTCGAAATGTCGGGCGCGCCGCCTGCCTTCCGCTCGATGATCGACGCGATGAACAATGGCGGCAAGATCGCGATCCTCGGCATCGCGCCCGACGGTTTCGGCATCGACTGGAACAAGGTGATCTTCAAGATGCTGACGCTGAAGGGCATCTACGGCCGCGAGATGTTCGAGACCTGGTACAAGATGATCGCCTTCGTGCAGGGCGGGCTCGACCTGTCGCCGATCATCACCCACCGGATCGGGATCGACGAATTCCGCGATGGTTTCGAGGCGATGCGCTCGGGCAATTCCGGCAAGGTCGTCATGGATTGGCACTGACGCATGTTGCGCAAAAGTGCGTAGCGGTTTTGCGAAAACGACATGCGCCAAAGATCAGGAGGAGAAACGCGATGAAATACGAGGGAAGTTGTCACTGCGGCAAGATCGCCTTCGAGGTCGAGGGCGAATTCGATACGGGGCTCGACTGCAACTGCTCCATGTGCCGAAGGCGCGGCGGTCTGCTCGCCTTCGTGCCGCGCGACAGGCTGGTGCTGAAAACTCCGGAAGAGAATGTCTCGACCTATCAGTTCAACCGCCACGCCATCCAGCATCATTTCTGCGCCACTTGCGGTATCGCGCCCTATGGCGAGGGCAAGGATCCGAAGGGAAACAGCATGGCGGCGGTCAATCTGCGCTGTCTTCCGGCGATCGATCTTGAGACATTGACGATCAGCAAGGTCGACGGGCGCTCTTTCTGAAACTCTTGCGTGCGAATCGGTCTGTGCGTGGTTGTGGCGGCGCGGGGAATGCGGCTCTTGTCTTTCCGGGAATAATGCCTACATGAGGAAGCAATTGCCCGGATCCGCCGACATTCCTGTCCGCGAAGCCGAATCGCAGGCTTTTCCGGCTTTTTTACTGGAAAAGCTTGACGTGACCGAAAATTCTGGGAATCACCATTGTTGGCTGTGAAGGAATGGGTACGGCGGATCGGGAAGTCATGTCAATTGTGTTGCCTCGGCAACACGTCCACAAACCCGCAGGCCGGGGCGTGGTTAATCGAGATTTAATTGTCAATCCGTTAGGTCAGGGACGCTGATAGGCGATTGCGCATGCCGAAGGGTCATCGGCGGCGGAAACCCTAACCGCTTGAAAACGGGATGCTCAGGAAAGCGACGAGATAAATGGCGACAAAGGTCAAAGAGAACGAGGAAGTCGAAAACGAACGCGAAGGCGCATCCGACGGCCCACTTCTCGATCTTTCCGATGATGCAGTCAAGAAGATGATCAAGGCCGCCAAGAAGCGCGGCTATGTCACGATGGATGAGCTGAATTCTGTCCTGCCCTCCGAGGAAGTCACCTCGGAGCAGATCGAGGACACGATGGCCATGCTCTCGGATATGGGCATCAACGTCATCGAGGACGAGGACGCCGAAGAGGCGAGCCAGAGCAGCGACGACGAGGCCAGCGACGACGACAACGAGAGCGAAGGCGGCGAACTTGCCTCTTCCGGCGGCACCGCGCTTGCGACCGCCAAGAAGAAGGAGCCGACCGACCGCACGGACGACCCGGTGCGCATGTACCTGCGCGAAATGGGCTCCGTCGAGCTTCTGTCGCGCGAGGGCGAAATCGCCATCGCCAAGCGCATCGAGGCCGGCCGCGAGACGATGATCGCCGGTCTCTGTGAGAGCCCGCTGACGTTCCAGGCCATCATCATCTGGCGGGATGAACTTAACGAAGGCCAGACGCTGCTGCGCGAGATCATCGATCTCGAGACGACCTATTCCGGTCCCGAGGCGAAGGCTGCTCCGCAGTTCCAGAGCCCGGAGAAGATCGAGGCCGACCGCAAGGCGGCCGAAGAGAAGGAAAAGAACCGCAAGCCGCGTGCGGCCAATGACGACGACATCACCAATGTCGGCGGCGAGGGCCTGCCGCCGGAGGAAGAGGAAGAGGACGACGACGAGTCGAACCTTTCGCTCGCCGCCATGGAAGCGGAATTGCGTCCCCAGGTCATGGAGACGCTCGATACGATCGCCGAGACCTACAAGAAGCTGCGCAAGCTGCAGGACCAGCAGGTGGAAGCCCGCCTGCAGGCCACCGGCACGCTCTCGCCCGCCCAGGAGCGCCGCTACAAGGAGCTCAAGGACGAACTGATCACGGCCGTCAAGTCGCTGTCGCTGAACCAGAACCGCGTCGACAGCCTTGTCGAGCAGCTCTACGACATCTCCAAGCGCCTGATGCAGAACGAGGGCCGTCTGCTGCGCCTGGCCGAAAGCTATGGCGTCAAGCGCGACTCGTTCCTTGAGCAGTATTCCGGTGCGGAACTCGATCCGAACTGGATGAAGTCGATCGCCAACCTTGCCGCCCGCGGCTGGAAGGAATTCGCCAAGAGCGAGAACACGACGATCCGCGATATCCGTCAGGAGATCCAGAACCTCGCCACCGAAACCGGCATTTCGATCGCCGAGTTCCGCCGCATCGTTTCCATGGTGCAGAAGGGTGAGCGCGAGGCGCGCATCGCCAAGAAGGAGATGGTGGAAGCCAACCTCCGTCTCGTGATCTCGATCGCCAAGAAGTACACGAACCGCGGCCTGCAGTTCCTGGATCTCATCCAGGAAGGCAATATCGGCCTGATGAAGGCGGTCGACAAGTTCGAGTATCGCCGCGGCTACAAGTTCTCCACCTACGCGACGTGGTGGATCCGGCAGGCGATCACCCGCTCGATCGCCGACCAGGCCCGCACGATCCGTATTCCGGTGCACATGATCGAGACGATCAACAAGATCGTTCGCACCTCGCGCCAGATGCTGCACGAGATCGGCCGCGAGCCGACGCCGGAAGAACTGGCCGAAAAGCTCGCCATGCCGCTCGAAAAGGTCCGCAAGGTCCTGAAGATCGCCAAGGAGCCCATCTCGCTCGAAACCCCGGTGGGTGACGAAGAGGACAGCCACCTCGGCGACTTCATCGAGGACAAGAACGCGCTTCTGCCGATCGACGCCGCCATCCAGGCGAACCTGCGCGAGACGACGACCCGCGTGCTGGCCTCGCTGACGCCGCGCGAAGAGCGCGTCCTGCGCATGCGCTTCGGCATCGGCATGAACACCGACCACACCCTCGAGGAAGTCGGCCAGCAGTTCTCGGTCACCCGCGAACGTATTCGTCAGATCGAGGCGAAGGCGCTGCGCAAGCTCAAGCACCCGAGCCGCTCCAGGAAGCTGCGCTCGTTCCTCGACAGCTGAGGCGACGAAGACAACAAAAAGCCCCGCGACCGGAAGGTCGCGGGGCTTTTTTTGTTCGTGGCGGGTTTGGTACCGCCTGAAGCTGCAAGGCTTCAGGCCTGTGCCGGGGCAGCTTTTTCTACCAGCCGCCGCAGCCCTTCAGCTGGCGTGAATAGTTGGCGGCCATGTTCGTCGCCCGCTTTGCGCCGGCCTTCGATGTCGCGCTCCAGTTGCCGCGCTGGTAGCCGGCGTGGCCGTGATAATAGGCGATGTAGAGCCGGTAGGTATCGTTGAGCGCGATGCCGTTCTTGCGGTTGCTCTCGCTGTGATACCAGGCGATGAAGCGGATAGCGTCGCCGAAATCGGTACGCTTGGCTGCCCAGCGGCCGGTCACGCGCTTGTATTGCTGCCAGGTGCCGTCGAGCGCCTGGGAGAAACCGAGCGCGGTCGATTGCCTCTTCCAAGGGATGAAGCCCAGGAGTTTCGTGCGCGGCGGACGCGCATTGTGCCGGAATCCGGATTCCGCATAGACGGTCGCCATCAGCACGGGGACCGGCACGCCATATTCCCTCTGGGCACTGTAGGCGGCTCGCCGCCAGTTGTCGAAGAAGCCATCGCGCTGCTCGAAGATTGCACAGGCATTCTGCGTCTGTCGGGGGACAGACGCACATCCGGCGAGCAGCAGGAGGACGACGATCAATACGCAACGCATCGCTGTTCCTCAAAATTTGCGGATATTTATGAATGGTAAATCTTAACAATCCGTTTTGATTCAATTGCCACTCGGTCTTCCCATTCACGCGCTTGATCCGCTCATCAAGTATGCAAATGCATTATTTTGTTGCTCTTTTTGCCCTTCCGGCCTAATCAATCCACAGCACGCCGGCCCTTCGCGCACGATTGTTCCGGACCGTGAAAATGCCGTCCTGCCTTCGGATTTCGGCTAACGCAATCCGACTGCACGGCGGTTTGCGAACGGGTCTCCGGGAGGCGACCCCAGTTGAGGAGAAAGACCATGAAGAAGCAGATTTTCGCCGGCGCCTTCCTTGCGGCCTCCGTCGCCTTTGCGCCGCTCGCCCATGCAGACATCGTTATCGGCCTCATCGCGCCGCTGACCGGTCCGGTTGCCGCCTATGGCGACCAGGTCAAGAACGGTGCGGAAGCAGCTGTTGCAGAAATCAACAAGAACGGTGGCATTCTCGGCGAGCAGGTCGTGCTCAAGCTGACCGACGACGCGGGCGAGCCCAAGCAGGGCGTTTCGGCTGCCAACCAGATCGTCGGCGAAGGCATCCGCTTCGTCGTCGGCCCGGTCACTTCGGGCGTTGCCATTCCGGCCTCCGACGTGCTGGCTGAAAACGGCATCCTGATGGTCACCCCGACCGCGACCGCACCGGACCTGACGGCCCGCGGCCTCACCAACGTCCTGCGCACCTGCGGTCGTGACGACCAGCAGGCAGAGGTTGCCGCCGCCTATGTACTGGCGAGCCTCAAGGACAAGAAGGTCGCCGTCGTCCATGACAAGGGCGCCTACGGCAAGGGCCTGGCCGATGCCTTCAAGGCAGCCCTCAACAAGGGCGGCGTTACCGAAGCGCTTTACGATTCGGTTACTCCGGGCGACAAGGATTTCAGCGCGCTGATCACCCGCCTCAAGGCTGATGGCGTCGAAGTCATCTATTTCGGCGGCTACCATCCGGAAGGCGGCCTGCTGGCCCGCCAGCTGAAGGACCTCTCGGTCAATGCCACGATCATCGGCGGTGAAGGCCTGTCGAACAGCGAATACTGGGCGATCGGCAACGAAGCTGCTGCCGGCACGCTCTTCACCAACGCATCCGACGCGCTGAAGAGCGCCGATTCCCAGGCGGCTGTCGCTGTCCTCAAGGAAAAGGGCGTCCCGCCGGAAGCCTTCACGCTCAACGCCTATGCCGCCGTCGAAGTTCTGAAGGCCGGCATCGAGAAGGCCGGCAGCGCGGACGATGCGGCTGCCGTCACGGCAGCGCTGAAGTCCGGCGAGGCCATCCCGACCGCCATCGGCAAGCTCACCTACGGCGAAAGCGGCGACCTCACCTCGCAGAGCTTCTCGCTCTTCAAGTGGGAAGACGGCAAGATCGTCGCTGCCGAATAAGGTTTGCGATCTGGAACAGGAAACGCCGGGGTTTTGCCCCGGCGTTTTTGTTTGTGGGAATGAGGCGCGCGCGCCTATCGGCCCGCCCGGAACTTTTCCTTCAGCCGCGCCACATCCGCTGCGCTCCAGTCCGTCACGTCGGTCACCGCGATCCACGGATCGATATAGTGCTCGCCGGCATAGACATGGCCGAGCCCCATCGGCGTTGTGGTCGCCATCGCCATGTCCAGCGTCAGCTGAAGGAAGGTCACGACGGGATACCACTGGAAGTCCGGAGACACGTCCGGCCCGCGTGGCACCGCCATCCAGTCCGGCTGGCGGTAGAAGGAATAGGGATCGTAGAAGACGATCGGGTCGCTGGCATATTGCAGGTAGACGATGCGCATCGGCCCCCAGTGATCGCCCGCCTCGGGCAGGGCGTTGCGCTGGCTGGTGAAGCGCACATAGGAGCCGTCGCGGAAGCGCGGCAGCCAGGCCGGTGTGCCGGGGTCGCGATCGGCCGTCATCTTGCGCCAGATGCGGCTGGGGAAGGGCGGCCCGGCCCACAGCGCGCCCTGATAAGGATCGCCGATCACCTCGAACAGCTCCGCCGACTGCTCCGACGACAGCGTGCCGAGGCTGAGGCCGTAGAGATAGAGCTTCGGGCGGCTTTCCTTCGGCAGGCTCGTCCAGTGGCCGTAGATGGCGTGGAAGAGGGCCCGTGCAGCCTCTGCGCCATAGTCCGGCTCGGCGAGCAGCGAGAGCCAGCTGGCAAGATAGGAATACTGGATGGCGACGCTGGCGATGTCGCCATGGTGCAGATATTCGGCCGTATCGATCCCTTCCGGATCGACCCAGCCGGTGCCGGTCGGCATGACGATGAGCAGGGTAGAGCGCTCGAAGCCGCCGACGCGGATCAATTCCTCGAGGGCGATCTTCGCCCGTGCGTCCGGCGTATCGGCGGCGTTGAGGCCGGCATAGACGCGAAGCGGCTCCAGCGAAGGCTTGCCGGTGAAGCTGGAGATATCCGCCGCGCTCGGCCCGCTCGCAACGAAGGAGCGCCCCATGCGGCCAAGCTCGTTCCAGCGCACCAGAGATGCCTCGCTTCCCGACTTCAGCGGATTGGACGGCTCGGCGGTATCCGGTTCGATCACCTGGTCGAGCCGGCGGAAGGAGGAATCGGCCGTGTGCAGCACGAAGCGCACCAGCAGGCCATCGGCCAGCGTCCAGAACAGGATCGCGGCCAGCGCCGTGCCGATAAGGTAGGAAAGCCGCCGCGGGGCCGCGCGACGCGAGGTGCTGGCAAAGAGGCGGACGAGGAAGGCGAACAGCCGCCCGAGCGCGAACAGCAGGAGAAAGACGGCAAGCGCGATGAGGCCGACATAGAACGGATGGGCCGTCTCTATAGGCGGCAGGTGCATCAGCGTGCGGATGGAATTCTGCCATTCGGCCGTGCGCCAGAGGAAGACGAGCACGACGACGCCGCTGAGGCCGCCGGCAACCGCCTTGAGGGCGAGCTGCACCCGGTCCTTCGGCTCCGGCAGCTCCAGCCAGAACCACAGGGCGGAGAGAAGAACGCCGAGGCCATAGCCGCAGGCCATCGCCACGCCGGAAAGCAGGCCCTGCGTGACATAGGTGCGTGGCAGCAGGCTCGGCGTCAGGGAGGCTGCAAAGAGAAGCGTACCAAGTATGAGCCCCGTGACGGAGAAGGAGAGTAGAAGACGCCAGAACCAATTCCGCACGGCCAGACTTCCTTCCGCTTCGCATGCTTCGTTGCCGCAAACCTTGCATGCCGGCCGCAGCCGCGCAACCCGGCGCCTGCCCCTCAGGAGTTGGGCGAGGACCCTTCCGGCAAGATTCAATTTCGCAAATAAACCGTCGCCCCCTTGTCGGATGGGCGGCGTGCCACACGTCCTTGTCATGTTCTCACCAAAGGAGGAGACGATCATGACCTATGCAGATGGATTTGTGCTGGCCGTGCCGAAGGCCAATATCGAGGCCTACAAGGCGATGGCGCGTGCGGCGGGGGCGGTGTGGAAGGAACATGGTGCGATCGACTATGTCGAATGCATCGGCGACGATGTGCCCTATGGCGAGCTGACCTCGTTTCCCCGCGCCGTGCAGGCGAGCGACGAGGAGGTCGTGATCTTCTCGTGGATCACCTACGAATCGCGCGCGCGCCGCGATGAGATCGTCGCCAAGGTGATGGCCGATCCGCGACTGCAGGGGAACGACTGGAAGGACGTCTTTGACGGCAAGCGCATGATCTATGGCGGCTTTCAGGCCTTCCTCGAGTTGTGAGCGGTGATCGGCTGCGCTATCACCGCATCGATCTCCAGACGAAAGGACTTGCCATGATGAACCTCTACAACGCGATCGTCGGCACCGACACGGACACCAATGCGGGTCTTGCGCGGTTCATGGGCGTCATCATCGCCTTCATCGTGATCGGCGGCACCCTGTTCTGGGCGATTGGCTGAGGCGGACGGCGCGGTGCCGCAGACGATCGTCACGGTCTCGACCCGCGGGCAGGGGCTCTACGAGTTCACCCGCGAGGCCGGGGCTTTCGTGCAGGGTTCGGGCGTGGACGCGGGATTGCTGACGGTTTTCGTGCGCCATACCTCCTGCTCGCTGCTCATCCAGGAAAATGCCGATCCCGATGTCCGGCGCGACCTCGACCAGTTCTTTCGCCGTCTCGTGCCGCCCTCCGACGATCCGTCCATGCGCTGGATCGTCCACACGATGGAAGGGCCGGACGACATGCCGGCCCATATCAAGGCGGCGCTGACACAGGTCTCGATCGGCATCCCGGTCATGGGCGGGCGCCTTGCGCTCGGCACCTGGCAGGGCCTCTATCTCTTCGAGCATCGCGACCGGCCGCACCGGCGCGAAATCGTGCTGCATCTCGGCTCTTGACGGAACTGCGTCATACGATGGAACGTTGCTGCGGGGACCCGCCCGCAGGAGAGAGCCATGTCTGACACAGAAAGCATCAATCACCTCGTCATCGAGGCGCTGAACGCCCGCGATTTCGCCGCGCTCGCCGCCAGGGTCCACGAGGATGTGGCGATTGCCGGCATCGGGGAGGGCAGCGACAACGGGCGCGAGGCGCTGCGCGGCCGGCTTGCCCGCCATTTCGAGGCCTTTGACGAAAGCTATGGCGACGCGCTGGTGATGAGCGATGCGCTGGGCCACAATGTCGCGATCCGCGTGACGGCGCGCGGCAAATCGGCCGGCGGCGCTGCCTATTCGAAGGAGAAGATCCTTTGCCTCGAAGTCGAGGACGGCATGATTACCCGCGTCGCGTTTTTCTCCGGTTCATGAAGTTGAACGCAGGCTGAACGAAGGATTCTGATTTCGTTCAGCCGGGCCGCCCTATGGTCTCCTCAACACCGGACGAAGCGCCCGGTCGGAGCGAACAGGAGAGCCTTCCATGACGAATATTTTCAAAAAGACCATTCTTGCCGCAGTCCTGGGCCTTGGCGCCCTGGCGGCCTCCGTTCCGGCCGCTTCTGCTGCTGGCCTCGAAGTGACCATCGATACGGTCGGTTACCGCAATGGCTTCCTGCAGGTGCAGGACGGTGGCTGGGACCGTGATCGCCGTGGTGGTCATGATCGTGATCGCTGGGATCGCCGCGATGACCGCCGCCACGGTGGCAACTGGGGCCGTCGCGGTCGCTGCTCGCCGGGCCTTGCCGAGGCCAAGGCCCGCGACTTCGGCATGCGTCGCGCCCGCGTCGTCGATGTCTCGCCGCGCCGCGTCGTGGTCGAGGGCTTCCGCCGCGGTGACTATGCCCGCATGGTCTTCATGAACGATCGTGGTTGCCCGATCTGGCGCTAAACAACCGGGCAGGCGCCCTGGCGCCGACCTGAAAGAAGCTGTCCGCCGTGTCACCCCCGGCCCGGTGGACAGCAACCCTCCCGGTCCTGCCGGGAGGGTTTTTGCGTTTTGACGGGGGTTTGGCTAGCGTCGGCTGTGCTGCGGAAAGCGCGCACGGCCTTGATGCTGCCGGAGGGGCGACAATGATGATCCGGATCGCGGGACTTGACGATTTTTCCGCCGTGGAGGCCCTGCTTGGCCGGTCCTATCCGGCCATGATGGCCACGGCCTATGAAGAGCGCGTACTGGCGCGCGCCTTGCCGTTCATGACGAAGGCAAAGGTCGAGCTACTTACATCAGGCACGTTCTATATCGTCGAGGATGAAGGCCATGTCGTCGGCTGCGGCGGCTGGACATCTGGTGCGCCGGGTTCTGGCGAGTCGGTGGAGGGGCTGGCTCATCTGCGGCATTTCGCGGTCGACCCGGCCCGCGCGCGACACGGCATCGGACGGTCGATCTTCACCCAATGCGCGCGCACGGCAAGCGCAGAGGGCGCCGTGCGCTTTCAGGCATTTTCCGGGCTCAACGCAGAACCCTTCTATGCGCGGATGGGGCTCGTGCGGCTGAAGGTCGTTTCCATCCCGATGGGCAGTGACGTGGCTTTCCCGTCCGTCCTCATGGAGGGACCGGTTGGAGGAAGGCCGTAGGCTCGAGCTGCGAACCGCTTTGCGGAAACGAGGAAGGGCCGGTTTCCCGGCCCTTCAAATCGCTGCAAAGTCTTTAAACCTCTCCTGCGTCATGGCGGGGCCTGACCCGGCCATCCACGCTCCGGATGCCGCCCTGGATCCTCGGGGTCGAGCCTGAGGATGACGGCGGCGGGCAGGGGCCGGCAAACCGGCCCCCTTCACCGGTTACTTGCCGAGGGCGAAGGTTACGTTGACGATGACGGAGTAGCTGTTTTCGCCGGTGGCCAGCGGCACCGCGCCGGCTGCGGCATAGTCCTTGGCAACGGCGCGCATCATCGGCATCGGTTCTGCACGATAGCTCGTTTCGGAAATCTCCAGCACGCGGCCGAGGCCGACGCCGGCGGCGTCCGTCAGTTCCTTGGCCTTGGCCATGGCATTCTCGACGGCCTTCTTGCGCGCCGC
The DNA here is from genome assembly GCF_049651085.1 of Shinella sp. GTDB lineage: Bacteria > Pseudomonadota > Alphaproteobacteria > Rhizobiales > Rhizobiaceae > Shinella. The sequence continues at coordinate 311,316 of NZ_JBASBL010000004.1, forward strand.
GCTGACGGCCGTGTCCGGCTTGTCGTTGGTGAAGCGGATGCCGCCACCCTGGTTTGCGCCGAGCGATACGGCCTTGTCGAGGATCTCGCCGAGCTTGCCGAGATCGCGCACGCGCAGCGTCACCGTGTTGGCGACCTGGAAGCCGAGGAGAACCGGCGGCGGGTTTTCGCCCGTCGTGCTCTGGGGATACTGGTACTGCGGGTTGATCGTGAAACCGGAGGTCTGCAGATCGCGCGCCTCGATGCCGGCTTCCTTCAGCGCGGCGAGAATCTCGGCCATCGCCTTGTTGTTTTCGTCGAGCGCCTCGCGGGCGGTCTTGGCAACCTTGACGACGCCGAGATCGATGAGGGCCATGTCGGGGGCCATTTCGGCCGTTCCTTCACCCGTGACGACGATGGTCGCCTCGCGCGGCTTTGCGGTTTCCTGGGCGTGTGCGGCCATCGGAATGGCGGCGGCAAGAGCGAGCGAGAGGGCGACAAGACCGACGCCGGTGCGGCGGCCCAAGGTTCCATGGAACATGCTGAAATGTCTCCTGATAGTTGTGTCCCTTGCACCGTTCTTCGCCCGGCATTGTGTGGAGAATACGGCAGCGCTTGTGAGACGGACAGATTTCGTCTAGACGCTTTCCTGCCGTCGGCTGCCATTGACCGACGGCCCCGGCCACCCGGCCGGAATGGGCCTGTAGCTCAATGGTTAGAGCCGGCGGCTCATAACCGCTTGGTTGGGGGTTCGAGTCCCTCCGGGCCCACCATTTCTTTCTTCGGACGTTGTTTTTCCATCGTTTTTTCCTCGATTTGTCTCACCGGAATTCCGGTTCGATGAAAGTGGGACATTTCTGCGGGCCACGTAGGTTTTCCGACGCTCGAAACCGGCATCAATGATGCGCTTGGATTGGGCGGCTTTCGTGTAGTGCTGCGCCATCTTGGAATCAGACCAGCCGAAGATCGCCATAAGCTGATGTTCGGTCGCGCCAGCCTCGGCGAGGATGGTCGCGGACGCCTTTCTGAGGCCGTGCGACGAGCATTCTGGCAAATCAGCATCATTGCACCACTGGCGCATCTTGTTGCCGAACCCGTTCCCGCTGAACGCCTTGCCATATTCCGTGATAAGGAATGTCGGCTGATCATGTGTGATTGCGTCCAGCGCCTCGCGAAGCTCGTCTGTGACGGGCAGGCTGAGTGACTGCGCGTATTTGCCAGAACCCTTTTCCGGCATGAATTCGATGCGCTCTCCTACGAGGTTCCGCCAGCCGAGTTTGACGAGGTCGGAGCGTCTGACGCCCAAATTCAGCATCAGTTCCATTGCAAGCCGGGCCATCGAGCCGAGCGGATATGCGGCGCGATAGCGCGCCAACTCCGCTTCGCCCCAGGTGTGGAAGCCGGGCGATTTATGGATTTTGGTGACGCCGTTCGCGGGATTAAAGGTCGCAAGTTCAGCGCTGATGGCCCAATTGAAGAGCGCCTTCAGATACTTCACCAGCTTGTCGGCCGCGCCCGGCGTGCCGCTGCGCTTCATCTGACTGGCTTCGATGTCGGATTTGCGAATCTTCTTGAAGGGGAGCTCGCCCACATTGCTGCAATAGCGATTGAGAACGCTCTTCTTGTCTTTTTGCGTGGCCGGGGACTGGCTTTGAAACGCCTTGGACCGATAATAGTTCTCGACCAGCCAGCGAACCGAGCCGGGCTCCAGTCTTGAAATCGGGACCGTCTTTTCACCACGATCGCCGGCCAGAACGCGATGATATTCCTCGGTAAATGCCTGGGTAACGCTGCCGGCCTCATCCAGATAGGCGGACGTCATCCGGTACTTCGGCATGCCTGGAAGGCGGAGATAAAACCGCTCATTGCCGTGCCGATCGACATCCCGTGAGCAGAATTTGAAGGGGACGCGCTGATTACCCGACCGCGTAATCAAACGGATTTTCGCCATCGTCTTCGTCTCCGCTCAAGCCCTGTTCTTTGATGTCGTACCAGGACGCCCGGATTTCCTCGGCATCCCAACGGCGCAGTGCGCCGATCTTCACGCCTTTCGGCATAAGGCCACGGCGAACCCAGTCGTCAAAGGTGCCCGTCGAGACGTCGAGAAGTTCCGCCGCACGGACGCGGCTGACTGCGACCTTGTAAATGGGGCGTGGGGCCAGCGCTTCAGCTTGCTGCTTCATGTACCGCTCCTCACGCTCTGGAGGCGCTATCAACAAGCGCCAAAGCCTTATGCTTGGGCTCGACCATATTCGCCGCAAGATACTCATCCACGGCGTTTTCCGGCAGGAACAGACTTCCACCGATCCGCACATGGCGGATTTCCTGCTTGGCGATTAGATTCCGGATACGTGCGATCGGCCATCCGGAACGGTCTGCGAGCTGTTTGGGGGACAAGAGTTGCGCCTGCATTGGAAATTCACCTCCAACTGATGATAGAATGATATGAACCCGAAAGAATCACATCAAGCTCAAAAATGCAACGCGATTATCAGAAAAATAATAATTCGACGCAAGACACGCTGCTCATTCAGATGGGCAAACGTTTGGCGATGATCCGGGAAAATTCGGGATTGAAACAGATCCCCTTTGCGGAAGCGCTTGAGGTCTCACAGGGCGGCTACAATACCTACGAGCGCGGCCAGCGAGAGATCCCCGTTCGCGTACTGCGCGCGCTCTACACGAAGTTCAACGTCAATCCAGTCTGGATGATGACCGGGGAAGGCAGCCCCTACAATCGGGATACGGTCGATCTGTATCATGACGTCACGAACCAAGTTGATGCCTTTATCGTGCGGGAAAACTGTCAGGTGGAACCGGATAAGCGCTTGAAGCTCATCCGGTTCCTGATCGACTACGCCGAACAACACGGCGAATTCACAGAGGAAATTGCAGAGAAATATCTGAGGTCAGCAATATGAGTAAGTCGAGCTTTGAACAGAAAATCGAACAGGGTTTTTACACGATCGGACGCCAGCGCGATCAATTGGCATCCGAAAAGCGAAAGTTGGCAAGGCGATTGCGCTATGCCCAGCATTCGGCCCGGCTCACGAGCCTTTCAAAGCAATACGATTTCGGGATGGTCTTCTTCGCAGCAATCGGAGCTGTCTTGCTCATTGTGTTTGATGGGAGAGGCGACTCCGATGCTTGGTTGACACCTGTGCTGAGCCTGTCCCTCATGCTGTTCGCCTGCGGTAGTGCGTTGCGTGGCCGGAAGATGGTCAGCCGGATCAGAAGCTTCCATGACCGCTTCGGTAGCTGGCAGTTCTAACGGCAAATATTCAACCCACTTTGATGGGTTGAATAATTTAAGAAAATGCATTATTTGAACCATTGAAAGGGTCAATTAATGCGCCTAACGCTCCAAACCAATTTTGATGGCCAGTGGCATCACACCGCGACGCTAGAACTCAAGGACGACGCGGCCGGCTTCCAGGGCGCGTCGATCGTCGATTACGATCTCGACTATTTCGTCACCGTGGCGTCGGCGGAATTTGCGGCCGGAAAGACGGTCCGCGACCATCGCGCCTTGTCAGTCCGTTACCCCGTTGATCTTGAAAATCGATATAGTCGCAGTTGGCCGCCTTTCCTGTTGGATCTTATGCCCCAGGGGCATGCAAGGCGAAAGCTTGCAGAGCACCTCGGCCTTGCTGAAGGCTCGCGCGCTTCTGATCTCCCGCTGCTTCTGCGATCGGCAACGGGCGGCATAGGCAATATTCGGATCAAAGAAGCGGCAGACGCCGAAATTGAACGGCTGCGCGGTGTTGAGCGCCAAGGGGTTACAGAAGCGGAGATCCTTGAGCGGTCGGACCGCTTTATGGAAGTCGCCGATCGCTTCGGAATGCTCGCCTCCGGCTCAAGCGGCCTGCAAGGGGAATGGCCAAAGGTCTCGATGACCCAGGCGAATGACGGGCTCTATTATCCCGACAGCTTCGTGACCGATGATGAGGCCGTGCGCCACGTCATCGTCAAGCTAGTACGCAGCAACGAGCCTGTGGACCGCCTGATTCTCGAAGGCGAAGCCCTTTATTCGCGGATCGCTCAAGAGATCGGTCTGAATGTCAGCGAACCATCAACCTATTCTGAAGGCGTCCTGATCATTCACCGTTTCGACCGGAAAAAGAGAGAAGGCGGCGGCACCGTGCGGCTTGGCCAGGAAAGCCTGGTATCCGCGATCGGCGTTGCCGATTTTGGCCATGTCGGCACGCACGAGGCGTATATTGATGTTCTGCGCCAATTTTCGGCCGATCCCTTCGCGGACATCGTCGAATACCTGAAGCGCGACATCGCCAACCTCGCGCTTGGCAATCCCGACAATCACGGCCGGAATTCCGCTCTCAGCAAGCATCAGGACGGCACGATCCGCCTGTCTCCGCTCTTTGATTTCGCACCAATGCGGCTCGCCAAAGAGGGAATCGTTCGTTCCACCCGCTGGGCCATGATGCGTGATGGTGGTCGGGACCATCTTCCCGATTGGAAGCGCATTTGCGCCGAACTGATTCCTGATCCTGCAGAGCAGAAGGCTCTTGCGGCCACGCTTTGCGACTTTGCCGAACACCTGCGGCAGTCGCCGGCCATGGCGAACGATATGGGTGCGTCTCCGGAAATTCCAGAACGAGCAATGGTACGCTGCATTGAAATCACGGACAACGTTCTGGCGGCGTGCCAGTGATGCAGGGGGACAGCTAAATGGCTCGCTGGAAGAAACCCACGAAAGACGAGATTCTTGAAAACCGGCGAGCACTGGCAGAGCGTGCTCGAACAGGTGACTTAAGGCTGCCCAGCGCGATTGCGGAAATTCGCAAAGGGTTTGGCATGACACAGGAGGAGTTCGCCAAAACGCTGTCGCTCACCAGGCGCCAAGTTGCTGAGATGGAAGCTGGTACGGCAAACCCAACGCTCGAAACGCTAGATAGAATAGGTCGATTGTTCGGCTTTAGTGTGGGGTTTGTGCCAAAAGCACCAAACCACAATGGGCTCTCGCAATCTCGGACGGCAGACCGTTGATGCCAGCATAAGGGCGTCTCAGCGTCTCCTCTAAATTTTTGATCATCTACTCAGCCTGCAAGCTCAGAGAAGCTAAACGAAAAGTCTATCCTCCTCCCATCAGCCACCGCGTCTAAGTTGGTAGAAGGCTTGGAATGGGACGTTGTGGAATGACGCCAGACCATCACAGATGGCGAAAGCTGTAATGCAATCACGATTGAAATAGCGGCAAAAATCTTAGGACCGAGCGGCAGCAGTAGGACATCCCGCTCCCTAAGTTCCACCTCTATCAAGCTTCTAAGGCTTTGATATAATTCAAAAGGAGTCAACAAATCATAGGGAAGAAGAAAGTCCGGATTGTCTAAGAAGCTAAATCCCAGGTTGTTTTTGTAAATAGCCTCTTCGAAGCGGCTGTCAGTGCCAACCGGATGGAAGCAATACACTCTTTCTGGCTCCAGAACGTCTATCGCCCCAATAATACGTCCGTACTCGTAACCAGCGCCGACTATCAGAGAGAGAGCGTCTCTTGAATATGAAGCTTCGCCGACAAAACGAGACGTAACCGGCGCGAAAGTTAGCACTTGCTCCAAGACGGCCGTTGGTTCGACAAATGTCTGAGGATAGTAAATAATATCCACATTTGATATAGACGCCCTTAAATCGAAAAGAGCCTCAAGAACTTTCGCCATAACCCGTCGATCTAGAGAGGTTACGTCGAGCAAAACACTTTTCTTTGGGCCGCCAAATATCCGAGATTCTATTGCCTTAATAAGATCAGATATATTTTTAAATAAATTGCAATCCGTACCCTGTACGAATTCAATATTTTTAGGGTACGAGAGCCTATCGCCACAACCGTAATCAAGCAATAGTTTCTCTCGGCTCAGCATCGATACATTATATGTGCGCAATGCCTCGGATGATCTTAACTCGTAACCAACACAGCCGATGAATATATCTGGGGCCACACTTGATGGCTGTAGCAATTTCAAACTAATCATTCACGCCACCCCAATTCAATAGATCGGGCTGATCGTTAAATTTTGCGCTCTTCTGTGGAGGTTCGGACAAAATCCGTTCCTGGCCCGTAATTGTCGGAAGCTTATAAAAAGGCGCTAGCCGATGTGATATTCGCAAACGACATCCTTCTAGGTCAAACAGGAGATTTTTCCCGCTCGCCTGCTCCTCAACTATAATGGCCCCCGAATTTATCGCGGAAATCATTGCTCTGCGCATGCTCACGTTGAGATTTTTAATCTTGTAACTAAGCGCCGGCTCAGCAGGGAAATCATTGCCGTATAAAGAGTTGGCAAGAGAATAACCTAGAAGATCGATAAGTTGGAGAGTGGATAGAGCTGTTCCATTTGCGTTCGCTGTGTCGGCAGATTGGGAGGCAACAAGTGCTCGGAAACGATCAACATTTTGAGAAATCGCTTTATTTTGGGCTACCCGTGAGTCTATCCCGGAACGCATATCCTGAAGTAATTCATTAAGATAATACTTTATTGCTCTAGGATTTCCCTCTGTAAGAGAGATGACTTGGTCGAAACCATGATAGTATCCAAAGCCCTTTACGGATGATCTACGAACGCTATCTCCCCTCGCGCTCGACTTTGTCTTTGACAAATAATAGGCCCGGAGCTCAGCGATGGGGAAAATCTTCCGAATGGTCTGCGCTCTAGAAGCCTCCCCCGTGACTTTTTCTACGTCGTCTTCATTGTGGACGCCCTTGCTCTCCATATAGGCCTTAAAGGATTGGTCTCCTGCTCGATGCACAACGTGTTGGTAAATGGCTTTCGGCTGCCTCACAAACCCGTCATCAGAAAAGCGCCTGGTACCATGAAGTATGGCGTTCGAGCTATTCAAGTAGGCAATAAACTCGCCAAAGGCGATATTGCGGACCTCGCATTCCGATCGGACTATGTTCCTGGCAAACGAGTAATCCGGGTTAGAAAACTTGCTGGAAAGCACTACGGTGTGAAAATCTTGTGCCGGATTTGGACTGGCCATACCAGAGTGATCAGCCGAATGCTGGTCGATAAAATCTACGTACGGAAAAAGGGAAAGCTTAATAGCTGTCCGCTGGTCGAAAGAGCGAAGACTTTCATAGAGATCTGCAAGAACTCGCTTTGGGGCAATCTCCATTTCATCAAAGCTGATTGTCCAGCGTTTTAGACCGGCGAACTTATCAGTTATGTCGAGAAATGCCCTTAGCATGACGAGGAAATCCAGACGCCCCCCTTTGCGAAGCTCATCCAAAGTGTCCCTTGAGGATATCGCGGCTCGAAACTGATTCACCCGCTTGAGCAGATCAAGCTTGAGCCCTAGGAGCGAACTTGGCCTGCCAGGAAGTTGCCAAATTTCAGCACATGCAGTAGCAATTTTGCGCTCATTCGAGTCGTTGAAGTCTGCCAACCATGGGTAGCTAACCTCATCTTTTAGACTTCTTTTGAGATCGCGATTCTCGTCGATTGATGAAACGACATGGTAAAGGCAGTGGTCGCAGAACAGGCCGCTGGAAATGAGATCGCGATCGCTCTCATCTCCAATCTCCTCGTTAATCACATGAGACGTGCCCTTCCAGATCGATTCTGCTGGGATGTAGATCGGCGTATAGTTGAAATCAATTTTCTTGAGCCTTTCTGCAACATCTTTTCTTTGATGGAGGGTTACCAGTCCCTGAGCAGTGAGCGTCTTTAGAAGAGTGGTTTTACCGATACCACGGGGGCCGATCAAAACCGTATTTTGATAGGCCGCCACCTCCTCGAAATATTCTGGCATTACGAAAGTGGCCGCAATCTGGCTTGGTGATGAATTGCGAGCGTTGAATTGGGTGACAACAACCATCAGCTTGCCTCAATCATCGCTTGGATTGTGGACTGGTGAGCCACAAGCATGCGTTTGTATTTTTTCATAAGAATTTCATTTAAGTCATCAAATTGACTCATCGGCAGAAATTCGAGATCTGGACAACCGGTGAACAACTCCTGGCGAGCAACCTTGGATGTTAGAGGGATACCAGCCAGTTCAGCGGCAAGCTTTTCTAATGAAATTTCCGGGCCAAACGCCTGACGAAAGGGCATGGTATCCAACTTGCTTTTCGTCCACGCGGGAGAAGCCCAATTCCAAGAGTATATCGCGCCCGAGGGAAATAGGCTTTTATTAGTATCAAATTCCAATATGTGAAACTGGTTGTAAAATCCGGTCGTTTGATTTGGATAAGGGCGAGCTGCGAAAGTAGCAGACGAAAAAATTATAGGCGGCCTCAACCCTTTTGAGTGCCGTTTAATATTAACTTGATGCTTGTGCCCGTGGACAACAATACAGTTCTTGTCTGTATCTCCAATTTCAGCCAGCAATTGCGCCCCAGAGGACATTTGATCTTGTTCTATATCCAATATGTCATCGACCTTAATTGGATGGTGATGCATAATGATCACCACATGGCTCAAGGTTGAAGCGCGTATTTGCGCCAATATCTCTTGCCTCATCGTGTCACTGACGTGACCGACGTTCCATATTTTTTCTGACGTCTTGTCGTCTTTTCCAAGCCCGTGCCATCGGCACGTGTCTACAGCAATAAGCAGGCATCGTTCGAATTCTTTCGAGGCCACACCGTTTTGAAAATAAGCCGCGCTGAACGCTTCTTCCTTATTCGGAAATCTGGGGCTAATATTTTTCAGAAAGTCCGTTCTGTTTTCGGCATCCTCTATCGAATCCACGCGGGAAAGCAGATCGTGATTTCCGGTTATTCCAACTATATCAGGGACATTCAGCTTTCGACCCAGCTCGTGCAAATCCGTCCATGCTTGAAGCATAGGCAGCCGCTTGGACTGGTGCGCCATGTCTCCCAGGCACAATATCGCGTCAATGCTGCCATGAAAATCCGAGACCGCCTGCTCGATAGCCATAATTGGATTGCGAGATGGGACGCGTTCTTCGATGAAGAAGGAACTACCTTGGGAACCTGCATAGCCCCCCTGCACGTCTTTTAATTCCTTGGACATACAGTGGATGTCGCTAACAATTATGAAGCGCATAATCACCCCCCCGCACGCGCCAGCAATTCCACTTCTCTTTTTCGTCGCCCAGAAAATCCGCCGACGTTCCTCGTTACAGTAATTTCGGAAATCTGCATGTGTCCGAACAGCTCTCTAAATTCGCCGCAATCCCTGTAAGAAACAGCGACAATGTTATTCTTTGATAATCTATCTACAGCATCTCTAAGTCTTATAAGATCTTTAATTCCAAATATTTTTTCACCATACTCACCAAAAACCCGCGCCTCGCTCGTAAAATAGGGTGGATCCATGTATATGCAGGCGCCCTCTGGATTTATTTCGGACAAAAACTGCTCAAAGTCTAAATTATAAAATTCGCACGCCTTCAGAACATTGGAGAAATCCACAACATCACTCAGAGAAAGCTTTGCTTTTGCCTTATTGCTTGCACCAAACGGCGTATTAAATCGGCCCTTTAAATTTGTTCGGTATATGCCATTGAAGCAATAATGATTTAGATACAAAAAATATGCAGACCTCTCCACAGAAGGGGGAATGTCGTTAAACTTTTCTCGAACATTGTAATATGACTGCGGATCTATCTCGATTTCGTTGTAGATCTCCCAAAGACGAAGGGGGTATTTACGAAGATCTTCGTAGCAACAAATCAACGGATGATTCAAATCGTTGAGAACGGCTTTTTTCGGCTTTTTGTCGAAGAAAAATGCAGCTGAGCCGCAAAAGGGTTCAACATATTGCCTCGAAAAATCCAAAAAGCCAGTAATCTGCTGGGCAACATTTGACTTGCTACCCGCCCATCTTAACGGCTTTATCTTTTCCTGGTGCATCTTGAACTTTTATAAGCGGTTACGCGTTGAATTTTATTAGTATTTATATTGCGTGATTTAGCTCACGAACTGACAGATACCATGATGAATAGCTGCTTTCTTAAGCAGCATTTCCCACCGAATCGACCAAATCGGCATTTTATTGTGCGGCTTGGAAGGGTATTTGCATAGAGACTGTTCCGTTTTTTGCATTTCGTTTAATCTGCACCACCATATTGGATCACATAATGAACGAAACATCCTGTGCGCGGGTATCGGTGTTTCCATCGTATAAACAAGGGCCTTTATCATCATTGTCTGCGCTCGCCGGGTGCCAGAATGTCGATGGAGCAGCCGAGTGTTTGGAGAACCTGCAATACTTTTCCTATTTGAGCCGTGGGCTTGCCTGCCTCGAGATCGACAATAAACCGAAGCCCGACGCCGGAAACGCCGGCAAGTTCGTCCTGCCGCAAGTTTTGCTCCTTGCGTGTACTCCGAACCAAGGCGCCGATATCGGCTTGAGTTCTGACTCGTGTTGCCATCGTCATTTTCCCGATCGGGAAAATAGCAGCACATCGGCCACCTTGTCGAGAAAAATTTCCCGATCGGGAAATTCAGGTGGGGGCCATGCGATGCCACCGACATCGACATATTGGAAGTGAACGACCCCCTGATTGGAAGTGATAGCAATTCCTCGCCGATTAAGTAGCCTAGCAGATCAATCACAACATAGGATTCCTATCCAGCTTCCCGCGATATGCCGGATGCTGGTGCGAAACGATCGCGTGAATAAGTGCTGGCGGTTTTGAGCCCGTCAACAACAGCATCTTGCCCGTCTTCATTTCCAGGATCTGATCGGCAGTCATGAGCTTCTGTCGTTGCTCGGCGGTGGAGGTCTTGCGGCTCTCGCCGAATTTCGCGGAAGATTGTTTCGTTCGGGTCAGCACCGTCTGATCGCCAAGCGCGTTCGCGGCCCAATTGGCGGTTTCGAACTCGGCGCGGCCGAGGCCGAAAATGCGGGTGGTGACGCACGAGCCGAGAATGCTGGCGGTGTCGCCCTTGCCATAGACGCTTTCGATCTGGCCCTTGTCCTGGGTGATGAACAGCGCTTCGATGCCGCAGCCGGCGGCAACGTTCGCGATGTTGATCAGCTTTTCCATCCGGCCGAGACGGACAAACTCGTCCAGCACCAGCAGCACGTTCCTTTTCGGCTTCTTCGCTCCTTCGAGGCGTACGGCCATGCCGAGAATGATGTTCGTCAGCAGCCGGAGAAAGACGGCCTGGGCGTCCACCTGATCGAGCGGAACCACCATGAAGAGATCGGCGCGTCCTTCGAACAGGTTTTCGAGTGAGCATGTGGAGATGCCGAGAAAAGTGCGCAATTCATCGGAGCGTGCCCAATCGAAAGCCTTCTTGATTGTCGTCTTGATCGCGCCGCGCTCGTTCTCGCCGGCTGCAAGGAAAGTGGCAGCGGCGGCGGCCGGGCGGGTGCCGAATGTCTCCGGCGCTCCTGCCCGTTCGGTTAGCGTCTTTTCAAAGCCGGCGGAAAACAGTAGGTCCATGACGGTGATCAGGTTGCGATCGGCCTCGGCGCGCCTGGTCATGACGACCTCGATCACAGCGGCGATCATGGATTTCGCCATTTCGGCAAAATGCGCGCCGTTTCCGCTTTCCGGTCGCACAAGCCCCTCGGCAATGACCTCGATGTCGCGGACGAGGTGTGCTTGCCGGATATAGTCGAGTGGGTTGAAACGATCCTTCGACGGCTCGATGACGCCGAAGGGATTGAGAACCACGACCTGGCGGCCGAGCGACTGCCGATAGCGGCGGGTCACTGCGAAGTTTTCACCCTTCATGTCGAGGACCGCGACCGACCCGTCATGGTCGATGATGGCGGGAATGACGACGGACACGCCTTTCCCGGCTCGGGTGCCGGCAATGGCGACATGATGGCCGGCGCGCCATCCGGTCTTCGGGTTGGGGCGGTAGCGCAGCATAGCGCCGCCGGAGAGACCGAGCGGCAAGCCCGCGTCGTTGTGCCGGAGCTGGCGCAACTCGCCCCGGTTCATCCATCGGGCGCGCCATGGGCCTTGTTTGGAAACCCGGCTGGTCGATGCCGGCGCGGTGATCATGATCGCCCGAAGAATGAGGAACAACGGCACAGGCAGACCGATTGCGAGGCTGGTTTGCACGCCAAGCTTTTGCGCCTCGGTGAAGCGATCCCATGTCGAAACCATACCTCGGATGCTCTCGATTCCGGAATAGCCGGCATTTCGCCAAGCCTTGAAGCTGTCGAGCAGGGCGCCTGCCGCAATGGTCGGGTCGGTAAGGGCGAGAGCAGACGCGGCAAGGAGGGCAGCCCCCACAGCTAAGCCCGACGCGCTGCGGATGCGGCCCTGGGTGTCTCCCGCCAAGGTCAGCAGCGCAAACCCGCAAGACATGACCAGGATCGCGGCGCGCGCGTTCTGGTAAATGGGTGGCCAGAACAATGGTGCGGTTTCCATTAGCAGGAAACCCGCCGCAACGACGGCGATGGAAAGGGCATAGCGAAAGGGCTGAACGATTAAATTCATGGGTCGAAACTCCGGACGGGAATCAAAATCAGACGCGCCCTCGACCGGGCGCGGGCGATAGGGCTGCTACGTCGGCGGCGCGACCGCCTCCAGCATCGCTTCGGCTTGCTCCAGCAGGGCGAACGCTTCCGCCAGCTCGGTCGAGGCCGTGCCGCTGGAATGATTGCCGGAGGCGAGCCAGGCGTTCATGAAGGTAGCCTGTGACGCGACGAGCGATTTCAGCGATCCTTCCAAAGCCGCTTGCCGATTTTCGATCATGTCGGTCGAGCGTTTCTCCAACGCTTCGAATTGCGCGGTCCCGCTGCTCAATGCGTTCATCAACGTCTCGACGTAACCCAGCAATTCGCGCTCCAGCGGCGACAAGCTCTCGGGTATCGGTGGTCTGGTGGCTGTGGTCATCGGTCAATCTCCCTGGACGATCTTCAGGCATGGCGTTTGGGCGACCCCGGCCTGGCAAGTGATCAGCTGAAGGCGGTTGACGTCCCAAGTCAGGACTTTGCCGCTGCTGGTCTGGTTGATCTGCAAGCCCATCTGCCAGAGGCTGGCGCTCTGGGCGCGGTCGATCATCAGCCCCGCCCAAAACCAGCTCGCGGTGAAGCTCAACAGGACGATCAGCAAGGCCACCGCGCCCATGGTCAGGAAGAACGGTTGCACCATCGAGCGAAGCCGGTTCACGTCCGCCTCGGTCATCGCCAGCGCCTCGTTCAAGTGCTGGCGGTTCGCGTCCGTGAAGCTGCGGATATCGGTCTCGATTGTAGCTTGTGCGCGCTTCAAGGCTTCGCTCCAATCGGCCTCGAAGCTCGTCGAGGTCGATGGCGTCGAGCCGGCTTCCTGAGCGGTTGGGCTCGCCAGCCGCTCTTTCATGCGCTCGCTCAAGGGTATTTTCTCGGGTCCAGTTTTCACGGAACAGGTCTCCTTTCAATCGCCAGCGCTCGTCCGTCTCAGGGTCGCGCACGGTGATGTAGTTTTTGCCGGCGCGCGGCAGATCGAATCCCGCCACCGTCAAAGCCTCGGTCATGCTCGGGCGGTTATGGATTTCGCCGGTCTCGATGCGTTGGACGATCCAGTCATGGATCAGCTCGCGCGCATCGCCACGCCTGACGCTTTCGATAATGTTGACTGTCTCGCGGGCGCGCTCCGGCGCCATCGGGTCATTCCAGCCGTGTTCCTTGTTCAGAACATCGCGCAAGGCGTCGTAGTGCTTCTGATAGCCGGGCGGCGCGATGTTGAGGCTGCGCCCGCTCACAAGCTCCATGCGCGGCGTCACGAAATGCAGCTCGATGCGGCCCTCGTGGGTGTGGCGCACCCAAAGCATATCGCGCTGGTCGGCTTGGAGACCGGCAAAGGCAAGGTTCTCGAAGGCGTCCATCACCTGCCGTTGTTGGGCATGGCTCGGCGCGTCCTCTGCAGTGAAGGCGATGACGCCAGCGCGATAGGTCCACTGGTGCGGGCAAGCGTCGATCAGTGAGCGCATTCTGTCAGCATCGCCGCGCAGCACCTCCGGTAGAGGCTCGCGGGCAAACAGCATGACCTCGCCGCGTTCATCGCGGATCGCGTTGCGGTTCTGGTCGTAAGCGACGACGTCGCGCTCGACCAGATAATCAACCGGTCCCGATCCGCCGCCCTGGCCGTTTCGGAAGAACTTGATCAGCACGGCGCGCCGTCCTTGGCCGTGAACTGCTCAAGCGTAACGGAAAGCGCTCGCTCGATCGCGACCAGGCGCGCGGCAACCGTGATTGCGTCGATGGCGGATATCTGGCCCTGAGCCTGGGCCGTGTTCAGCCATCGGGCGACCTGGTTGAGGTTGCCACCGATCCGGGCGACGGCGCGCACCAGTTCCGGGTCCACCTTGGGGGCCGGACGGCGGCGGCGCGCCTCGGTGAGGCCAAGCGCTTCCCGCATCAGCGTGGCGAAGGGCAGACCGGCCCGCGCCGCGCGTGCGGTCAGCGCCTGCTTTTCAGATGCCGTGCAGCGGAAAACCACGACGGCATTGAGTTCGCCTTTGGGCGATCGCCGCGTGCTCTTGGTGGGGTTTGAAGGGGAGGCCTGCCTCCCCTCACAAGGCTCCCTGTCGGACGGCTCGCCGTATGACAGGGGTCGCCTTGCTCCCTTCAAATCGCCAGCCGTCATGACGCCCTCCGAAGGTCGGTTTGTCGGGCTGTTTCATCGGCGATGTGGTCACGGCGGCGGCTGAAGAAAGCGATCCAATCGAGCGCGCTTGGGCTTGCTTCATCCGGTGGCCAATAGCTGGGCAGGGCATAACCTGCTTTCCCGGTTTTCACCATTCGCATGCCCAAGGCGTCGATCGAAGGAAAGCCGTGACGTCGCAACCAATTGCGCCATTGCTCGACCTGATCCGCCTTGGTCTCGGCCACGAAAACGAGCGGGACAGCTCGCCGCGTCTCGACGCGCGGCGGGGTGTCCTTGCGCGGGTTAGGTTTATTTATTTTTTCTTTCTCTGGGTTTGGTGGACATATTTGTCCCCCTTCGCCGGACACATCTGACCGCCTTTCTGGACGAATTTGACCGCCTTTGTCAGGATAAAGGGTGACAACTTTGTCCGTCTTTTCGCGAGCGTCCGATGCGCGTAAAATCGATGCTGCTGAGGGACGATATTCTGTGTTGTGCCCGACGCCATTTCCGCGCTGGACCTCGAACCATCCTTTGACCTCAAGTTCACGGACGGCGCGCTGAATGGTCTTGACGCTCTTGCCGGTCGCGTCGGCAATCGTTTGATAGGACGGCCACGCCTTCTCGGTGTGGCCGTTCAAATGCGTGGTGATGATGTAGAGCGCCACGGATCGCGCGCTGTCGCTCAAATCCTTGTCGCAGCTCAACTGCTGAAGCCATTGCAGCTTCACGTCCCGAAACGGCCGCGCCCCGCTCATGCGCGCCTCCCTGGCCGCAATACGACCGGGAAAGAAGGACCGAAAACGGCCGGAAAAAGTGGGACGGCGGCTTTACTAAGCCATTGATTTTTATAAAATGGGGTCTTCGTCCCACGCGGGGTTAAGCTGCTGATTTTCTTGGAATTCGGGGGGCCCTCCGGGCCCACCACAGTTCATTTCAAGACAATAGGTTATTCGGTTGTTGGTCGTCCGTCACAAGGTGGTAAGCGTCCCGGCGGCAGGGTCCGGCAAATCGTGCTGGATTTGTTGTGACACCGGACAATCAGGCCTGTCGTGGTGCGCCGCGCATCGGCTAGGTTGCGGCTGTGCGGCGCCGAATCACCGGTAGGGGACGCGGCAGATCAGGCGAGGCATGATCACCCTTGCCGGGGGCGGGCACAACCGCATCGCCTTCGGCTTTCAACGGCGCTCCTGACGGGCACCAGACAAACATGATTGCGGCGGGTGTCGTTATCCGCCGTCGGGGGCCGCTTCTTGCGGAAAAACCCGAAGGAAGGAACTACAGACCATGGGCGCGCAGCTCTCCAATTCCCTTGTCCATGCGGACATTTCCACGACGCTTCATCCCTATACGGACGCCCGCGCGCACGAGCGCCAGGGGCCGATGATCATCGATCGCGGCAAGGGCATCTATATCTATGACGACGCGGGCAAGGAATATATCGAGGGTCTTGCCGGCCTCTGGTCGGTTGCCGTCGGCTTCGACGAGCCGCGGCTCGTGAAGGTTGCGGCCGAGCAGATGGCCAAGCTGCCCTATTACCACACCTTCAGCCACAAGGCGCACGAGCCTTCGATCCGCCTGGCCGAGAAGATCGTCGAGATGACGCCCGCATCGCTGACCCGGGTCTTCTTCACCAGTTCCGGATCGGAAGCCAACGACACCATGATCAAGATGGTGTGGTACATGAACAACGCGCTGGGGCGTCCGCAGAAGAAGAAGTTTCTTGCCCGCACACGCGGCTATCATGGCATCACGGTGGCATCCGGCAGCCTTACGGGCCTGCCGGGCAATCATCGCGATTTCGACCTGCCGGCCATTCCGGTTCGCCACCTGACCTGCCCGCACCACTACCGCTTCGGCCTGCCTGGAGAAACGGAGGCGCAGTTTTCCGCACGCCTGATCGCCGAGGCGGAAGCGGTCATCCTCGAAGAAGGCCCGGAAACCATCGCCGCCTTCATCGGCGAGCCGCTGATGGCAGCCGGCGGGGTCATTGCGCCGCCGGCCGGTTACTGGCAGGGCATCGAGGCGCTGTGCCGCAAGCATGACATCCTGCTCGTCGCCGACGAGGTGATCTGCGGCTTCGGTCGTCTCGGCACCGGCTTCGGCTGCGAATATTACGGTTTCACGCCGGATATCATGGTCGTCTCCAAGCAGTTGACCTCGTCCTACATGCCGCTTGCAGCCGTCGTCTTCAGCGAGGCGGTCTATAACGCCATCGCCGACAACACGGCGAAGATCGGCACCTTCGGCCATGGCTTCACCGCCTCGGGCCATCCGGTCGCGACCGCCGTCGGGCTGGAGAACCTCAAGATCATCGAAGAGCGCGACCTGACCGGCAATGCCGCCCGCATGGGCGACATCCTCCAGGCGCGCCTTGCGGAACTGGCGGATCACCCGCTGGTGGGTGAAGTGCGCGGGGCGGGGCTTGTCGCCGGCCTCGAACTGGTGGCGGACAAGGAAACGCGCCGGCCCTTTGCCACGGTCGGCAAGGCTGGCGCCCGTGCTTTCGCCGCCGCGCAGGACCATGGCCTTGTCGTGCGCGCCATCGGCGATGTCATTGCGCTCTGCCCGCCGCTCATCATCAAGGAGGAGCAGGTGCACGAGATGGTGAACCGCCTGCGCAAGGCGCTCGACGACGCCGCTCAATGGCGCGCGGCCGAAAACCTGAACTGATGCTTTGGACGGGGCGCCGATCGCGGCGCCCCGTCCTGGATGCTCTGCATGCCGGCCCGCCGGCAGCGGCGGCGGATCAGACCGGTTCGGGGAAGGGGCAGTCGAGACGGGCAGCCCAGGGCCGGATGTCATCGACTATGGGGGCGATAAGCCCGACGCCGTTTTCGATCTGGTCGCGTTTCAGCGCGAGGGCACGATCACCCGGAATGCGGACGGCATCGTGCCCGGGCGCGACGGCGCTCGCGCGGCATTGATCTGCAAGCCGCCCCATCTCGTGTTCGAATGTGCTGCGACCGGCGAAATGGTCCGGGTCTATGGCCTGCACATAGACGCCGTTCGCCTCGCTGTCGCCAGTCTGCGAGGCGCGGCCGAAGCCGCCAAGCGCACCGGATAGGGCTTCGGTGATGAGGGCGAAGCTGAAGCCCTTGTAGCCTTGCTCCAAGCCGCCGATCGGCAGGATGCCGCCGTCCCGTTCGACGAATTCGGCGGGGTCGCTGCTGAGCTTTCCGTCTTGCGACACGATCATCGGCACGGAAAGCGTCCGCCCGAGGCGATAGGCCCGGTTCATCGGTCCCTGCGCCGACATGGCGGCGGTCGTGTCGATCAGGATCGGATCGCCGTCCGTCGGGATGCCCGCCGCAATCGGATTGCAGGAGAAAACGCGGCTAAGCCCGCCATGGGGTACGACGGATGCTTCGGTCGGCGTGCTGGCGGTGATCATCACCATGATGCCGCGCCGGGTCGCGCGCTCCAGGTAGCTGGCAAGGCAGGCGATGTGCTGCGCCTGACGAACGACCACGGTGCCGGTTCCCTCCGCCTTGGCGATGTCGCAGGCGCGGTCGACGGCGCTGGCGGTGATCCAGGGTCCGGGTAGAAATTTCGCATCCCAGATCTCGCTGCCGCGGGATGCGCTGACGACTTCATGGTCGCCGTCGGGCCGCGTTTGTCCATTGAGCAGCCATTCGACATTCGACGGCAGGCGCTGCATGCCATGCGTCGAGTATCCGAGCAGGTCCGCCTCGACGAAAAGGGAGCCGACGACCTCGGCGCGCTCACGCGGCAGGCCGGCGCGCGCAAGAAGGTTGCTGGAGAAATCCAGAAGGTCGGCATGGCGGTATCGTTGCATTGGTATTCCCCTCCGTGGTGCGGATTATCGCAGAATACCGCAGGTGCGGTTTCTCCGACGATCCCGATCTGATCCATGAAAATGAGGAGAATGGCAACCTGCGGGTGACCCCAATGCGCCTGCCATCAGGGCGGAACCGCCCGTGAAGGGGCCCGGGGCGCTCGACAGCGATATCATCCCTGTCGAGGAGTCGGGATCAGGCCGCAGGAAAATCGATCCCTCACGGCCCGTCCTTTTGTTGTCAGTCGAGCTTTGCTGCGGTCTCGAGGAAGGCTTCGAACTGTTCCTGCGGAACGAAGGAGCCGCCGGTCGTCCAGACGATGTGGGTCGCCTGCGCAAGGTGGTCTTCGATCTTCCATTTCGCGCAGAACGCCCGGCCCTCGGGGTGCTTCACCACGAATTCCGGCCCTGCAAAACCGGCCGAGGCGGACGGCTCAAGGCGGATGTTCTGGGTTTCGTGCGCGAGGCGAAGCCAGCGGAAGAGGGAGGCGTCGTCGACGGTGAAGATGCCGGCAAGCATGCGGCACATCACGGTCGCGACGAAGGCGGACATCCGCGCCACCGCCATGCCGTCGGCCTCCGTCTTGTTCGTCAGCCCGACATCGTAGACCGAGACGAGATCCTCGGCGCCGCTCATCATGTGAACCAGCGCGCACGGGGACTGGACGGGTTCGACGAAGAAGCAGTGGACGTTGGCTCCAAACACCTTCCTGGCGCCATAGGCCGCGCCGCCCGGCGCGCCGCCGATGCCGCAGGGCAGGTAGAGGAAGAGTGGATGCTCCGCATCGACGACTATGCCGCGCGCCTGAAGCTGCTCGGCCAGTTCCAGCGCGGCGACGCTGTAGCCGAGGAAAAGGTGCTTCGACTGCTCGTCGTCGACGAAATAGATCGTCGGATCGCTTTCCGCGACAAGGCGGGCGTTTTCCACCGCTGTGGTGTAGTCGGCCTCATGCTGCACGACCTCGACGCCGAGCCGCGTCAGCCGCTCGACCTTCCAGGCCTTCGCGTCGGACGACATGTGGACGGTGGCCTTGAAGCCCAGCGCACGCGCGGCGATGCCGACGCTGAGGCCGAGATTTCCCGTGCTGCCAACCGCAATCGTGTATCGCGAGAAGAACGCCTTGGCGTCCTGCTCGGCAAGGCGGCGGATGTCCTCGCCGTCCTTCAGCAGGCCTTCCAGCCTTGCCAGTTGCTCGGCAAAGAAAAACACTTCGTAGACGCCGCCGCGCGCCTTGATGGAGCCGGCGACCGGAAGGGCGCTGTCCGCCTTGACGAAGACGGTGCCGAATTCGGGACCGGCATAGCCGAGCGCATCGCGCAGGCTCTGCAACTCCACGAGCTCGGAGCGGATCGCGCCATTCGTGGCCGCAAGTTCGGGGAAGCAGGTTTCCAGCAGGGGAGCCAGACGGGTCCAGCTCGCTTGCGCCTCGTCCACATCCGATGGCATCACGGGAAGCGACGGATCGTCGATCGCATCGGCCGCGTAAAGCGGATTTGCCCACAGGGTGGGCCGGGCCGAAAGAACATCGGAACGGGCGGGATTGTCCGGAAGCTGAATGGTCATGTCTGGGTCCAGGCTGGGTTGGGACGGGAAGGGAGGACGCGACGGCGCTCTCTTCACGCTCAGGGGATAGCGATGACCGCTTCGATTTCCACCTTCGCACCCTTGGGGAGGGCGGCGACCTCGTAGCAGGCGCGCGCCGGGTAGGGCTTGGCGAAGAAGCCGGCATAGACCTTGTTGATCTCGGCGAACTGGCCAAGGTCGGTCAGGAGCACGGTCGTCTTGACGGTATTGGCAAGGCTGGTGCCGGCTGCGGCGGCGATGGCGGCAAGGTTCTTGAGGCACTGGTCGGCCTGCGCGATCGCGTCGTCCGAATTGAACTCGCCCGTCGCCGGGTCGATCGGAAGCTGGCCCGAGACGAACAGCAGGTTGCCGACCTTGATGGCCTGCGAGAACGGGCCGACGGCGCCGGGCGCGTCGTTCGTGTGGATTTCCTGGATCATGCCGTGATTCTCCGAAACATGGTTGAATGGACGCTCAGACGTGCAATGGCGGCATCGTCTCCGGCTGCTTGCCGGAGACGATGGGTTATCAGCCCATGCGTTCGGATGCGTAGGAACCGGGCGAGGGCGGGAAGACGATGGTCCTGTTGCCGTTGAGGAAGACGCGGCCGTGGATATGTGCGTGGATGGCGCGGGCCAGAACCTGGCTCTCCACGTCGCGGCCGAGGCTTACATAATCCTCGGCGCTCTGGGCGTGCGTGACGCGCACCGTGTCCTGCTCGATGATCGGGCCTTCGTCGAGGTCGGCCGTCACATAGTGCGAGGTCGCGCCGATCAGCTTCACGCCGCGCTCGAACGCCTGCTTGTAGGGGTTGGCGCCCTTGAAGGAGGGCAGGAACGAGTGGTGGATGTTGATGATGCGGCCCGACATCTTCTGGCACATGGCGTCGGACAGAACCTGCATGTAGCGCGCGAGCACGATGAGTTCGGCGCCCGTCTCTTCGACGATGCGCATCTGCTCGGCTTCGGCTTCCTGCTTGTTCTCCTTCGTCACCTTGATGTGGTGGAAGGGAATGTCGTGGTTCACGACGACCTTCTGGTAGTCGAAATGGTTGGAGATGACGCCGACGATGTCGATCGGCAGCGCGCCGATGCGCCAGCGATAGAGCAGATCGTTGAGGCAATGGCCGAAGCGCGAAACCATAAGGATGACCTTGCGCTTGGTCGTCTCGTCGAAGAATTCGGCATCGGCCTCGTATTTCGCGGCGATGTCGGCAAAGCCTTCCTGCAGTTCCTCGAGGCTGCGGCCTTCCTCAGACTGGAAGCTGATGCGCATGAAGTAGCGGCCGGTGCTCTTGTCATCGAACTGCGCGCTGTCGGAAATATTGCAGCCGTTGCTGGACAGGTAGGTGGCAATGGCGGCGGTCACGCCACGGATGGACGGGCAGGCGACGCGCAACGCATAGCGATTGGCGAGAGTGGGCATGGACGATCCTTTCGGGCCGATCAATCGACGGAAATTGAGTGCTGGCGGCAGAAGGCCGTCAGGGTGTTCGACAGGAGGCAGGCGATGGTCATGGGGCCGACCCCGCCCGGTACGGGCGTGATGGCGCCGGCATGGCGGGCTTCCTCGAAGGCGACGTCGCCGACGATGCGCGACTTGCCTTCCGGCGTCTCGACGCGGTTGATGCCAACATCGATGACCACGGCGCCCGGCTTGATCCAGTCACCGCGCACCAAGCCGGGACGTCCGACGGCAACGATGAGGATATCCGCCGCCCGGCAGAGGTCCGGCGTGTTCTTCGTGCGTGAATGCGCCACGGTGACGGTGCAGTTCTCGGCGAGCAGCAGCTGCGCCATCGGCTTGCCGACGATGTTCGACTTGCCGACGACGACGGCATGGAGGCCGGAAAGGTTCGCGCCGAGGCGATCCTTCAACAGCATCAGGCAGCCGAGCGGCGTACACGGCACGAGCGCCGGCTGGCCGGTTGCAAGGCGTCCGGCATTGGATATGTGAAAACCGTCGACGTCCTTGTCGGGGTTTATTTCCTGGATGACCGCATTGGCATCGAGATGGGCGGGAAGCGGCAGCTGCACGAGGATGCCGTGAACGGCGGGATCGACGTTCAGCCGGTCGATCAGCGCCATCAGTTGGTCCTGCGTCGCGTCTGCGGGAAGCTCGTGCTTGAAGGAGTTCATGCCGGCGGCGATGGTCTGGCGGTGCTTCGAGCCGACATAGACGGCGCTTGCCGGGTCGGCGCCGACGAGAACGACGGCAAGGCCCGGGACTTCCCCGGTCGCGTCCTTCAGTTTCGCCACCCTTGCGGTGATGTCTTCCAGCAATCCGGCGGCGAACTGCTTGCCGTCGATGATTGCGCCTGCGGCGATTCTATCCATTCCCATGGGGGTTCCTTTCGCGTCACCTCGGAGCCCGAGCCATCGGGGCCGTGAAAAGTGCCGCGCGTTTTCAGGCGCGGCACTCGTTATCGCGGTTCGGGGCGTTCGCTCAGTGAGCGTAGACGGGGAAGGCTGCAGTCAGCGTTGCGACCTTCGCCTTGGCGGCTTCCGCGACGCTGTCGACATTGCCGGCGACTTCCGCTTCGATCAGGTCGGCAATGATGTTGCCGAGCGTGCGGAACTCGTCTTCCTTCATGCCGCGGGTGGTGGCGGCGGAGACGCCGAGGCGCATGCCGACCCAGTCGGCCGGGCGCGGGCTGTCGTTCGGGATCGGGTTCTTGTTCGCCGTGATGTTGGCGCGCGCCAGCAGGTCTTCGGCCTGCTTGCCGATCAGGCCTTTGCTCGACAGGTCGACCAGCACGATGTGGGTGTCCGTGCCGCCGGAGACGATCCGCACGCCGCGGGCGATGAGGGTTTCGGCGAGGGCGCGGGCATTGGACTTGATCTGAGCGGCATAGACCTTGAAGTCGTCGCGCAGCGCTTCACCGAGGCAGACGGCCTTGGCGGCAAGCACGTTGCTGTGCAGCGAGCCCTGAACGCCGGGGAACACGGCGGCCTGGAGCTTCTTGAACCAGGCTTCGTTGTTCGTGA
Source organism: Shinella sp. (assembly GCF_049651085.1). Classification (GTDB taxonomy): domain Bacteria; phylum Pseudomonadota; class Alphaproteobacteria; order Rhizobiales; family Rhizobiaceae; genus Shinella. Next base: position 334,161 of record NZ_JBASBL010000004.1, read on the forward strand.
GAATCAGGCCACCGCGCGGACCGCGCAGCGTCTTCGTCGTGGTGCAGGTGACGATATCGGCGTGCGGGAACGGCGAGGGGTGTTCGCCGCCGGCCACGAGGCCTGCGATATGAGCCATGTCGACGAGGAACCAGGCGCCGACCTTCTTGGCGATCTTGCCCATGCGTTCGAAATCGAGCTCGCGCGGATAGGCCGAGCCGCCGGTGATCAGGAGGGTCGGGCGAACCTCTTCGGCAATGCGCTCCAGTTCGTCATAGTTGATGACTTCGGTTTCCGGGTCGACATTGTAGTTGTGCGATTCGAACCAGCGGCCCGAAAGGTTGCCCTTCATGCCGTGCGACAGGTGGCCGCCGGCTGCCAGGTCCAGAGAAAGCACCTTGTCGCCCGGCTTCAGCAGCAGGAAGAAGACGGCAAGGTTCGCCTGCGTGCCGGAATGCGGCTGGACGTTGGCATAGCCGCAGCCGAAGAGTTCCTTGGCACGGTCGATCGCCGCCTGTTCGACGACGTCGACGAACTGGCCGCCGCCGTGGAAGCGGTTGCCGGGATAGCCTTCCAGCGTCTTGTTGGTCATCTCGTGGCCGAGGGCGTCGAGCACGGCGCGGCTGACGATGTTTTCCGAGGCGATGAGCTCGATCTGGTCCTGCTGGCGCTTGCGCTCGTTGTCGAGGGCCTGGGCAACCAGCGGATCGCGTTCGTGAACCGGGGTATTGAAGTATGCTTTCGTCTGTTCGGTCATGACCTGTCTCCGAAGAAGGGTAATGAGGGCTTGGAGAAAGGCTAGCGACCGGATCGATCCAGAAAAAGTTAATAATATTTGCCCATGCGTTCTGATCTGCTAATGATTGATCGGTGATTTCGGGAGGAAACAATGGATCTGGCTCGTTTGCGTGCGCTACGGGAACTATCGATTCGCAAGACCATGGCGGCGGTTGCCGAGGCGCTCTACGTCTCGCCCTCCGCCGTCTCGCAGCAGATCGCTCTTCTGGAGGAGGAGGTGGGCATCGACCTGATCGAACGCCGCGGCCGCGGCGTCGAGCTGACGCCGGCCGGCAAGCAGCTTGTCGAGCGGGCCGAGCGGATCCTGATCGAGCTGGAATCGGCGCGCGCCGACATTGCGGAACTGAAGAAGGTCATTGCCGGGGAGTTGCGCGTTGCCGCTTTCCCCTCCGTGGCCGCCGCCATCGTGGCCGGCACGATCCACGAACTCAATCTCCTTCATCCCCACCTGACGGTGCAGTTCGACGAGATGGAGCCGGCGGAGAGCCTGGCGGCGCTGCGCAGCTGGCAGACCGATATCGCGATTGTCGACGACCTCAACGTGCCGGTCGGCGCGATCGACCCGAATATCGAGACGATCCCGCTGATGGACGACATTTTCAACGTGATGGTCTCGCAGACCCATCCGCTCGCTGAGCAATCCACCGTCACCCTGCAGCAATTGCGTGACGAGCGCTGGGCGCTCGATACCGCGTCGTCGACCTACAATCGCATGATCACCGACGCCTGCCAGGCGGCGGGGTTCACGCCCAATATCGTTGCCCGCTGCAAGGGCTTCGAAGTGACGATCGCTCTTATAAGAGAGGGCTGCGGGATTTCCATCCTGCCGGGTCTGCGCGCCAGCTACGATCTTGAGGATGTCTGGGTGTGCAAGATCGAGCCGGAAATCCGGCGCAAGATATCCCTTGCTTTTCGCAAGGGGGAAAAGCGCAGCCCTGCCGTGCAGGCTTTCATCGCGGCGGTGAACGAGCGGATCACCTTGCGGCGACGCCTACCCGCCGGAAAAGGTTGATAAACCGCCTCTCCCGAGCCGCGACGGAGCGGCCGCACGGTTGTGCTCGACGGGCAAATACATCAGTTTTGCTAAATAGTACGTAAAGCAGAAATAAGTAGACCTGAATAAATTGCGTTTCTATCGTCTGCTTGTCGATTGATAAGGGCTCGCTAATTGGATACCAAACGGCGATCTTAGGCCAACGGCGGGAACAATCGCTACAGAACGGCAAGAGCCGCTGTTGCCTATCGCCCAATCACCTCTCGGCAAGAGACCAGGGCTCAGCACCTCGGTGTGGGCCGTTCGCGATATTTACAGGGGAATGCAATGAAACTGATCAAGATTCTCACGGCCGGCGCGTTTGCCGGTCTCGCTCTGACGGCAGGTCAGGCGTCGGCCTCCGTTCTTGATGCCGTCAAGGAGCGCGGCGTACTGAACTGCGGTACCGACAACACCGCTCCCGGCTTCGGCTACCTGAACACCACGACGGGCCAGATGGAAGGCCTCGACGTCGACTTCTGCAAGGCCGTTGCCGCTGCCGTCCTCGGCGACGCCTCCAAGGTCAAGTTCGTCACGGTGACGGACAAGAGCCGCTTCGATGCGGTCCTCACCAACCAGGCCGACGTCGTCTTCGCGCACACCACCATGAAGCCGGCCCGCGAATCCTCGATCACCGTCGACTTCCTGCCGATCAATTTCTACGACGGCACGGGCATCATGGTGAAGACCGATTCCGGCGTCGAAAAGTTCGACGACCTCGACGGCGCCACCTTCTGCACGACGCAGGGCTCGGTAACCGAGACCGTTCTTACCAGCGCATTCAAGGCGCGCGGCTGGGAAGGCTCCAAGGTCCTGACCTACGAAAACCTCGAAAAGCTGTTTGCGGCCCTCAATTCCGGCCGTTGCAACGCGATGAGCACCGACAAGTCCGCGCTTGCCGCCTGGGCCGGCAACTCGCCGAAGCCGGCTGACTACCTGATCCTGCCCGATACGCTCGACAAGTCGCCCTTCGCCGGCTTCGTCGCTGCCAACGATTCCAAGTGGCGCAATGCGCTGCGCTGGATCACCTACGGCCTGTTCCAGGCGGAAGAGTCCGAAATCACGCAGGCCAACCTCGATGAGAAGCTGAAGAGCGAAGACCCCTTCGTCCAGAAGTTCCTCGGCGTGGGCGGCGGCTATGGCAAGGACTTCGGTCTTTCGGACGATTTCGTTGCACAGGCCGTGAAGGCCGTCGGCAACTATGGCGAAATCTATGAGCGCAACCTCGGCCCGAACACCACCATGTTCCTCGACCGCAAGGGTACGCCGAACGCTTCCTGGACGCAGGGCGGCGCGATCTATTCGCCCCTCTGGAACTGATTCCTTCTGCTGACAGAACCGAGGCGGGCAAACCGCCTCGGTTTTTTATTTTGGACCCTGGTGTTTCGACATGAATGTGCAACAAGCGAAAGCGGCCGAACCTGTGGCCGACGACGGTCTCGTGCTCGCCCGGCGGCGACGCAACCGGATCAGATATGAGGCGACGCAGTTCGCCGTGATTGCGGCCGCGATCGCCCTGCTGGTGCTCTTTGCTTTCGCCGTGAAGGAAGGACTTGCCCGTCACGGGATCAAGTTCAGCTTCTCGTTCCTCTGGGACGCCGCGGGCTTCGACATCAGCGAAGGCAAGATCTTCGCGTTCGATGGCAGCTTCTGGCCGTCCTTTACGGATTTCACGTCGGATCGCGTCGTGGCGCAGGCCTTCGTGGCTGGCATCTTCAACACGATCAAGGTAGCCGTCCTTGCCATCGTCCTCAGCACGGTGCTCGGCACCCTGCTTGGCGTCGGCCGGCTCTCGACCAACTGGGTCGTGCGCACGCTTTCCTTCTGGTGCGTCGAGTTCGTCCGCAACACCCCGCTGCTCATCCAGCTCGTCTTCTGGTATTTCGCAGTCGTCCTGCATTTTCCGCCGATCGCCACCGCCGCCAAGTTCTATGGCATCGTGATCAGCCAGCAGGGCCTCTATTTTCCCGCTCCCGTATGGCTGGGCGGCAATGGGCCGGTCGCCATCGCTCTGGCAATGGCGTTCTGCGCCGCGCTTCTCGGACTGGTCTTCACCAAGCAGAAGATGGCTCGCTGGATCTGTGCCGGCGCGGTGCTCGCGCTGCCGGCCATCATGCTGGCGAGCGGGATCGTTGAACTGGACTTCCCCGTCGCCTCGAAATTCCGGGCCAGCGGCGGCACGAGCATGAGCCCTGAAATGGCGGCCCTGCTTCTGGCGATCGTCTTCAACAGCGCCTCCTACATTGCCGAAATCGTGCGCGGTTCGATCGATGCCCTGCCGAAAGGCCAGTGGGAAGCCGCGGCCTCGATGGGGCTGAGCCGTCGCGACACCGTCAACGACATCATCCTGCCGCAGGTCTTCCGCGTCGTGCTGCCGTCGTTCGGCAACCAGTATATCAGCCTGACGAAGAACACGGCGCTCGGCATCGCCATCGGCTATCCCGAACTCTTCAACATCTACGGCACCATTGCGAACCAGACAGGCCACAGCCTCGAAGGCATCATCATCGTCATGATTTCCTATCTGATCCTCAGCTGGGCCATCAGCGCGGCCGTCGGCTGGGCCGACCGTCGCATGACCAATCGCGGAGCAATGCGATGATCGCCAAATCCCTGAAATGGTCGCGGCACAACCTGTTCGCCAAGCCGTTCGACGTCTTCCTCTCCCTGACCGTCATTCCAGGCGTCCTGTGGCTCGCCTACCAGATCGTAAGCTGGGTGCTGCTGACGGCGCAGTGGGATATCATTCCCCAGAGCCTTCGCGTCCTGATGATCGGCATCTTCCCGGCCGATCAGGTCTGGCGCGCCTGGACTGCGGTGATGATCATCGCTGTTCTCCTTGGCGCTGCCCTTGGCTGCGTGTTTGCTTTCCGCAGGCGCCATGCCGTCGGCATGCTGCTGGTCGTCACGGCGCTGGTTGTGGTGACGGGCTCCGGCAATCTCACAAACGCGCTGCTCACCGCAGCCACGGTCGCCGTTTTCGCCTGTGGCTGGGCCTTGATTTCCAGCGTGCCCATGGCGCGCCGCGTCCTGGTGCCGGCGAGCTTTACCGGTCTGATCGCGATCTTCGCCGTCATGGCGCCCCCCGGCGCCGGACTGTGGGGTGGCCTGCTGCTCAGCATCCTGCTGACGCTGGTGACGTCGATCGTCTCGCTGCCCATCGGCATTCTGCTCGCCTTTGGCCGTCGCAGCCGTTTTTCGAGCGTCCGGCGCATCTGCACCGGCTATATCGAGGTGATGCGGTCCGTACCGCTGATCATGGTGATCTACTGGATCTGGATCCTGATGCCTGTCCTGACGCCGCAGTTCAATCTGGCGGACGTCGTGCGCGGCATGATCGGCTTCACGCTCTTCTATTCTGCCTATGTGGCCGAATATGTCAGAAGCGGCCTGCAGGCCGTGCCGCGCGGGCAGACGGAAGCCGCCCGTTCGCTCGGCATGAGCGAGTTCGACATCAACCGGTCGATCGTCCTGCCGCAGGCGCTTCGCGTGTCGGTTCCACCGCTGGTCGGCAATGTGCTGGACATCTTCAACACGGCGCCGCTGGTCTTCATTATCGGGCTCACCGATTTCCTGCGCGCCGGGCAGATGATCCTCGCCAATCCGCAATATGGCGACCGCACCTATGAAGTCTATTCGTTCCTGTTCCTGACCTATTTCCTCGTCGGATCCCTGATCACCTTCGTTGCCCGAAAGCTCGAAAAGCATCTTGCACGAGGCATCCGATGACCGAAAAGAACCATGCCGGAGGCCGCTCCATGAGCACCATCGTTGAAATGAAGAACCTCAACAAGTTCTATGGCAGCCATCACGTCCTGAAGGGCATCGACCTTGCCGTTTCGCGTGGCGAAGTCGTCGTGGTGGTCGGCGCAAGCGGCTCGGGCAAATCGACCCTGATCCGTTGCGTCAACGGGCTGGAAATGTACCAGAACGGCAGCCTGACGGTCGACGGCTACCAGATGCCGGTCGAGGAGGACCGCCTGCTCGGCGGCGAGAAGGAGCTTGCCGCCATCCGCAAGGGCGTCGGCATGGTCTTCCAGCAGTTCAATCTGTTCCCGCACAAGACGGTGCTTGAGAACATCACCATCGCACCGATGCGCGTGCGCAAGAAGTCGAAGGCGGAGGCCGAAGAGACGGCGCTCAAGCTGCTCGAGCGGGTCGGTCTGAAGGCGCATGCCTACAAGTATCCGGGCCAGCTTTCCGGCGGCCAGCAGCAGCGCGTGGCCATTGCCCGTTCGCTCGCCATGGAACCGCATCTGATGCTGTTCGACGAGCCGACCTCGGCACTCGATCCGGAGATGATCGGTGAAGTCCTCGACGTCATGCGTGAACTTGCCGCCGACGGCATGACGATGATGATCGTCACCCACGAAATGGGCTTTGCCCGCGAAGTCGCGGACCGCATCGTCTATATCGACCAGGGCTCGATCCTCGAAATCGACAAGCCGGACGCGTTTTTCGACAACCCGAAGAACGAGCGTGCGCGCTCCTTCCTCGCCCGCGTTCTCAAGCACTGAAAACGCCGGGAAGGGCAGGCCGGGCGCAGCTGGCCTGCCTTGTTGGAATGCCGGGGCTATGCCGTGCGAAGCGGACTTTCACCCGGCATGTCGCCACGTCCGTCGAGAAGCCACGCGATGTTGGTCTGCAGGATGCGGGCAAGCATGTCGAGGCGATTGGCGCGCGGCTCGGCGCGGTCGTTTTCCCAGTTGGTCCAGGTCTCGGTGGTAACGCCGGCGATGCTGGAAATCTGCTCGACGGTAAGCCCCATCGCGTCGCGGGCGAGCGAGATGCGCCCGCCGATCGTGTCGTCCGTCCGGGCGGTGTCGGTCACGGGCTTGAGCGTATCGTTGCCATATCTGTACATGGGCAAGGTCCTTCCTTTTAGGGGAATGCCCTGCGGGGCCGGCCCGCAGGGCATGTCAGCAGGATTGGTTCAGCCTTCGTCGGCCGCGAGCCAGGCCTTGATCTGGTCCGGATGGTCCGCGATGTACTTTTCGACAGCCTTTTCGTAGGAGGTTTCCTGCGCGTTGAACATTGCCGCCTCGAGATCGCCGATCGGCAGCTTCATGCGCGAGAGGAACGCGGCAACCGCCGGATTGTCCGTCGGGAAATCCTTCCGGGCGATGATGTCGACATGCTCCGCATTGCCGAGCGAGCCCTTGGGGTCGTCGATGTAGCGCAGCTCGTACTTGCCGAACATCCAGTGCGGGCTCCAGGAGGTGGCGACGAACCATTCCTGCTTGCGGATCGCCCGGTCGACGGTCGTCAGCATGCCGGCCTCGCTGGAGATCTGCAGCTTGTAGCCGTCGAGCGCGTAGTCCTTGACCGCCTGCTCCGAGAGGCGCGTGAGACCGGCGCCCGGATCGATGCCTTCGACGCGGCCCTTGAGCTTCTCCTTCACATCGTCCTTGTTGAGGTCCTCGATGGAGGCGATGGCGTCCTCGGGCACGTATTTCGGCACGACCCAGCCGAGCTTTGCGCCGTCATAGACGGTGCCGAGCGTCGTCACCTTGTCCTTCACCTTGGCGAAGTAGTCGGCGTGGGTTTCCGGCAGCCAGGCCATCATCATGGCGTCGAGATCGCCGCGGGCGACGCCCTGGTAGAGCGGCGCGACATCGGTCTGGATCAGCTGAACCTCGTGGCCCAGTTCGTCCTTGATGAGTTTGGCGGCAAGCTTGGTCACGAATTCGGCGTCGGACCATGCGGCCCAGCCGATCTTCACCGGCGCCTTGTCCTCAGCCAGCGCCGTACCGAACGCCCCGGTGAAAATCCCGGCCGCAAGGCTCATTGTAACGAGTGTCTTGAACATTTTTGCTCCTTTTTCGAAGGTTCGCATCGGGCGGCCGGAAGCCGCCCTCTTTCAGCGCAGCGGGTGCCTGGCCTCACGCTGTAACGGCAGAGGCGACAGGCTGCTGCTGTGCTTGACGACGGAAGAGGAGGTGCCGCAGACCGGCGCGTTCCTTTCCGAGGCTCTGGGTGATCCGGTCGAGGATCACCGCAAGTATGACGACGGCGATGCCGCCCTCGAAGCCAGTGCCGACATCGAGACGCTGGATGCCGGTGAGCACCGTGTTGCCGATACCGCCCGCGCCGATCATGGAGGCGATCACCACCATCGACAGCGATAGCATGATCGTCTGGTTGATGCCGGCCATGATGGAGGGCAGGGCATTGGGAAGCTGCACCTTGAAGAGCAGCTGGGAGGCCGTGCAGCCGAAGGCATTGCCGGCCTCGATGAATTCCACATGCACCTGCCTTATGCCTAGATTGGTCAGGCGTACGACGGGCGGCATCGAGAAGATGACGGTCGCGATGGTGCCGGGCACCGCACCGAGGCCGAAGAACATCGCGGCCGGGATCAGGTAGACGAAGGCGGGCATGGTCTGCATCAGGTCGAGTACGGGACGCACGATGGCGGCCGTCCGGTCGCTGCGCGCCATGGCGATGCCGAGCGGCAGGCCGATCAGCATGGCGACGAGCGTCGAGGCCAGCACCAGCGACAGCGTTTCCATCATGGCGGACCACAGGCCCATCTGGTCGACGAGCCAGAGTGAGGCGGCCGTGAACAGGGCGAAGCCGAAGCCGACGCGCCAGAGCGAGAGCAGCGCGAAGAGCGCGATGCCGAGCGTCATCGGCGTCGCCAGCAGGATGGACTGGATGCCGTTCGTCACCGTGCCGATGGCGGCTGCGATCAGGTCGAGCAGCGGGGCGAAATTGTCGAGGATGTAGTTGACGGCGCTGTCGACGCCGTCACCGATATCGAAAGTCATGGAATTGTCTCCGAATGGGCTGGATCAGGCGGTGCGATCGAGCGTTTCGAGAAGCGCGGATTTGCTGATCGAGCCGAGATAGCGATTGGCGTCGTCGATGACAGGCACCGGAAAGGCGCTGGCGGCGACCTTGCCGAGGACGTTCGAGATGCTTTCCGATGCGGGGATCGGCTCGATGTCCGGCAGGAAGGCGCGCCGGTAGGGATCGCTTGCGCCATCGCGCGTGGTCTGGATCAGCGAGTTGCGGCTGACCATGCCGTGATAGGTCTTGTCGCGGCCGAGGATGATCGCGACGTCGCGGTCGTAATGCTCCATGCGTTCCAGCGCTGCGGCGGCAGACACGCCCTGCCGGTCGATGATCGTCACCTGCGTCCTGCGGGCGACATCGCCGGCGCGGAAGACCTGCGAGACGTCGACGTTGCGGAAGAAGGAGCGCACATAGTTGTTGGCGGGCCTGAGCACGATCTCGTCGGGTGTGCCGACCTGCACGACCTCGCCGTTCTGCATGATGCAGATGCGGTCGCCGATCCGCATGGCCTCGTCGAGGTCATGGCTGACGAAGACGATGGTTCGGCTGTGCTCGGCCTGGAGACGGACGAGTTCGTCCTGCATTTCCGTGCGGATGAGGGGATCGAGCGCCGAGAAAGCCTCGTCCATCAGCAGCACGCTCGGCTCGGCGGCGAGCGCCCGGGCAAGGCCGACGCGCTGTTTCATGCCGCCTGAAAGCTGGTCGGTTCGGCTGTCGTCCAGACCGTCGAGCCCGACGGCCTTGAGGGCGGCGCGGGCGCGCTGCTTGCGCTCCGTTTCGTCCATGCCGGCGACTTCCAGCCCGAAGGCGGCGTTGTCGATGACGGAGCGGTTGGGCAGAAGTGCGAAGGACTGGAACACCATGCTGATGTCGCGGCGGCGCAGTGCGATCAGTTCGCTGCGCGGCATCCGGGCCACATCGCGGCCCTCGATCTCGATTGCCCCGCTCGTCGGCTCGATCAGCCGGTTGATGAGGCGAAGCATGGTGGATTTACCGGACCCGGACAGGCCCATAATGACGAAGATTTCGCCGGCGCGGATATCGAAGGACGCATTGTTGACCGCAATCGTGCAGCCTGTCGCGGCGTGGATTTCCGACTTGGTCTTGCCGGCCTTCAGGAGTTCCAGGGCTTTTTCCGGCCGTTCGCCGAATACCTTGAACACGTTCCTGATACTGATCTTGACCGGCCGGTCGTTGCCGGCAAGGTCGCTCTCAGTTGCAAATGCCATATTGTGTTCGGCCCGGCTCCGGAAGCGGGGCGCTCTCCTTTGTTCTGGTCTGGAGCTGATGCACGGATCAGCAGGAAAACGCGCGAAATAATAGGTTTCGCAAAGGCGATAGCGCGTCGCAATATGGACATGTTTTGGCATATTGCCGCCGAAATGTCCACAGTATCGGAAAAAAATTCCATAAATTGTCGGATTTTCAGCCGAAATTGAAAATGTTTCGCGGTGTTGTCGTGCGTGCTCCGTCCAGCAGCAAAGCACTGGAAACCCGGCGGTCCGAGGGCGGATCGGCCTTTGCGAAAAGCCCTTCGATGTCGTGTCCCTGCGCAATGGCCATAAATTTGCAGGCGAGGCGGCAGGAGAGGCGCTTTTTTACTGCGTCGGGCCGGGTATTGCAGGTTGAACGGGAAGGAAATCGACGCGCGCGGCAGGTAGGCGCGCCATCACTCGTCAGAGTGCGCTGTCCAGAAAATACCACTGGTCCAGATGGGCAAGGACGACGGGTTCGATGGCGGCGTTCAGCAGGAGCATGTCCTCCACGAACCGCTCGCCGGATTTCTCCTCCGGCGGAAGGCGGATCGGGTCGAGGGCACGCGCCTCGAAGCGGAAGCCATCGGTGCGGATATTGTACCACGGGCAGATGGTTGCGCCGGTCATCCGTGCAAGCCGGATGATCAGTGCGATATTGCCTTCCATATGCGGCGGCCGGCCGAAGAACGGGCCGCGAATGACGCCCTGAAACCCTTCGTCACAAAAGGCGCTGACGACGCCGCCCTGCCGCAGGATCTTCACAGCGGGGCGGACGCCTTGAAAGCCGGGCGGCAGAAACTGCACGCCGGCCTTTGTGCGGACGCGCTCGGCGATCCACGCTTTCGCCCGTTCGGCGGGTGGCACGTAGAAGATGTGAGGCGATACGTTGATCTTCTTGAGAATGATCGGGCCGACTTCCCAGTTGCCGAGATGCAGCCCGACGATGATCGTCGGCCCCGCGCGGACCGCCTCGTCGATGATCTCAAGGCCGTGGTATTGCAGGCGGTCAGGGTGTTCTGCGATCCGGTTGACGACGGAGAACTCCGTCATGATGCGTCCCTGCGACTTCTGGTTCTCGATCACCAGGTCTTCGCGCTCCGCTTCGGAAAGGTCCGGGCGAAGCTTGCGTACTGTTTCGCGGGCGCGGTGTTCGGCAACCTTGTGGAAGCGCGGCATGGCGAAGCGGCCAAGCGCCGCGCCGAGGGCCGAAACCTTGTCCATGGGAAGGAGTTTCAGGGAATAGTGGCCGAGCAGATGCGCCATATTCCAGAGATTTTCCTTGACCCAGTAGCGCAGGAACCGTTCGCGCTCGCTCCCTCCGGCACGGAACGCGGAAAAGCCGGGGCGATCGCTACTTGTAAAGAACCACGCTTTCCTGCGGCTGAGGTTGCTGGCGTCGCGCGGCGGCTCGTCGTTCAAGAGGATGCTCCGGGACGCTGTTCGAGGGTGATGGGCAGACCGTCACGCGGGCGGAGCGTCAGGCGGCAGACCGGTTCGACCTTGTGGTTTTCCGGAACGCGGACGCGGAAGCGCTGCGCGATGATGGCAAGGCACAACACGGCCTCGGTAAGCCCGAAATGCAGGCCCGGGCAGACACGCGGCCCGCTGGCGAAGGGAATATAGCTGTAGGGCGTCGGCCTGCGCCCTTCCATGAAGCGCTCGGGCATGAACCGGTGCGGCTCGGGAAACAGGCTTTCGGTCCGGTGCAGCAGCCACGGAACGATGAGGATCAGCGAGTTGGCTGCAACGTCGACGCCGCCGATCTCGTCGGCCTTGCGGTTCTGCCGCGCAAGGATCGGCACCGGCGGATAGAGGCGGAGCGTCTCCTCGATCACGGCCTTGCACCATTCGAGATTCGGCACGTCGTCGATGGTCGGCGTGCGGTCGCCGCAGACGCGGGCGATTTCCGCGTGAACGGACTGCTCCACCCAGGGTGCGCGGGCCAGCAGATACCAGGCCCAGGTCAGCGTCGCGGCCGTCGTCTCGTGCCCGGCCATGAAGATCGTCGCGGCCTCGTTGCGCAGCGCTACTACGTCCAGCTTGAGTTCGGGATTGCGCTTTTGCCGGCGGATCAGGAGTTCGACCATCGAATTGTGGTCGCCGCGGCCGGCGAGGTGGTCTTCCACGACCTTGTCGATGACCCGGTGGATGCGTTTGACGGAGCGGCGCAGCGATGGCGTGCGCAGGATCGGCAGGCCATCGTCGAAGCCGATGAAATAGCCGAGATTGATCGAGTCGATCAGCGACTGGTAGCTGGAGAACCCTTCGGAAACGGAGGCCGCGCCGTCTTCGCCCAACTGGTTGCCGAAGACGGCGCGGGAAATGATCTCCGCCGTCAGCCCGGCCATTTCATGGAGGGCATTGAGGGTGGTGCCCTGCGGCATGCCGCGCCAGCGTTCGACAAGCTCGCTTGCCGTCTGTTCCATGATCGGCCCGAAGGAGGGCACACGGTTCATGTGCACGATGTCGGCAACGAGCGCGCGCCGCTGCCGCCAGGTCTCGCCATCGGAAATGAAGAGCCCGTCGCCGAGCAGATGTTCCAGCGCCCGCCGCATTTGCGGGCTCTTTCTCTCGTAGTTTTCCTGCCGCTTGACGACAACGTCGCGGATCAGCGCCGGGCTGTTGACCAGCACGACCTGCCGGCCGAGGACGCGGATCTGCGAGACGATCTCGCTATAGTCGCTGGCGCGCCAGATCGACAGGAAGTCTGTGCGGGCCTGGAGCAGAAGCTGCAACGGTTTGCCGGGAGGCCCCGCATAGTACTGCGCGCGCACGGGTTCCAGCACGCTGTCGCTGGCGAATTCCTGAAAATTGACCGGTTTTTGAAGCCAGGCGAGCATGGATGCCATTCGTTGTTTCGTGCCTAACGTCTAAACATCGGGTTGCAACTGTCAACTGCGCGCGCAGCCTCAAAACGCTTCTGTGGTGCGGGGTCATGCCTTGCGGCGGATCACGAGGAAAAGCAGCGCCATGAGCAGGAAGGCGGTCGGCCAGAAATCGGTCATCTGGTCCCAGCTCCAGTCCCACATGCGATAGCCGTCGAGATGGGGCGGCGGCATGTGGACGGAAACCTCATAGTCGCGTTTCTCCCGGCCGTGGAAATGCCCCATTGCGAAGGCGAGACCGATGACGAGGGAAATGCGCCAGCGATACAGCACGCGCGAGATGAGCGCGACCACAAGGGCGATAAAAAGGGCCTCGACCATATGGCCGAGCCAGTCGTAATTTTCCTGAATATAGGTCCAGTCGATGCTCATCGGTTCGTTCGCGCTGCGTCGTGGCGGGGACCATGACACGTATCGCGATGGGCCTGTCAAGAACGGGTCCTGGCCGCCTCGCGTATCCGACACGCGGCGTCGTCGTTTGAACTGGTTTTTTGTTGAACAATAATAGTAGTGTCATTGGAAATGTTGTGGGCCGGACGAGCGTGCCAGCGATCCGGCGTGAGGGGAGGAATTCATGAAGCCCGATGCGATAACGGCGGCGCCTGCCGATGCGGCGGCCCGCAAGGCCATCAAACCGGTGATCTGCTATCCGGTCGAAACTCTGCCGCGGCCGGATCTTCCGGCCTATCGTGCGCTGCGGGACGATCTGGAACTGATCGAGACGGTCGTCGTGCCGCCGCGCGAGGCAGCGACCTGGACGGTGCCGGCCGGGCATTTCTGCCGCATCGTCAGCAGTGAGGGGCCGCAGGTGGGCGACCTCAACCTCTTCAACGCCAACGATCTTCGCGAACGGCTCTATACCGGCAAGACCCGCGCGCTGAACGGCACCCATGTTGGGCTCGGCGACCAGCTCTTTTCCAATTTCCCCTATCTGCGCTCCATCGCCACCATCACGCATGATACGCTGGACTGGTACGGCTTCGACGAATTCGGCGGAGCGGTGCATGACGTGATCGGCACGCGCTGCGATCCCTATACGCACAATCTGCTGAGCCATGGCGGGCAGTATCATCATTGCTGCCATTCCAATCTCACACGCGCCTTTGCCGCAAAGACCGGCATGGCGCCGCGCGAGGCGGAGACCTACGTGCATGACGTGCTGAACGTCTTCATGTGCACGGGCTTCACCCGCGATACGGGGCAGTATTTCATGAAGGCAAGCCCGGTGCGGCCGGGCGACTATCTGGAATTCTTCGCCGAAATCGACCTTCTCGGTTGCCTGTCGGCGTGCCCGGGTGGGGATTGCTCGGCGCAGCATTCATCCGATACGGCGGCCTGCTATCCCTTGGTGGTCGAGGTCTACAAGGCGAAGGGCATGCCGCAAGGCTGGACGCGGCCGCCGATCAACGGCTACGACGGCACCCACGGGCTTTAAGCCTCCCGGCGTTTCCTCGAAGACGGGGAGACGCCTATGCCGCCCCGGCCGGATCGCCGATCGGCATCAGGGCCGGGTTGGTGGCCTGTTCGCGCCTGGTTTTTTCTTCCTGCGTTTCCGCTTCAGCATCAGGCTTGGCGTCGTTCCCGGATTTCTGCCGGTCGGGCTTGGGGCTTTTCGGGCCGCCCTGCACATCGATCTTCGTCATGGTCCGTTTCCTCAAAAGTTCAGGAACTGCTGCGGATTCCGCCGCGCGCGCATGAGAAGGTCCAGCTCCCGCTTGGAGGGGCCGAACTTGTCGAACAGGCGCTGAGCCTCCTCCTGCGACAACTCATAGGCCGCACGAAAGTCTTCCACCGTGTAACGTTCTCCGGACAGCCTGCGGTGTTCGGGAAAGAGTTTGGATTGGTCGGGCATCTGTGATCACGCTTGTCGTCATTGACAATGCCTCAACCGGTAAAGGCCGCGATTGTTCCCTGGCTGTCTGGAAAGTTGGGGCGGATCGGGACGCACCGGAAACCGATGCCCTCTATTTCGGCATCGCGCGCGAGGCAAAGGCCGCCGAACGGCGGCAATGCCCGAGGGGCTAGTCGCGGTCGGGTGCGCCGAGCGGGAAAAATTTCCGGAAGGGTCGGGCCTCGTCGACCGCGCGGGCGAAGGACGGCCGGGCGAGCAGGCGGCGGCGATAGGCATGGACATGCTTGAAGGCGGGATCGATGGCGTGCGTCCAGTCCGCATAGAAGAGGAACGGGCCTGCGCCGCAATCGGCCAGCGAGAAGGCGTCGCCTGATGCCCACAGGCGTCCTTCCATATGCCGGTCGAGCCAGGCATAGGCGCGCTCCAGCATGTTGCGGGCCTCCTTCTCGCCGTAGGGATCACGGTCCGCTTCCGACCGGATGGCGTTGAAGACGATCTTCTGCTGCGGTGTCGAGACGTAGTTGTCGAAGAAGCGGTCGAGCATGCGCACCTCGATCGCCATCTGCGGATCGTCCGGGACAAGCTTGACCGGCCCCGGATAGTGCAGCCCCAGATATTCGATGATGATCGATGCTTCCATCACCGTATGTTTGCCATCGACGAGGATGGGAAACCGCTTGATCGGCCAGAGTGCCTCGAAGTCGGCCAGCGTTTCCGGATCGTTGTGATCGAGCAGGCGGTATTCGAAGTCGGTGTGGTTTTCATAGAGCGCTGTCAGCGCCTTCTGGCAGTAGCTCGAAAAGGGGTGGGCATAGAGATCCGGCTTCATGGCAACCTCCGCGTCTGCTGACCCTTTGTCGCAAATCCGATTGCAAAATGCAATCGGATTGTCGGGTCGCATTGCGGACGCTGCCTTTCAGCCGGCCTTCGCCTGGAAGGCCCGGTGTAAATTCTCGTTGTGCTGCGGGGAAGGCTGCGTCCGGGCGAGGGGAATCGCCAGCACCATGAAGACCAGGGCTGCGACGAACAGCATGCCTGGATGAAATAGCCTCGTTTTCAAGCGTCACCTCATCGTCCACTGCCGCTTCGTGCGCCGCAAACCTGACGCTGCGCTGAATGCCGCGTCGGCCTGCGTTCAGGCGGCTGTCAGCTTGCACCGGCAGGGAGGGCGCAAGCGGCGATGCGCGTTTGCGGCATCGCCTGGCATGACGTGAAAGGATATTCCATGCGCGAAGGAACCGGCCGTGCTGCCCTGTGGCGGCCCGAACTGGGAAGCGTCACCGTCAGCATCCTGACGGCGCTCTATCTCCTGACCCTCACCAACGAGAGCTTCTGGTCGAAGGGCTGGCAATATCTGGAAGGAAGGCCCACCACCTTCGCGTCCATCGCCATCGGCATCGCCTGCCTCTACATCGCGCTCTGCGTCGCCGTATCGGTGAAATATGCGATGAAGCCGCTCTTCATCCTGCTCATCCTCGCAAGCGCCGCCGGTGCCTGGTTCATGGACCGGTTCGGCGTCGTCATCGATATCGAGATGATCCGCAACGCGGCGGAAACCAGCAGCGCCGAGGCCGGCCATCTGATCACCCCCGGCTTCGTGCTGCACATGCTGGTCTACGGCCTTCTGCCGTGTCTTCTTCTGTTGTGGGTGAAGGTTCGCCATCGCCCGTTCTTCGGCAAGCTGCGCGGCAATCTTCTCGTCATCGTGCCGGCACTTGTCATCGCGCTCGTCGCGGGCCTTTCCCATGCCCGGGTCTATGCGGCGGCCGTCCGGGCGCATCACGACTGGTTCGAGACGCTCAATCCCTTCGTACCGCTCGTTACCGCCGTGCAGTTCGCCGCCGGCCAGTCGGTCGACGTCAATGTGGTGGCCGCCCCGCTCGGCGAGGATGCGCATGTCGGCGATGCGCCGCTGGCGGTGCGCAAGCCGCGCCTGATGATCGTCGTTGCCGGCGAGACGGCGCGCGCCGCCAATTTCTCGCTCGGCGGCTACGGCCGCGACACCAACCCGGAACTGGCGCAGAAGGACATCCGCTATTTTGCCGATACGACAAGCTGCGGCACGGCGACGGCCGTCTCGCTGCCCTGCATGTTCTCCGTCTATCCAAGGGCCGAATACACCCACCGCAAGGGGCTCTCGACGCAAAATCTGCTCGACGTGCTCTCCCATGCCGGTATCGGCGTCGAATGGTGGGACAACAATACCGGCAGCAAGGAGGTTGCCCGGCGCGTCAGGGAGCGCTCGCTGATTGAAGGGGGAAACCCGCGCGACTGCTCGGGCGGCGAATGCCGCGACCAGGTGATGCTCGACAATCTCGATGCCTGGATCGGCTCGGTCAAGAAGGACACCGTGCTCGTGCTGCACCAGATCGGCAGCCACGGGCCGGCCTACTATCTTCGCTACCCGGAAGAATTCCGCCGTTTCACGCCGGACTGCCGCAGCGCGGAATTCTCCGATTGCACGAAGGAGGAGATCGTCAACGCCTATGACAACACGATCGCCTATACCGACCATATCCTGGCCGGCGTGATCGAACGGCTGGAGAAGCAGGAGGACCGGTTGGACGTCTCCATGCTCTATATGTCCGACCACGGCGAGTCGCTCGGCGAGCTTGGCCTCTACCTGCATGGCGCGCCCTACATGATCGCGCCGAGCCAGCAGACTCAGGTGCCCTTCGTGCTCTGGCTCGGCAAGGGCGGGAAGGCTGCCTATTCGGCTTCCTGCCTCGACGCAGAGACGAAGCAGCGGCAGTCGCATGACAATCTGTTCCATACCGTTCTCGGCATGATGCGGGTGGAAACGAAAGTGCGCGATCCGGCGCTCGATCTGGTTTCGGCCTGTCGGCTCGGGGCGACGTCCTGAGCGGGAAGGGCGGTGGCAACAGGGATCGCCCGGATGTATTGTCCGGGATCGGAAGGCGGCCTTCATGCCGCTGTTGTGGGGAGAGCCGGGCGCTTGAGAGTTCTGCTGATCGAGGACGATGCCGTTCTGGGCGAGGCGGTGCGCGATTTCGTCGCCGGGCTCGGCCACGCCGTCGACTGGATGCAGATGCTGGACGATGGCCGCAGTGCGGCCGGCACGGTGGACTACGATCTCATCCTGCTCGACCTGCGCCTGCCGGACGGCAGCGGGCTGTCGCTGCTGACGGACCTGCGCCGCGCCGGCGCGGTGACGCCGATCATCATCCTGACCGCGCATGACCAGATTTCCGACCGCATCGAGGGGCTGAACAGCGGGGCGGACGACTATCTCGTCAAGCCGTTCAACCTCGGCGAACTCGGCGCGCGCATGCTGGCCGTCGCCCGGCGTTATGCGGGCGCGGCGCTTCCGGTGCTGGAGGCCGGGCCGCTGACGATCCAGCTTGCCGACCGCCGGGTGTTGCGCGAGGGAGAGCCCGTCGACCTCTCCAGCCGCGAATGGGCGGTGCTGGCTCGGCTTGCCGCCCGGCCCGACGCCATCGTCTCCAAAAGCCAGATCGAGGAAGCGCTCTACGCCTTCGGCTCGGAAATCGAGAGCAACACGGTGGAGGTCTATGTCAGCCGGCTGCGCAAGAAGCTTGGCCGGGACTGCGTCGAGACGCTGCGCGGCATTGGCTACAGGCTGGGCCGATGAGCGGTCTGCGCAGCCTTGCCGGGCAACTCATGCTGTGGATCACGGCGACCGTCACCCTGCTGTGGCTCGTGGCGGTCGGATTCGGCGCACTGGTCATGCATGACGAGTTCGGCGAGATATTCGACAGCGCCCTGCAGGAGACGGCCGAGCGCCTGATGCCGCTCGTTGCCGATGATCTCTTGCGGCATGGCGACCTGACCAAGCCGCACCGTGTCGAGGCCATGCGCGCGCCTTCGGAGGAAGAATACCTGACCTACCAGGTGCGCGACACGACGGGCCGCGTGCTGCTGCACTCGCACAGTGCGGCGGCCCAAGCTTTCGACGCGCCGCTGACGGTCGGATTCTGGCAGAGCGATACCGGGCGGATCTACACGACCGCCGCGCCGGACGGCACGATTTTCGTGCAGGTCAAGGATTCCGCGGCGGAGCGGCGCGAGGCGATGATGGAGGGCGCGTTCGCCCTGCTGCTGCCGGTGCTGCTCATCGTTCCCGTTACCATCGCGGCTGTTTGGTTTATCGTGCGGCGCGTGCTGTCGCCGGTGGAAACCCTTCGCGCGGCCATCGGCGAGAAGGATGGCGGCAATCTCGCCTCCATCGCGGCGGCGGATCTGCCTCTGGAGCTGAAGCCGATCCTGCGCTCGGTCAATCTTCTGCTGGTGCGCCTGCGCGCCGTGCTGGCCGCCGAGCGGGAATTCACCGCCAACAGCGCGCACGAACTGCGTACGCCCATCGCCGGCGCATTGGCGCAGACCCAGCTGCTTCTTTCCGAGCTGCGGGAAGCTCCGACGCGTGCGCGCGCCCGGCAGATCGAAGCCTCGCTGCAAAAACTGACCCGCCTTACGGAAAAGCTTCTCCAACTCGCCCGCGCCGAGGCGGGGATCGGCGTGTCGCAAAGCACCTTCGACGTGGCCGATGTGGTCCGCGTCGTGGTCACGGATTTCCAGCGCGCTTCAGAAGATGCGGCGCGCATCCGCTTGCAGATCGATCCTGCGGGGGCGGTGCTGCGCGAGGGCGCGGCGGATGCCTTTGCCATCGTGTTGCGAAACCTCGTCGAAAACGCTCTTCTGCACGGACGGGTTGGCGAACCGGTCGACATTTTCGTTTCCGAAACGGGCAATGTGTGCATTTCCAACGGCGCCCCCCGCCTGTCCGAGCTGGAGCTGGTCTCCCTGCGAAAACGCTTTTCCCGCGGCAAAACCCTGGCTCCCGGCTCTGGCCTCGGGCTTTCCATCGCCGAACGCCTGCTTGCGCAGATGCGGGCAAACCTTGTCCTGACATCGCCCGTTCCGGGGCATGTTGATGGATTTCAGGCAGAGATCGTGTTTCCTGCCACAGGCTGACACAGGGCGCATGCGCCGCCTGCTTCATTCCCGAACAGTCTCGATTTGCAGCATCTCACCCCCGAAAGGGCCGGCGGGTTTGCCCGTAATTTTTTCCATTAGCATGTGATAAAGGTGTGGCTTTATGCCGCATCGTGTGGTTTTATGTGGCTATAAGCAAAAAAGGTGGGGAATATGGGTCGCAAACCGGAAGACTATGCGCGGCTGCTGGCCAGCACGCTTTGCAAACTGCATGCCGCGGAGTGCCGCGGACCATCGCCGCTGGTGTCCGAAGACAGCCTTCGCGTCATCACCGAAACCATCGCCGCGGCGATGGATGAAGCACGCAAAATTCATATCGTTCTGGAACTTGCAGCATTGCGCGAACGTCGCGAACGCATTCGTCTGCACTCCTGACAATTCTTGCTCCATCGGACCGACTGCTCCGGATTCGAGACGGCCGGCTTGTTCCGCGGATGACTTTCGCGGCTCTTCGCGTTACGTCCTGTCTGCGCCTTGGCGCAGCGACGATTCCGGCGGAGGATTGACATGGCGGACTGGGGCAGGACGGGCGAGGGCAAGATCGCACTGGTAACGGGCGGCGGCACGGGCGTGGGGCTTGCGGTCGCGCGGGGCCTCAGCGCCGAGGGCTATGCGGTCGTCATTACCGGACGGCGGCTTGCCGTTCTGGAAGCGGCGGCGGCGGCGGTTTCCGCCGAGACGGGCAACCGCGTCCGGGGCATCGCCTGCGATGTCGGCGATCCGTTGCAGGTGGCGGCGGTCTTTGCAGAAGTGAAGCAGGAATTCGGCCGGCTCGACCTGCTTGTCAACAATGCCGGCTCCAATGTCTCGCCCGCGCTTCTGGAGGATATTCCCTTCGAGGAATGGTCCAACATCCTTGCGGCGAATATCACGGGGTCGTTCCTCTGCACCCAGCAGGCCTTCAGGATCATGAAGGATCAGAGCCCGCGGGGCGGACGCATCATCAACAACGGCTCGATTTCCGCCACCACGCCCCGGCCGAACTCGGCGCCCTATACGGCGACGAAGCACGCCATTACCGGCCTGACCAAGTCCACCGCGCTTGACGGGCGCAAATACGACATTGCCTGCGGCCAGATCGATATCGGCAATGCCGCAACGGACATGACATCGAGGATGAGCACGGGCGTGTTGCAGGCCAACGGAGAAATCGCGCCCGAACCCACGATGTCGGTCAAGCATGTCGCCGATGCGGTGATCTACATGGCGAGCCTGCCGCTTGATGCCAACGTGCTGACCATGACGGTGATGGCAACGGCGATGCCCCTCGTCGGGCGCGGGTAGGGACTAGCGCCGCGGCTCGCCGCCTTCGGCATAGACCGTTTTTTGCTGGAACTTGAAGATATGGCCGCAGCGGCAGCGGATCATGTGCTTGTCGGGATATTTCGACGGGCGCTCGGTCAGGAAGCCGTGCGGCAGCGAATCCACCGTGAAATCGGGGGTCTTGCGGGTCGGCATGTCGTCTTCCGAGACTTCGGCATAGCCGGAATTGCCGCACATGGCGCATTCGAGTTTGCGCGAATAGCGGTCGCGGGCGGCCATGGACGTCTCCTTCGTCGGAATCGGGTTTGCCGTTAATAGGGCATCGCCCCCGCCCGTTTCAATGGTTCATGCGGCCAGCAGCGACTGAAGGATGGTGATGATCCGGCGATGCTGGTGTGCATGGCGGGTGCGCACGTTGACGGCGGCATAGACGGCCTGTGCGATCGGTTCGGCGCCCGCAACCCGGCTCGCCGCGCCGCTTCTCAGCAGGCGTCTGGCGTCCTCCGCGGGCACGAAGGCCGAGCCGCCGAGCTTTTGCATCAGCGCCAGGATGGCGGTCGTCTCGCCGCTGGCGATCGGCGCGGTCGAAAGCTCCGGATGGGCCTGCCGGTGCAGCCGGTCGAAGGCGGGCGAATAGACCGCCTGGATATAGTCCTGCGGCCTCACATCCTCGATGCGCGTCACCCTGCTGCTCACCATCTCGTAGATCACGTCCCCGATCCGCTCGTAGTGGAGATCCGGCAGGTAATGCGGCGTGAAGAGGATGGCGAGGTCGAGTTCGCCCGCGCCGAGGTCGCGGTTCATCTGGTTGGAATAGTCGACCTCCAGATAGATCGAGGTGGCCGGCAGTTCCTTGCGAACCGCCGCCAGCCAGTCGCCGGCATAGTGGGCGGCAAGGTCGTGTTGCAGGCCGATGCGCATGGAGCGCTCGTAGGCGCCTGCCGTCTCCACCGCGCGCGAGGCCTCATGCCATTGATGTTGCAGGGCCTTTGCATGATCGAGAAAACGCAGGCCCGCGGCGGTCGGCTGGGTTCCGCCCTTGTTGCGGGCGAACAGTTTGCGGGCGAACATCGCCTCCAGCGCCTTGATGCGGTGGGTGACCGTCGACTGCGTGATGTTCAGCCGCTCCGCCGTGCGGTTGAAGTTGCGGGTTTCCATCAGGTCCAGGAATGTCTCAATCAGGACAATTTGCATGAACGCGCCGTATTTTTCCAATGTTTGACGGCACTGTAATCGAGATTATCGATTAATAAAGCGAATTCCGCCCGCTTGCCGCCCGGCGCTTTGGTTGCCACAAATCCGGGTCAAAGAAGGGGAACGAGAATGTCCGCACTGCCAAGCCATGCCCGTGTCGTCATTATCGGCGGAGGCGCCGTGGGTGCGTCTGCGCTCTATCATCTGGCGAAGGCCGGATGGACGGATTGCGTGCTTCTGGAGAAGAACGAGCTGACCGCCGGCTCTACCTGGCATGCGGCCGGCAACGTGCCGACCTTCTCCTCCTCCTGGTCGATCATGAACATGCAGCGCTATTCTGCCTCGCTCTACCGCGAGCTTGGCGTGCTGGTCGACTATCCGATGAACTACCACGTCACCGGCTCCATCCGCCTCGGCCATTCGAAGGAGCGCTTGCAGGAATTCAAGCGCGTCGTCGGCATGGGCCGCTATCAGGGCATGGATCTTGACATTCTCTCGCCCGACGAGATTCGCGGCAAATATCCCTTCCTCGAAACGCATGACCTCACCGGCGCGCTCTACGACCCCAATGACGGCGACATCGATCCGGCGCAGCTGACGCAGGCGCTCGCCAAGGGTGCCCGCGACATGGGCGCGAAGATCTTCCGCTTCTGTCCGGCAACCGGCGCGCGCCGTGAGGGCGAGGAATGGGTGATCTCCACGCCGCAGGGCGAAATCCGCTGCGAGAAGGTCGTCAATGCCGCCGGCTACTATGCCCGCGAGGTCGGCAAATGGTTCGGCCGCGACGTGCCGATGATGGTGATGAGCCATCAATATATGCTGTTCGAGGAAATCCCGGAACTTGCCGCCTGGTCGAGGGAAGCCGGACACAAGCTGCCGCTGCTGCGCGACGTCGACAGCTCCTACTATCTCCGTCAGGAAAAGACGGGCATGAATCTCGGCCCCTATGAACGCAACTGCAAGGCGCATTGGGTGACGCCGGACGATCCGATGCCGGACGACTTTTCGTTCCAGCTCTTCCCTGACGATCTGGACCGGCTCGAATGGTATCTCAACGACGCCGTCGAGCGCGTGCCGATCCTCGGCACGGCCGGCCTGTCGCGCATGATCAACGGGCCGATCCCCTATGCGCCGGACGGCAATCCGCTGCTCGGCCCCATGCCCGGCGTGCCGAACGCCTATGAGGCCTGCGTCTTCACCTTCGGCATCTGCCAGGCCGGCGGTGCCGGCAAGGTTCTGGCAGAGTGGGTGACGGAGGGCGAGACGGAATGGGACATGTGGTCCTGCGATCCGCGCCGCTACACGTCCTTCGCCGCCGACACGGATTATTGCGTCGCCAAGGGCATGGAAATCTACGGCCACGAATATGCCATGCATTTCCCGAAGCACGCCTGGCCGGCCGGGCGGGACATGAAGCTCTCGCCGATCCACGACCGCATCAAGGCGCTCGGCGGCCAGTTCAAGCCCTTCAACGGCTGGGAGCGCGCCAACTGGTATGCCCGGCCCGGCGACGACACGTCTGAAGCGTCCACCCAAACCTGGAACCGCGAAGGGCCATGGCGGCCGCGCATCGAGGAAGAATGCCGCGCCGTCGCTGAAGCCGCCGGCATCCTCGACCTTCCCGGCTTCTCGCGCTTCCGCGTCAGGGGAGAAGGGGCGACGGCGTGGCTCTCCACCCTGACCACCGGCAAGCTGCCGAAGCCCGGCCGCATCGGCCTTGCCTATTTCTCCGACGACAAGGGCCGCATCGTCACGGAAATGTCGGTCATGATGCTGGACGAGGACTTCTTCTTCCTCATCACCGCCGCGACCGCCCAGTGGCACGATTTCGAATGGCTGCAGAAGCACCTGCCGAAGGATGCCGCCTTCACCATCGATGACGTCACGGAGAACTTCTCCTGCCAGATCCTGTCCGGCCCCAATTCCCGTGCGATCCTCGCGGAAGTCTCGGATGCCGACCTTTCCAAGGGCTGGCTGACGCACCAGAGCTGCCGGATCGCCGACCACTGGTGCCAGCTGGTGCGCGTTTCCTTCGCCGGCGAACTCGGCTGGGAAATCCACAGCAAGGTCGAGGATACCGCCGCGATCTTCGATGCTGTCTGGGATGCCGGCCAGAAGCACGGCCTGAAACCCTTCGGCATGGAGGCGCTCGACAGCCTGCGCATCGAGAAGGGCTACCGCGCCTGGAAGGGCGACCTTTCGACCGATTACACGATCCTGCAAGGCGGCCTCGACCGCTTCGTCGACTGGGCCAAGCCCGACTTCAAGGGCAAGGCGGCACTGGAGCGCGAAAAGCAGCAAGGCGTCTCGAAGCGCTTCGTGCTGCTGACGGTGGAGGCCGGCGATTGCGATGCGCCCTACATGTCGACGCTCTGGCATGGCGGCAAGGTTGTCGGCGAGACGACCTCCGGCAACTGGGGCTACCGCACCGGCAAATCCATCGCGCTCGGCATGCTGCGCGCCGACCTTGCCGTGCCGGGCACGCAGATCGAGGTCGAAATCTACGGCGACCGTTTCAAGGCGACCGTCCAGCCCGACGGCCCGCTCTTCGATCCCAACAATGAAAGACTGCGCGCATGACGAAGCCCGTTCCCCAAAAGGCGAGAGCCGTCATCATCGGCGGCGGCGTCTCCGGCTGCTCGGTCGCCTATCACCTGGCGAAACTCGGCTGGACGGACGTGGTGCTGCTGGAGCGCAAACAGCTCACGTCAGGCACCACCTGGCATGCCGCCGGCCTGATCGGCCAGCTGCGCGCCTCGCAGAACATGACGCGCCTCGCCAAATATTCCGCTGACCTTTACGTCAAGCTCGAGGCCGAGACAGGCATCGGCACCGGTATGCGCCAGTGTGGCTCGATGACCGTGGCGCTGACGGATGAGCGCAAGGAGGAGATCTACCGCCAGGCATCGCTCGCGCGTGCCTTCGACATCGACGTGCGGGAAATCTCCGTCGACGAGGTGAAGGCGATGTATCCGCACCTCAACACGGCGGATGTGAAGGCCGCCGTGCACCTGCCGCTCGATGGCCAGTGCGACCCGGCCAACATCGCGATGGCCTTGGCAAAAGGCGCGCGGCAGAACGGTGCGACGGTCATCGAGAACGTCAAGGTGACGTCGGTGCTGACGAAGGACGGCCGGGTGACGGGCGTTGCCTGCGAGCAGAACGGCGAGACCTTCACCATCGAGACGGAGAATGTCGTCAATGCCGCCGGCATGTGGGGCCGCACGCTCGCCGACATGTCCGGCGTCACGCTGCCGCTGCATGCCTGCGAGCATTTCTACATCGTCACCGAGCCGATCCCGAACCTCACGCGCCTGCCGGTCCTGCGCGTGCCGGACGAATGCACTTATTACAAGGAGGATGCCGGCAAGATGCTGATCGGCGCCTTCGAGCTGAAGGCCAAGCCCTGGGGCATGGACGGCATTTCGGAAGACTTCTGCTTCGACCAGTTGCCGGAGGATTTCGACCACTTCCAGCCGATCCTCGAAAATGCGATCAACCGCATGCCGATGCTGGAAACGGCGGGCATCCACACCTTCTTCAACGGCCCGGAAAGCTTCACGCCGGATGATCGCTACTATCTCGGCGAGGCCCCGCAACTGAAGGGCTACTGGGTCGCCGCCGGCTACAATTCCATCGGCATCGTCTCCTCCGGCGGTGCCGGCATGGCGCTTGCCCAATGGATGAACGACGGCGAAGCGCCGTTCGATCTCTGGGAGGTCGATATCCGCCGCGCCCAGCCGTTCCAGAAGAATCGCGCCTATCTCAAGGATCGCGTTTCCGAGACGCTGGGCCTGCTCTATGCCGACCATTTCCCCTATCGCCAGATGGCGACGGCCCGCGGCGTGCGTCGTTCGCCGCTGCACGAGCACCTGAAGGCCCGCGGCGCCGTCTTCGGCGAAGTCGCCGGCTGGGAGCGCGCCAACTGGTTCGCGAAAGAGGGGCAGGAGCGGGAATACCGCTATTCGTGGAAGCGGCAGAACTGGTTCGAGAACCAGCGGGAGGAACATCTTGCCGTGCGCAATGGCGTCGGCCTCTTCGACATGACCTCCTTCGGCAAGATCCGCGTGGAGGGGCGCGATGCGCTTGCCTTCCTGCAAAGGCTCTGCGCCAACCAGATGGACGTCGCCCCCGGCAGGATCGTCTACACGCAGATGCTCAACGCGCGCGGCGGTATCGAGAGCGACCTGACGGTGACGCGCCTGTCGGAGACCGCCTTCTTCCTCGTCGTGCCCGGCGCGACGCTTCAGCGCGACCTTGCCTGGCTGCGCAAGCACTTGAACGACGAGTTCGTCGTCATCACCGATGTCACGGCTGCCGAAAGCGTGCTCTGCGTCATGGGGCCGAAAGCGCGCGACCTGATGCAGAAGGTCAGCCCGAACGATTTTTCCAACGCCAAGCATCCATTCGCAACGGCGCGGGAGATCGAGATCGGCATGGGCCTCGCCCGCGCCCACCGCGTCACCTATGTCGGCGAACTCGGCTGGGAGCTATACGTCTCCACCGACCAGACGGCGCATGTCTTCGAGGCGCTGGAGGAAGCGGGGGCCGATGTCGGCCTCAAACTCTGCGGCCTGCACACGCTCGACAGCTGCCGCATCGAAAAGGCCTTCCGCCATTTCGGCCATGACATAACGGACGAGGATCATGTGCTGGAAGCCGGCCTCGGCTTTGCCGTGCGCACCGGGAAGGGCGAGTTCATCGGCCGCGATGCGGTGCTGCGCAGGCAGGAGGAGGGCCTGAAGCGCCGCATGGTGCAGTTCAGGCTCACCGACCCCGAGCCGCTGCTCTTCCACAACGAGGCGCTGGTGCGCGACGGGAAAATCGTCTCGACCATCACCTCGGGCAACTACGGGCACCATCTCGGCGGCGCGATCGGCATGGGCTACGTGCCCTGCCAGGGCGAAAGCGAGGCGGATGTGCTGGCCTCGAACTACGAGGTCGAGATTGCCGGCGTCAGGGTGAAGGCGGAAGCCTCGCTCGCGCCCATGTACGATCCGAAGGCGGAGAGAGTGCGCGCCTGAGGCGCGCACCTATTGAAATGCCCTTGCCGGTCGAGGCGCACCGGTATCGATCTTCCTGTGAGAATGGCATGCTTCACCCCGACAACACCAACAGGTCTCCCGATGCCGATCCGATCGATCGTCTCGTTGCCGAACACCGGCCGGGCCATGGCCTCGCGCGTGCGTTCTATCATGACGAGGCGATCTACCGGCGCGATATCGAACGGGTGTTCCGCCGTCACTGGCACTGCATTGCCCATGAGAGCGTCATCCCGAACGCGAACGATTTCGAGGTCTTCCGCATCGACACCGAGCAGGTGATCGTCACCCGTGCGACCGATGGGTCGATCCATGCGATGCTCAATGTCTGCCGCCATCGCGGTGCGGAAGTCTGCACCAAGCAGAAGGGCAATGCCCGCGTCTTCGTCTGCCCCTATCATGCCTGGACCTACGGCAATGACGGGAGCCTCAGGGCCGCTCGCCTCATGCCGAAGGATTTCAAGCGCGAGGATCACGGGCTGAAGACCCTGCATGTGCGGGTCGCCGAAGGGCTGATCTTCATCTCCTTCGCAGAGCAGCCCCTCGATTTTTCCGGGGTGGAGAACCTGCTGCATGCGACCTGCGGCCAATATGGCTGGGCGCAGGCAAAGGTCGCCCACCGGGAAACCTATCCGGTTTCGGCCAACTGGAAGCTTGCCGTCGAAAACTATGTGGAATGCTACCACTGCGGGCCCGCGCACCCGGAATATTCGCAGACCCACGCCCTGGAACAGCCCTTGCACATGATCGAGGCGCTGAACGAGGCGATGGAAGCGCGCACCTGCGCGCTCGGCATCGACATCGGTTCGGGCAATCACTGGCAGATGTCGCGCGAAGGCCGCGAGGCGATCCATGCCTTCCGCTATGCGCTCTACGAAGGCGTGCAGAGCGGCAGCGAGGACGGCACGGCGGTCGCGCCGCTGATGGGGCGCTTTACCGATTTCGACGGCGGTGTGACCTCCATCCATCTCGGCGGCACGACCTTCCTTGTCTGCTATCCCGACCACGGCATGATCTATCGCTTCATTCCGAAGACGGCGGAGACCTGCGAGATGGAGCTGATCTGGCTCGTCGACGGCAAGGCCGAGGAGGGCAGGGACTACGACCTCGACAAGCTCACATGGCTCTGGAAGGTCACGACCGCCGAAGACAAGACGATCATCGAGCATACCGCGCGGGGCGTTCGTTCGCACTATTTCGTGCCCGGCCCCATCGCGCCCATGGAGCACAACGAACTCCGCTACATCGACTGGTATCTGGACGAAATCAGCCGTCCCTGACGCAACCGGTGCGCGGCGGACGAACGGGAGGGAATGGAATGAGCATTGCTGAATCACCCCATACGTCCCGCCGCGCCGGGGGGCGTGCCGCCCGCGTCGCCATGCGCGCCGCGCCGCTGGCAGAAAATGTCCGTCCCATACGCCCTGGCCTGCCCGGCGGCCAGTACAAGCCGCTGACGGAGGCGGGCGTTCGCCGCATCCATGAGGCGGCGCTGGATGCGCTGGAAAATATCGGCCTGGCCAATGCGCCGAAATCCGGTATCGAGATCATGACCGGTGCGGGCGCGATCCTTGGCGAGGACGGGCGCCTGCGCTTCCCGCGCGCGCTGGTGGAGGACATGCTGGCGCTCGCCGCGCGCGACATCACGCTCCATGGCCGCGATCCGAAATACGACCTCGAACTGTCCGGCACCCGCGTCTATTACGGCACGGCCGGCGCGGCAGTGCATGTTGTCGATGTTGAGAAGCGCGAGTATCGCGAATCTACGGCGAAGGATCTCTTCAACGCCGCCCAGCTCGTCCATCACCTCGACAATGTGCATTTCTTCCAGCGGGCGATGGTCTGCCGTGACGTTGCCGACAATTTCCTGATGGATATCAACACGCTCTACGGCTGCTGTGCGGGCACCACCAAGCATGTCGGCACCAGCTTCTCCGATCCCTCGCACGTCGAGGGTTGCTTCGACCTCATCCACATGATGGCGGGCGGCGAGGACAAGTGGCGGGCGCGGCCCTTCGTGTCGAATTCCAACTGCTTCGTCGTGCCGCCGATGAAGTTTGCCGAGGAAAGCTGCATCACCATGGAGGCCTGCATCCGGGCCGGCATGCCGATACTCCTGCTTTCGGCGGGGCAGGCGGGGGCGACCGCGCCCGCGCCGCTCGCCACCGCGATCGTGCAGGCCGTCGCCGAATGCCTTGCGGGCGTCGTCTATGTCAATGCCATGGCCCCCGGCCATCCGGCGATCTTCGGCACCTGGCCCTTCGTGTCCGACCTTCGCACCGGCGCCATGTCCGGCGGTTCGGGCGAACAGGCCCTGCTGACGGCGGGCTGCGCGCAGATGCACCAGTTCTACGGCCTTCCGGGCGGGGCGGCCGCCGGTATCGCGGACGCCAAGCTGCCCGACATGCAGGCCGGCTGGGAACAGGCGATCTCGAACGTCATGGCCGGCCTATCCGGCCTCAACATGGTCTATGAGGCGGTCGGCATGCATGCCTCGCTGCTCGGCTTCTGCCTGGAAAGCCTCGTGCTCGGCGACGATCTTCTCGGCCAGGTGCAGCGCTGCGTGCGCGGCATCGACGTGACGGAGGATTCGGTGTCGCTGGAAACCATGCGCTCCGTCTGCCTCGAAGGCCCCGGCCACTATCTCGGCGATCCGCAGACCCTGTCGCTGATGCAGACGGAATATGTCTACCCGGCCGTCGCCGACCGCACGAGCCCGAAGGAATGGGCCGAGATCGGCAGGCCGGACCTGATCCAGAAGGCGATCGAACGCAAGAACCGCATTCTGGCGGAAGCCGGTGGCCCGCTCTTCGATTTTGCGACGGACCAGGCGGTGCGGGAGAAGTTCAGGATCTACTTCTGATTTCAGCGCCTCACGGCCTGCACATCGCGCACGCCGAAATCCCATTGCGGCGTCGTGACCGGGGTGAGGTCGCTGCCGGGGAAGACGGCGAAGGTGCTGAAGGGCTGGCTTTCGCCCGGCAGGACGCGCAGCACGATCAGCGCACTGTCGCGGCCGACCTCGCGGCAGGTGCCGTTCGGACAGTCGGACAGCACCACGTCGAGGCGGAAGGACTGCATGGGCGCGTCGCCCTTGTTGGCGATGTTGCCGGTGACGCGGTAGCTCGTCCTTGTCTGGCCGGCGCTGGCCTGCATCCCGGACAGTTCGGCCGTGTCGGCGGTGAGCGCCGGGGTTGTGTCCTCCGTCGTCGTCGCCGTACTTTCGCGGGACGGCGCGCGCTCTTCGACGAACCAGATGAGAAGTGCGGCGGTCAGTCCGAATGCGACCACGATGGTGAGGACGGGTTCAACCCAGCTTTGAAAGCGCCGGAAGCGCAATGCGAGATAAAGTATGGTCGCCGCCGCGACTGCAAATGCCCAGATCATTCATGTCCTCCTGGGCGTGGTATAGCCTGCGTGGCGGGTAGCCGGAAGGGCAAACCGGTTCAATTTACCTTGAGGTTGATCCAGTAGGCGCCGTCGAAGGGAACGGCGGCGAAGCGCTCGTTGATTTCGCGCAGCGTCGCATCGGCGTCGATGTCGGAAAAGATGTCGGGACGCAACCACTGGGCGAAGGCTTCGGCGGCGAGGATGTTGAGCGGCACCGCGTTGAAGAAGTTCCACAGGCCGTAGACGCGCCCGGACTTCACCGCCTTGAGGTTCGACAGAACCGGATCGGCGACAGCCCGCCCCAGCGTCCTGCGCGCTTCGTCGGGATCAACGCCGGGTCCGATGGAGAAGGTGCTGTAGGTGCCGCCCGGCGAGGCGGTCGCAATATAGACGTCCGGGTTTGCCGCGACGATGAATTCCGAATTGACGAGGCCGCCCTGCGGCGGCAGGCTTTCGGCGATGTTGCGGCTGCCGGTGATGGCGATAAAGGCGCCAAGGCCCCCGGTGCCATAGGCATAGCAGCACTTTTCCGGATTGGGGAAGGCGTCCATCAGCACGCTCGGGCCGGGTTCGGGATGATCTGCCACCCGGTCGCGGATGCGCTTGACGCGCGCCTCGTAGAAGTCGGCGAAGGCGTTCGCCTGATCCTCGCGGTTCAGCACCTGGCCGAGCAGGCGCATGTTGCCCGCGGTGTTGGCGAGCGCGTCGCTGTTGAAATCGACCACCACGACCGGCACGCCGGTCTGCTCCAGATAGCTGATGGCCTGCTTGCCGAGTTCCGTTTCCGCCTGCCAGTTGGCGAGGATCGCAAGGTCCGCATCAAGCGATAGCGCGGCCTCGAAGGATACGGTGATGCCGTCGCCGATGATCGGCACCGCCTCGATCTTCGGGAATTTCTTCTTGAAACGGGCGAAGATTTCCGGGTTGTCGCCCTTCATGTCGCTCGCCCAGCCGGAAAGGATGCTCACTGGATCGGGATGGATGAGCGAGATCGCCACGAGGTTGAAGCCGCTGCCGAGCAGGATCGCCTTCGGTTCGGCGGCAATGGTGACCTTGCGGCCGAGCGCGTCCGTCACGGTCAGCGGATACTGCACCTCGGCGTGCGCCGGCAGGCTTGCCAGAAGCAGGAAGGTGGCGGCGAGGAAAGCGAGGAGGCGTGTCATTGTTTTCTCAGTTCCGGCAGGGCGCAGAGTTCGCCGCAGCCTGGAATGCCCGGCAGCATGTAGCGCAGGCAGCAGACCTTGCGGCGACAGTGGGTGATGCCTGCCTCCAGTTCATGGCGCAGGCAGCCGTGGAATGGGTTCCTGTTGCCATCGGCCAGAAGCGGGCAATCGAACAGCGGGCGGGACGGCCAATAGTCACTGCCTTCGCTGGACGAGCGGTCCGTCGTGTTGAAGGCATAGTCGATGTAGACGGCCGCGTTGTTCCAGGCAAGTTTCGGCGCGATGCCGGATTTTTCCTTGAGCAGCGCGACGACGCGCGACAGATGGCAATCGACCAGCGGCGTGACGAAATCGACGAGGTTTTCGCCACCGCTCCAGTCGCCCTCATGCGGCAGGCCGAAGGCGCGCGGCAGGCCATCCTCGCCAATGGCGATGGTCATCTCCTCGAAGGCGACGGGCAGGGTGATTTCCGCCCGGCGCGCGACGACATAGGGAATGGTCAGCGCCGAGAAATAGTAGAGCGACCAGAAGGAAGCCGCCGCCCGGCGGTCCGCCTTGCCGTGGCTGGCGGCATAGCGGTCGAGGGTTTCGGCAAAGGCGCTTCCTGCCAGAAAGTCGCAGAGCGGCATGGCGCCGTCGAGATCCGCCGAGAGCATGATCTTCTCGCCGCACCATGCATGCTCACCGGAAAAGACCGCCTTCAGGCTGGGCCTGAAAGCAGTCTCGCTGTCCTGGGAGGGAAAGGCGTTCAATGGCTTACCATGAGTATTTCAAGCTGCCGATGACCGTGCGGCCCTGGTCGCGATAGCAGAAGCCGGCCGAGCAGACGGGATCGCGCCGGTTGAAGAGGTTGGTCGCATTGACCTGTAGCTTCAGCCCCTCGAAATCCTTGCTGATGGCGCTGAAATCGTAGTCGATGGAGGCATCGACGAAGGCGCGTGAACTGTTCTTCGTGATGTTCTCGTCGCTGCCATAGCTGGAGCCGGTGAAGCGCACGCCCGCACCGAAGCCGAGACCGGCGAGCGCGCCGTCCTCGGGCATGCGGTAGTGCGCCCAGAGCGAGGCCATATGGCGCGGCACGGAGGAAACGTCGTGGCCAAGGGTGGCGGCCGGCCCCTCGATGATCTTCGCCTGCGTATAGGTATAGGACGCGATCAGCGAGAGGCCGTTTTCGAGGCTCGTGGAGGCTTCGAGCTCGAGGCCGCGTGAGCGCAGCTCGCCGCGCTGCACCTGGATGTTCGCCGGGCCGGAGGGCAGGCTCACGACCTCGTAATAGAGCCCGTTCGACTGGTCGACATTGAAGAGGGCGGCGGTCAGAAGCGTGTTGCTGTCCGGCAGCAGGTACTTCACGCCGATTTCCTGCTGTTCGCTCTCGGTCGGCTTGAAGGGATTGCCGGTCTCCAGGCTCACGCCCGCATTCGGCGAGAAGGCGGTCGAGTAGCTGGCATAGGGCGTGATGCCCCATTCGGTCTCGTAGGTCACGCCGGCGCGCCAGGAGAAGGCGCGGTCGTCCTGGCTGATCGTGGTGAGCGCGCCGCTGGCAAGATCGGTATTGTCCGTATCCGTCGAGACCCAGTCGTAGCGTCCGCCGAGCGTGAAGGTCAGCGCGTCGTAGCGGATCTGGTCCTGCAGGTAGAGGCCGGTGATGAACTGATCCTGCACGCTCTTGGTCTGGAGCGCGATCGGATCGACCGGCCGGCCGAATGTCGGATTGCGGGTGTCGAGCGGCGGGGTGGTGCCGCGTCCGTCGAGCGATTTCCAGTGGACCTTGGTGAAGTCGATGCCCGCAAGCAGCGTGTGTTCCAGTGCGCCGGTATCGAACTTGGCTTCCAGCTGGTTGTCGACCGTGTAGGTGTTCAGCCATTCCTCGAACGTGCCTGCGCTGCTGTCGAGCAGCAGCGGGTCGACGGCGTTCGGCTCGTAGGCGAAGGTCCAGTCGGTGTCGATGTTCACCCAGGACGCACGGGTATTCTGGCGGAAGGTGAAGGTCTCGTTCAGGCGATGCTCGAATTCGTAGCCGATGCGGCCCTGGTTCTGGATGGAGTCGTTGTAGGCGGGGTTGCCGGCGAAATAGTCCGTGACATTGACGCCGTCGAAATAGTAGGCGGCAGTACCGCCCGTCTTGGTGCGGGAATATTCGCCGAGAATGGTCAGGCGCGTGTCCTCGTCCGGCTTCCAGGTGAAGGCAGGCGCGAGATAGAGGCGATCGTCCGGCACGCTCAGCTGTTCGGTGTCGGCGCTGCGGGCCAGACCTGTCAGGCGATAGTAGAACGGATCCTCGTCATTGACCGGGCCGGAGAAATCGAACTGGCCCTGGTAGCGGTTGTGGCTGCCATACTGGCCCTGCACTTCGCGCAGGGTCTCTTCCGTCGGGCGCTTGCTGATGAGGTTGTAGAGGCCGCCGGCCCCGGACGCGCCGTAGAGAGCCGAGGACGGGCCGCGCAGGATGGAGACGCCCTCGAGGCCGTAGGGTTCGGTCTTGAACAGCGAGGAGCCGGCGCCGGGCTGGCGAAGGTTGTCGCGGAAGACACCGTTATAGGTGACGTCGAAGCCGCGCACCGTGAAGCTGTCGAAGCGCGGGTCGAACCCGTAGCCGCCGACGCGTGTGCCGGGCGTATAGGCGAGCGTTTCGAGAAGGGTCTGGGGGTTGCGGTCCTCAAGCTGCTGCTTGGTGACGGAGGAGATCGACTGCGGCGTCTGGATGAAGGGCGTGTCGATCTTCGCGCCCGTCGCGCTGCTCTTGCCGACATAGCCATCCGCATTGATGACGCCGCCGCTGCCGCCGTCGACGACGACGTCTTCCAGAACGGTCGCCCCGCCCGTGGTCGTCGCTGCCTGGTCCTGCGCCAGCGCCAGGGTGGCGAGCGTCAGGAGGGAGGTGCCGGCAAGTGCCAGTCGAAGCGTCGGGCGGAGAGGGTTGTGCATGCGGCTCACTTTCTGGCGACAGTCTGTAACATGACTGTTTTCATCAAGATTATGCGCGCTGCAATAGATTACATGACTCTTGCGGTCAAGTTTTAATGCCTGTTGCGAGGCTGCAACAGGGTGTGTGGGTGAGGGCACCCGGATCGCAAGGGAAAGGACGCCTGATGCAAGCTCCCGGGGTGCGGAGAACACCCCGGGAGAGCGGCCGCTTGTGCAGCGGCCGACGGCTGTGGGTCAGCCGTGGTTGATCATGACGTGCCGGACGGCGGTGTAGTCCTCCAGCGCGTAGATAGACATGTCCTTGCCATAGCCGGACTGCTTGACGCCGCCATGCGGCATTTCGGTGGTCAGCATGAAGTGGGTGTTGACCCAGGTGCAGCCATATTGCAGGCGGGCGGCCGCCTTCATCGCCTTGCCGATATCCTTGGTCCAGACGGAGGAGGCGAGGCCGTAGTCGCTGTCGTTCGCCCAGGTGATCGCCTGCTCCGCGTCGGAGAAGCGGGTGACGGAGACGACGGGGCCGAAGACTTCGCGGCGCACGATCTCGTCGTCCTGCGT
Organism: Shinella sp.; assembly: GCF_049651085.1. Lineage (GTDB taxonomy): Bacteria > Pseudomonadota > Alphaproteobacteria > Rhizobiales > Rhizobiaceae > Shinella. The sequence continues at coordinate 369,271 of NZ_JBASBL010000004.1, forward strand.
CGCGCCGGCCACCACCGTCGGCTGGAAGAAATAGCCTTCGTCGCTGCCGGCCCGTCCGCCCGCGGTGATTTCGATATGCTTCACCTCGGCGGCGCGCTCGACGAAGCTTGCCACGCGGTCGCGCTGGCGCCGGGAGATCAGCGGGCCGATTTCGTTCAGCGTATCGTCCGGGTCGTTGTACTTGATGGTCGAGACGGCGGCCGAGAGGTCGGCGACGAGCTTTTCATAGATGCCGTCCTGCGCGTAGATGCGGCAGGCGGCCGTGCAGTCCTGCCCGGCATTGTAATAGCCGAAGGCGCGGATGCCCGAGACGACGGCGTCGAGGTCGGCATCGTCGAAGACGACGACGGGGGCCTTGCCGCCGAGTTCCAGATGGGTGCGCTTGACGGTCTTGGCGGCGGCCACCAGAACCTTCTTGCCGGTCGCCACATCCCCGGTGATCGACACCATGTTGATCTTCGGATGGTTGATCAGCGCATTGCCGACGGTCTCGCCGCGGCCGAGCACGATGTTGACCACGCCCTCCGGCAGGATGTCGGCAAGGAGCCGGGCCATTTTCAGCGCCGTCAGCGGCGTCTGTTCGGAGGGTTTGAAGACGACGGTGTTGCCGCCGGCGATCGCCGGGGCGAGTTTCCAGGCCATCATCATCAGCGGATAGTTCCACGGGGCGATGGAGCCGACGATGCCGATCGGGTCGCGGCGCACCATGGAGGTGAGGCCGGGCAGGTATTCGGCGGCGACGGGCGCATGCAGCGAGCGGATGGCGCCGGCGAAAAAGCGCCAGCAGTCGACGATGCCTGGCAGTTCGTCATTGCGCGCCGCGTTGATCGGCTTGCCGCAGTTCAGCGATTCCAGCGCGGCGAAGGCATCGGCATCCTTCTCGATGGCGTCGGCGATCTTCAGCAGGTAGCCGGAGCGCTCGGCGGGCGTGGTGGTCGCCCAGGAGACGAAGGCCTTTTCGGCGGCGTCCACGGCGGCGTCGATCTGCGCGTAGGAGGCTTCCGGCAGGTCGACGATCTTGCCGCCGGTCTTCGGGTTCAGGATTTGCTCTTCGGCCTCGGTGCCGGCCTCGAAGCGAGAGCCGATCAGCATTTGGGTGTCCATCGATGTTCTCCCTTTTGTCGTTCTGTCGGGGTTCATTTGCCGCCGCCGGCAACCTGGTCGCCGTCGCGGGTGAGGTAGTAGGCGCCGAGGATCGGCAGGAAGGTGACGAGCACGACCACCATGGCGACGACGTTCGTCACCGGTCGCTGGCGGGGGCGCACGAGTTCCTCGAGCATCCAGATCGGCAGGGTCGATTGCTGCCCGGCCGTGAATGTCGTCACGATCACCTCGTCGAAGGAGAGCGCGAAGGCGAGCATGCCGCCGGCCAGCAGCGCCGTGCCGATATTCGGCAGGATGATGTAGCGGAAGGTCTGGAAGCTGTCGGCGCCCAGGTCCATCGAGGCCTCGATCAGCGAGCCCGAGATGCGGCGGAAGCGGGCGACGGCGTTGTTGTAGACGACCACGACGCAGAAGGTCGCGTGGCCGAGCACGATCGTCCAGAAGGAGAAGGGGATCTCCGCGAAGGAAAAGGCCGAGCGCAGCGCGATGCCGGTGATGATGCCGGGCAGCGCGATGGGCAGGATGACGAGCAGCGAGATCGCCTCCCGGCCGAAGAACCGCGTGCGGCTGACGGCGGCTGCGCAGAGCGTGCCGAGGACGAGGGCGACTGCCGTCGAGATCGCGGCGACGCGGACAGAAAGCCCCATCGCTTCCCAGACGTCCGGCCGGTTCCAGGTAACCGCCAGCCATTGCAGCGTGTAGCCCGGCGGCGGGAACTGGTAGCTCTTCTCCTCCGTCGTGAAGGCGTAGAGGAAGATGAGCAGGATCGGCAGGTGCAGGAAGGCAAGCCCGGCGCCGGCGGCAATCTTGAGGCCGAGCGGGGCGGATGTGTTTCTATCAGAGCGCATCGAAAGCCCCCTTCCGTTTGGCCATCCAGAGATAGAGGCCCATGATGACGATCGGCACGACGGAGAAGGCGGCGGCGAGCGGGATGTTGCCGGCCGTGCCCTGCTGGGCATAGACCGCCTGGCCGATGAAGAGCCGCGACGAACCGATGATTTGCGGAATGATGTAGTCGCCCAGCGTCAGCGAGAAGGTGAAGATCGAGCCGGCGATGATGCCGGGAAGCGCCAGCGGGAACAGCACATGGCGGAAAGTCTGGGCGGGATTGCCGCCAAGGTCTGCGGAGGCCTCGATCAGATTGCCCGGCACGCGCTCCAGCGATGCCTGGATGGGCAGGATCATGAAGGGCATCCAGACATAGATGAAGACGATGAAGGTGCCCGTATAGCTGATCGACAGCGACGAACCGCCGACGACGGGAAGGGCAAGCCAGGCATCGAGCAGCCAGAGCAGGTGCAGCTTGCCAAACGCCCAGGTGATGATGCCTTCCTTGGCGAGGATCAGCTTCCAGGCGTAGATCTTGACGAGATAGCTCGACCACAGCGGCAGCATGACGCCGAGATAGAAGATGACCTTCCATTTTCCCTTCGCAAAGCGCGCCGCGTAGTAGGCGATCGGGAAGGCGATGGTCGCCGAGGCGAGCGTCACCAGCACGGCCATGGTGACCGTCCGGATGATGATGTCGAAGTTGGACGGGATGAGCAGCTGCCTGTAGGTGGCGAAGGTAAACTCGTAGTTGATCAGCCCGGAAAAATCGTCGATCGAGAAGAAGCTCTGCAGCAGGAGCGCAAAGAGCGAGCCGAGATAGATGACGCCGAGCCAGAGCAGCGGCGGCGTCAGCATCAGGAGCAGCAGGATCCCCGGGTTGCGCCAGAAGAAATCCGAAAGGCGCGCGGAAGCGCCTTGCCGGCGCGTCAGGATGGAGGTGTCGGCCACGGTGCTCATTGGGCGCCATCCATCGTGTGCAGGTCCTGCGGCAGGAAGGAGAGGGTGATCGTCTCGCCCTCGGCCGGAACGCTGGAGGAGGCCGGCACCATGGCTGCGACGCGGGCGCCGTTCGCCTCGACCGTCACGCGGTTCGCCGCGCCGAGGAAGCTTGTCGCCACCACGCTGCCGGAGAATTCCTTGCGGCCGGTGCCGTTCTCGCCGAGCCGGATGTCCTCGGGCCGCAGGCTTGCATAGTGCTTGCCGAAGCCGAGGCTTTCCACGAAATCCGGCGGCAGCACGTTGGAAGAGCCGACGAAGTCTGCCACGAAGCGGGTCTTCGGCCGCTTGTAGACGTCTTCCGGCGTGCCGAGCTGCTGGATCTTGCCGTCGCTGAACACCGCGATGCGGTCGGCCATCGACAGCGCCTCGCCCTGGTCGTGGGTGACGAAAACGAAGGTGATGCCGAGCGATTTCTGCAACGACTTCAATTCTTCCTGCATCTGCTCGCGCAGCTTCAGGTCCAGCGCGCCGAGCGGTTCGTCGAGGAGGAGCACGCGCGGGCGGTTGACGAGGGCGCGGGCGAGCGCCA
>NZ_JBASBL010000005.1:0-193330 GCF_049651085.1 Shinella sp.
GGTTGGTTTCCGCGAAAGGACGATCCGCTTTCTCCAGCGAGCCGTACACCTCGTCGGTCGACACATGCAGGAAGCGGAAGTCCTGTTTGCGGTCTTCGGCAAGCTCGTTCCAATAGGTCCGCACCGCCTCGAGCAGGCGAAACGTGCCGACGATATTCGTGTCGATAAAGGCCGCCGGGCCATGGATCGAGCGATCGACATGGGATTCGGCGGCAAGATGGATGATTGCCCGCGGCGCGTGCTCTTCCAGCAATGCAGAGATGACGGCGCTATCGCCGATATCGGCCTGCATGAAGATGTGCCGCGCAGTGCCCGCAAGCGTCTTCAGATTTTCCGGATTGCCCGCATAGGTCAGCTTGTCGATATTGACGACGATCTCGTCAGACGCGCCCACCCAGTCCAGTACAAAATTGCTTCCAATGAAACCCGCACCGCCCGTTACGAAGATCGTCATGTTTTTCTCTTGAACTCTGCAAATCTCGTTTTCGAGGTAGCATAGGCGATACTGGAGGCTCAATACGAATAAGAGTGTTTTATCGTGACAATCGTGATCTGCTCAACGAATGGTAGAAGTTTGAGTTTTACAATTGGCCGCTAAGTCATTGATATTGTGTTCGAGCACAATGTCGGATTTTACAGCCATGCTCTTGATCATTCGGCAAGCCCACTAGCTTCCCAAGCTGAACGCGCGGGTTCGATTCCCGCTACCCGCTCCAGCCGGCCGATCCCATCACGAATTTTCCTTCTGAGTCCTGCTCCCGTTGCCGGTTCTGGCATTCGAAATGGTGGCCTTCCGTATCGCGCGAGGCATAATAAAAACGTTTTTATTTTTTCTTGAAAACGTTTTTATTCCTTGTTACCGTGATTGCGGGATGGAGAAGGGCGTTGGTTTTCGGCGCTGGTCCGTGGAGATTTGTCGAGCGCCGGCCGGGAGTGGCGGCGCCGATGGTTGAGGAGGAAGAGATGAGGAAATTCGTTGCAACGCTTGCGCTTGCCGTTCTTGCGGCCGGTGGCGTCCATGCGGCCGATCTCGGCGGCAAGCTTTTGAAGGTCGGGTCCGACACGACGTCGCCGCCGATGGAGAGCATCGACCCGGCAACCGGCCAGATCGTCGGTTTCGACATCGATGTGGTCAACGCGATCTGCGCCAAGATCAACTGCCAGGCGGAATTCGTGACGACCGGCTGGGACGGCATCTTCGTCGCACTCGACCAGGGTAATTTCGATCTCGTGGCCTCGGGGGTCTCGATCACCGACGAGCGCAAGAAGGCGATGGATTTTTCCGAGCCCTATATCATCAACAGCCAGGCCGTGCTGACGCGCGCCGAAGACCAGAGCATCACGCTTGATACGTTCAAGGCCGAGGGCCGCAAGCTTTCCGCCCAGGCGAACACGACGGATGCGCAGGTCGCCGAAGGCATCGTCGGCAAGGAAAACGTCGCCGCCTATGACAGCTTCAGCGCCGCCATCATCGCGCTCAAGAACAAGGACGTCGATGGCGTCGTGATCAACGGCGCAAACGCCGCCGCCTACGAGCGCGAATTCGCCGGCGAGCTGGTCGTTTCCATCAAGGATCTCGAATCCGACCCGCTCGGCCTTGTCTTCCGCAAGGGCGACGAGAACATCGCCGCCTTCAACGAGGGCCTGAAGGCGATCAAGGACGACGGCACGCTCGATCAGCTCGTCGCCAAATACTGGGGTCTCAAGTAAGAAACACGGGTCGGGGGCGCTGTTGGCGCTCCCGCTCGTCCAGGAGATGGAGCAACTCCGCTTCTCGCAGGGAAGCGGAACGGTTCAGTGGTGCCGGAGGCCGGAATGTCGTTTGTTACAAGCGTGAGGCCCAGCAACCTGGTGATCCTCGCCGCGCTGCCTTTCATCGTCTATCTGTTCGCCTCTTCGGGCGACTACCAGCGCTCGCTGCGCGCCATTCTCGGCATCGAGCAGGGGGCGGGCGCCTTCGTGCCAGGCTTCCTGCTGCTCGTCGCCGCTTTCTCCGCCGGCTTTGCAGTTCTCGTCCTGTCGCGGGCAAAGGCGGCGCGGCCTCGCCTGACGATCGCCGTGGGCCTTGCCGGCCTCCTCGCCACGGCCGCCATCCTCGCCGGCGATCTGGTCCACCCCTTTATCGCTTCGGTGGTGGCGAACGGCGTCGATCCGTTCAAGTCCGATCTCGTCGTCAAGGGTGTCACGCCGCGCCAGCTGACGGAAGCCGCCGACCTGATGGTGCGCGGCGTGGAGGCCTGGCTGTGGCCGGCCTATGTGGTGCTGCAGCTTGCCGGCCTCGGCCTGCTCTTCGCCGGCAGCCGCGCGGCCGTTCCGGCCGAAAGCCCGGCCCGCCGGGCCGGCTCCTGGCTCACCGGCCTTCTCAACGGCGCCGGTCTCGTCTTCGTCCTGCTTTTCGCGCATCTCGCCTTCGCTTCGGGCCTTGCCACGACAATCCGTGCGGCCATCGCCGCCTATATCCTCGCGGCCATTCTCGGCCTCGTCTGGGTCGGCCTGCTGAAGCTGCGCTATACGCGCCGGAGCCTCGTCCTCTTCGCGGCGATGTCCATCGTCCTTGCCGCGTTGTCGGCCTGGTTCTTCCTGCAGCCGCGCGACGGCTATGTGCTGGCCGGCACGCTGGAGGGCAAGGTCGGCATCGTGACCAACACGCCCTCGAGCCTGATCAGCGCCGTGCGCTTCGGCCAGTATGAAGGCGGCCCGACGAGCGAGACGCCGGTGCGCACCTTCGTCACGCCGCAACAGGCTATCGAAGCCGTCGGCAAGAAGGAGGATGTCAGCGGCGCATTGCTGCCGGCCGCCCTCGCGCCCGCCGACTGGCCGCGCCTCTGGCACGTCGACGCGCTGAACGACCGGGACCGCGCGGCCGGCATCACCTTTGCGGTTCTTGCCATCGTCACCGGCATTCTCACCTTCGGCGGTTTCCTGCATCGCCGTCATCCGTTGTCGGTCGGCTCGGAATTCATCGTCGATACCATCCGCGGCATCCCGATGCTCGTCATCGTGCTCTATGTCGGCCTGCCGCTCTCGGGGGCGCTCAAGGATGCGACGGCCGGGGTCTTCGACCCGCCGAACCTGATGCGCGGCATCGTCGCCATGGCGCTTGCCTATTCCGCCTATCTTGCCGAAATCTTCCGCTCCGGCATCAACGCCATTCCCGCCGGGCAGATCGAGGCGGCGGCAAGCCTCGGGCTCAATCGCTGGCAGACGGCGCGGCTCGTCATCCTTCCGCAGGCCTTCCGCATCGTCATTCCACCGCTCGGCAACGAGCTGATCGCCATCCTGAAGGACACCTCGCTGCTGTCGATCCTGTCGATACGCGATATCACGCAGCGCATGCGCGAATTCCAGTCGGCAAGTTTCCTGCCCTTCGCGCCCTACAATTCGGCAGCGATCCTCTACATCCTGCTGACGTTGGCGGCGGCAAGCCTGATCAGCCTGATCGAGAAGAAGTATGACGTCAAACACCGCTGAGAAACAGATGGGCACGGTGCTGATCACCGGCGCCTCGCGCGGCCTCGGCCGGGCGTTTGCCGATCTCTATGCGGCGGCCGGCTTTCGCGTCATCGCCTGCCTGCGGCAAGGGGCGGGGGAGACACTCGACGTTTCGGATGCGGGGTCGATTGCCGCGCTTGGCGCGCGGCTGGAAGGCCAGCCGATCGACATCGTCATCAACAATGCCGCCATTCGCGGCGATACCGGAGGCCTCGCCTCGCTTGAAGCGGAGGATTTTCTGGAGGTCATGCGCATCAACGCGCTGGCCCCCTTGCTGCTGGCGCGGGCGCTGTGGCCCAATCTCGTTGCCGGCAGGCGAAAGGTGCTGGTCAATATCAGCAGTCGCGCCGGGTCGCTTGCGGAGGGTACGATCGACGACGAGGATGGCGACTACGCCTATCGCTGCTCGAAGGCGGCGCTCAACATGGCGACGGTCAAGCTGGCGCAGGATTTCCAGCGCGATGGCATCGCCGTCATCTCGCTGCATCCCGGCTGGGTGCGAACCGATATGGGGGGCGCGGAAGCGTCTGTCGACGTGGCAGAGAGCGCAGGGGGCTTGAAGGCGCTGATCGACGCAGTGACAATGGCCGAAACCGGAAGTTTCCGGGCGTATGATGGCCGGACGGTCGCATGGTGATGGAGAAAGCAATGACGCAGACGATGGAACGGCAGGGCGAGACGGCGGCGATCGAAACGCTGCTGCGCGACCGCTACGGCCTTGCCGGCACGATCACGGCCTTGCCGGGCGAGCACGATCTCAATTACCGCGTCGAGGCTTCGGATGGCGCGCGCTACCTGCTGAAGCTGCATGCGCCGGGCGATGGAGACGACCTTGCCATGCAGATCGCCGTGCTCGACCATCTGGCGGGGGCCGCGCCGCAGCTGCCGGTTTCCCGTGCGCTGCTGGGCAGGAAAGGCGAGCAGACGGTTGCCGCCGAGATCCGCGGTCAGCGCACCGCGCGTCTGCTCACCTGGCTGCCGGGCGATGTCTGGTCGCGCGCTGCCGCACGCGGCAGGGAAAGCGTCACGACGCTCGGCCGGCTGCTCGGTGAACTCGACCGCAGCCTCGAAGGCTTTGCCCATCCGGCTGCAAGGCGCCTCTATGCCTGGGATATCGGCCATGCCGATCTCCAGCGGGAAAGCCTCCACCTCATCGATGACGCGGAAAAGCAGGCGGCGGTGGCGTCAATTCTGGACCGCTTCGTTGCGCATGTGCGCCCGCGCCTCGAAACCTGCCCGCGGCAGGTCATTCACAACGACGCCAATGACTACAACGTGCTGCTCGATGCCGGCGGCCGGGTCAGCGGCCTCCTCGATTTCGGCGACATGGTGGAAACGTTCCGCGTCGTGGAGATCGCCGTTGCCGGTGCCTATGCCCTGATCGGCACGCCGGACCCGGTCGACACGATCGGCCGTCTCGCTGCCGCCTATCATGCCGTCAACGCGATCAGCGAGACGGAAGCGGAGCTGATCTTCGATCTCGTCTGCACGCGCTATGCCGTCAGCATGTGCATGGCGGCGCGGCAGATCCGCGACAATCCGGAAAACACCTACCTGCTGGTCAGCCAGGAGGATGTCTGGCGTGAACTCCAGCACCTCCAGCGGCAGAACCGCGCGATCTCTGTCGCCCGCATCCGCGATGCCTGCGGCTTTGCACCCATCCCGCACGCTCCCCGCATCGAACGCTGGCTGGAGCGCAACGCCCATGACTTTGCGGCGATCATCCGCCCCCAGGTCGCAAGGCCGAAAGTGCTTGCGCTCGACCTGACGACGGAAGGGCCGGATGCGGCCGCCTGGGCATCGCTCGATGCGGCCGGTGCCGAACGGCTGATCGACGGGCGCGTGGCCGAGGCTGGCGCGGATTTCTCCATCGGCCTCTACGGCGAGGACCGCGCCATCTACAAGGGCGATGCCTTCGAGACTGCTTCGGCCGGCGCGCGCCGCACGGTGCATCTCGGCATCGACATTTTCGCGCCGGCGCACGAGCCGGTGCATGCGCCCTTCGCCGGGCGGGTCGCCTTCATCTACGACGATGCCGTCCCCTTCGGCTTTGGCCCGACGGTTCTTCTCGAACATCGCACCGATGAGGGCGATGTCTTCTGGACGCTCTATGGGCATCTCTCCCGCCGAAGCGTCCAGAAGCTCTCTTTGGGTCAGCAAATTGCCAGAGGCGAAGCCTTCACGGCCTTCGGCCCGGCCGAGGAAAACGGCAACTGGTCGCCGCACCTGCATTTTCAGGTGGTCACCGACCATCTCGGCCTCGAGGGCCGTATGCACGGCGTCGGCGTGCGCGACCAGTGGCAGGTCTGGCGGGCGGTGAGTCCGGATCCGAGCGTCATCTTCGGCTTTACGACGCCCGCCGCGGTCGTCGTTGCGCGCGACAAGGATTTTCTGGTGCGCGAGCGCCATCGCCGCATCGGCCGATCGCTCTCCATCGCCTATTCCGCCGAACCGCTGAAGATCGTCGGCGGTGAGGGGGCCTATCTCATCGACGAAGTGGGCAACCGCTGGCTCGACATGGTCAACAATGTCTGCCACGTCGGCCATTGCCATCCGCGCGTCGTCAAGGCGGCGCAGGCGCAGATGGGCCGGCTCAACACCAATTCGCGCTACCTGCACGATTCGCTGGTGGAATATTCCCGCCGACTTGCAGCGCTCTTTCCCGATCCGCTCAATGTCTGCTTCTTCGTCAATTCGGGCAGCGAGGCGAATGATCTGGCGATCCGGCTGGCGCGCGCCTATACCGGCAACCGCGATATCATCACGGTCGATCATGCCTATCACGGGCATCTGTCGAGCGTGATCGACGTCAGCCCGTACAAGTTCGACGGCAAGGGCGGTGCGGGGCGCCCGCCCCATGTCCGTGTCGCCGAAATGCCGGATCTCTATCGCGGCAGATACCGCTACGGCGATGCCGCTGCCGGCCGGAAATATGCCGAGGACGTGCGCCGGCAGGTCGAGGCGCTGGCGGCGGAGGGGCGTCGCCCGGCGCTGTTCTTCAGCGAGGGCATTCTGGGCACGGGCGGCCAGCTCACGCTGCCGGAAAACTACCTGAAGGAAGCCTATGCCCATGTGCGGGCGGCGGGCGGCCTTTGCCTTGCGGATGAGGTGCAGGTCGGCTTCGGCCGCGTCGGCAGCCATATGTGGGCGCACGAGACGCAGGGCGTGGTGCCGGATATCGTCACCATGGGCAAGCCGATCGGCAACGGCCACCCGATGGCGGCGGTCGTCACGACGGAAGCCGTCGCCGCCGCTTTCGCCAATGGCATGGAGTATTTCAACACCTTCGGCGCCAATCCCGTCTCGGCGGAAATCGGTCTTGCCGTGCTCGACGTCATCCGTGACGAGCGGCTGATGCATCATTGCAAGGTGATCGGAGACCGGTTGATGGACGGCGCCCGCGCGCTTGCCGGGCGTCACCCGATGATAGGCGACGTGCGCGGCTACGGCCTGTTCAACGGCATCGAGCTGGTGCGCGACCGCGAGACGCTGGAGCCGGCGGCGGCGGAAGTCGATGCCGTCATCGCCACGATGAAGCAGAAGCACCGCATCCTGCTTTCGAGCGAAGGCCCGCACAACAACGTGCTGAAGGTGAAGCCTCCGGCCCCCTTCAGCGCGGAGGATTGCGACCGCTTCCTCGCCGCGCTCGACGAAACCCTCGGCGCGCTCGCGCGCTGAGGACCCGCCCCCCGGAGGGGGGCTTTTGACCGCTGATATAAACGTTTAATCGCCATCGTGATAACGCGGCGCTGCAAGAAGCGTGCGCCGTGAATGACAAGGACAGTACCCGTGCACAAGCCGCTCACCGATCAGAACCGCTTCGACGCCAGCCGGCAGGATGCCGATATGCTGGAGCTTGGCGTGTGCTATTATCCCGAGCAGTGGCCGCGCGAAAAATGGGACGAGGACGCCCGGCGCATGGTCGAGCTCGGCCTTGCCTGGGTGCGTATCGGCGAGTTCGCCTGGTCGCATATCGAGCCGCAAACCGGCGTTTTCCATTGGGAATGGCTGGACGAGGCGATCGAGGTGCTCGGTTGCGCCGGGCTCAAGGTCATCCTCGGCACGCCGACGGCCGCGCCGCCGAAATGGCTGGTGGATCGCTACCCCGATATCCTGCCCGTCGATGAGCGTGGCACCGTGCGCAAGTTCGGCGCACGCCGGCACTACTGTTTCTCCAGCCGGCGCTACCGGGTGGAAGCCGTCCGCATCACCGAGGCCATGGTGCGCCGCTATGGCGAGAACCCCTTCGTGCACGCTTGGCAGACGGACAACGAATACGGCGATCATGACACGATTCACAGCTATTCCGATGAGGCGAAGCTTGCCTTCCGGGAATGGCTCGGTCTCCGCTACGGCACGATCGAGGACATGAACCGCGCCTGGGGCACCCGGTTCTGGAGCATGCACTACAGCAGCTTCGACGAGGTGGACCTGCCCAACAACCTCGTGGAAGAGCCGAGCCCGACCCATCTCGTCGATTATTTCCGCTTCTCCTCCGATCAGGTGAAGAGCTTCAACAAGGCGCAGACCGATCTCATCCGCCGGCATGCGCCGGGTCGCCCGGTCACCCACAATTTCATGTCGCAGAACACCGACTTCGACCACTACAAGGTCGGCGAGGATATCGATATCGCCTCCTGGGACGTCTATCCGATGGGCGGGCTCATCAATGGCCGGCTCAGCGAGGAGGAGAAGGCCCGCTATCTGCGCGTCGGCGATCCCGACCAGACGGCCTTCAACCACGATCTTTATCGCGCGGTCGGTCGCGGCCGCGTCTGGGTGATGGAGCAGCAGCCGGGGCCGGTCAACTGGGCCGCGCACAACCAGTCGCCCGCCGATGGCATGGTGCGTCTGTGGACGTGGCTGGCCTATGCGCATGGCGTCGACATGGTGTCCTATTTCCGCTGGCGCCAGGCGCCCTTCGCGCAGGAACAGTTCCACGCCGGCCTGCTGCTGCCCGACAGCGAGGTGGACCAGGGCTATCTGGAGGTTGCGCAGGTCGCCGAGGAAATGGCGCGCCTGCCGAAGGGGGAGGTGCGGGAAAAGGCGTCTGTCGCCATCCTGCTCGATTACGAATCCCGTTTCGCCACCCGCGCCCTGCCGCAGGGACGCGGTTACAACGCCTCCGCCATCGCGCTCGACTGGTATGCCGCCGTTGCCCGCCTCGGCGTGGATGTCGATTTCATTGGCCAGCATTCCGACCTTGCCGGCTACAGGCTGGTGCTTGCGCCCGATCTCGTCATGCCGGATGCGGCGTTCATCGCCCGGCTGAAGGCCTCCGGCGCCAAGGCACTGTTCGGCCCGCGCAGCGGCAGCAAGACGCGCGACATGCATATTCCCGCAGACCTGCCGCCCGGCCCGCTTGCCGCGCTTCTGGATTTCCGCGTGACGCGCGTCGAATCCCTGCCGGATTTCCACAGCGAGCCGGTGCTCTACGGCAATGCGCGCCATGCCGTGACCGGCTGGCGCGAGGTCATCCGCACCAGCGAGGCGGTGCTGGCAACCTTCGAGGGCGACCACCGCACCGGCTCTCCGGCCGTGATCGGCAATGAGCGCACGCGCTATGTCGGCACGCTGCCGTGCGGCGAATTCCTTTCCCTGCTGGTGGGCGACACGCTCGGCTGGGCGGGTGTTTCGAGCCTTCCCGACATTGGCGATCTTCGCCTTGCCCGCCGCGGCCGGCTGCACTTTGCCTTCAACTACGGCAGCAGCCAGGCGAGCGTGCCCGCCGGCCCGGCGGCCACCTTCCTCGTCGGCGGCCGCGCGCTTGCTCCCGTCGACGTGGCGATCTGGACGGAAGACGGCGGTCCGGTCCGGGCGTAGGGAAACTATCCGGCGCCCGGCACGGCTTTCACATGCTCCTTGGTCTGCGCCGGGCGATGGGCTGTCTTGTTCCAGAAAAACGGATTGCTGCGCAGTTCTACCACCGCGCGCCAGGCCGCCCGGGAGATCAGCAGCCAGTAGAGCGGCGTCAGCAACCAGCGCGGCCCGACCGCCAGCCGTTCCTCCCGGTTCATGCCGATGCGGCCGAGGGCGATGAACACCAGGTAGCTTCCGGCAATGTTGAGGATGTCGAGCGTGAACAAGGTCAGGTCGAGCGGCCCGACGGCCGTTGCCTCGAGGACGAGGAACCGCCAGGCGATGACACCGACATAGGCAAGGATGAGCGGGTGGGCGAGCGAGGACAGGATCAGCCCGCCGACCAGCACCTGGAAGACGAGGCTGGGCCCCAGACCCATATCCTTGACGAGTTGCGACGGCCGGCGCATCAGCACGAGCCAGGTTTGCAGCCAGCCCTTGAACCAGCGGGTGCGCTGGCCGAGCCATGCGCGGATCTCGGTCGGCGCTTCCTCATAGGTCGGACGGCTGAGGACGCCGCAGCGATAGCCGCGCCGGTAGAGCCGGAGCCCGAGATCGGCATCCTCCGTAACATTGTAGGGGTCCCATCCGCCGACGTCCTGCAGCACGCGCCTGCGGAAATGGTTGGACGTGCCGCCGAGCGGCATCGGCATACGGGCAGCCGCCAGACGCGGTAGCAGAACGCGGAAAAGACCGGCATATTCGAGGGCGAAGAGCGCGCTGATCCAGCTTTCCCGCGCATTGGTGATGATGAGCGGCGCCTGGAGGCAGGCGATGTTTGGCGGCCCGGCCTCGAAGGTCCGCCAGGCCTCCTCCAGTTGCAGCGGATCGATCCGGTCCTCCGCGTCGTAGATCACCAGATAGTCGCCGCGGGCCGCGCCCAGCGCGTAGGTCAGGGCCTTCGGCTTGGTGCGCGGCCGGCCGGGCGGCACCGCGACCACTTCATATTGCGGGCCAAGTCCGGCAGCGGCGAGCGCATCGAGCGTCTCCCGGTCGTCTGCCTCGCAGATCAGCTTGATGTCGAGACAGGCCGCCGGCCATTCGAGCCGGTTCAAGGTCGCGATGAGTTGCGGTACGACCGCCGCCTCCCGATAGAGCGCCACGAAGACGGAATAGACCGGGCGCCGGCGATGGAGGGGTGCCGGGCGTAAGCGGGGTTTCTCCTGCCACTTGGCCAGGAATGCCATCACGCGGATGACGACGGTGGCAAAGAAAAACAGCCCCAAGAGGATATGCAGCAGAAGCAGCACGGCCTCCGGCTGCGTGATGAGCAACATGAAGAGAAGCGTGAGGGCCATGCCGATGGAAAAGCCCTGCCGTCCCCAGAGCGTGATGCGGGCGCTGCATTCGGGCGCGCCGCCGAACAGCTGGTCGACCGTCTCGCGAAGCCTTCGGCTATGGCCTGCCTGCCAGAGCGCGGCCCGCATGGCGGTTGGGGTGGTCGAGACCATCATCGTACGCAGGGACGGGCAGGATTGCAGATGCTCCTGAATATTGCCGATCCGTTCGGCACTGGGCACGATCGCCGTCACGGGCGCGCGATTGGGCTGGTGAAGCCTGACGAGTGTCGGCTCGACGAGTTGGCTGTCGGCGCCGGGAAGGTCGATCACCTGCGAAGAATCCAGCTCGCGCAGGAAGGGCAGGCCGAGGATTTCCGCGAGGGCTTCGTAGTAGATGTCCTGCGCGATCGCTCCACTGGCGAGAAGCTCGGCCTCCAGCGTCGTGCCGTGCCGGCCGGCCTGCACCAGCATTTCGGAAATCAGGGGTTTTGACAGGCCCAGTCGGCGGAAAAACCGCGCTTCCGCCATGAGGCGCGCAGGAACCTGCCGGTCTTCGGCAGGTGGCATCCGTTGCACCGGCAGAATGCCGATTGCAGTGGCGAAAGCGATGTCGTCGGGATATTCTGCCAGTCGCATCAGCCATCGCCGCCGTATCAACGGCTGCGCCCCCATGAAACCCCAAGTTGATTGTAATGCGGCAAAACAGAATTTCATCCCTTAAATCACGTGGGCTTTTTGCGCTTTGCCTGTTGATGGCGACGGTGAACCCACTTGCCGCTGCCGCGCAGCAGCAAGCGCCGGTCGACCTGCCGATCCTCTTCGATACCCGCGAACGTATCGCCCGGCCGGACCTGTCCGGCATCGTGCGCCTGCGCTTCCTGACGACGGTGGATTTTCCGCCGTTCAACTTCATCGATCAGACCGGCAAGCTTGCGGGTTTCCATGTCGATCTGGTGCGCGAGATCTGCCGCGAACTTGCTTTGACGGAGAAGTGCCAGATCCAGGCCGTGACCTTTCCGGAACTGGAAAAGGCGCTGGTCGACGGCAATGGCGAGGCGATTGCCGCGGGCATTGCCGTCACGGCGGAGCTGCGCAAGCGCTTTGCCTTCTCGCGCCCCTTCATGCGCCTTCCGGCACGCTTTGCCGTGGCGAAAAAGGCGACGCTTTCCGGCGAGACGGCGCCAGCGCTCGACGGCAAGCGGGTGGGCGTCGTTACGGCAAGCGCACATGAGGCCATGCTGAAGGCCTTTTTCCCCAAGGTGCAGGCAGTGGCCTTCCCGGATCGGACGGCCCTGTTCGCCAGTCTGAAGGACGGCAAGGTGGACGCGGCCTTCGGTGACGGCATGCAGCTTGCCTTCTGGACGAACGGCACGGAAGCGGCGGGATGCTGCCGCCTTTTCGACGGTCCCTATGCGTCGGAAAGGTTTCTCGGCGAGGGCCTGACGATCATGCTGCGCAAGGAGGATGCGGCGCTTGCCGGGGCTGTCGACCATGCGCTTCTGGCGCTCTCGCGCAGCGGCCGCCTGCAGGAAATCTACCTGCGCTATTTCCCGGTCAATCTTTACGGCGGTTGATGTAGGTAAGTAATTACTTACTGACTTGCCCAGATGATACGGGCGATCCAGTCGATCTCGTCTATATCGAAGTTGCGGTTCGGATGCTCGGGGTTGAGCGAGACGAGCTCGATTGCGCGCGGGCTCTGCCGGTGCAGGACCTTGGCCATGACCTCGCCCTCGCGGGTCTTGACGACGACCCGGTCGCCGCGGCGCACCTGAGCGCCTGGCTCCACGATCAGCACGTCGCCGTCGCGGTAGAGCGGCAGCATGCTGTCGCCCTGCACCTCCAGCGCATAGACGCCGGGCTTGCGGTCGGGTGAGGCGGGAAACTCCACCACGTCCCAGCCCTGACCGGCCGGAAAGCCGCCATCATCGAAGAAGCCGCCGGCGCCGGCCTGGGCGAAGCCGAGCAGGGGGATACTGCCCGTCTGTGGCGGAAAGGCGCCATGGGGGAGCGCGGCGTCGCGCGCCGGATCCGACAGCGTGAAGAACTCGTCGATGGAGGCGCCGGTCGCATCGAGCACCTTGGCGATCGATTCGGTCGAGGGCCAGCGCTGGCGACCGTCGTTTGCCTGCCGCTTGGATTTGTTGAAGGACGTCGGGTCGAGCCCGGCGCGGCGGGCAAGGCCGGACGGGGAGAGCCGGTATCGCTCTGCGAGGGCGTCGATCGCCGCCCAGATCCGGTCGTGGGAAAACATGCTGCGAAACCCTGCCAAGGCGGCGAACCGGCCGGTGCCGGTTCGATTGTCCCAAGCATATCGGAGGTCGTTTGGCGAGTAAAGGAAAAAGGATTATATTCCTGTGCTGTTTTGGCCGGCATTCTCCCGCGCCCGCCGGCGCGCCACGACGCTTTCACGCCAGATGGTGAAGATGCCAGCGCCGACGACGATCATCGATCCCACGACCGTATTGAGGCTGAGTGTTTCACCGAAGACGCTGACGCCGATGATCGCCGCCAGCACGACCTGGAGGTAGGTGAGCGGCTGCACCGCCGCCGCATCGAGCAGGTCATAGGCGCGGATCAGGAAATAGTGGCTCGCCATGCCGGTGATGCAGAGCAGGCCCATCCAGAGCCAGTCAACGGGCGTGAGATTGGTCCAGAAGAACGGGCCGACGAACGAAATCGCCGCCGCCCCCGCAACGCCGATGTAGAAGAAGCTCGTCGAGGCCGGATCGTCGCGGCTGACAAGGCGCGTCACGATGACGTAGATCGCAAACATCAGTGCGCCGACGAGCGGCAGCAGAACGCTTGCGTCGAAGGAACTGCCAGCCGGGTTGAGGACGATCAGGACGCCGCACAGGCCGACGCCGATCGCCGTCCAGCGCCGCCAGCCGACCCTCTCGCCGAGAAGCGGCATGGAGAGAAGCGCGACGAAGATCGGCCCCGAGGAGAGGATCGCCTGGGAATGGGCAAGGCCCACCGTGCTGAACGCGGTAATGACGATCACGATCTGGAAGGCGAGCAGGACGCCGCGCAGGATCTGCAGGAACGGCCGCTTCGTTGCCGCCGCCGCCCGCAGGCCACCGGGGCTGCGGGCACCCAGCGCCATCGCGAAAGCACCGAACGCCCAGAAGCGCAGCATGGCGATGAAGACAGGCGGATAGGCGCTGCCGAGATGTTTCGAAATGGCGTCCTGCAGGCTGAAGATCACGATCGCGAGCAGGGTGAAAGCATAGCCGAGTCGTTTGGTGTCCATGGCCCGCGCATATACCGGCCCCGCGCTGGTTGCACGCCCAAACTTGCCCGCCGGCGGACATTTCGCGTCGGGAACGGCGAGCGCAGGAAAAATTTCCTCACCCTGCGATTTTCAACCACTTTCGCTGGAATGCGGCGCGCGCTATCAAGGCAGGACGCGGTCTTGTTCCGCGCGTCGAGGTTACTTGCGTGCACAAGACTGTTTCTTCCGGCATCCTGCTGACGTCCTTCGCCTATTTCCTGTTCTCCCTGCAGGATGCGTCGGTCAAATGGCTCGTCGTGGCTCTGCCGGTCTGGCAGATCCTGTTCGTGCGCAGCGTGACGATCTTCTCGCTCTGTATCCTTGTCGGCAGGCGTCCGCTGCTGCGGGACGCGCGCCACTCGCCGGTGCTCAAGCCGCTCTTCCTGCGCAACATCCTGCTGCTTGCCGCCTGGCTTTGCTATTACAACGCCGCGCGCGACCTTGGTCTGGCCGAACTGACGACGCTCTACTATGCCTCGCCCGTCGTCATGACGATCCTTTCCGTACCGATCCTCGGTGAGCAGGTGCCGGGCTACCGCTGGCTTGCCGTTGTCGTCGGTTTCGCCGGCGTGGTCATAGCCTGCGGGATCGCGGCAAAGGGGCTGACGCTGTCGCTGCCCGTCTATCTTGCTCTGCAGGCCGCCATCTTCTGGGCTATTGCGACGGTGCTGCTGCGCAAAACGGCACTGCATGAGCGCACGACGGTGCAGATGACCATCTCCAGCGGGTTTTTCGTTGTATTCACGGCGCTCGCCGTCCCCTTCGTCTGGCAGCCGGTGTCTCTCGTCGATCTCGCGCTGATGATGGCAACGGGTGTGCTTGCCGGCATCGGCCAGTTCGCCATGTTCGAGGGCATGCGCCGCGCGCCGGTCTCGGTGCTTGCTCCCTTCGAATATACCTCCCTCGTCTGGGCTTTCGCGCTCGGCTATCTCATCTGGAGCGACGTGCCGGGTTCGAACGTCTTTGTCGGTGCGGCGCTGATCTTTTCCGCCGGCATGATCATCATCGCCCGCGAGCGGTTCGACGGGCGTTCGCGCGTCCGGATATGAGGGGTAAGTTGCGAGCTAACCGAAAGAATTCCCGATTTTTAACGTTCGTTGGTTGTGTGCAGGTCTCATGACGCTATTGTCGTCCGGCAGGCAGTTTTAACCTGGGGGGGTGGAATGCCGATTTCGAACGCTGCGTTCGTGCGCTCGACCGTCATCCTGCTCGTTGCAGGCATGATAGCGCTGCTCGGCATCGTTGCTACGTCGCTATGGCTGGTGGGCAAGGTCCAGGCCCATTTCGGGGAATTCATCGAGGTGCGCGAGGTGCGCAGCGCCGCTGCAGACCTGCTGTTGACCCTCAAGGATGCCGAAACCGGGCAACGGGGCTTCGTCATCACGGGGGACGCGAGTTTCCGCCAGCCCTATGACGAGGCGCTGACAGCCGTTGCGGAACGTCAGAAGGATCTGGCCGAGAAGGCGGATCGCTTCCCGCGCTATGCCGAGCGCATCCCCGAGATAACGCGCCTCGTGTCGGAAAAGCTCGCCGAGCTGGCCTCGACCGTCGAGGCCGTCGAGCAGGGCAAACCGGCCGAGGCGGTCGAGCAGGTCAAGACCGATCGCGGCCGGGTGCTGATGGACCAGCTTCGCGATCAGCTCGGCGACATCATGGACGATGCCGAGCATCGTCTGCAGGAGGGTGTCGTCGATACGCTCTGGTCCGCCACTGCCCTGCGATGGACGACCGTGATCGGTGCGATCGTCATCATCGGCGTGATGGGCGGCGCGGCGCTGGTCGTCGCGCAATACACGCGCGACATCATCGTCGCGCGCCGGGAAGTGGAGACGCTCAACGCCACGCTGGAAAGGCGGGTGGACGAGCGGACGGAAGAGCTGATCCGCGCCAACCAGGAAGTTCAGCGCTTCGCCTATATCGTGACGCACGACCTGCGTGCGCCGCTCGTCAACATCATGGGCTTCACCAGCGAGCTGCAAGCCTCGCTCGCCGCGATCCAGAGCTATGTGCTCTCGGACGGCAAGCCGCCGAGCGCCGACGATATCCTGGAGGCCCGCCGCGCGGCTTCCGAGGACCTGCCGGAGGCGATCGGCTTCATCCGCTCCTCCACGAAGAAGATGGACGGCCTCATCAACGCCATCCTGAAGATCTCGCGCGACGGGCGGCGGGAGCTCAGGATCGAACAGGTGGACCTGAAAGGGCTTGCCGAGACGGGGGCTGCGGCGGTGGGCCACCAGGTCGGCGAATCCGACGGCGAGATCACGATCGACGATACAATGCCAACCGTCATTTCCGACCGGCTGTCGCTCGAGCAGGTCTTCGGCAATCTCTTCGACAATGCCGTCAAGTATCGTTCGCCCGACCGGCCGCTCAGGATTTCCGTCAGCGCCCGCGGTGTCGGTCGGGCCGGTTTCGTCATCGAATTCACCGACAACGGGCGCGGCATCGCGCCGGAAGACCACGAGCGGGTCTTCGAACTGTTCCGTCGCTCGGGCGCACAGGACAAGCCGGGCGAGGGCATCGGCCTTGCGCATGTGCGTTCACTGATGCGCAATCTTGGCGGTGATATCGTCATCAGATCCGAACTCGGGAAGGGGACGACCTTTGCGCTTCGTCTGCCGCCCGACCTCAGCAAGGTAGTCAGGAGTATGCAGGCATGAACGGACTGGGCAAGGAAGTCACCATCGTCATGATCGAGGATGATGAGGGCCATGCGCGCCTCATCGAGAAGAACATCCGCCGCGCCGGCGTGCACAACGAGGTCGTTCCCTTCGCCAACGGCACGGACGCGCTCGATTTCGTGCTCGGCAAGGACCGTTCGGGCGTCGTCAGCGCCGGCCGGTTCCTGCTGATCCTGCTCGATCTGAACCTGCCGGACATGTCGGGCATCGATATTCTGCAGAAGATCAAGTCGAACATCCATACCAGGCGCCTGCCGGTCGTCATCCTCACGACGACCGACGACGAGCGTGAAATCCAGCGTTGCTACGATCTCGGCGCAAATGTCTACATCACGAAGCCGGTGGAATATGACAGCTTCGCCCATGCGATCCGCCAGCTTGGCCTGTTCTTCTCCGTGATCCAGATCCCCGAGACGCAGTAGATGAAGGACCGCGCCGTCCGTATCCTCTATATCGACGACGATCCGATCCTCGCACGGCTTGCCGAGCGGGCGCTCGGTCGTCTCGGCTACGAGGTGCTGCATGCCGAGGATGTGGAGCGGGGCCGCGAGCTGCTTCAGGATGGCAGCATCGACGCCATCGTGCTCGATCATTTTCTCAAGGCAGGGACGGGGCTTTTCTTCCTCAAGGAACTGGCCGGGGCGCAGGATCCGGCACCGGTCGTCTATGTGACGGGCTCGAACGATGCCCAGGTCGCCGTCGAGGCGCTGAAGGCCGGCGCATCCGATTATGTCATCAAGTCGGTCGGCGACGAATTCATGCCGCTTCTGGCCAATGCGCTCGGCCAGGCGCTGGAGAACGCCGAGCTGAAGCGGGCGAAGTTCCGGGCAGAGCTGGAAATCCGGCTCGCCAAGGAGCGTGCCGAGATCCTGCTGGCCGAGGTGAACCACCGGGTCGGCAATTCGCTGGCGCTCGCCGCGGCACTCATCCGCCTGCAGATGTCGAGCGCTTCCGATGAGGCGGTGAAAGAGGCGCTTTCCGAAACGCAGGCGCGCATCACCGCCATCGCCGGCATCCATCGTCGCCTCTATACGTCCGAGGACGTGCGCCATGTCGATATGGGCGCATACCTGTCGACGCTGCTCTCCGAACTCGACACGTCGATGAAGGGCCAGGGCCGGAATGTGCGGCTCCACCGCACGCTGGAGCCGTTGCATGTGCCGACCGACCAGGCCGTCTCGCTCGGTGTCATCGTGACGGAGCTGGTCACCAACGCCTTCAAATATGCCTATGGCGAGGCGGGCGGCGAGGTGCGTGTCAGCTTCACGCGCCTGGATGCGGGAAACGCGCTGCTCTTCGTCGAGGACGACGGCATCGGCTGGCGCGGCGAAGGCCCCGTGCAGGGCACCGGTCTCGGCACGAAGATCATCGGCGCCATGGCCGGCAGCCTCGGGGCAAGGCTCGACTATGCCAGCCGCAATGTCGGCACGCGCGCCGAGATCATGGTGCGCACCGCGCAGACCGCGCGGCCGGCCTGACGAAAAAAGACCCGGATGCAGGAACATCCGGGTCTTCTAGGCGGCGGACCGCATGATGGAATGGAAGGCGGCTCAGGCCGCCTTCTTCGTTTCCGGCGCGAAGCGGGTGTAGAAGGTCTCGCCCTTGGCGGCCATGTCCTTGAGAAGGGGCGTCGGCTGGAAGTGGCTGCCGTACTTGGCGGCGAGCTTTTCGCAAAGCGCGACGAAATTCTTCACGCCCATGCCGTCGATGTAGGACAGCGTGCCGCCGGTATAGGGCGCGAAGCCGAAGCCGAGGATGGAGCCGACATCGGCCTCGCGCGGATCGGTGACGATGCCCTCTTCCATGGTGCGGGCCGCTTCGAGCGCGATGGTGACGAGCAGGCGCTCCTTGATCACCTTGATATCGACCTCATCCGGCTTTTGCTGCGGGTAGAGATCCTTCAGGCCCGGCCACAGCTTCTTCTTGGCCGGCTTCGGCGGGTAGTCGTAGAAGCCCTTGCCCGCCTTGCGGCCGAGGCGGCCTTCGCCTTCCACCAGCCTGGTCACCAGTTCCATGTGGCGCGGATCGACGGATTGCGGACCGAGATCCGCAATGGAGGCCTTGAAGATCTTGTAGGAGAGATCGACGGCGACCTCGTCGTTGAGCGACAGCGGGCCGACCGGCATGCCGGCCATCTTGGCGGCATTCTCGATCATCGCCGCTGGCACGCCTTCGATCAGCATGTCATAGGCTTCGGCCATGTAGCGGAAGACGCAGCGGTTGACGTAGAAGCCGCGCGTGTCGTTGACGACGATCGGCGTCTTCTTGATGGCGGCAACATAGTCGAGCGCGGTGGCAAGCGCCCTGTCGCCCGTTTCCTTGCCGAGGATGACTTCCACCAGCATCATCTTGTCGACCGGCGAGAAGAAGTGGATGCCGATGAACTGGTTCGGGCGCTTGGAGTTCTTCGCAAGGCCGGTGATCGGCAGCGTCGAGGTGTTGGAGGCGAAGATGGCGTCTTCGCGCAGCACGGCCTCGATCTTTTCCGTCACGTCCTTCTTGACGTTGCGATCCTCGAAGACGGCCTCGATGACGAGGTCGGCATCGGCAAGGCTGGCATAGCCCGGTGTCGGGGTGATGAGGGAAAGCAGCTTCTCGCCGTCCTCCTTCGACATGCGGCCCTTGCCGATGGCGCCGGTGACGAGGCCTTCGGAATGCGCCTTGCCCTTGTCGGCGGCTTCCTGGTCACGGTCGATCAACACGACCGGGATGCCGGCGGCGGCCGTCACATAGGCGATGGATGCGCCCATGAAGCCGGCGCCGACGACGGCCACCTTTTTCAGCTCCGACTTCGGCTGGCCGGCCGGGCGGCGCGCGCCCTTGCCGAGTTCCTGCATGGAGATGAACAGCGACCGGATCATCGAGAAGGCTTCGGTCGTCTGGAGGATATGCGTGAAGTAGCGCTGCTCGATCTTCAGGCCCGTCTCGAACGGCACCTGCAGGCCTTCATAGACGCATTTGAGAATAGCGAGCGCGCCCGGATAGTTACCGGATGTCTCGCGGCGCAGGATCGCCGGGGCGGCGGGCCAGAGCTGGGCGGAGGCGGGCGTCCAGATGCCGCCGCCGGGGGCCTTGAAGCCCTTCTCGTCCCATGGCTGGACGGGTTTCAGGCCATCCTTGATCATCTGCTTTGCAGCCGGGATGAGCTGGTCGGGCTCGACGACCTGATGGACGAGGTTCATCGCCTTGGCGCGTGCGCCGGTCAGCGAGGAGCCGGTCGTCATCATCTGCAAGGCGTCCTGCGCATTGGCAAGGCGCGGTACGCGCTGGGTGCCGCCGGCGCCGGGGAAGATGCCGACCTTGACTTCAGGCAGCGCAATCTTGACGGACTTGGCGTTCGAGGCGACGCGGCCGTGGCAGGCGAGCGACATTTCGAAGGCGCCGCCCATGCAGGTGCCGTTGATGGCGGATACCCACGGCTTGCCGCAGGTCTCCAGCTTGCGGAACAGCCAGGTCATGCGGCCGGTGGCCTCGAAGAGCTTTTCGACGGCGGTCGCCGGATCCTTGGCTTCGGCATCCTTCAAGAGATCGAAGCTCGCCTTGATCATCGAAAGATCGGCGCCGCCGGAGAAGGAGGACTTGCCGGAGGTGATGACCACGCCCTTGACGGCGGCGTCAGCCACGACCTGATCGATGATCGCGTCGAGTTCGTCCATCACCTCGACGGTGAAGACGTTCATCGACTTGTCTTGCATGTCCCAGGTGACCAGCGCAATGCCGTCGGCGTCGGTCTCGATGGTGAAGTTCTTGTATGCGCTCATGGTTTTCTCCCCCTCAGTAGAGAATGGGCTCGATGTGCAGCGAGACCTTGCCTCGGCCGCTATATCCCTGTTTCGTCGTGTTGATGGCGATGAGGCGCTCGTGCCGCTCGAGGCGGATGGTGAAGCCCGGATCGACGGCCCTGCGCAGCGCCGAGTGCTTCACCCGCATCGAAAAGCGGATGGAGTGCCGGTCGCCCTTGCTGACGACTGTGGTTGCTGCGATGCCGCGTGCCGGGGCGTCCATGACGCCCTGTTCTTCCAGCCGGATCGTCATCCGACCGGGCGGTATGGCGCCCTTGGCGACATAGGTGACGGTGCCCGACAGCACGAAGCTGTCGCCCGCCTCTGCGGACGTGGCGATAAGGCCTGTCCCGACGAGGGCGAGGAAACTGCGGCGGGTCGGGTTGGTCATCTCACACCCGTTCGATGATTGTCGCCGTGCCCATGCCCGCGCCGATGCAGAGCGTGACGAGGGCAACGTTGAGGTCGCGGCGTTCCAGCTCGTCGAGCACGGTGCCGAGGATCATCGCGCCGGTCGCGCCGAGCGGATGGCCCATGGCGATCGCACCGCCGTTGACGTTCATCCTGTCGTGCGGAATGTCGAAGGCCTGCATGTAGCGCAGCACCACGGCGGCGAAGGCTTCGTTGAGCTCGAAGAGGTCGATGTCGGCAAGCTTCATGCCGGTGCGGGCGAGCAGCTTTTCCGTGACATCGACGGGGCCGGTCAGCATCAGCGCCGGGTCGGAACCGATATTGGCGAAGGCCTTGATGCGGCCGCGCGCTTTTTTGCCGAGGATGTTGCCGCCTTCCTTCGAGCCGAGCAGCACGGCGGCGGCGCCATCGACGATGCCCGACGAATTGCCGGCATGGTGGACGTAGTTGATGCCCTCGATTTCCGGGTGGGCCTGGATGGCGACGGCCTCGAAGCCGCCCATCTCGCCGGGAAGCTGGAAGGAGGGGTTGAGCGAAGCGAGCGCCTGCATGTCGGTGCCGGGGCGCATGTGTTCGTCATGGGCAAGGATCGTCAGGCCGTTGATGTCCTTGACCGGCACGACGGAGTTCTTGAAGTAGCCGCTCTGCCAGGCATGGGCGGCGCGCTTCTGGCTCTCGACGGCATAGGCGTCGACGTCGTCGCGGCTGAAACCGTATTTCGTGGCGATGAGATCGGCTGACACGCCCTGCGGCATGAAATAGGCCGGGAAGTTGACGGAGGGGTCCATGAACCAGGAACCGCCCGACATGCCGAGGCCGACGCGCGACATGCTCTCGACGCCGCCGGCAATCACGATGTCGTCCGCGCCCTGGGCGATCTTCGCCGCGCCGAAGTTCACGGCATCAAGGCCGGAGGCGCAGAAGCGCGAGATCTGCATGCCCGGTGCGCGGGTCGAATAGCCGGCCTCGAAGGCGGCGGCCTTCGGGATTACCGAGCCGGCATCCATGACGGGATCGACACAGCCCATGACGATGTCGTCGACCTTGGCCGTATCCAGCCCGTTGCGGTCGCGCACCGCTTCCAGCACCTTGGCGGCAAGGCGCACGGACGGCACTTCGTGCAGCGAGCCGTCCTTCTTGCCGCGCCCGCGCGGGGTGCGCACGTGATCGTAGATGAAGACGTCAGTCATTGGTCTCTTCTCCCTGGCGGCGCGTCGGCGCCTTAGAATTCTTGGCTCGCGGCCTGTGACTGTAACCTTTCGCCCCGCTTGCGGGGAGGGGGTGCAAAGCGTCAGAATGCCTCTGCGGCCAACTCCATCATCGTGTCCGCGCCGGCTTCGATGCGGATCTTGCGCAGGCCCGTTTCCGGCATCAGGCGTTCCATGAAGAACTTTGCCGTCACCAGCTTGTTCTTCAGGAAATCTTCCCGCTCGCCCGCGCCGTTTGCAAGGCCATCCTCGGCGGCCTTCGCGATCTTCGCCCACATGTAGCCGACGACGACGAGGCCGAAGAGATGCATGTAGTCGGTCGAACCGGCGCCGGCATTGTCGGGCTTGGCCATGGCGTTCTGCATGAACCACATGGTCGCGGCCTGAAGGTCGTTCAAGCCCTTCTTGAGGCCCTTGGTGAAGGGGGCGAGCTTTTCGTCGGCCCGGTTCTCCTCGCAGAAATCACCGATCTCCTTGAAGAGCGCCATGACGGCGCGACCGCCGTTCATGCCGAGCTTGCGGCCGACGAGGTCGAGCGCCTGGATGCCGTTCGCCCCTTCGTAGATCATGGCGATGCGCGCATCACGCACATACTGGCTCATGCCGTGTTCTTCGATATAGCCGTGGCCGCCGAAGACCTGCTGGGCCATGACGG
Source organism: Shinella sp. (assembly GCF_049651085.1). GTDB lineage: Bacteria > Pseudomonadota > Alphaproteobacteria > Rhizobiales > Rhizobiaceae > Shinella. Next base: position 22,643 of record NZ_JBASBL010000005.1, read on the forward strand.
CGTGGTCGAAGCCCTTGTCGGTGAGCACGCCCTTGAGGATCGGCGTCATCAGGCCGAGGATGTCGTCGGCGGACTGGCGTTCTGCCTCGTCGGCCGAGCGATGGGCGATGTCCGATTTCAGCGCCGTCCACAGCGTGAAGGCGCGGCCGCCCTCGGTCCAGGCCTTGATGGTCATCAGCGTGCGGCGGATGTCCGGGTGGACGATCAGCGGGTCGGCCTTGGCGTCCGGATTCTTGACGCCGGAGAGCGAGCGGCCCTGCAGGCGCTCGCGGGCGTAATTGGCGGCGTTCTGATAGGCGGTCTCGGCAATCGAGAGACCCTGCAGGCCGACGCCGAGGCGCGCTTCGTTCATCATCACGAACATGGCGTTGAGGCCCTTGTTCTCAGCGCCGATGAGGAAGCCGGTCGCCTCGTCATAGTTCATGACGCAGGTGGCGTTGCCGTGGATGCCCATCTTGTGCTCGATCGCGCCGCAGGAGACGCCGTTCCTGTCGCCCGGCGTGCCGTCGTCCTTGAGCATGAACTTCGGCACGATGAAGAGCGAGATGCCCTTGGTGCCTTCCGGCGCGCCCTCGATGCGGGCGAGCACCAGATGCACGATGTTCTCCGACATGTCGTGGTCGCCGGCGGAGATGAAGATCTTCTGGCCGGAAATCCTGTAGGAACCGTCGGCCTGCGGCACGGCCTTGCTGCGCAGCAGGCCGAGGTCGGTGCCGCAATGGGGCTCCGTCAGGTTCATCGTGCCGGTCCAGGTGCCTTCCACCATCTTCGGCAGATAGGCGGCCTTCTGCTCGTCGGAGCCGTGCACGAGGATCGCGGCGATCGCGCCCTGCGTCAGGCCCGGATACATGGTGAGCGCCATGTTGGCCGAAGACATGTATTCGCCGACGGCGGTGTGCAGCACATAGGGAAGGCCCTGGCCGCCGAATTCTTCCGGCACGGCAAGGCCGATCCAGCCACCCTGGCGATAGAGGTCATAGGCCTGCTTGAAACCCTTCGGCGTCGTCACGGTCGCATCGTCATTCCGCTTGCAACCTTCCTGGTCGCCGGAGAGGTTGACCGGGAACAACACCTCTTCCGCAAGCCTGGCGGCCTCGCCGGCAATGGCGTCGAGCATGTCTCCCGTCGCATCGGCAAAGCCGGGCAGGTTGTTGTAGCGCTCGAGCGACAGGACGTCGTTCAGGATGAAAAGCGTGTCATTCACGGGGGCCTTGTAGATCGGCATTTCTCGCGTTCCTCACCTATGCCACGGACAGGAGTCCGGTCCTTGTATGGGATACTATAAAACTTTGACGTTTGCGTAAACGTCAAAACGCGACGAGCGGCGAAATTTTCCTCGATGAGGAGGCAAGTGGCCTGGCGACGGCGGGCGGGCGCGATGCGGGACACGTCGCCAACATGGCCCATTGCTGTCTCGCTATCCCTTCCGAACGCCAGTCTATGAGCAAATCGTTAAAAAATTCGGGCCGGTTAACCGGTTGTTTACCACGTTCCATGAATTGTGGCGCTTGAGGGCGTGGGATCGGGAATCATTCGTTTCCCCTGTGAATGCCGGGCGACAGTCCCGGACGGGACAGGGACGGACCTGTTTCCCGCCGTCCATGCGGTGATCGATGGCGAGGGAAACTTCCGCCGGATCGAAATGGGCGCAGCCGGGCGGCAGCGCCGTCAAGGGTATTCTCCCGGCAGGCCATCTGGCCGCCAAAGCGAGGCGAAAGATGAACGGATCGCGAAACCCGCAACGTCATGGCGAACGGTCTTCGCTCGACGCGCTGAATCGCACCATCGAGGGGCTCGAAGCCCGCATCGAAGGCCTGATGGCAAATGGCCGGGACACGCGAGGCCGCAGCGAGGAGCGGTTTGCCCCGCGCACCGAGCAGCCCGCCCGCTATGAGCCATCGCGCGGCATCCCGCTGCGCGACGATCCGGTTTCCGAGATCATGCAGCGCCAGCGCGCCATCGAGGGCGGCCGCGAACATGTCGCCCCGCGCATGGAGCGCCGCCCGCTTTCCAGCGACCACCATGCCGCCGCCCAGCATGCCCACACCGCCTATGGCGCCGCTGCGCCCGCCCGCGCGGAAGGCCCCGTCGAGGATATCGCCAAGGCGCTCGTTTCGCTGCGCCAGGACCTGAAGAAGGACATTGCCGACGGGCTGGAGCGCGAAATGCAGTCGCTGCGCTCCGAAATCCGCGGCATCCGCCAGGTGGCCGAAGGCCGCGGCAATGGCGACGACCTGCGCGAGGAGCTGCTGCGGCTTTCCACCGGCATCAACCAGCTCGGCCGCCAGTCGGGCCATGCGGAAGGCCTGCGCGTCGAATTCGACGAACTGCGCTCCGTGCTCGACGGGCTCGCCCGCGAGGATTCCGTGCGCCGCATGGAAGATCGCTGGAACGGTGTAGAGCACAAGCTCTCCGTCTTCGATCAGACCCGGGACGACGAACTGGTGGCGCTCGCCTATCGGCTCGACGAACTGAAGAACCAGATCACCACGATGAGCGCCACCCCGGCGATCCGTGCGCTGGAAAGCAAGATCGAATCGATTGCGCAATCGGTCGACATGCTCGGCCGCCGCAGCGAGCCGGACAATGGGCGTTTCGTTTCCGCCGTCACCTCGCAGTTCGAGGGACTGGATACCCGCCTCGACGAGATCAGCCGCGCCATTGCCGCTGCCGGCCGCATGCAGCAGTCGGCATCTGCCGATCATGGCATGATGCAGCGCCTGGAAGGCCGCTTCGCCGATCTTGCCGGCCAGCTTGATCTCATCGCCCGCCGCCCGGCGCCGGCGTCCGAGCAGGGGCTTGGCCTGCGCATCGAGGCCCTGGCGAACCGTATCGAGGAAATGTCGAGCGAGCGCGCTGCACTTCGCCTTGAAGAGCGTATCGAGCAGCTGTCGCTGATGCTGGAGCAAAGCCAGCAGGCCGCGCCCGTCATGGCCGGTGGCGATGAGCTTGCCTATTATCTTTCCGACATTTCCCGCAAGATCGACGCGCTCGACCAGGGCAGCGTCAATGGCGAACTGGCCGGCCGGCTCGACGCGCTCGCCCGCCGCATCGACAATCTCGACGCGCCTGTCGGCAGCCCGTTCCAGGAAGACCGCTTCTCGCATATCGAAGACCGCCTTTCGGCGATTGCCGACCGGCTCGATGCGACCCGGGTGGCGCCCGCCGGCGACCATGAGGCCCTGCGCGGCCTCGAAGCGCAGATCGCGCATCTTTCCACGCTGATCAGCACGCCCTCTTCCTCGCCTGCCGGCGTGTCCCCGGACGTCGAGAACCGGTTGGCGACGATCGAAGACTATATGGCGACCAATGACGAATATATCGTCGAGGCTGCCCGCCAGGCGGCGGAAGCCGTGATGGAAGCCTATCGCCATGCCGGTCCGACCGGTGCCGCCAACACCGACATGGACGCGATCGCCGGCCTTGCCGGGGACCTGCGCGCGCTGGAAGAACTGACCCGTTCGAGCGAGGACCGCACGGCGCGCACCTTCGATGCGCTGCATGAAACGCTGGTGCAGATCGCCGGCCGGCTGGAAGATCTCGACGCCCCGCGCGAAACCTTCGGTCGCCGTGACGCGGCGATGCCGCGCGCCGAAATGCCGGCCATGGATTTCGAGCGCCGCGCCGAACCGGCCGCAAGCCTCGGCGGCAACGACTACCCTTTTGACGATGACGGCTTCGGTGCTGCGGACCGGCACAAGGCCGATCGCGCCGAGCCGCAGGAGGAGAGCCGCTTCGCCGAGATCGAAGTGGAGCACATTGATGTTCCCGAGCGCCCCGAGCAGTTGGAAGAACTGGCGGACACCGCCGTGGCCTATGCGGTGGAAGAGGCGAAAACCCAGCCGAAGGGCGGCCTGCTGGCCGGCCTGAAGCGCCGTCTTGTTCCCGGCCGCAAGGAAGCCGCCCCGCAGGTCGAGCGCCAGCAGATCGACCCGGCGCCCTCGATCGATCCGACCGACGAGCTGGCGCCGGAAGAGGCGAACCAGCTGCTGGAGCCGGGCTCCGGCGTGCCGGACGTCCGCCGCATCCTCGAGCGCGTGCGCGCTGGCCAGGCATCCGGCAACCGCGCGGGCACCGGCAGCGATACCGAGAAGGCGGACTTCATTGCCGCCGCCCGTCGCGCCGCAAAGCTTGCGGCCGAAGAAGCCGACACGATCTCCCGCGTCGCCCCGGCCAAGAAGGCTGACAAGGTGGCGAAGGGCGAGAAGCCCGCTTCCGCCCTGTCGCGCCATCGCCGGCCCATCCTGCTGGCCGTCGGCGCCGTGCTGCTCGCCATCATGTCCTACCCGCTGGTCAGCACGCTGGTGAGCGGCGACGAAGCCCCGGTGGTCATCGAGCAGACGGCCGTGACCGGCGAGGGCGTAGAGCCCGCCGCAGCTGGCGAGACCGTGATGGCGAACACTGCCGCTGCCCCGGTGGTCGAGGAAAAGACGGTCACCGTGCCCGCATCGACTGAAGCCGGCGGCGAGCGCAGCCTTGCCGGTGTGGACAGCAATGCGGCCGTCGAGACGACACCGGCCCGCGCCTTGGCACAGGATACCGGCGTCATTGCGACGCCGGCTCTGACCGATGACAATGCGACCGCCGGCTTCGAGCCGGTTGAGACGCCGGATGTCGCGCCGATCGACCAGACGCAGACGGCGGCGATCGTGGTTCCCGAGGGAATTACTCCCGCCTCGCTTTCCAAGGCGGCCGGCGAGGGTGACCCGCTGGCGCTGTTCGAGATCGGCGCGCGCTACACCGAAGGCCGCGGCGTTGCAAGCGACCTCAAAGAAGCCGCCCGCTGGTACGAACTTGCGGCGGCCCGCGGCTTTGCGCCGGCGGAATACCGTCTGGCCAACCTCTATGAAAAGGGCCAGGGCGTCGAGCGTGACCTGAACCGCGCCCGCCAGCTCTACGAAGTGGCGGCCAACAAGGGCAATGCCAGCGCCATGCACAACCTTGCAGTGCTGCTGGCATCCGGCATCGGCGATGCGGCGCCGGACTTCACCGCTGCGGCGAACTGGTTCCAGAAGGCTTCTGAATTCGGCGTGCGCGACAGCCAGTTCAACCTTGCCATCCTCTATGCGCGCGGCAACGGCGTGAAGCAGGATCTCGAGGAATCCTACAAGTGGTTCGCCATCGCCGCCCGCGACGGCGATCAGGACGCAGCGGAAAAGCGTGACGAGGTGGCGAACGCCATGCGTCCGGAACAGCTTTCCAGCGCCAAGGCGAAGATGGAACTGTGGAAGCCGCAGGTCCTGGACGAGAAGTCGAATGCGGCGGACCTGCCCGACGAGTGGGTCGGCAATTCGACGAAAACCGCCAGCGTCGACATGAAGAAGGCGATCCGCAACATCCAGGCCATCCTCAACAACAACGGCTTCAACGCCGGTACGCCGGATGGCGAGATGGGCAAGAAGACGGTCAGCGCCATCAAGGCTTTCCAGAAGTCGGTCGGCCAGAAGGAGACCGGCGAGATCGACGACGCGCTCGTCACCGAACTGCTGAAGCGAAACAAGCAGCCGAGTTGATCGGCAGACCCGCCGGAGAGGTCGATGAAAGGGCTTCTCCGGTTGACTTGTCCACAGCCTGCGGGCATGACGCTCCTTAGAAAAACCACATGTCGTCTCAAGATGATGCGCGTCCGATAGACGTCTTCATCCACAGGGCGGCAAGGGCGCGCTGACAAAGCGGCGCCGCGTGACCGATCCTTGCGAGATGCAGGGCGCGACCGGCCGACGGAGGGGCCTCCTTCCCGCGGCGGGGCGCTTTCCTGTATGCGCAGCATGCCGAAGATACAGCCGCAGCGGCAGGCAAAATGGGTGATGGCGACTGCCGGAAGCAAGTCCAGCAAAGCTGCGAAGCGGTCTTCTGCCTGGAATTGCGCAAACATGGATGCCGCCTGCATGTGCAGGTAAGCTTGCCGATCGGGGTATCGTCGTGACTGTCTATCTGCCCATTGCAGAGCTTTCGGTGAACATCTTCATCATTCTCGGCATGGGCGCGGCCGTCGGTTTCCTTTCCGGCATGTTCGGCGTCGGCGGCGGCTTCCTCATCACGCCGCTCCTGATCTTCTACAACATCCCGCCGATCGTGGCCGTGGCGACGGGCGCCAACCAGGTCGTCGCCTCCTCCATGTCCGGGGCGCTCTCGCATTTCCGGCGCGGCACGCTGGACGTGAAGCTCGGCACGGTGCTGCTTCTCGGCGGCCTTGCCGGCGCGACCGTCGGCATATGGCTGTTCTCGATCCTGCGCAGCGTCGGCCAACTCGATCTCGTCATCTCGCTGCTCTACGTCGTGCTGCTCGGCTCCGTCGGCACCATGATGCTGCTTGAAAGCATCCGCGCGCTCCGCCGGTCCGCGAGGAACGAGCCCACCTCGCTGCGCCGCCCCGGCCAGCACAGCTGGGTGCATCGCCTGCCGCTCAAGATGCGGTTCAAGAAGTCGAAGATCTATCTCTCCGTCATTCCGGTGATCGGCCTCGGCTTCGGCATCGGCATCCTTACCTCGGTCATGGGCGTCGGCGGCGGCTTCATCATGGTGCCGGCGATGATCTATCTGCTGCGCATCCCGACGAATGTCGTCGTCGGCACCTCGCTGTTCCAGATCATCTTCGTCACCGCCTACACGACCATTGTGCAGGCGACGACGAATTACTCGGTCGATATCGTGCTTGCCTTCATCCTGATGGTGGCGGGGGTGATCGGCGCGCAATACGGCGTGCGGGTCGGCCAGAAACTGCGCGGCGAGCAGCTGCGCGCCCTGCTGGCGCTGCTCGTCCTTGCCGTCGGCGCGCGCCTTGCGGTCGATCTCATCGCCACACCGGCCGATTTGTATTCCGTGGTCAGCGAGGGGGTCTATCGATGAGAGCCCTCGCGACCCTGATCCTGGCCTGCGGCCTTGCCTTTTCCGCCAGCGCGCAGGTGCTGGAGGACAAGCCGGCGGAATATCCCGAAAAGCTCGAGATCGGCATCTCCACCGACGAGATCGCGATTTCCTCGGATTTCCGCGGTGCGGACCTGACGATCTTCGGCGCCATCGAAGGCTACGATCCGTCGCTGCTCGTCCAGCGCAAATACGATATCGTGGTGGCGCTGGAAGGGCCGAAGGACAACAACACGGTGCGCATCAAGGAGCGGGTGTTCGGCATCTGGATCAACCGTCGCTCCATGACCTTCGAACTGGTGCCGGAATCCTATTCGCTGTCGAGCACGCGGGACGTGGAGACGATCGCCGATCCCGCCACGCTCAACAGCGTCGGCGTCGGCATCCACCACATCCGCCTTTCGCCGATCGGCTATGTCGGGGACGGCAGCAACATGACCGAGTTCCGCGATGCCTTCCGGCGGCTGAAGGAAAGCGGCGGTTTCTACCAGCGGGATCCGGGCGGCGTGCAGTTCATCAGCGCCAGCCTGTTCAAGGCGACGGTCCGGTTGCCGGCGAGCGTGCCGAACGGCACCCATGTGGTGCGTGCGCATCTCTTCCGCGACGGCGTCTTCATCGCCGAGAAGGCGTTGCCGCTGCGCGTCATGAAGACCGGCCTCGAGCAGATGATCTCCAGTGCCGCCTACAACAATTCGCTCGCCTACGGCACCCTTTCGGTGCTGCTGGCGGTGCTGACGGGCTGGCTGGCCAGCGTCGTCTTCCGCCGGGATTGAGGCCGCCTTACGACCGGTAGACCAGCACCGGCACCTTGGCGTGGCCGAGCACCCTGGTGGTGACGCTGCCCATCAGGAAGGCGCTGACGCCGCGCCGGCCGTGAGAGGCCATGGCGATGAGGTCGCAGCCGCGCTCCTTCGCCGTGTCGACGATCGCCTGCCAGGCATCGCCCGCGGCGACCTGTACCGTCTCGATGGGCACGCCGGCGGCCGCCGCTTTCGCCTCGACTGCGCCGAGGATGCGGGCTCCGCTCTCCTTGAGATGCGCATCATAGTCCGCCCTGAGATTGGCGGTGCCGCCGGGCGTTACGGGCAGGAAGTGCAGCGGCTCGGCGACCGTCAGCGCGGTCACTTTCGCGCCGAGCATCCTGGCGAGCTCCAGAGCCTGGTCGATGGCGGCGGAGGACAGGTCCGATCCATCCGTGGGAACGAGGATATGCTTGTACATGGTGCAACCTCCTTTTTGCCCAGACTAGACGCAACGCCGGGCATCGCGTTGATGGAAATCAACCGCGCGGCTTTCGTCAAGCGGTTGCTGCGGCGCGCCGGGCGACGGTCGCTTCATAGGCGGCCTGCAATTCGTTGAAGACGGACCGTGCGGGCTGCGGCACGCCCAGATGGATGGCGCGCAGTTCTTCCATGAAGGCCTCCCATATGGCAGGTCCGCCGTCCTCCAGCAATTCGGCGCGGATCGAGAGTTCTTCCGTCACCGGCAGGAAGCGCCGTCCCCAGGCGCCCATCATGGCGAATACGGGTACGAGAGCAATACCCATTTCGGTGAGGCTGTAGAGCGCCTTCTGCTTGTGGCTCGGATCATCCTGCCTGGTGATCAGCCCCCGCTCGACAAGGCGGCGCAGCCGGTCGGCAAGGATGTTCGAGGCGATGCCTTCCTCCGATTTGGTCAGCAGTTCGCGAAAATGACGGCGGTTGCCGAACATCATGTCGCGCAGCACGATCAGGCTCCAGCGATCCCCGAGAATTTCCAGGGTAAGATTGATCGGGCAACCGGAGCGATGGGTGTCTTTCATGAGGGTCTCCAAACTGATTGCGTTGTACAATCGGTTTTGCTACCCATCAACCGATTGCAAATCGCAATCGGTTTACTTCAGCGCGGCGAAACCCGCAGGGAAGAGGATAGGACGATGGCGAAGGTAATCATCTGGAACCTCATGACGCTCGACGGTTTCTTCGAGGGCGAGAAAAAATGGGATCTCGACTTTCACAACAGGGCCTGGGGTCCGGAGCTGGAAAAGCTGAGCATGGATTTTGGCGCGTCCGCCGGTCTCCTCGTCTTCGGCCGCGTGACCTACGAGGGCATGAAGGCCTATTGGACGTCGACCGAGGAAGAGGGCGTGGTGAAGGTTTTCATGAACGCCCTGCCGAAACTGGTCGCCTCGCGCACGCTTGCCGCCGCCGACTGGAACAACACCGAGGTGACGGCGGATATTGCCGGCGAGATTGCGCGGCGCAAGCAGGCGCTCGACAAGACGATCTATGTCTTCGGCAGTGCCGAGCTGACGGACGCGCTGCTGACGGCCGGTCTCGTCGATGAGGTGATGCTGGCCATCGTGCCGGTGCAGCTCGGCAAGGGCACGCCCTTCTTCAAGGACGGCGCGCGGCGTGACTTCAACCTCATCGAGGCAAGGCCGCTTTCCAACGGCACGATCCTTGCGCGCTATACGCCGGAAGGGGCAGTCGTCTGAGGCGTCTCAGCCGCGCAGGTTGGTGAAGCGCACCGAATAGATGCGGTCGCGTCCGAGCATGTGCGCGACAAGGTTCGGCCGGTCGAAGAGGCCGGTCATCGCCTTGTGGCGAAGGTCGAGCCCACCCGTCAGGATGCCGAAGGCGGGCATCAGCAGACGGCGGCCGTCCGTCGCAAAACATGGGCGGCGCACCGCCTTTTCGCGGCGGATGACGGTGGCGGCGGGGTGAAGGTGCCCGGCGATCTCGCCGGCGGGCGAGAGGAGTGACGGCTCGTGCCGGAAGACCAGACCCGCATGGTGCAGTTCGTCGGCCGACTGGCCGGGCAGGCCCACCGTGCCGTCCGGGTCGTGATTGCCGTTGATCCAGATCCAGTCGCGCCCGCGCGCCATGTCGGCGATCTTCGTTCGGAAGATATCGGGCAGATGGGCCGAACCGATGCGGTCGTGGAAATTGTCGCCGAGGCTGACGACGATGGCCGGATCGTGCCTGGCGACAACGGCTTCGAGAATTTTCAGCGTCGCCAGCGTATCGTAGGGCGGCAGCATCATACCGCGACGGGCGAAGGCGGCGCCTTTTTCCAGATGCAGGTCCGAGACGACGAGAAGGCGGCTTTCCGGCAGGTAGAGCGCACCGAGCGGATCGCACACCGCCTCGACACCGGCAATGACGGTGCGCGCCGACACGGTGCCGAAATCCTGAATATCCATCGATGCCAGCGCCAGTCTCTGCATGCGCGTCGTGTCGTCCCTAAATACCGGCCTCGCCCATGGCTTCGGCGATCAGGTCCTCGGCCGCTTCCGCCAGCAGAAAATCCTGCGCCTCGCCCGCCACCGGCTCCTTGCCGATTTCCAGCATGATCGGCACGGCGAGCGGCGAAATGCGGTCGAGCCGCCGATGGGTGATGTGGCCTTTGATTCGCGCCAGCATATCGCCCAATCGCTGAATATCCAAAAGCCCCGACGCCGCATCGTCGCGTGTCGCCTCGAGCAGGATATGGTCCGGCTCGTGGCTTCGCAGCACGTCGTAGATGAGATCGGCGGAGACGGTGACCTGCCGGCCGGTCTTTTCCTTGCCCGGATGGCGCTGCTCGATAAGACCGGCAATCACGGCGCAATTGCGGAAGGTGCGCTTGAGCATGAAGCTTTCATCGAGCCAGGCTTCCAGGTCGTCGCCCAGCATGTCCTCGTCGAACAGGTTCTGGAGCGACGGGCGCTCGACGGCGAAGGAATGGCCGAGATCGTCCAGCGCCCAGACGGCGAGCGAATAGTCCGTGGCGACGAAGCCGAGCGGGCGGCGGCCGGCGCGCTCCAGCCGGCGGGTGAGCAGCATGCCGAGCGTCTGGTGCGCCAGCCGTCCCTCGAATGGATAGGCGACCATGTAGTGGCGGCTGCCGCGCGGAAAGGTCTCGATCAGCAGTTCGTCGCGCCTGGGCAGGGCCGAGACGTCGCGCTGCAGGGCCAGCCAGTCGCGCACCTGCTCGGGCAGGGCGCCCCAGCGGTGCGGATCGTCCAGCATGCCGCGCACCTGATCGGCGAGATAGGTGGAGAGCGGGAATTTTCCCCCGGCATAGGCGGGCACCTTCGGGTCGAGCGAGAAGGCCTGGGAGACGAGGCATTCGTTCTCGCGGATGCCCTCGAAACGCAGCACCTTGCCGGAGAACAGGAACGTGTCGCCGGGCGACAGCATCTCGAGGAAATATTCCTCCACCTTGCCGAGCGAGGCTCCGCCCCGGCCGATCGCGCCCCTTGCCCCGCGCTTGACCATGCGCACGTTCAGCATCGGCATTTCGACGATGGTGCCGAGGTTGAGCCGGTATTGCTGGGCAACCCCGGGGTTGGAGACGCGCCAGAGGCCGTCCGCCGTCTTGCGGATGCGGGCATAGCGTTCATAGGTCTTCAGCGCATAGCCGCCAGTCGCGACGAACTGCACGATGCGGCCGAATTTTTCGCGCGTAAGCCCGGTATAGGGTGAGGCGGAGGTGACTTCGGCAAAAAGCGCGTCCTCGTCGAAGGGCGCGGCGCAGGCCATGCCGAGCACATGCTGGGCGAGCACGTCGAGCGTGCCTCTCCCGACCGGCGGCGTATCCTGCGCGCCGAGATAGTTGGCGTCGAGCGCGGCCTGGCACTCCATCACCTCGAAGCGATTGGCGGGCACGAGGATGGCGCGGCTCGGTTCGTCCATGCGGTGGTTGGCGCGCCCGATCCGCTGGGCAAGCCGTGAAGCGCCCTTCGGCGCACCGACATGGATGACGAGATCGACGTCGCCCCAGTCGATGCCGAGATCGAGCGTCGAGGTGGCGACCACGGCGCGCAGACGATTTTCCGCCATGGCCTGTTCGACCTTGCGGCGCTGGCCGACATCGAGCGAGCCGTGGTGCAGCGCGATGGGCAGCGTGTCCTCGTTGATGTTCCAGAGTTCCTGGAAGAGGATTTCCGCCTGGCTTCGCGTGTTGACGAAGAGCAGCGACGTTCTGTGCTGGCCGATCGCCTCATAGACTTCCGGCATCGCATATTTTGCCGAATGGCCGGACCAGGGCACGCGCTCCTTGCTCTTGAGGATGGTGATGATGGGCTTTGCCCCGCCGGGCGCGGTGACGAGGCCCGCGTGATGTTCAGCGCCCGGCGGCTGTTCGACCAGCCAGCGGCGCAGGTCCATGGGCTCGGCGACCGTTGCGGAAAGGCCGATGGTGCTGAGGCTTGGTGCGAGACGGCGCAGGCGCGCAAGCCCAAGCGACAGAAGATGGCCGCGCTTGGAGGTGACGAGCGAGTGCAGTTCGTCGAAGATGACGTATTTCAGGTCCTTGAAGAAGCGCCCCGCCTCGCCGTTGGCGATGAGGAGGGCGACCTGTTCGGGCGTCGTCAGCAGGATGTCGGGCGGATTGAGCCGCTGGCGCTGGCGCTTGGCCTGCGGCGTGTCGCCGGTGCGCGTCTCGATGCTGATGGGCAGATCCATTTCGGAAACCGGCTTCATCAGGTTGCGCTCGATATCGACGGCAAGCGCCTTCAGCGGCGAGATGTAGAGCGTATGGACGCCGGTGAAGGCGGAACCGGGCGGGATCTTTCCGCGATGCGTCAAGTCCGTCAGGGCCGGCAGGAAGCCGGCAAGTGTCTTGCCGGCGCCGGTCGGGGCGATCAGCAGCAGGCTCTCGCCTGATGTGGCGCGGGCGAGCAGCTCCATCTGGTGGGCGCGCGGCTGCCAGCCCTTGGCCGCGAACCAGGCGGCAAAGGATGTGGGCAGGAGGGAAAGGCCAGCGGCAGAATCGATGGTGTTCACGCGCCTAAGCTAGTGACCGGCAACGGAATGTGAAGCTTCCCCGCGAAAATAGGCTCACATCGCAATGTAGCGGTCCGCGCGGTGATTGACCGTGAGGAAGAGGTTGAGCACTACCGCGCCGACGACCGAGCACAGCACGATGAAGGGCGCGGCGACCAGGAAGGCAGCGGCCAGCACCACGAGGTCGAAGGCGAGCTGCACCAGACCGGCGCGCCAGCCGAACCGTTCCTGCAGGTAGACCGCGAGCACTCCGACGCCGCCGAGACTGGCGCGGTGGCGGTAGAGCCCGAGCAGGCCGAAGCCGAGCAGAATGCCGGCGAGCACCGCCGTCCACATCGGATCGATGGTGTCGATACGCAGGAAATGCGGTTGCAGTTCGGTGATGATCGAGGTGAGGGAAACAGCGATGATCGTCTTGATCGTGAAGGCCCGGCCGAGGCGGTTCAGTGCGAGAATGTAGAACGGGATATTCACGACGGTATAGTAGAGGCCGAAGCTCACGCCGGTAAGGTAGTGCAGGATGAAGGCGACGCCGGCGGTGCCGCTTGCCACAAGCCCGGCGCTGCTCATCAGGGCAAGGCCGAGCGCGGCGATCATGCTGCTGGCAAACAGGCCCTGCGCATCTTCCAGCGGCGTATGACGGGTGGGGGTGGGGTTCCAGAAGCCGTAACGCCGCTTGTCGCCGTCCATGCCGATCTCCGATGGTTTTCGTTGTTGTACAGCGCGCCATGGCCGGCGCAAGCGCTATCCCTGACGCCGCGCCAGGAAGAGCAGGCCGTGCACCGGCTGGCCGGCATCCTGCCGGATCACGCTCTTTTCCACGACGACAAGGTCAAATCCGTTCTCCGCCAGCCGACGGCGGATGAAGGCTTCCGGATGGGCGTAGCGTAGCGAGGAGCGCAGGAGCGGCGCATCGCCATCGCCACCGTCCTCGACGGAAAAGGCAAAGAGGCCGCCCGGTTTCGAAACGCGCGCGGCGGTCGGGAAAACCTCGCCGAGATCGCCGAGATACATCAGGACGTCGGCGGCGCTGACGAGATCGGCGCGGGCCTCGGGCGCCGCAGCAAAGAGGCCGCTCTCCTTTGCCGGAAGCGAGAGGTCGGCCTGGGCGAGGTGGTCGTAGACCGCCTTTTCACCGGCTTTGGCCAGCATGCCGCCGGAAAGATCGAAGCCTTCCAGCCGGTCGGCCCTGGCGCGAAATTCGACGCCGAAGAGGCCGGTGCCGCAGCCGATATCGCAGACGAGGCTGAAGCGCGCATCTTCCCCCGCATGGCTGCGCACCAGATGGGCAAGCGTCTGGGGAACGGTATAATCCAGCTTCTTGACGAGTGCTGCGTCGAAGCGGCTGGCATAGTCGTCAAAGAGGCGCTCGACATAGGGCGAAGGGGGCGTTGCCGGCGTCTCGGCAGCGCCGAGGACGGCAAGTTTGAGGCCGGCGCCGAAAATGTCGGTGGGGTCGAGGACTACAACCTTTTCGAGCGCGGCCGCCGCCGCCTCCTTCCGGCCCGATTTTTCCGCATATTCGGCGAGCCGGAACCAGCCGGCCGCCCATGAGGGCATCTGTTCGAGCGCCTGTTCCATGACTTCGGCAGCCTCTGCGAACTCGCCAGATTCCGCGAACATGCGGGCGTAGTCGGCGCGGCGGTCGGCAATGAGATCGCCGGAAGAAAAGTGCGGGCTCGTCATGGGGGCTCGAAAATGGGGGACTGGCGCAGCTACATGGCAGGCGCCACAAAAGGCAAGCGAATTCTCGTCGAACCGCCTTGCTTGCGGCGGGACCGGCAAGGGCCTATCTGGAACGGAAACGAATTTTTGGAGAATCACCGATGTCGAATGGCGTGAACGGGTTCCTTGGCGACACCCCCCTGCGCGTACTCATCAAGCTCCTCATCCTGTCGGTGGCGGTGGGCTTCCTGATGTCGATCTTCGGGCTCTATCCCGACGACATTCTCTTCGCGGTGCGCGATTTCATCGTCAACCTGTGGAACACGGGCTTCAAGACGCTCGGACGCCTCGGCGATTATCTGCTGCTCGGCGCCGTCATCGTCGTGCCGGCCTTCATCCTCATTCGTCTCCTGAGCCATCGCCGGTGATCATGACCTCCCGCCGAACCTTCCTTGCCGCCTCCGCAGCGGCCGTGGCGGCGCTTGCCGCCGGCTGCTCCACCACCAATGTCCTTAGCCCTTCGGCCGGCACCGGCAGCGACCAGACGCCGGCCTCGCTCGCGCTTGTCAACAAAATGAGGGCCGAGCGCGGCTTGCCGGCGCTCGCCATCGACAAGGCGGCGCAGCGTGCCGCGATGGACCAGGCGAGCCGCATGGCGGCGGCCGGCAAGATGGAGCACAATATCGGTTTCGGCTCGAATTTCGCAAAGCGCATGAAGGGCATGGAGGTCGCCTTGCCGGCCGCCGAGAACATCGCGGCCGGGCAGGACAGCGCGGCAGCGGCCTTCGAGGCCTGGTACCGTTCGCCCAAGCACCTGGAAAACATGCTGGGGACGAGTTTCCGGGGGCTTGGCGTTGCCATCGTGTCCAATCCCGCTTCGGGCAACAGGCCGTACTGGGCGATGGTGCTTTCCGGCTGAGGGTGCTTGAGGGGGCCGAGAGACGGAAGGGGAGGACATGAGCGCAACCACGGCAGGAGAGAACGAAGGGGCCGGCCCCTTCGAGGTGACGCATCGGCTGGTGCTGTCGATCGCCATTCCCATGACGCTCGGCTTCCTGACGACGCCGCTGATCGGGCTTACGGACACGGCGGTTGCCGGGCGGCTCGGTTCGGCGGATGCGCTTGCCGGCCTGGCCGTCGGCGCGGTGATCTTCGATCTCCTGCTCGGCAGCTTCAATTTTCTGCGCGCCTCTACGACGGGGCTTGTCGCGCAGGCCTTTGGCCGCGGCGACCGGCGCGAGGAGCAGGCGGTCTACTGGCGCTCGCTGACCATCGCGCTCTGTTGCGGCCTGGCGATAGCGCTGCTGTCGCCGTTGCTGCTTTCCGCCGGCCTCTTCCTGATGGCGCCGACCCCCGGCGTGGCGGCGGTGACCTCCACCTATTTCACGATCCGCGTGCTGTCTGCGCCGATGGCGCTCGGCAACTATGCCCTGCTCGGCTTCGTACTCGGCCGCGGGCAGGGCATGACCGGGTTGATGCTTCAGGCGATCATCAACGGCATCAACATCGTGCTGTCCATCACGCTCGGCCTGTGGCTGGGCTGGGGCATTGCCGGCATCGCCTGGGGCACGGTTGCCGGCGAGACGATCGGCATGCTGGCGGGCCTTGTCATCGTCGTCTCGCGTTTCGAGCGCAAGCACCGGCCGTCCAGGGCGGAGATCTTCGCACGCGAGCGGCTGCGGGCGCTGTTTTCGCTCAATCGCGACATCATGATCCGGACCTTCGTGCTGATCGGCTCCTTCGCCATCATGACGCGCATCGGCTCGTCAATGGGGCCGCTGGTGCTGGCGGCCAATGCGGTGCTGATGAATATCTTCCTCGTCGCGGGCTACTATCTCGACGGCATCGCCAATGCGGCCGAGCAGCTTGTCGGCCGGGCCTTCGGCGCCGCTTTCCGGCCTGCTTTCGACCGGGCGGTCAAGCTCACCATGCTTTGGTCGT
Source organism: Shinella sp. (assembly GCF_049651085.1). Lineage (GTDB taxonomy): Bacteria > Pseudomonadota > Alphaproteobacteria > Rhizobiales > Rhizobiaceae > Shinella. Next base: position 38,866 of record NZ_JBASBL010000005.1, read on the forward strand.
TCGGGCTTGGCGCGATCACGACCCTGCTTTTCCTCGCCTTCGGCACCGATGTGGTCGGCCTCCTGACGACGACGGAGAGCGTGCGGAGCGAAGCGGTGAAGTACCTGCCCTGGGCTGCCCTGACGGCGATCACCGGCGCGCTCGCCTTCCAGATGGACGGGGTGTTCATCGGCGCAACCTGGTCATCGGCCATGCGCAACATGATGCTGGCGGCTTTCGTCGGCTATCTCGCTGCGCTTGCCGTTTTCGTCCCGCTCCTCGGCAATCACGGGCTCTGGCTCGCGCTCAATCTCTTCCTGGTGTTCAGGGGGATTTTCCTGGTGCTGCGCCTGCCGGCCCTGGCGCGCCGGGAATTCGGCTAGCCTTTCGGTCGGGCCGGCGTTCGAATCCGGCCCGGCGCGCCGGCATCAGAAGGGCTTGTCCAGCAGGGGGCCGATGATGCGACTGTCGCGCGATTTGCCGGGTATTGGTCTGAGCGGGACGACCCGATCGGGATTTTCCGCGGTCGGGTTCTCCGGCACTGTTCCGGACGGAAGCGTGCTGCGCGCGATATCGGCCTTGCTGGCGCGCTCCAGTTTTTCCTGCGAAGGCGGGGCGCATTGCAAGGCTTCGGCGTCCTCCCTGCTCACCTCCTCCCTGGCGCGCAGCCAGCGCGAATATTCGCGCCCTTCCGGACGGCCTTCTTCCTCCCAGATTTCGTGGGCCCTTTTGCGGATCCGTTCCTCGTCCTTGTTCATGGTATCGTCCCTTCCCGGCCTTTTTGGCCGTTTCTGGCGGGATCGGTGCAGGCTACCGTCGATGTGAACCAGCATTTGCCGACACTCCACCCGCGTGGACGAAACCCCCGCGGGCCGGTTTTGGTTCCCTTGAAACCCTCAGAGCGGCCGGTCGGCCCAATGGGCGGTGCGCGTGCCGCGCAGCGCGCGGATCGAGCTGATCTGTTCGCGATCGCAGATGCGCGAGAGACCGCTGACGATCTCGCCGGGCAGCGTCGGGCCGGCATAGACCATGCAGGAATAGAGCTGGACGAGGTCCGCGCCGGCACGGATCTTCTCCGCCGCCGTGTCCGCCGAGGAGACGCCGCCGACGCCGATGATCGGCAGCCTCTCGCCGACACGCCGGCGCATCTTGGCAAGCACCACGGTCGATTTCTCGAAGAGCGGTTTTCCCGAAAGGCCGCCGGCCTCTACCGCCTGCCGCGTGTCGCGAAGGCCGGCGCGGGACAAGGTCGTGTTGGAAACGATGAGGCCGTCGAGCGGGTGGGCGAGCGCGACTTCGGCAATATCGTCGAGGCCCTCCTCGGTGAGGTCAGGCGCGATCTTCAGGAAGACCGGCACCTGCCGGCCGCTGCGCGCCTGTTCCTCGGCGCGGGCGGCGAGCACGGCCGAAAGCAGCGTGCCGAGGCTTTCCTTGGCCTGCAGGTCGCGCAGGCCCGGCGTGTTGGGCGAGGAAATGTTGGCGGTGAAATAGCGGGCGACGTCGTAGAAGGTGCGGATGCCCGCCACATAGTCCGCGATGCGGTCGTCGCTGTCCTTGTTGGCGCCGATATTCACGCCGATCAGCGCGTCGCGCCGGCAATTCTTCAGGCGTTCCAGCGCGGCTGCATGGCCGGCATTGTTGAAGCCGAGACGGTTGATGACGGCATCGTCCTCCACGAGGCGGAAGATGCGCGGCTTCGGGTTGCCCTCTTGCGGGCGCGGCGTCAGCGTGCCGACTTCGGTAAAGCCGAAGCCGAGGCGAAGAAGCGCTTCCGGCACGTCGGCATTCTTGTCATAGCCGGCGGCAAGGCCGACCGGATTGGGGAAGGCAAGGCCGGCAATGGTCTGCGCAAGGCGCGGATCGGTCTTGGCGGGGCAGGCGGGTACGATGCCGGCCTTCAGCGCGGCGATCGACATGCCGTGGGCGGTTTCGGGATCGAGCAGGAAGAGGCCCTTGCGGCCGAGGGTGGAAAGCAAAGACATCAAAGCGGCATCTCCGGAAACTGGTGGGTGCCGTCCGTCCCGAGCGGCAGGCGCTTTTCCCACAGGACGGCGGATAGCGGGAGGGAGGCATAGAGATGGGGGAAGAGATCGCCGCCGCGGGATGCCTCGTAAAGCAGTTTCTCGCCGAGCGCTTCGCCATCGACCGCAATGAGAAGCAGGTCCGCCTGGCCGGTGAAATGGCGCGCTGCGGTCTCCTTCGCCTGGGCGGCGGTGGAGAAATGGATGTAGCCGTCGGAAAGGTCGATGGAGGCGCCCTCGAAAATCCCCGCATCCTTCGCTTTTTGCCACAGACTTGCCGGAACGATCTTGTAGATTGTCTTGGCCATCTCGTCCGTTTCTCCCTTGCCTGCCGTTTTCAACGGTAGCGCTTGCCGCAAAGAACGGCGAATGTCTACCGGTGACAGGCCCGCAAACCGGCTCTTGGAGGATTTTGCATGCGAATTCATGCCCTGCCCATCACATTCGTCGCGGCCCTCCTGGCAGGGTCCGCCCATGCCGAGGGCGAAGGCCGCTACCGCATGGAAAAGACGGAGACCGGCTTTGTACGCCTCGACACGCTTTCGGGTGAGATTTCGCTGTGCCGGGAGCAGGAGGGGCAGATCGTCTGCCGCATGGCCGCCGACGAGCGCGCCGCCTTCGAACAGGAGCTGGATCTTCTGACCAAGCGTGTCGAAGCCCTCGAAAAAGGCGGTGCAACCGCGCAGACAGGTGCAAAACCTGCACTACCAACGGATGAAGAGATTGACCGGACCATGACCATCATGGAAAAGATGATGCAAAGGTTCATGGGTATCGTGAAAAACTTGGAGGGCGGCGAGGAGGAAACCGCCCCCGAGAAGGAAACGGTGCCGCAAAAGACCTGAGGGTCATCTTGCGCGAGCTTCCGCCTTGCTGCGCGCGAGGACCATACGGGTCTTTGTACTCCGGGGAGGGAGCGCATGGCATCGGCACTCACGATTATCATTGCGGATGACCATCCGCTGTTCCGCGGCGCCCTGAAACAGGCGCTGACCGGAATGGCGGGCAATCCGCACATCGTCGAGGCCGGCGATTTCGAGGCGGCGCGCAAGGCTGCCGTCGCCAATTCGAACGCCGACCTCATGCTGCTCGACCTCGCCATGCCCGGCGTCAGCGGCCTTTCCGGCCTGATCGCGCTTCGGGCCGAATTCCAGAGCCTTCCCGTCGTCATCGTCTCGGCGAGCGACGACCCGGCCACCATCCGCCGCGCACTCGATCTCGGTGCGTCGGGCTTCATCTCCAAATCCGCCTCCATCGACGACATCCGCGAGGGTATCGGCTCGGTGCTCGACGGCAATGTCTATACGCCCGGCGGCTATGTGCGCGGGCCGGAGCATGACGGGGAGGTGGCGGACGTCATCGCGCGCCTGCGAACGCTGACACCGCAGCAATCGCGCGTGCTCGCCATGCTGGCCGAGGGCTTGCTCAACAAGCAGATCGCCTATGAACTCGGCGTCTCCGAGGCGACCATCAAGGCGCATGTCTCGGCGATCCTGCTGAAACTCAACGTCGACAGCCGCACCCAGGCGGTGATCCAGCTCGGCAAGATCGGCAGCGCTCAGGCCGCCGCCTGACCTATTCGGCCGCCTCCCGTGCCACCGTCGAAAGCTGTGTCAGCCAGGCCCGCATCGAGGCGGGGCGGACGGGCTTGTTCTGCACGAGGATGGTGTCGCGCTCGGCTTCGGCGCGCACGTCCGGGGTCCGGTCGGCCGTGACGAGCAGGGCAGGCACGTTGCGGCCGAGCGCGCCGCGCAGTCTGCCGATCGCGGTAATGCCAGTGCCGTCGTCGAGGTGGTAGTCGGCGATGACCGCATCGATGGCCGGTGGACCGCTTGCCACCAGCGCCTCGACCGCCGCCACGGATTCGGCCAGCGTCACCGTGCAGCCCCAGCCGGAAAGCAGCAGGCGCATCCCGTCCAGGATCTTCGGCTCGTTGTCGATGCAGAGAACCCGCAGGCCCTTGAGCGGCTCGTCGCTCGCCGGCGCGGCTGCCGGCTTGTCGGCGACCCGGCGGCAGGCGGCAATGTCGACCGGCACGCGCACCTTGAAGCTGGTGCCGCGGCCGGGCGTCGATTGCAGTTCGACAGGGTGGGAGAGCACGCGTGAAATGCGGTCGACAATGGAAAGGCCGAGACCGAGACCCGGCGCCGTGCGCGCGCCTTCGTCGAGACGGGCGAATTCCTTGAAGACGGTGCGGAACTTGGACGAGGGAATGCCGATGCCCGAATCCAGCACCTGGATCGTGGCATGGGCGCCCCTGCGCCGCACGCCGACGAGAACCTTGCCCGAATTCGTGTATTTGATGGCGTTCGAGACGAGGTTCTGCACGACGCGGCGCAGCAGGTTCGGATCGGTGCGGATGGCGAGCGACGAGGAGAGCACGGTGAATTTCAGGTTCTTCGCCCGCGCCATCGGCGCAAAGTCGGTCTCGATGCGCTTCAGGAGGTCCTTCAGCGGAACCGTCTGCACACGCGGTTTCATCGCGCCGGTATCGAGGCGGGAAATGTCGAGCACGGCGCCGAGGATGGCCTCGACCGATTCCAGCGAGGAATCGATATTGTGCATCATCTCGCGGTTCTCCGTCTCGCCCAGCCGTTCGACGAGCGAGGAGGAATAGAGGCGCGCCGCATTGAGCGGCTGGAGGATGTCGTGGCCGGCGGCGGCGAAGAAGCGCGTCTTGCTGATATTGGCTTCGTCGGCGGCGGCGCGCGCTTCGGCAAGCTCCGTGTTGACGCGGGTCAGCTCGGCGGTGCGTTCCGCCACCCGGTGCTCGAGCGTTTCGTTGACCTGCTTGAGCGCCCGGTCGGAGGCCACGCGATCGGTGATATCCGTATAGGTGGAGACGAACCCCTTTTCCGGCATGGCATTGGTGCGCACCTCGACGATGCGCTCGCCGCCGGACAGCACCAGCGCGAAGGCTTCGTCGAAGGTCATGGTGCGGGCGATCGCCGCCTCGCGGTCCTTCTCCTCGATGTCGCCGCGCTCGATGAGGATGTCCACGATGTCGGCGAGCGGGAAGCCGACCTGGCCGACATATTCCGGGAGGTCGAGGAGCTGGCGGAAGCGGCGATTCCAGACCGTAAGATTGCCTTCGCTGTCGAAGACGGCAATCCCCTGATCCATTTGGCCGAGCGCGGTCTGCAGCATGTCCTGATTGTATTGCAACGCCTCGCTGGCCTGATCGAGCAGCCAGTCCGTATCCGTCGGTGTGTCGTCGATGCGCTGGAGCACGAGCGAGAGCACGAGGCGGGCGGAGGAGGAGCCGATGGCGCTGCCGAGCAACTGCTCGGAGAAGTGCACGATGGCAGCGTCCGCCGGCGCATTGTCCTCCAGCCAGCGGCCGACCTGCCGCTCATAGGTGTGGAAGGAGCGCTGCATGCGTTCCTCGCCGAGATATTTGGCGATGGTGGATTTCAGATCCTTCACTGTGACCTTCGTCCGCCGGCCGCGGAAGGCGCGCTCGAGACGCGGCTTCGAGCGGATGAAGGTGCCGGCCTGCAGGCGCTCCAGCGAGGTCGGGTTGCGGGTGAGCGAGCCGATCACATAGGCGCCGACATTGACCATCATGGCAAGAAGGGTGGCGTTGACCAGTGGATCGGCCGCCTCGCCCGTGAAGATGGTGGCGCCGGGGAAGAGGAAGCCGAGCACGGTTTCGGCGACATAGGCATTGTCGGCGACGCCGATGCTCGGCAGGAAAAGCAGGTAGGCCCAGACCACCAGGCCGCAGATCATGCCCGCCATGGCGCCCCGGGCGTTGGCATTGCGCCAGAAAAGGCCGCCGAGGAGGGAGGGTGCAACCTGCGCCGCCGCCGCGAAGGCGAGCAGGCCCATCGAGGCGAGGCCGGCATTGGCCGTTGCCGCGCGATAATAGGCATAGCCGAGCAGGAGCACGAAGAAGATCGCCAGCCGCCGGATGCGCAGCAGGATGCGCGAGAGATCGTCCTGCTGCTCGACGCCGCCGATCAGGTTGCGGCGCAGCACGACCGGGATGACGATGTCGTTCGACACCATGATGGAAAGCGCCACCGAAGCGACGATGACCATGGCGGTGGCGGCGGAAAAGCCACCGATAAAGGCGATCAGCGTCAGGACCGGCTGGTCGAGCGCGAAGGGCAGGGTCAGCACGTAGAGGTCGCCATCGCCCTGGCCGTTGAATGTCATGACGCCGCCGATGGCGACCGGCAGGACGAAGAGGTTGATGGCGATGAGGTAGAGCGGAAAGAGGATGCCCGCCATGCGCAGTTCGCCGGCCGTCCGGTTCTCCACCACCGTCACATGGAACTGGCGCGGCAGCATGACGATGGCGAAGGCCGAGAGCACGATGAGCAGGATCCAGCGCGCGATCGGCGTCTCGTAGGTCAGCGACTGCATGACGCGCTCGTTTTGCGAGGCGCGCTGCCAGAGGTCGCCGGGCCCGTCGAACATAAAGTAGATGACATAGATGCCGACCGAGGCGATGGCGACGAGCTTGACCAGCGATTCCATCGAGATGGCGAGGATCAGGCCGTCCTGATGCTCGGTCGCGTCGGTGTGGCGGGTGCCGAAGACGATGGCGAAACAGGCAAGGAAGAGCGTGACGACCAGCGGCAGGTCGATGATGCCGCCCGGGGCGGTAAGGCCCAAGCTGGTCGTATCCACCAGGGCGGCGACGGAACTCGAAACGGCTTTCAGCTGGAGGGCGATATAGGGGATGTAGCCGATCAGCGAGATGAGCGCGACGACGGCGGCAACGCCCGGATTCTTGCCGTAGCGGGCGGCGATGAAGTCGGCGATCGAGGTGAGGCGTTCGGCTTTTGCCAGTGTCACGATGCGGCGGATCAGCGGCATGCCGAGCGTGAACATCAGGATCGGGCCGATATAGATGCCGGCGAATTCCAGGCCGTGGGTGGTGGCCAGGCCCACGCCGCCGAAATAGGTCCAGGAGGTGCAGTAGATCGCAAGGCTGAGCGCATAGACGAGCGGCCGGCCCTTCGAGACGCGCTCGGAACGCCGTGCTTTGCGGTCGCCATAACTTGCGACCGCGAAGAGCAGGAGCAGATAGGCGAGCGCCAAGGCGAATATCAGCGAGCCCGGCATGCTTCCTCCCGCAGTCCTTCGGCCTTTTCCGGCAGTGTAGGCCAAAGCGTTGCGGAAGCAAATTACGTCTATGGTCGGGGGGCGGAACCTCCGGTGTGTAAACCCCTATATATTGATGGATCGCAGTTTCCTCGCAGCGGAAACTGCACTAGGTTGCATTCGCGTCGCAGCAACAGGAGACCTTCATGCTCAATGAGTTCAAGGCGTTTATCGCCCGCGGCAATGTTATGGACCTCGCCGTGGGTGTCATCATTGGTGCAGCCTTCAACAAGATTGTCGAATCCATCGTAAATGACCTCGTCATGCCCGTTGTCGGTGCCTTGACCGGGGGTGGTTTCGACTTTTCCAACTACTTCATCGCGCTTTCGAGCAATGTGACGGCCACGTCGCTCGCGGCCGCCCGTGAACAGGGCGCGGTCTTCGCCTACGGCAACTTCATCACTGTTCTCATCAACTTCCTCATCCTCGCCTGGATCATCTTCCTGATGATCAAGGGCGTGAACCGCATGCGTGCGTCGCTGGAGAAGGAGAAGGCTGCCGAGGCCGCTCCGCCGCCGGAAGACGTGCAGCTCCTCATCGAAATCCGCGACCTCCTCAAGAGCCGCCCGGCGGTTTGAGATTTGGTTTCGAATGCAAAAAAGGCCCGGGAAACCGGGCCTTTTTACATGGTGGACGTTGCGGTCAGGCCGTCGCGCCAGCCGTCTTCGTCTGGTGGATTTCGAGAAGGCTCGGGCCCTTGCGTGCGCCCGCCTGCTCCAATGCGGCCGGAAGGTCGCGCACGTCGGCGAGGCGTTCGGAGGGCACGCCATAGGCCGCGCCAATGGCGATGAAGTCCGGCGCGGAGGGCTTGACCCCTTCCGGCGTGATGCCGGCATCCACCATGTAGTTCTCGATCTCCTGATAGCCGTCATTGTTCCAGACGAGGAAGATGACGCGGGCGTCCGCATCCGCCGCCGAACCGATTTCGGATAGCGAGAATTGCAGGCCGCCGTCGCCGACGAGGCAGACGATCGGCGCATCCGGCTCGGCAAGCGCCGCACCGATGGCGGCCGGCGGGGCGAAGCCGAGCGCGCCATAGCCCGTCGCGGCGTTGAACCAGCTGCGGGGACGGGGCGCTGCGCAATAGTAGTTGCCGGCATAGACGGCCTGGGTCGAATCGCCGACGATGATCGCATCGGGCAGCGTGCGCCAGATCGCGTCGATGACACCGACCTCCGCCTTCATCTTCGGCGTCAGCTCGTTCCAGGCGCCCTTGCGCGCGCTTTCGGCGCGGGCCGCGCCATTGCCGATCGGCTTGTGGCCTTCGAGGAAACCGAGCATGCCGGCCGCTGCCGTCTTGGCGCTGGAAAAGATCGACAGGCCGGATTGCGGCGTGCGGGCGAGCTGGGCTGCATCGATATCGATGCGGATCAGCGTCTTCAGCCGTGGGAAGCCGCCGTCGACATTGATGTCGTAGTCCGTCGGGCCGAATTCCGTGCCGAAGGCGACGACGAGGTCGGCATCGGAGAGCAGGCGCCGCACGGATTTCATGCTGGGGCTGGCGGGCACGCAGAGCGGACTTCCGGCGAGCATGCCGCGGGCGTTGACCGTGGTGACGACCGGCGCGCCGATGCGTTCGGCAAGCTCGCGGATTTCTTCTTCCGCCGTGATCGCGCCGCCGCCGGCAAGGATGACCGGGCGTGAGGCATTGGTGCAGAGGATCGCGGCGCGCTGCAGGGTTTCCGCATCGGCACGCGGGCGGGTCGCGGCGGCAGCCGTGAAGCTGGCGGTCTCGATGGGTTTGGCCATCACGTCGGTCGGGATTTCGATATGCACCGGGCCGGGGCGGCCGGACAGCAATACGGCAAAGGCGCGCTCGACGACGAGCGGCAGGTCGGTGGGGTTGAGCAGCGTGTGCGAATAGAGCGCCAGCGTCTTCATCATGCCCTGCTGGTCCGGCAGTTCATGCAGCAGGCCGTGGCCATGGCCGAGCGAATCGCGCCTGTTGACGCCGGAGATCACCAGCATCGGCACGGAATCCTGCCTTGCCTGCGCCATCGCGGTGATGGTGTTGGTGAGGCCGGGGCCGGTGATGACGAGCGCGACGCCCGGCTTGCCCGAGACGCGGGCATAGCCGTCCGCCATGAAACCGGCGCCCTGTTCGTGGCGCGGCGTGATGTGGCGGATCTTCGAGGCGGCAAGGCCACGGTAAAGCTCGACCGTGTGCACGCCCGGAATGCCGAACACGACCTCGACGCCGTTGGCCTCCAGCAGGTCAACGAGAACTTCTCCGACAGTCTTGGTGGTCATGCACGGCGCTCCTTAGGGGCTACGGTTCGCGCGGCGAGCGCAGCGATGCGCCGGCAGGCCTCGTCGATATGGGCATCGGGTACGGTCAGGCTCAGGCGGATGTAACCTTCCGCCGCATTGCCAAAGGCAGAACCGGGCATGACGGCGACGAGTTCCTCGCGCAGCAGCGCCCAGGCGAATTCCTCGCCGCTCATGCCGGTGTCTGAAACGTCGATGACGATGAACATGCCGGCCTCCGGCGGCAGCGGCACGAGGCCGGGCGCGCGCGACAGGGTCTCGGCGAAGCGGGCGGCGCGCGCCTTGTAACTCTGGCGCATGATGGCGGCGGTCGCAATTGGATTGTCGAGCGCATAGGCGGTCATGTCGGCGATGAAGGGCTGGCCGCCGAAGAGCATGGTCTCGGAAACCGCGAGCAGGCGCGTGCAGAATTCCGCGGGGCCGATTGCCCAGCCGCTGCGAAAGCCTGGCGCGGCATGGGATTTGGAGATGGAGGAGACGACGATGGTGCGCTCGGCAAGGTCCGGATTGTCGAAGGGCGAGGCGAAAACGCCGCGGAAGACGAGCTGTTCATACACCTCGTCGCAGACGATCCAGAGGTCGTGTTTGCGGCAGACCGCGCCGATCTCGGCGATTTCCTCTGCACTCAGCACCGCGCCGGTCGGATTGTGCGGCGTGTTGAGCAGCAGCGCGCGACATTCAGGCGTGATCGCCGCTTCAAGATCGGCGGCCTTCATGTGGAAGCCGTTTTCCGGCCGCAGCGGAACCGTGATGCAGTCGGCGCCCGTCGAGCGGATGACGCCCTCGTAGCTGGCATAGAGCGGGTCGCCGACCAGCACCGCGTCGCCCGCCTCGACAAGCCCGAGCATGACGGCGAAGAGGGCGGTCTGGGTGCCGGGGAAGCAGAGCACGTTCTCGGCGGTCACGTCGCTGCGGCGCTTCTGGTACTTGCGCACCAGCGCCTCCACGACGGGCGGCTCGCCCCGGCCGTTGGAATAGCGGTAGCGGCCGGCATGCATGGCGCGCACGGCCTCGGCCAGCAGTGTCGGGTCCGGCGGCACGTCCGGCTCGCCGATGGTCAGCTCGATGACCGGCTGGCCTTGCGCCTTCATGTGCCGGGCTTCTGCATGAATGGCCCATTTCTCCGAGCCGAGACTTTGAAGCCGTTCTGTGATGGATGCGTAGCGCATGGCCGTCCTCCGCATGGGAATGTCGTATCGTTTATTCGCCGGCGCTCACGCGTCGGCGGGTCTGAGGCTTAGTCCGAGCAGTGTTTCGATCGAGGTCAGTGCGATCTCGACCAGTTCGCTTTCGCCGAAAAGTTCGCCGGCAAGGCAGCCTTCGAGCCAAAGGCCGTCGAGCAGGCCGTTGATGGCGATGGCAAGCCGCCGGCAATGCTCGGGCGAGGCATCCGCGCCGCGCTCGGCGAGGAAATCGGCAAGCAGGGCTTCCAGCGCGTTGCGAAAGCTCAGATACCCTTCGCGGTGGATCGCGGCGAGTTCGGGATCGACGCTGACACGGCTGATGAACGAGGCCCAGAGCGACAGGCTGCGGCTATTGGCGACCGGTTCCGTCAGGTTGATGACGATGAAGTCGCGCAGCCGGGTTTCCGGGTCGCCCGTCACCCGCTCGGCCTTTTCGGTGAGCCGCCCGATGACGATCCGGTAGGCCTCCTGGAGGATATGCTCCTTGGACTGGAAATAGTGCCGGATGAGGCCCGCCGTGACGCCTGCCTTGATGGCGATCTGCCGGACCGTCGCGCCCTCGAGCCCATATTCGGCGATGCAGTCGAGCGTCGCCTCGATCAGGTCGTGGCGGCGTTCGGCTTCAGGGGCGCGATGGAAGGTCCGGCGGGCCATTTCTTCCTCCTCTGGTTTCTACGCAATTCCAGCAAAACCGCTACGCACTCTTGCTGGAATTGCTCATGCCGCGCGGCGCAGCACCGGCCGCGTCAGGCAGGTCGGGCCGCCCTCGCAGGCGATGCACAACGCATCGGCCTCGAATGTCTCGACGGTGCAGCCTGCCGCTTCCATCGCCGCCTTGGTGGCCGGGAAGCCTTCCACCATGATGACCTCGTTGGGGCGGGTGGGCAGCACGTTGAGCGACAGGCCGTTGCTGGCGTGGAATTCGTCGGCCGGCGCCTCAATGAGACGGATGCCGCGCTTCTTGAGCAACTGGTAGAAGGCGGCCGGCAGCAGGGGTGCGAAGACGAGCGCAAGATCCTCGGCAAGCGGGCTCATCACGCTCATCAGGTGAAGGCAGGCTTCCTCTCCCTGCCAGAGCGGCAGGTCATAGGCGAGAACTGTGACGCCGTGGGGGGCGAGGATTGCGGAAATCTGGTCGATGCCTTCCTGGTTAGTGCGCACGCCGCGGCCGATGACCAGCGTCTTGGCGTCGAGCCAGATGCAGTCGCCGCCTTCGACGGTGCCTTCGCCGGAAATGCGGCCGAGGATCGGAATCTGGCGCTCGGCATAGGCCTTTTCGTGCAGGGCGGTTTCGGCGACGCGCAGCGGCTTGCCCATGCGCAAGAGGATCGCGCCGTGGTCGGACATCAGCGACGGGTCGTGGGTGAACATGGCGTCGGCAAGGCCGTCGCCCTCGTCTTCGAGCCAGATGATCTCGGTACCGGATTTTTCGACCAGGTCGGTGAAGGCCTTGTACTGGTGAACCGCGCGGGCGCCATCGAAGGTCGGGCCGTAGTGCCATTTGGCCGGATCAGCGGCCTTCAGGCTGGCGCCGGGACGGCGCATCAGAACGCGCAACAGGGGGGCCGACATTTCCTGCGAACCGTAGGCGGTCATTCGATGCTCCTCAAGGAAAATGGATCGTGGGCGGGCGCTGGCGGAAAAGTCAGCGACGCATTTATTATACGCTTGAATAATTTCTTCACAAGTGCCACGATGCTTTTCACAAGACGAGACGACGGGCCGAAGATGCCCGCGGGGACGCTGAAAACTGGGGAGTTTGGCATGATCCATGCATCGATTTTCCGTGCGCTGGAAGTCTGTCCACGATGACGGAACGCGCCGAGGCTATCGCGGTCAGGGAGCTCTACAAGCGCTTCGGGCCACTCGAAGTTCTCAAGGGCGTATCGCTGACCGCGCATGAGGGAGACGTCATCGCCATCATCGGCGGTTCGGGTTCCGGCAAGTCGACTTTCCTGCGCTGCATCAACATGCTGGAGCTGCCCAGCGCCGGGACGGTGACGATCCACGGCGAGACGATCGCCATGAAGAAGGACGGCCATGGCGGCATGGTGCCTTCGGATCGCAGGCAGGTTCAGCGCATCCGCTCCCGCCTCGGCATGGTGTTCCAGAGCTTCAATCTCTGGCAGCACATGACCATTCTCGAAAACGTCATCGAAGCGCCGGTGCATGTGCTCGGCGTCCGGAAGGACGAGGCCGTGGGCCGGGCCGAAACCCTGCTGCGCCGCGTCGGGCTCTACGAGAAGCGCGACGCCTATCCGGCCTTCCTGTCCGGCGGCCAGCAGCAGCGCGCCGCCATTGCCCGCGCGCTCGCCATCCAGCCCCATGTCATGCTCTTCGACGAACCGACCTCGGCGCTTGACCCGGAACTGGTGGGCGAGGTGCTCTCCGTCATCGGCGACCTCGCCAAGGAAAAGCGCACGATGATCCTCGTCACGCACGAGATGAAGTTCGCGCGCAACGTCGCCAGCCACGTCGTGTTCCTTGCGGACGGCGTCATCGAGGAACAGGGCCCGCCGGAGGAGATCTTCGGCTCACCGAAATCGGAGCGGCTGAAGAAATTCATCAGCTCCATCCACTGAGAAGCAAGAAACCAACAGAGGGAAGATCATGAAGAGTGCCTTGAAGACAATCGCCCTTGCCGCTGCGATCGGCCTAGCCGCCGTCTCCGGCGCCGCGGCACAGCAGGTCCGCGTCGGTTTTGCCGCCGAGCCCTATCCGCCCTTCACCTCGCCGGACGCCTCGGGCAACTGGGAAGGCTGGGAAGTGGACTTCATGAAGGCGATGTGCGCCGAAGCCAAGCTCGACTGCGTCATCACGCCCGTCGCCTGGGACGGCATCATCCCGGCGCTGACCTCCAACAAGATCGACGCGATCATCGGCTCCATGTCCATCACGGCGGAGCGCCTTGAGACGATCGACTTCTCCGACAAGTACTACAACACGCCGACCGGGGTGATCGGGCCGAAGGGCGTCGCCTTCGATGCCACGCCGGAAGGGCTGAAGGGCAAGACGATCGGTGTCCAGGTCGCGACCATCCACCAGGTCTATGCCAACAAGTATTTCGGCGAGAACGGTGCGACCGTAAAGGAATACCAGACCCAGGACGAGGCGAACAACGACCTTGCCGCCGGCCGCGTCGATGCGGTGCAGGCCGATTCCATCGCGCTCGACGCCTTCCTCTCATCCGAACAGGGCGCTGCCTGCTGCGAGAAGAAGGGCAATGTGAAGGACGATCCGGATATTCTCGGCCTTGGCGTCGGTGTCGGCCTGCGCAAGGGCGATACGGAACTGAAGGACAAGATCAACGCCGCGATCAAGGCGATCCGCGCCAACGGCACCTATGACGAGTTCTCGAAGAAGTATTTCGACTTCGACGTCTATGGCGGCTGATCGCCTGCTTCTGCCTGATGCCGGCGGCCTCTGCCGCCGGCACTTCTTTCCAAACGGATGCGAGACCCCATGGCCGATGCCGGATCGCTGATCAACTGGAGCCTGCTTGCGCTCTCGCCGCCCGGCTGGGGCGGCGTCCTTCTGGCGGGCCTCTGGAATTCCATCCAGATCGCAGTCGGCGGCTATGCGCTCGGCCTTGCGCTCGGCACCGGCGGCGCGATGGGCAAGCTCTATGGCGGCCCGGTCACGAAGGATCTGCTGGAGGTCTATACGACGCTGGTGCGGGCGGTTCCCGAACTCGTCCTGATCCTCATTCTCTATTATGCCGGCACGGACGTGCTGAACCAGCTCTCGGCGCTCCTTGGCTTCGGACCTGTCGATATCAGCGGTCTGGCGGCGGGGATTTTCGTCATCGGCGTCGTGCAGGGCGCCTATTCGACGGAGGTGCTGCGCGGGGCGATCAAGGCGGTGCCGGCCGGGCAGATCGAAGCGGCGCGCGCCTATGGCATGTCGCCGGTGCAGGTCATGCGCCGCATCACGCTGCCGGCCATGCTGCCGCATGCCATTCCCGGTCTTTCCAATCTCTGGCTGATCGCCACCAAGGATACCGCGCTGCTCGCCGTCGTCGGCTTCAGCGAACTGACGCTGGTGACGCGCCAGGCTGCCGGCGCCACCAAGGCCTATCTGCTCTTCTTCTGCGCGGCGGGCGCGCTCTATCTGACGATCACGCTGGTCTCCAACGTGCTGATCGGCTTCATCGAGCGCCACTACCGGCGCGGCATGGTGGAGACCTCCCGATGAGCGAGCAGACCGTCTCCGCCCTCGCACTCAACGAGCTGCCGTCGAAGGCGAGTTTCTTCAAGCCGCACCGCATCGTGCTGATGGCGATCGCCGCCATTCTCGTCTTCTGCATCGTCTGGTTCATGCGCTGGGACTGGGTGCCGAAATATTCGGGCCGCCTCGTCTATGGCGTCGGCGTCACGCTTCTGCTGCTCTTCACCACCGCCATCCTCGGCTTCCTCCTGGCGGTGCCGATCGGCCTCGTACAGGTGACGGGGCCGTGGCCGCTGAAGATGCTGGCGCGGATCTTCTGCACGGTGATCCGCGGCACGCCGCTGCTGCTCCAGCTCTGGCTGCTCTATTACGGTCTGGGCTCGCTGTTTCCGCAGTTCCCGGAAATCCGCAACTCGTTTCTCTGGCCCTATCTGCGCGAGGCGTGGCCCTATGGCGCGGCGGCGCTGACCATTTCCTTCGCCGCCTACGAGGGGGAGGTGATGCGGGGCGCCTTTGCGGGCGTTCCGTCTGGGGAGCTGGAAGCAGCCCGCGCCTATGGCATGAGCCCTTTCACGGTGTTCCGCCGCATCTGGCTGCCGCGCGCCGTGCATCGGGCGCTGCCGACCCTGACCGGAGAGACGGTGCTGCAGCTCAAGGCGACGCCGCTCGTCGCCACGATCACTGTGATCGATGTCTATGCCGTCATTTCCAAGGTGCGGCAGGAAACCTTCATCACCTATGAGCCGCTGCTGCTGCTGGCCCTCATCTATCTCTGCCTGACCGCCGTTCTGGTGGTCGGCTTCCGCTACTTCGAAAGCAAGATCCCGACGCGTGGTGCCTGATATGACGATTCACACGACCCTCAAGAACTCCATGCCGGAAATGGTGGCGATCCGCCGCGACCTGCACGAACACCCCGAACTTGGCCTTGAGGAGGTGCGCACCTCGGATGTCATTGCCCGCCATCTGGAAGGCTATGGCTACAAGGTCACGCGCGGCCTTGCCAAAACCGGCCTCGTCGCAACGCTGACGAACGGCACCAGCCGCAAGTCGATCGGCATTCGCGCCGATATCGACGCGCTGCCTATTCAGGAAGAGACCGGGCTGGCCTATGCCAGCAAGACGCCGGGCAAGATGCATGCCTGCGGCCATGACGGACACACGGCCATGCTGCTCGGCGCGGCCAGGGCGATTGCCGAACGGCGCAATTTCGACGGCACCGTGCACCTGATCTTCCAGCCAGCGGAGGAAAATTTCGGCGGCGCCAGGATCATGGTGGAGGAGGGGCTGTTCGACCGGTTCCCCTGCGATGCCGTTTTCGCGCTTCACAACGAGCCGGGCCTGCCCTTTGGCCAGTTCGCGCTTCGCGAAGGGCCGATCATGGCGGCGGTCGATGAGGCGCGTATTACCGTCAACGGCGTCGGTGGCCACGGCGCGGAACCGCAGGAAACCCTGGATCCAATCGTCTGTGGCGCGTCGATCGTCATGGCGCTGCAGACCATCGTCTCGCGCAATATCCATCCGCTCGACCCGACGGTGGTGACGGTCGGCTCGTTCCATTCGGGTTCGGCGAGCAACATCATCCCGAGCCGCGCGGAGATCGTCGTCGGCATCCGGTCCTTCGATGCAGGTGTGCGCGACGAGCTGGAGCGGCGCATCCGCCTCGTCGCCGAGCGGCAGGCGGAAAGCTACGGCATGAGCGCGACGGTGAACTACCAGCGCTTCTATGACGCGACGGTCAACCACAAGGCCGAGACCGACCTCGTGCGCGAGCTTGCCACCCGCTTTGCCGGTGCCGAAAAGGTGGTGGACCTCGAACGCCCCTTCATGGGCAGCGAGGATTTTGCCTATATGCTCAAGGAGCGGCCGGGCACCTATTTCTTCCTCGGGGGCAAGAGCGGCGAGAACGACAGGTCGCTGCACCACCCCGGCTACAATTTCAACGACGATCTCCTGCCGGTCGGCGCCGCCTTCTGGACGGAGCTTGCCGAGCACTATCTGCGTTCTGCCTGAAAGCGGCGCGGAGCGTGAATCATATCCGCCATTCTGGCGATGAGAGGCGGGTCAGCGACCCGCCTCGCGTGATCAGGCGTCATGGTTTCGTCACAATTGAAATCACGCGGCAGGTCGTTTTGTGACTGTTTTTTGACATGTCACACATTCGTGAAACTCTTGAAATCCTCCTTTTTTCATATACCGCCACAATTCCTAACGTTGTGCGTGCGCCTGGCTGATTCTGGCTGGATTCGCACATCGCCTTTTCGGGTCTTCGAAAATTATTAATTAAAATCAATATGTTGGTGCGGCGTTTTTTACATCCATAAAACCGTCCACGTGGACGGTTTTTGCATTTTTGAGCCGTTCTTGCCGCTCGGCCGAAAGCCGATTTCCACTGTTCAACAAACGTTGACAGCTGTTTCCAATTGCAGACCCTTGCGTCCCACAAATTGAGGGACCATCTTTAATTCACGAAAGCGGACCAACCCGCTTCCGGAAATCAACCCAAGGGAATGACGATGTCGGAACTGTTGAAGCAAAGAGAGCTGTGAGCGCCCGAACTGGCACGCCCCGGCAATCCGAGCACGACCACACCGCCGTTTCTACCGACAGAGATAGGAAAGGAATACGACAATGACAAAGACCCTGAATGCTACCTTCGCCGCAGCTCTCGTTGCTGCATCCGTCTTCGGCGCATCCGCAGCCTTCGCTGGCGGTGACTATTACGTCGGTGGCTCGCCGGACGCCGTGAAGACCCATACGAACGTCGACATGGTCCGCACGAGCAGCATCGGCAACAACAAGCACTTCGTCATGCAGGGCCAGTCCGCCGAAGCTCAGCCCTATGACCGTGGTGACTATCGCTCGGTCGCACCGGGCAACGTCAACTAACCCCCCGTTAACCCCGTAGAGCGTTGGCCGGCCAACATAGCGCTGGCCAACCCCTTCAGTGCTGGCTGGCCGGCGTAAAGCCGGCCGACCGACTGACCTCCCAAGACTTGAACCAAGGATTATGACCATGACCAAGACCCTCACCACCACCTTCGCCGCTGCTCTCATCGCGGCTTCCACCATCGGCGCCTCCGCAGCCTTTGCCGGCGGCGACTACTATGTCGGCGGCGCACCGGCCCCCGTACAGAGCCAGTCGAGCATCGACACGGTCCGCACCAACAGCATCGGCGACAACGGCACGACGCAGGTCGCCCAGCCCTATGATCGCGGCGACTACCGCTCGGTTGCACCCGGCAACGCCAGCTAACGCTCGCCAGCCGCTGGCCTCTCAACAGACCTCCCAAGACTTGAACCAAGGATTACGACCATGACCAAGACCCTTACCACCACCTTCGCCGCCGCCCTCGTCGCAGCTTCCGCCTTCGGCGCCTCCGCAGCCTTTGCCGGCGGCGACTACTATGTCGGCGGTGCGCCGGCCCCCGTGCAGAGCCAGTCGAGCATCGACACGGTCCGCACGAACAGCATCGGCGACAAGGTCACGACGCAGGTCGCCCAGCCCTACGATCGCGGCGACTACCGCTCGGTTGCGCCGGTCAACGGCAACTAATCATTCGCTCGGCCAGCGAGATGCTGGCCAGCCATCCACCTCCCAAGACTTGAGCCAAGGAATACGACCATGACCAAGACCCTCACCACCACCTTCGCCGCCGCCCTCGTCGCAGCTTCCGCCTTTGGCGCCTCCGCAGCCTTTGCCGGCGGCGACTACTATGTCGGCGGTGCGCCGGCTCCCGTGCAGAGCCAGACGAAGGTCGACTCGTTCCGCACCAACAGCATTGGCGACAAGGTCACGGCGCAGGTCGCCCAGCCGCACGATCGCGGTGACTATCGCTCGGTTGCCCCCGTTAACGGCAACTGAGTGCTGGCGCCAGAAATGGCGTCTCTCGAAGCTCCCGGTTGCCCCACCGGGAGCTTCATCCGTTTTGAGGTTTTTCTGGAAGTGCAAAATGCCGCACGCGGGCGATTGTCGCGGTGCGGCAACGTGAATGCCTGAGCAGAATTGACCTTTGCCTGTTTCGGGCCACATTCTTAGGTGTGCCGACAGCGCGAACAGCCTGCGGCCGCCTCAGAAAGGACGTGGCCCATGTTCGAAACGCTGGACGCAACGCTGCTTGCCCGGTTCCAGTTCGCCTTCACGGTCTCCTTCCACATCGTCTTCCCGGCCTTCTCGATCGGCCTTGCGAGCTACCTCGCCGTGCTGGAAGGACTGTGGCTCTGGACGAAGGACGAGGTCTATTTCAGCCTCTTCAATTTCTGGAAGACGATCTTCGCGCTTGCCTTCGGCATGGGCGTTGTCTCGGGCATCGTCATGTCCTACCAGTTCGGCACGAACTGGAGCGTCTTCTCCGACAAGGCTGGGCCGGTCATCGGGCCGCTGATGGGCTACGAGGTGCTGACCGCCTTCTTCCTTGAGGCGGGCTTCCTCGGCGTCATGCTGTTCGGCCTCAATCGTGTCGGCCCGAAACTGCACTTCTTCGCCACGCTTATGGTCGCCGTCGGCACGCTGATCTCGGCCACCTGGATTCTCGCCGCGAATTCCTGGATGCAGACGCCTGCCGGCTTCTCCGTCAACGAGGCGGGCCAGTTCGTGCCGGTCGACTGGTGGGCGGTGATCTTCAATCCCTCCTTCCCCTACCGGCTCGTGCATATGGTTCTCGCCGCCTTTCTGACGACCGCGCTGGTCGTGGGAGCGGTGGGCGCTTATCATCTGCTGCGCGGCGATGCGCCCAAGCGCGCGAGGAAGATGTTCTCCATGGCCATGTGGATGGCGGCGATCGTCGCGCCGATCCAGATTTTCGCGGGCGACATGCATGGTCTCAACACGCTCGAGCATCAGCCGGCCAAGGTCATGGCGATGGAGGGGCACTACCAGAGCCATCCGGATGGCGCGCCGCTCATTCTTTTCGGCGTTCCGAATTCGGCAGAGCAACGTGTCGACTACGCGATAGAAATCCCGAAACTGTCGAGCCTCATTCTCAAGCACGACCTGAATGCGCCGCTCGCCGGGCTGGACACCGTGCCGAGAGAACTCCAGCCGCCGGTCGGCATTGTCTTCTGGTCCTTCCGCGTCATGGTCGCCATCGGCTTCGCCATGCTCGGCCTCGGGCTCTGGTCGCTGTGGTGTCGCTGGCGCGGCACGCTCGGCGAGAACCGCTGGCTGCACCGCGCCGCCGTGCTGATGGGGCCCGCCGGCTTCGTTGCGGTGCTTGCCGGCTGGGTGACGACGGAGGTCGGCCGACAGCCCTATACGGTCTATGGCCATATGCTGACGGCCGATTCCGTTGCGCCGATCGCCGCGCCTGCCGTCGCCACGTCGCTGATCGCCTTCATCGTGGTGTATTTCCTCGTCTTCGGCGCCGGCACCTTCTACATCCTGCGCCTGATGGGCCGCCTGCCGCGCGATCCCACGCCGGATCTCGCCGAAGGCCCGCTCCGTTCGGCCGGCATAACGCCTGCCGCCGCCATCGCCACCAAGCCCGGGAGCAGCCACCATGGCGTTTGACCTTCCTTTCATCTGGGCGGGCATCATCGCCTTCGCGGTGCTCGCCTATGTCATCCTCGACGGCTTCGACCTCGGCGTCGGCATCCTCTTTCCCTTCTTCAAGGAGAAGCACGACCGCGACGTCATGATGAATTCCGTCGCCCCT
The DNA here is from genome assembly GCF_049651085.1 of Shinella sp. GTDB lineage: Bacteria > Pseudomonadota > Alphaproteobacteria > Rhizobiales > Rhizobiaceae > Shinella. The sequence goes on from NZ_JBASBL010000005.1 coordinate 59,254, forward strand.
GTCTGGGACGGCAACGAGACCTGGCTGGTGCTGGGCGGCGGCGGGCTCATGGCGGTCTTTCCGCTCGCCTATGCGACCGTCCTGCCGGCGCTCTATATGCCGATCGTGCTGATGCTGCTCGGGCTCATCTTCCGCGGCGTCGCCTTCGAATATCGCTGGCGCACGCGGCGCGGCGAGTTCCTCTGGGACATCGCATTTGCCGGCGGCTCGATGGTGGCCGCCTTCATGCAGGGCATTGCGCTCGGTGCGCTTGTGCAGGGCATACCCGTCGAAAACCGGGCCTATGCGGGCGGCTGGTGGGACTGGCTGACGCCGTTCTCCATCGCGACGGGGTTTGCGCTGGTCATCGGCTATGCGCTGCTCGGCGCCACCTGGCTGGTGATGAAGACGAGTGGTCCGCTTGCCGCCCGCGCCCGCGGCTACGCGCTGAAGACCGGCATCGGCACGCTTGTCGCCATGGGCGTCTTCAGCCTGTGGACGCCGTTCCTCGAGCCGCTCTATTTCGAACGCTGGTTCGGCTGGCCGACCCTCGCCTTCTCCCTGGTGGTGCCGCTGCTGGTGCTCGGCTGCTTCGCGCTTCTGGTGCATGGCCTGCGCACGGAGCATAATTCGTGGCCCTTCCTTGCCGCGCTCGGCCTGTTCGTGCTGGGCTTCGTCGGCATCGGCATCAGCTTCTACCCCTATATCGTGCCGGCCTCGCTGACGATCTGGCAGGCGGCGGCCCCGGAGGAAAGCCTTGCCTTCCTGCTTGTCGGCGCGGTGGTTCTGGTGCCGATGATCCTCACCTACACCGCCTATGCCTATTGGGTCTTCCGCGGCAAGGTCGATCCGGAGGAGGGGTATCATTGATGGCGGAGCACTCGACGGGTCGCAAGCTGATGTGGTTCGTCGGCCTCTGGGCCGGCGGCGTTCTGGCGGTGACGATCCTCGGTCTTGCCATCAAGCTCGTCATAGGAACGTGACTTCACGTTACGTAATGGCTTCCAGCCTCGCGCCAGCTTGTTTGCTTAGGTTCCGCCTCGGCCAGCATGCAGGCCCGCAGGCGAAAGACAGGACCGCACCCTCCTTTTGCCTAACCCCCGGGCCTGCATGTGGCCTTGTGTCTTGCGGCACCTCTATGCCTTCCCCCCAAAACATTCCTCTGCTATCCGGGTCCCAACTTTAGGAGGCCGGTATGGCGAAAACTGCCGCAGACTGCACGACGATGGCGGAAATCCGGGAAAACATCGACCGGGTCGACCACGCGCTGATGGCACTGTTTGCCGAACGCTGGAGCTTTATCGGCCGGGCCGCCGAGATCAAGTCGGGCCTCGGCATTCCCGCTGACGTACCGGAGCGCGTCCGGCAGGTGCGCGAGAACGCGCACCGCAATGCCGAGGCTCACGGCCTTGACGGCGATTTCTACGAAGAAATCTGGGCGCAACTCATCGACCGCGCCATTGCGCATGAAAAGACTCTGCTCGGAGAGGTATAGGTCAGCGCTGGTTGCGCTTGCCGAGGTGGTCTTCCCAATCGAGCGCGGTGCGGACGATGAAGGCGAGGTCGTCGTGCTGCGGCGTCCAGTCCAGTTCCTTCATCGCGACGGCAGGATTGGCGACGATGAGCACCGCGTCGCCCGGCCGGCGCTCGGCAAAGCGCACCGGGAAATCCTGGCCGGAGACGGCCTTGACCTGTTCCAGAACCTCCAGAACGGAAAAGCCGCGGCCATAGCCGCAATTGGCGACGATCGAACCGCCGCCCGCGCGCATGCGCTGGAGCGCTTTCAGATGCGCATTGGCAAGGTCGGAGACGTGGATATAGTCGCGGATGCAGGTGCCGTCGGGCGTCGGGTAGTCCGTGCCGTAGACGTCCATGCCGTCGCGCTTGCCGAGCGCCGCTTCGCTTGCCACCTTGATGAGATGCGTCGCGCCCTTGGTCGACTGACCGGTGCGGCCGCGCGGATCGGCCCCCGCCACGTTGAAATAGCGCAGCGCTGTATAGGTGAAGTCATGCGCGGCGGCCGTGTCGTGCAGCATGATCTCGGTCATCAGCTTGGAGGAGCCATAGGGCGATTCCGGCCGGAGCGCTGCGGTTTCCACGACGGGTTCGGTGCCGTCCGGCGTGCCGTAGACGGCGGCGGTGGAGGAAAAGACGAAATGCGGCACCTTCGCCGCGACGGCTGCGGCGATCAGGGCGCGTGACTTGACCGTGTTGTTCTCGTAGTAGGAGAGGGGATCGGAGACCGATTCCGGGACGATGATCGATCCGGCGAAGTGGATGATCGCATCGATGCGGTTTTCGGAAAAGATCGTGGAAAGCAGCGCGGCGTCGGCGATATCACCCTCGTAGAAGCGCGCCTCCGGAGCTACGGCCCAGCGAAAACCGGTGGAAAGCCGGTCGAGAACCACGACCTCCTCGCCGGCATCGGCGAGCGCCCAGACCATATGGCTGCCGATATAGCCCGCACCACCCGTTACCAGAACCGCCATGTCATTCTCCGAATCGTCTGAATTTCAGGCATATCAGCCTGCTTGCAGGTAAGACGCAACCGCAATCGCGCCGGGCCGTTTTCCCGCTTCAGAAAGGTAAGAATATGTCCGATCGCTTCATCGTTCTGTCCGGCTGCTCCGGCGGGGGGAAATCGACCCTGCTGGAAGAATTGCGCAGGCGCGGCCATGCCGTTGTGGATGAGCCCGGCCGCCGCATCGTGCAGGAGGAACTGGCGACCGGCGGCAGCGCCCTGCCGTGGCTGGACCTTGCCGCTTTTGCCCGCCGCGCCATCGCCCTGGCGCTCGCCGACCGCGCGGCGATGCGGGACCAGCCTGGCCTCGTCTTCTTCGATCGCGGCCTGATCGATGCCGCATCGGCGCTGGAAGCATCGGGCGGCGAGCCGGTGCTGGCGGCGCTTGCGAGGGAGCACCGCTACAACGGGCGGGTTTTCCTTACGCCGCCTTGGCCGAAGATCTATGCCGGCGATCCCGAGCGCCGGCACGGGTTCGATGCGGCGCTCACCGAATATGAGCGCCTCGCGAAAACCTATCCGATGCTCGGCTACGAGACAGTCATCCTGCCGAAAGTGTCGGTCGCCGAGCGCGCGGATTTCGTGCTCGCCCGGCTGTGACCGGCCTCAGCGGGCGGCGATGTAGCGGGCGAGCCTGTCGGCTGCTTCCGCCACCTGCCCGGGATCGCGCAGGAAGCAGGCGCGCATGAAGAGTTCGCCGCCGGGACCAAAGGCGGTGCCGGGCGCAAGGCCGACACTCGTGCGATCGACGATATCGAGCGCGGCAAGGCGCGAATCCGTCACGCCGTCGATCTTCAGGAAGGCATAGAGCGCCCCGTCCGGCTTCAGCGTCTCCACCCGGTTGGTGGCGATCAGCGCATCGCAGAAGACGTCGCGGTTCTTCGCCGCCTTGTCGATGTTGGCCTGCACGAAGGCATCGCCCTCGTCGAGGGCGGCGATCGCGCCCTGCTGCAGGAATTGCGGCACGCCCGAGGTGGAATACTGAATGAGGTTTTCCAGCACCTGGCCGATTTCCGGCGGCGCGACGATCCAGCCGACGCGCCAGCCGGTCATCGACCAGTTCTTCGAGAAGGAATTGACGCAGACCACCCGGTCGCCCTCGTCCATTACGTCGAGGAAGGAGGGCGCGCGCCCGCCGGCATAGTGATAGAGCGCATAGATCTCGTCGGCCATGATCCACAGGTCATGCCGCCGCGCGATGGCAAGGAGGTTCTTCAGGTCCTCGCGCGTTGCCGTCCAGCCGGTCGGATTCGACGGTGTGTTGACGAAGATCGCGCGGGTCTTCGGCGTGATCGCCGCCTCGACGCGGTCGAGGTCGATCTGCCAGCGCCCGCCGGCAAAATCGAGCGGCACGGCAACGGGATTGGCGCCGGACAGTTCGGCTGCTGCCGCAAAGTTCGGCCAGGCTGGCGTCAGGTAGACCATGTCGTCGCCCGGCGAGACGAGGGCCTCGATGGCGAGCTTGATCGCTTGCATGCCGGAGCCGACGACATAGAAGTGCTCGGCCGGCAGCGTCGCGCCGAAGCGTCGTGCATAGTAGCGCGACAGCGCCGCACGCAGCTCGGGAATACCGCGCTGCCAGGTATAGAAGGTCTCGCCCCGCAACAGGGCGTCGGACGCCGCGCGCGCAATGAATTCCGGCGTCGGCAGATCTCCTTCGCCGACCCACAGCGGAATCAACCCGTCGCGCCCACGCGCATAGTTGACGACTTCGACGATCCCGCTCTCCGGCGCCCGGAGCGAGCGGGGGCTGAGGCTTTCGACGATGCTCATGAAAATCACTCCGGCAAACCGCAAATCCCGCTTCGCCCGGCTGGACGAAGCGGCCAAGGTCTAGCCGGTTTTGCACGATGATTCACGCGAGTTTCGCTGACGGATTCATCGAAATCGGTGATGGGAGACAACCGGCAGGAAAGCGCCCTGTCTTCCCGATCAGAACCGCAGCGTCATACCCAGAACCGGACCGCTCAGGCGCGTGTCGTAGACATGGCCATCGCTGCTGTAGTCGACGTCGAGCACCTTGTAGCCGGCAGAGATCGATAGGTGGTCGGTCATGGTGTAGTTGACCGTCGCCATCGCCGACCAGGTGAAGTCCGCTCCCGCGCCGAATCCGCCGATATCCGCCTGTGCCTGTACGGAGAGCTTGTCGGTCAGAGGCAGGAATGCGCGCAGGCCGACCACCGGATCGACCCAGCCGAAGCTTTCCCCGTAGGTGCGGGACATGCCGAGGGCGCTGACCGTCACGTCGTTCGAAATATGCCAGAAGCGTGCGCCCGCCAGTGCATCCAGCGTGAAATCCGGTGTGTCGAGGACGCGGTAGCCACCCTGCAAGGTGGCCATGAACTGCTTGCTGTCGACGCTTCCCTCGATGATTGTGCCCGGCGGCAGCGGGATCGGCAGGGCGGGCAGGGGGCCGAAAGCATGGCTGTCGGTGGTGTCGACATACATCATGTCGCCCGACAGGACGAACCGGTCATGGCGCGCCCAGAGGTTCACGAAGCCGCCGAAGTTGAGGTCGTCCATGACGTCGGAGAACGACTTCTCGACGCCGATCGTCGGAGCGCGCCGGAACGGTGAAATGTCGCCCTTGAGGCCTGCGGCCCACATATAGGGCGTGATTTGCAGGGCCCAGTTCGGGCTCGTGTCCACGACGGGCGCGGGGTCTGCAAATCGGTCGGCCATGGCATCGGCGGCATGGGCAGCCTGGGGGCCGCACAGGCCGGCGAGCGCAAGAATGAAAGCATACCGGTTCAACTGAGTGTCCTCTTCAAGCTGAAAGCGTGTTCTTGTGAATGCGCCCATCCTTCATGATGAGCCTCATGGTCCGCTCTGGATCGGCGATCAGGGAGATATCCTCCAGCGGATTGCCGTCGAGCACGAGAATGTCCGCATAGGCACCCGCCTCTATATGGCCAAGCTTGCCCGGATAGGGATTGCGCGCGCCGGAAAGGCCGGCAAGTTCGGCATTGCCGCTGGTCAGCAGCCGCAGCACGTCGGCGGCATCGTACCAGCGGGCGAACTTGGCGAGCTGCTTGCCCTGGGTCGCGGTTCCCTTGGGGTTGAACAAAATATCGGTGCCGAGCGCCATGCGGACATGGTGCTTGCGCCCGAGTTCGACCGCGCGGGCGGTGCCCTCTGCAATGTTCTGCTGCTGGGCACGCTGATCCGGCGAGGGATAGGTATTGGCGTCCTCGTCGGCAAGGAAGGGCTGGATGCTCCACCAGGCGCCCGCATCGGCGATGCGCTTGACGGTTTCCTCGTCGGCAAGCTGGCCATGCTCGATGGACTTCACCCCGCTTGCAAGGGCGCGCTGGATACCGGCGGATGTGTAGGTGTGGACGCAGACATAGGTGCCCCAGTCGGCCGCCGCGGATACGGCTGCCTTCATTTCGCTCTCCGAATACTGAAGCGCGTCGATCGGATCATAGGCGGACGCCACGCCGCCGCCGCCCATGATCTTGATCTGGCTGGCGCCGAGCATGAGCTGCTCGCGCACCCGGCGCAGCACCTCTGCATCGCCATCCGCGATGGCCGAAATGCCGGCCTGCTCGGCGACGCTGAGATCGCTTTGCGATGTGCGCGGCAGGTCGGTGCGCATGCGGAAGTCGCCGTGTCCCGATGTTTGCGAGATCATCGCACCGGACGGATAGATGCGCGGCCCGGCGATGCGTCCCTCGTCGATGGCGCGCTTCAGGGCGAAGGACGGGCCGCCGACATCACGCACGGTCGTGAAGCCGCGCAGCACGGTGCGCTCGGCCTCCTGTGCTGCAATCAGATGGACATAGGGGATGTCCGCCGTCATGGCCGTCATCTGGGAAATGCCGGCAAGGATCGTGTGCCAGTGGGCATCGATCATGCCGGGCATCAGGGTCCGCCCGCCGCAGTCGATGATGTCGGCATTGTCGACCGTTTCACCGGAGCCGACCAGCGCCTTGATCAGACGGCCCTCGATGAGCACGCCTTGCCCCTCGACAAGCTTGCCGTTCGTCCCGTCGAAGATGTTGACGTTGGTGAGCAGGATCGGCTTTGCCGGCGTCTGCGCGAAAGCGGAGCCTGCGCCGCCCAGAACAGGCGCGGCAAGGCTTGCGGCGATGCCCTTCAGGATCGAGCGGCGGGACAGGCCCTTGTCGATTCGGGAGAAGAGCTGCTGGACTTGCGGACCATGGCAGGCGCAAGGGCCGGTATGCGTAAGGTGCTGGTATCTCGAACCTAGGCGAAACAACGCGACATGTCCTTTTTCTCAACCGGAGGGTTTCTTATGCCAAAGGCCTTGATTCTCTTCAACCGATAGAACTGCCGTCCTGCTTGTAATGGTTGCCGGCGGTGACGCGCTTTGCATTAGAAATGCGTCTGGTGCAAAGTTTCGGCTCGCGCTAGCGTCGGCCGCCTTGCAGGTCGCCAGTACTGTGCAGCACCAAACCCCGGGGAGTGCCGTGAACCTTCGCCACCAGATCGTCGCGCTTGCGATCGTTCCCCTCGTCATTGCGATCCTCACCATAACCGCCTTCATCACCTGGCAGGCGGCGAGCCTCGCCCAGAGCAGCATCGACACGTTCGAGCGCAACATGCTGAAGGCGAAGGAAACCGAGCTTCTCAACCTCACCAATCTCGCCCGCTCGGCGATCGAGGAGGTCTATGCCTCGGCGGATGCGAACGACGACGCTGCCAAGGATCGTGTCCGCAGCATCCTGACGTCGCTCGACTACGGGAAGGACGGCTATTTCTTCGTCTACGATTACGATGGCAACAACGTCGTCCATCCGAGGCAGACATTCCGGCCGGGTCACAACTGGCTGGACCTGACCGACCCCGACGGCGACCGGGTGATCGCCAACCTGATCGAGAAGGCGAAGGAAGGCGGCGGGCTGCACCAGTACAAATGGGAAAAGCCGTCATCGGCAGAGATGGCCGACAAGCTGTCCTTCGCCATGGGGCTGGACAAGTGGCGGTGGATGCTGGGAACCGGCGTCTATCTCGATGACGTCTTCGCCCAGACGGCCGCGGCAAAGGCGGACCTGCGGGCAAAGATCGGCCGCACCTTTCTGGTGGTCGCCCTCATCGCCGTGCCTGCCGTGATGGTGGTCTTTGCCACCTGCATGCTCGTCACGCTGCGCGAGCGGCGCATGGCGGACGGAAAGCTGAAGGCGCTGACGCAGCGCATCATCGATACCCAGGAGGAGGAACGCGCGCGCCTCGCCCGGGAACTGCATGACGGCATATCGCAGAACCTCGTCGGTGTTCGCTATGCCATCGACCTTGCCGGCCGCAAGGTCCGCAACCACACCGCCGACGCGTCGGGCGCGATCGACAAGGGGGTGGAAGCTCTGAACGGCGCCATCAAGGAGGTCCGCCGGCTGTCGCATGACCTGCGCCCGCCCGCGCTGGACGATCTGGGCCTGACGGCGGCCCTGACCGCCCTGGCGAACCATTTTTCCGAACGGACCGGGATTCGCACGGTGCTGGAGGCCGATGTCGGCAAGGACACGCTGAAGCCGGAAGCAAGCACGGCGCTCTATCGGGTGGCGCAAGAGGCGCTGAACAATATCGAGCGGCATTCCGGCGCAGCCGAAGTGCAGGTCAAGCTGTGGAACGCCCGTGGCCGCATGCGGATGATGATCGCCGACAATGGCAACGGTTTCGAAAAAGATGGCGGCGGCACACGGGACGGGCACCAGCACGGCCTCGGTCTTCGCAACATGCAGGAACGCATGGCGCATTTCAGTGGCCTGCTCCTGGTCAAAAGCACGGCGGAGGGAACGGTGCTGACGGCAATGCTGCCGCTCTCGGCCAATATCAGCGCGCAGAAACGGACGGAAGCTGCATGAACGACGTCAAGCCGGTCAGGGTCGTCCTCATCGACAATCACCCGTTGGTTCTCGATGGCCTGCGGGCGGTCCTTGAGACATTCCCGCATATCGAGGTGGTCGGCACGGCTGGACTGGCCCGGGCCGGTCTGGAGGTCGCGATGCGCACCAGGCCGGCGGTGGTGCTGATCGATATCAACATGCCGCAACTGAGCGGCATCGAAGCGATCGAGCTGTTCAAGGCCCAGCTGCCGGACTGCCGCATCGTGATGCTGTCGATGCATGACAGCCGCGAATATATCTCGGCGTCGGTCATGCATGGCGCCTCGGGCTATGTCCTCAAGGACGTTTCGACCGATGAGATCGTCACCGCGATCGAGACCGTCGCCGCGGGCCGGACCTATTTTTCCTCCGGCGTGTCCGACGTCCTGCTCGAACGACGGCCGGCCGAGCCCGTCAACCCGCTCACCACCCGCGAGCACGATGTGCTGATGCTGCTGGCATCCGGTAAGAGCAACCGTGACATCGCCCAGTCGCTCACCATTTCCGAGGCGACGGTCGAGACACATCGAAAGAACATCAAGAAGAAGCTCTCGATTTCGACGACCGCCGGTCTCATTCGCTACGCAATCGACATGGGTTTTAGTCCGCAGGACAGTTGATGCCGGCGCCTACCCACTACTGGGTAGGCAGATTTATTTGCCAGTCTTCACCATCTTGTTCCCTCTATAGGGACGCCATACGGATTTCCGAGACGGTCGGCGGAGGGTGCCGGCTGGGGAGGAATTCGCCATGCCAGGCCTTTTGTCACTGTCGCGCGCCATCGACGCGCTCAACACGTTTATCGGAAAAGCAGTGGCGTGGCTCTTGCTCGCCGCGGTTCTGATCAGTTCCATCAATGCTGTCACGCGCAAGCTTTTCAACCTGAGCTCCAACGCCTGGCTGGAAGCGCAGTGGTATCTGTTTTCCGCCGTTTTCCTGATTGCGGCGGCCTATACGCTGCTGAGCAGTGAGCATGTGAAGGTCGATCTGGTCTATGGCCACATGTCGCGCAAGGCCCAGCTCTGGGTCGATATTCTTGGCACGATCTTCTTCCTGTTCCCCTTCTGTCTGATCACGATCTATCTCTCCTGGCCGATCGTGGTGTCGAAGTTCTTGAGCGGCGAGGTGTCGAACAATACCGGCGGCCTGCTTCTCTGGCCGGTCTGGGCGTTGATCCCCATCGGCTTCGGCCTGCTGGCGCTGCAAGGCGTCTCCGAACTGATCAAACGCATCGCGATCCTTCGGGGCGACATGCCCGACGCGGCCGCGCTTGCCGACGTCGAAGCCCAGACGCTCTAACGCCAGGAATACGATCCCATGTTTGCTTTCTTCGCGGAAAATCTCGCGCCCATTATGTTCCTGTCGCTGATCGTCGTGCTGCTGATGGGCTATCCCGTCGCCTTCGCACTGGCCTTCGTCGGCTTCGTCTTCGGCTTTGTCGGCATCGAAATGGGCCTGCTGCCGATCAATCTCTTCGGCGCCGTACCCGACCGAATCTTCGGCCAGATGTCGAACGAAACCCTGCTCGCCATTCCGTTCTTCACCTTCATGGGATTGATCCTGGAACGAAGCGGCATGGCGGAGGACCTGCTCGACACGATCGGCCAGCTGTTCGGTCCGGTGCGCGGCGGGCTTGCCTTCGCGGTCATCTTCGTCGGCGCCATCCTGGCGGCCACCACCGGCGTCGTTGCGGCCTCGGTCATCTCGATGGGTCTGATCTCGCTGCCGATCATGCTGCGCTACGGCTACGACCGGCGCGTGGCGGCCGGAACCATTGCGGCGTCCGGAACCCTGGCGCAGATCATCCCGCCGAGCCTGGTGCTGATCATCCTCGCCGACCAGCTCGGCCGCTCGGTCGGCGACATGTACAAGGGTGCGCTGGTGCCGGGCCTTCTGCTGGTGACCATCTATGCGGGCTACATCATCATCATGTCGATCCTGCACCCGACCAGCGTGCCTGCGCTGCCGCCGCAGGCCCGCACGCTGCGGGGCTGGAAGCTGGCCCGCAAGGTGGTGACGTCGCTGGTGCCGCCGCTCATCCTCATCTTCCTGGTGCTGGGTACGATTTTCATCGGCCTGGCGACGCCGACCGAAGGCGGCGCCATGGGCGCGATGGGGGCCCTCATTCTGGCAGCGGGCAACCGCCGCCTCGACCTCTCCATGATGAAATCGGCGCTCTACGCCACGGCGAAGCTGTCGTCCTTCGTGATCTTCATCCTGCTCGGTGCGCGTGTCTTCTCGCTGACCTTCTACGGCGTCAACGGCCATATCTGGGTCGAGCACCTGATGACCTCCATCCCCGGCGGGGAAATAGGCTTCCTCATCATCGCCAACCTGCTGGTCTTCTTCCTGGCCTTCTTTCTCGATTATTTCGAGCTGGCCTTCATCATCATCCCGCTGCTGGCGCCGGTCGCCGATGCGCTCGGCATCGACCTCATCTGGTTCGGCGTGATGCTGGCGATCAACATGCAGACCTCGTTCATGCACCCGCCTTTCGGCTTCTCGCTCTTCTACCTGCGTTCGGTGGCGCCCAGCCGGGCCTACAAGGACAGGGTGACCGGTGCGACGATCCAGCCGGTGACCTCGGGCCAGATCTACATGGGCGCCCTGCCGTTCCTGGGCATCCAGTTGTTCATGGTCGCCGTCGTTGTGGCGTTCCCGGGCCTCGTCACCCACTACAAGTCCGGCGTGGCGGCGGTCGATCCGGCGACGATCCAGCTCAACGTGCCGATGCCCGGTGCGGAAGGCGGAAATCCGTTCGGCACGCCGACGCAGCCTTTCGGCGCACCTGAAACATCCGGCGACGGCTCGACGCCGGCCTTCGGAACGGACACGCCCGAATTCGGCTCGCCGCAGCCAAGCTTCGGTCAGCCCGCAAAGTCCAACTGAACCCAACCAACGGCTCCGGTCGGCATCCGTGCCGGCCGGGCCAGGCAGTCAACCGAGGAGGAAACGATGACTGACAACCTGAACCGCCGCAACTTTCTGACCAAGGGCGCACTCGGCGGCGCCGCAGCGGTCGCCGGCGCATCGCTCGCGGCCCCGGCAATCGCGCAGGAACTGCCGACCTTGCGCTGGCGCCTGACATCCGGTTTCCCGAACAACCTCGACACCATCTACGGCGGCGCCGTCGTCATGGCCGAGGCGTTGTCGAAGATGACCGAGGGCAAGTTCCAGATCCAGGTCTTCCAGGCCGGCGAACTGGTTCCCGGTCCGCAGGCGATCGATGCCGTGCAGAACAACACCGTGGAAATCGCCCATACCTGCGGCTACTATTTCACCGGCAAGAACCCGACCTTCGCGATCGGCTCGACCATTCCCTTCGGCCTCAACGCCCGCCAGCAGAATGCCTGGCTCTACCATGGCGGCGGCAACGAGCTTTACGATGCGTTCCTTGCCGAATACGGCATCGTCGGCAAGCCGGGCGGCGGCACCGGCGCGCAGATGGGCGGCTGGTTCCGCAACGAGATCAAGACGCTCGCCGACCTCAAGGGCGTCAAAATGCGCATTGCCGGCGTTGCCGGCGAGGTCATGTCGCGGCTCGGCGTCGTGCCGCAGCAGCTTCCGGGCGGCGACATCTATCCGGCGCTCGAACGCGGCACTATCGATGCCGCCGAATGGGTCGGCCCCTATGACGACGAACGCCTCGGCTTCTACCAGATCGCGCCCTATTACTATTACCCGGCCTATTGGGAGGGCGGGCTGACGATCCACTTCTTCATCAACAAAAGCCAGTACGAGGCGCTGCCCGAGACCTACAAGGTGGCGCTCGACACCGCCTGCAAGGCCGCCAACATCAACATGCAGGCGCTGTATGACGTGAAGAACACGACGGCGATCCGCTCGCTGGTCGGCAAGGGCGTCCAGCTGCGCCCGCTGCCCCGCGACGTGATGGACGCCGCCCACAAGGCAAGCTTCGAGCTCTACGCCGAATACAGCGAGAAGCATCCTGCCTGGGCGAAGATCTATCCCGGCTGGAAGAAATTCCGCGACGAATCCTTCGAGTGGTTCCGCGTCGCCGAATACAGCTACGACAGCTACGTCTACGCCGCACAGGCCGCAGGCCAGTAAGACAGGCCCGGACGACCGGGTTTGCGCAGAGACACCGTGTGGCGCGTGCATGCGCCACACGGTTTGGGTGCGCGGCGACCTTGTGCGCCAGGCCCCCCCGATCAAGGTGCAGCGCGCTGCAATTACCGCCTGAAGCCCTCAAATAGCAGGTGGCTCGCAACAGAACCATTGCGGGCAATGCTCAAAAACGATGCAGCGCATTAACCGAAACGAATACAAGGTGGGCTAGGGTGCTCTCCTGATAGTGTGTTCGAGGAGGCAGTTGCATGGGCCGCAATCCGCTCTTCAATGATTTGCATGTAACGCAGCCGCGCATGTGGCCGATGCTCCCGCCGTTGATCGTCGCTATGGCGGTCTTTTTTTCCTGTCTGTTTGGAATCTATACCCGGCCCGTCGGCTTCCTGGCGACATTCTGGCCGGCAAATGCCGTGATGCTCGGCCTTTTTTGCCGGATGCCGGCAGCAGCCAATCCATCGGGGTGGATTGCCGGCGGCATCGCATTCGTGGCCGCCGACCTGCTGACGGGCTCCGGTTTGATCAAGACCCTGGTCCTGAACGGAGCCAATCTGGCGGGCGTCGCGGCGGCGTATCTGGTTTATACGCGGTCTCCCGCCGCCCGGACGGGCCTGCGGGAACCGGCGTCCATGTTGCATCTGCTGCTTGCCGCAGCAGCAGGCGGCGCTGCAGCCGGCGTGGTGGGGGGCGTGGCCAATCCCCTCCTGTTCGATGGCGATGTGCTCGGCGGCTGGACGTTGTGGTTCGTGACGGAATTCGTCAACTACGTAGCGATCCTGCCCATCATTCTGTCTGCGCCAGGCTGGTTCACCTTGCGGCAAGGGATTGAAAAAACGACCGCATTGAAGACTCTCGACATTCTTCCGGCCGCAGCGCTCATCCTGTCCTTCCTGGCTGCCGCCTTGATCGGCGGCCCCGGCGCAATTGCGTTTCCCGTCCCCGCATTGCTCTGGTGTGGCCTTGTCTACCGGGTTTTCCCGACCGCGATCCTCACATTGCTGTTCGTCGTGCTGACCCTGCTCGTCATCTCGACGGAATACCTCCCGGCCCAGGCCTATGACGAGATGACACTCATTTCCTTGCGGTTGGGGATTTCCCTGATCGCCGTCGCGCCGATCATGCTGGCATGCGTGATGCAAAGCCGAAACGATCTGCTCGCCGAGCTTCACCATCTCGCCACGCACGACCCGCTGACAGGCGTGTCGAACCGCAAGGCGTTCCGCGAATACGCGGAAAAAAATCTCACTGACACCCGGCAGCGATGCGCGATCCTGATGTTTGACCTGGATCATTTCAAATCCGTGAACGACACGTTCGGCCACGCCGTCGGAGACAAGGTCCTGGTCGCTTTCACGGAGCGCGTGAGGGCATGTCTGCGTGCTCAGGACTTGCTGGGCCGGCTTGGCGGCGAAGAATTCGCCGCACTGATCTTCGAATGCTCGGAGAGCCAGGTGGCCGCTCTGGCCGACCGGATTCGCCAGGAAATACGTCAACCGATGACGCTGGACGACGGAAGAACGCTTGCAATCACGACAAGCCTGGGGATTGCGATTGCCGATCCGGTCAATGGCCGTGTCTTTATCGACGACATGTTGTCGAGGGCGGACGCCATGCTCTATCGCGCCAAGACCACCGGACGAGACCGCTCGGAAATGTCGATGATGTCCCTGGTGGCTGCAAGAGAAGCGTGATCCTGCCCTTCAGGGTTCACCGACGTCAGATGGTTCCGGGCGTAGGCAAGGATCCGTCGAAGCGGACCCGCAGGGCTGTGGGAATGCGCCACCGGCATGTCTTGGCCTTCATCCCTCAAGAAGAGGCTGCGATCATACGAACTTGAGCGGGAAAGTGGTGCCCGGAGGCGGATTTGAACCACCGACACGCGGATTTTCAATCCGCTGCTCTACCAACTGAGCTATCCGGGCATCTGGCTGGATTTCGCTTGGAAATCCGTGGGGCGCTTGGTTTTCGCCCCGGAAGCGAGCGGGGTTATAACATCTTGCGAAAATGTGTCCAGCCCTCTCGGCAGTTTTTTGCCGGAAAAATGGGAAGATTTGCAAGCTGTGGAAAAGATTGCATTTTTCCCGCGTGACAGGGCTGTCATATCTCGTCTTCGTCAGCCTTCCTTTCGTCGTCGGCGACGGGGATGGCGTAGGAGCCGGAGAGCCAGCGATTGAGATCGACATCGCGGCAGCGGTTCGAGCAGAAGGGATAGTGCTCGCGCGCCGACGGGCGCTTGCAGATCGGGCAGGACACGGCCTTGCGCAGGGGAGCGACATTGGCCGCCGGTTTTGTATTTTCGTCGCTCATGTCAGGCGTCCGCCCAGCCCGCGTGCACGTCGAAGCCTTCGCCGGAAAGAAGGGTGAGGGTTTCGTAGAGGGGAAGGCCCACGACATTCGAATAGGAGCCGACCAGCTTGACGACGAAGCTGCCGGCAATGCCCTGGATGGCGTAGCCGCCCGCCTTGCCGCGCCACTGGCCGGAGGCAAGATAGTGCTCGATGTCGGTCGACGACAGGCGCTTGAAGCGGACCTTGGTGTCGATGACCTTCTGGCGCACGGTGCGGTTGGGCGTGATGAGGCAGACGCCGGTGAAGACGCGGTGGCTGCGGCCCGAGAGCAGGTGCAGCGCGCTCGAGGCCTCGTCGATCATCTCTGTCTTCGGCAGGATGCGCCGGCCGACGGAGACGACCGTATCGGCCGCGAGGATATAGCTGCCGGCAAAGGCAGGATCACCCTTGATGGCGGCAAGCGCGGCCTGCGCCTTGCCGGTCGACAGGCGCCGTGCGAGCGAGCGGGGATGCTCGGAACGCTTCGGCGTCTCGTCGATATCCATCGGCATCAGGCGCACGGCCTCGATGCCCGCCTGCGCGAGCAGTTCGACGCGGCGCGGGGAGCCGGATGCCAGGATGAGCTTGTCGGTCTGCGCCATAGGGTCTCCGGGAAGCTCCGGGGTGTGCCGCTCGTTGCGCACCGGCCGGGGCCGGGCGAGGGCGCGGCCCCCAGGACCTGCTAGAAGCGGCTTACTTGAAACGATAGGTGATGCGACCCTTGGAGAGGTCGTAAGGGGTCATCTCGACCAGCACCTTGTCGCCGGCGAGAACGCGGATGCGGTTCTTGCGCATGCGGCCAGCGGTGTGCGCGATGATCTCGTGCTCGTTTTCGAGCTTGACGCGGAAAGTGGCGTTCGGGAGCAGTTCCGTCACGACGCCGGGAAATTCGAGGACTTCTTCTTTTGCCATCTTGTGATGATATTCCTTGAGGGTGGATTCGGGGCGGCTGGATGCCAGCCTCGAAAATTTGCCGGAAACTACACAATCCCCGGTGCTTTGTGAACACCGAAGCGCCGGGTTTCTGCATTTGCCGAAAATCAGGCCGCCATGCGGTCAGCCCGTGTCTTTCAGGCGCTTCTCTATCAGAGTTTTCAGGAATTCGCGAACATCGCGATAAGAACTGAGAATCTGCTCGCGCGTGCCGCTCGCAACGGTCGGGTCGGGCGTCGGCCAGTACATGACGTCGACAGCCATGGAGCGGGTGAGTTCAAGGGCAGCATGGTGCGCTTCCGGCGCCAGCGTCACGATGAGGTCGAAGTAGTCGTCCTCCAGCTCGTCGAGCGAATGGGGCGCGTGGCGGCCGAGCGAGAGGCCGACCTCGTCCAGCACAGCATCGACGAAGGGATCGCGCTCGCCGGGGCGCACGCCGGCGGAGGCGACATAGGTGCCGGGCAGGAGGCTGCGCGCGATGATTTCCGCCATCGGCGAGCGCACCGCATTCATACGGCACATGAAGAGAATCGAACGGGGCGTTCGCGGCCTGGCTTCCAGAGGTGGTGCCGGGAAAACGCCCTCCATCGCCTACCCGCGCCAGTAGAGGACGCAAACGAGCGTGAAGAGCCGGCGGGCGGTGTCGAAATCGAACCGGATCTTTCCGGAGAGCCGGTCCATCAGCGTCTGCGAGCCCTCGTTGTGGATGCCGCGGCGGCCCATGTCGATCGCCTCGATCTGGCTGGGCGTCGCCGAGCGGATCGCCTGGTAGTAGCTCTCGCAGATCATGAAATAGTCCTTCACGATGCGCCGGAAGGGCGTCAGCGAGAGGATGTGCGTGGTGACCGGCTCATCCGCCTCGGTGCGGATGGCGAAGACGAGCTTGGAATCGAGCAGGGACAGATGAAGGCGGTAGGGGCCGCCGGCATGGCCGAGCGGTTCGAAGGTGTTCTCCTCGATGAGGTCGAAAATGGCAACCGCACGTTCGTGCTCCACATCGGGCGTTGCGCGGCCGATCGTGTCGTCCAGCACCACGTCGCAAAGGCGGAAGCTGCCCTTCGTGCCCATGCCTACGTCTCCAGATTGAGCCGGATGGCGACGGAGCGGGCATGCGCGCCGAGCCCTTCGGCTTCGGCCAGCGTGATGGCGGCGGGGCCGAGGGCGCGCAGCTGATCGGAGCCGAGGCGCAGGATCGAGGTGCGCTTCATGTAGTCGAGCACCGACAGGCCGGAGGAGAAGCGCGCGGAGCGCGCGGTCGGCAGCACATGGTTCGAGCCGCCGACATAGTCGCCGATGACTTCCGGCGTGTGGCGGCCGACGAAGATGGCGCCGGCATTGCGGATCTCGGGTATCAGCGCATCGGGATCGGCGGTGGCGATCTCCAGGTGCTCTGCGGCGATGCGGTTTGCCAGCGGCACGGATTTGGCAAGGTCGGGCACGAGGATGACGGCGCCGAAATCGCGCCAGCTGGCGGCGGCCGTCTCGGCGCGCTCCAGCGTCTTCAGCTGCCGCTCGACGGCTGCCTCGACGGCATCGGCAAGGGCGGGGCTGTCGGTGATGAGGATCGACTGGGCGCCGGCATCGTGCTCGGCCTGGGCGAGCAGGTCCGCGGCAAGCCAGTCCGGATCGTTGTCGCCGTCGGCGATGATGAGCACTTCCGAGGGGCCGGCGATCATGTCGATGCCGACCGTACCGAAGACCTGGCGCTTGGCGGCGGCGACGAAGGCATTGCCCGGGCCGGTGATCTTGGCGACGGGCGCGATCGTCTGAGTGCCATAGGCAAGCGCGGCGACGGCCTGTGCGCCGCCGATCCGGTAGATCTCGTCGACGCCGGCGATGCGCGCGGCGGCCAGCACGGCCGGATTGATCGCGCCGTCCCTGGCGGGCACGACGATGACGATGCGCGGCACGCCGGCGACCTTGGCCGGCACGGCATTCATCAGCACGGAGCTTGGATAGCTCGCCGTGCCGCCGGGCACGTAGAGGCCGACGGCATCGATCGCCGTCCAGCGCGAGCCGAGGCCGACGCCGATATCGTCCTCGTAGATGTCGTCCTTCGGCTTCTGGCGGGCGTGGTGCTTCTCGATGCGCTGGGCGGCAAGTTCCAGCGCGGCTATGATCTTCGGATCGACCGCGTCAAAGGCCTGGTCGATCTCCTCCAGCGACACCCGCATGGAGGTGGTGGAAAAATCGAGGCCGTCGAACTTCCTGGAATATTCGGTGAGCGCGGCATCGCCGCGTGCGCGCACATCGTCGATGATGGTGCGCACGATGGCGTTGACGTCTTCGGAGACCTCGCGCTTGGTCGTCAGGAAGGCAGCGAACCGGCTTTCGAAATCGCTGCTCTGGTAGTCAAGTCTGATCGCCAAGTCGTCCGTCCCTGTCGCTCCCGGCAAGGGGCGCCGGGCATATGCCTCAAGCCGCCGGATGGCGGGGTTTCAAGTTGGTTTCCCATGCTCCGCCGGTATCTGCAAGCTGAACTTCGACGCATTCCACATCGAGCACCACGGATGCATCGCCCGAGAGCACGAGTTCCAGCGTGCCGTCCGGCCCTTCACCGTTCTGGTCGAAGTTCACGGCGAGCAGGGAGAAGACGGCGTCCTTGTTGTTGCGGTCGATGCCGATCGAGCGAACGGCGTCGACGCGCTTGAAGGCGACGACGGCGCGGCGGCGCTCGAAGCTCTTGCCGCGGCCGCCTGCATTTTCCCAGACGAAGCGGTTGACGACGACGGAAAAGATACGATGGCGGGCGTCAAAGGAGAGGCCGTCGGTCTTGAAGACCGCATCCTGCAGGTGAGCCGAGACGATGGAGAGGTCTTCCGTGTCGAGGGCGAGCAGTTTCAGGCTGTCCATGGTGCTGTCCTTCAAAAGCAATCCAGCAAAAGTGTGAAGTGCTTTTGCGTCCGGCGTTGCGTGAAAATACTCGGGACGCCGCCGTGGGCGGAATCCCGATTTATCCACGAGATAGGACGGCGCGCGGCGGTCTGCAACTCCGCCGCGCGAAAGATCAGTCGCTGACGCGCTCGACGATGGCGCCGCAGCGGGTGAGCTTCTCTTCCAGCCGCTCGAAGCCGCGGTCGAGATGGTAGACGCGCGACACCATGGTTTCGCCCTCGGCGGCAAGGCCGGCGATGACGAGCGAAACGGAGGCGCGCAGATCCGTCGCCATGACCGGTGCGCCGCGCAGCCGCTCGACGCCCTCGATCTTGGCGGTCTGGCCGGACAGCGAGATCTTCGCGCCGAGGCGGGCCAGTTCCTGCACATGCATGAAGCGGTTCTCGAAGATCGTCTCGGTGATGTGCGAAATGCCGCTCGACATGGTCATGAGGCCCATGAACTGCGCCTGCAGGTCCGTCGGGAAGCCGGGGAAGGGATCGGTCACCACGTCGACCGGCTTGATGCCGCCGCCGTTGCGCACGATTCGGATACCGCTCTCAGTCGCGGTGACTTGCGCGCCGGAGCGGCGGATAGCCTCAAGCGCGGTATCGAGCAGCGCCGCATCCGTGCCTTCCAGCACGACGTCGCCGCCGGTCATGGCGACAGCCATGGCATAGGTGCCGGTCTCGATGCGGTCGGGCAGCACGCGGTGGCGGGCGCCGGAGAGCTGCGTGACGCCCTCGATGGTGATGGTCGCGGTGCCGGCGCCGGTGATCTTCGCACCCATCGCGTTGAGGCACTTGGCGAGATCCTGCACTTCCGGCTCGCGGGCGGCATTGCCGATCACCGTCGTGCCGCGGGCAAGCGTCGCCGCCATCATCATGACATGCGTGGCGCCGACGGAAACCTTCGGGAAGGTATAGCGCGCGCCGATGAGGCCGCCGGCCGGTGCCGTCGCTTCGACATAGCCGAGATCGATCTCGATCTTTGCGCCGAGCGCGGCAAGCGCCTCGATGAAGAGGTCGACCGGCCGCGTGCCGATGGCGCAGCCGCCCGGCAGCGAGACGCGGGCCTTGCCCTCGCGCGCCAGCAGCGGGCCGATGACCCAGAACGAGGCGCGCATCTTCGAGACCAGCTCGTAGGGCGCGGTCGTGTCGACGATGTTGCGCGAGGTGAAGTTGACCGTGCGCGAATAGCCTTCGCCCTGGCGCTCGCGGCGGCCATTGACGGAAATGTCGGCGCCGTGGTTGCCGAGAATGCGGATGAGCTGCTCGACATCGGCGAGATGCGGCACGTTTTCCAGCGTCAGCGTGTCGTCGGTGAGGAGCGACGCGATCATCAGCGGCAGCGCGGCGTTCTTGGCGCCGGAGATCGGGATGGTGCCCCGGAGCTCATTGCCGCCTACAATCCTGATTCGATCCATGTATGACTACGGGCCGCGCCCGCCTTTCTCAAAGAATATCGGCTTTCGGAGATGGCGGCTTCTTTAGAGCATCGCAATCGAAAAATGAAGACCGTGCCGGCGGCCCGCCTTTCGGCGCGCACCGGTTCCGGAAACCGTCCCCGTAGCCTTCGTGGGAAGACGTTTGTGACTAAACGTCCGATTCGTCTTTTTTTGCGGCAGACCCGACGCCTGGCAGTCCCGTTGTCTCATCCGCCTCGCCGGCGCGCCGGGCGCGCGCCTGCTGCTTGCGGCGCTGGAGATTGTCGCGCAGCGTCCTTGCCAGCCGCTCGGCGCGTATCTCCGCCTCCGTCCTGATCTTCCCGCTTCTCGTCTCATCCTTGCCGTTCATGCCTACCCTTTAGCGAAACCGTCCGCATGAAAAAAGCGTGTCCTTCACCGGATTTGTTGCAGAATAACAAATTGGCCGCTTGCGCTGCCCGATCACCTGTGGCAATAGGCCCTCGCTCACGTGAAAGCAGTCTTCTGCTTCACAGGATGCTGCTATAGCTCAGGGGTAGAGCACTCCCTTGGTAAGGGAGAGGCCGAGAGTTCAAATCTCTCTAGCAGCACCATTTTTTCTATGGAAAAGCGCCTTAAGCCTCAATAAGTTACTGTTTTCCGTGGCTTCCGTCAATTGCGGAGCTACAAAACATGTCACGAATTGCATCACGGCGAAGGTGGGTAATGACTGGGCCATGGCCTCATCCGAAGACTGGCATCCTCTATTATCGCAAGGCGACTCCTCCAGACATCCTTGCTGAGCGAAACCGACTCGCTGAATTCGGCATCAAGGTTACGCGCGAAATTCAGCGCTCACTTGGCACAAAAGATCGCAAGCCCGCCGAACGCGAATACAAGAGGGTCTCGGAAGAGGTGGAGGCCGAATGGGACCGCTGGCGGCTAGTCCTCCGGGACGGGCCTTTGGTCCTAACTCCTAAGCAGGAATGGGCCATTGCGGGAGATTACACAAAGGCTTTCCTTGCAAAGCATGAGGATGATCCCTTTGCCGCACCTGTGGCTCCGCCCCTTCCTGAGGCTGGTAACGATGATCGCGGCGCGGTCGCAAAAACCTTGGCCAAAATGGGAGCCGCTGAGCGCAGCAAACTGAAGGCGGACCTCGCGGCGTACCTGTCGGCTGAAGCGAACCTGAAGACGAAGTTGGCGTTTCGTCTCCTGGAGGCTTATCCTGCACTAAGGCAAGCGTTCGGCCCAGATTTTTCGGTGATGTTGGAGGAGGCCCACGGCAAGGACACCGACAACGCCCTGGCGGCTCATGGTCTGTCGGTCGCGTCGGAGACACGTCGCATCATCAATCTGCGGATGCTGGACTTAATGGGTGCAACATCAAGAGCCCTGGCGGCACGGAGGGGGGGCGACTATAGCCCGGTAGCGGAGTTAGAAAAGCTGCCGCCATTCGCGACCTGCTCGCCAAAAGCTAGCGCCTCTGGCCTATCCCTGGAGTATCTGCTGAACCACAAGGCCTTGTCTCATAGCATCAAGACGAAAACGATTGAAGACACCCGGAGTCATCTGAAGAAATTCATTCAGTTTGTGGGCCATGATGATGCGCGGCGAGTTACCAAGGATGACGTTAGAAAGTGGAGGGACTCGCTAAGAGAGCGCAAGGACCTGTCGCCTAAGACCATTTCAGACCGCTACTTGTCGGCTCTAAGCTCGGTTCTGTCGCATGGCGTCAAGGAGTTTGACCTTCCGGTAAACGTCGCTTCAGGTATCAAAGACAATCGGGCTGCTTCACCTCCGAATGGCTCCAAGGGGTACACGGAAGAGCAAGCG
This sequence comes from Shinella sp., assembly GCF_049651085.1. GTDB lineage: Bacteria > Pseudomonadota > Alphaproteobacteria > Rhizobiales > Rhizobiaceae > Shinella. Next base: position 81,061 of record NZ_JBASBL010000005.1, read on the forward strand.
GTGGAGATTTTGAAAGCAACCTTCCAAGGGTCTTCCAAAGACATATCGGAGCCACACAAACGGGCAATCAAATGGGTGCCTTGGATACTGGCCTATACGGGTCTTCGAGTATCTGAGGTGACGCAGTTCCAGGGAAAGAATCTTCGGGAAGAGGACGATATCCCGTATCTCTTCATCACGCCCGATGACGGCAGTACCAAAAGTGGAAAGGCATGGGCCGTAGGCATCCACAAACATCTCATTGAAATTGGTTTGCTGGACTTCATCAGGTCGCAGGGTGATGGTCCGTTGTTCTATCATGCGTATGAGGCCGGGACGGACCTGACTGCGCTCGATAGGCGGCATAGGGCGAAAGATGCGGGGGTGAGGGTCTCAAGGTGGATAACGGACGAACTTGGCATAGCGGCTCCTCATGGTCGCGCTAACCACGCTTGGCGGCATCTGTTCACCACAAGAAGCCGGGGCTGCGGAATGGACAAAGAGACGCGGGATTATATGATGGGGAGCCGCTCAGGTACGGACGCAAGGGAAGGCTATGGTGACTGGCCTCCAAGTGTTATCGATGCAGCGATAAATTCTATGCCGCGCTTCTTGGTCGCCCGATAGTGTGGCCGCCGTAGAAAAGAAGACCAGCTTCCTGCAAATAATAGTGAATGAAGCTAGTGAGCCCACTTGAATAGCTATGGTTGAATCTCTTATGTAACAATTGTGACCTCGCGAATGGGGCATTATCCGGTCACGAGGATTTTTAATCTGGGGGATTGGAGCAGCTGTTGAAGCTGTCAAGGCTCATGAAGATATTTATTGCGAGGTCCATTAGGATTTCCCTAGATATCGGATTACGCCAGCAGAATGCGCATAGCATCCTGATGACAGTATAGACGATTAGATCGATAAAGTGCCTTCTTTACCAAACGGTGCGGGGCAAGGGATTTGACCATAAAGGCACATGGCAACCTTGCCCCCTCTCGCTCCCTAAGCAAACCGGAGGAGTGGACCTTTAAGCCGAAAAGCTACCCACATTTCGACGCCTTCCTGTCTGAGGCGGAGGCTAGGGCACTTGCTGCCGACGCCTCGCGAGTAGCCGCTCACACCTTCTATCCTTTTCTTAGATATCACCAACGTTGGACAAAGTTCAGCGAAAAGGGCGTGAGCGGGGTACCGAAGGAGCGTCCCATTCGGTTTGCAGGCCGCGCTGATTCCTATATTTTCAGCTACTACCGACACCTCCTATGTGCCCCTTTCGAAAAGGAGCTTAAGGCTCGCGGCCTTGACCACAGTGTTCTGGCTTACAGGCGGGTGATAGGAGCGGACGGCAAAGGACAATGTAACATCCACTTTGCTTTGGAGGCCGTGCGGGTGATCCGTGCCATGGGCGACTGCTGCGTTATCGCATTAGACATTAGCAGCTTCTTTGAAAGCCTCGATCATGAGCGGCTTAAGCAGAAATGGTGCTCGCTACTTGGGGTATCGCGTCTTCCCGCTGATCACTACAAGGTGTACCAGGCGATTACCTCGTATTCCGTGATAGACCGGGACGAGCTTTTTGAGCGCTTAGGCTACATAGGACCGAAATATATTTCGAGAACGGGAGAGCCCATAAATGGATATCTCGTCGAACAATCCTTGATTCCACGCCAACTTTGTACAGGCAAAGAGTTCCGGGAGAAAATAGCCGGTGGGAATGGCCAGCCGTCACTGATCAAAAGGCACTGGAAACCCTATGGAATCCCCCAGGGGTCCCCAATCTCCGACTTGCTCGCAAACTTTTATCTGTTGGACTTCGACACCTCAATAAAGGCAAAGGTTGACGAATTGGGCGGACGTTATTTCCGCTACTCCGACGATATCTTGATTGTTGCGCCTGTCGAGCCCGAAGCGGCGCTGGAACTGGAGGAGTGGGTACGGGCGGAGATAATCTCTCATGGGCCAAAGCTCCGCATTAAGCGTGAGAAATCTGCGATCTTTCACTATGAAGGGAGTGGCGAAGATCAGAGCTGGTCAAGAATAGTAGGAGAGCAGGGTACAAATGGTCTGGAGTATCTCGGCTTCCGGTACGATGGGCGGAACATGTTACTGCGCGATAGCACGCTCAGCGGTCTCCAGCGAAAGGCGAACAGCAGCGCGAAGCGAATGGCAATTACGCTTCTAAAGCGCTTTCCTGAAAAGACTACAGACCAAATCATGTCAGATTTCAACCTGAGCGGATTTCTTCAACGTTACGGGCGCGTTCGAGACTTTGAAAGCAAAGCAGACGACGTTAGAAACTGGACGTTCTGGACATATGCAACGCGGGCGGCCAGCTTAACCGCTCCGTTGGGCTTGCCAATATACAGGCAACTTCGGAATTACCGACAAAACATGCGTGCGCACCTGAAGCGGGCCCTTGAGAAGCGACGCCCGGTATAGGCCCGAAGGTTCGCCGCTGCCTCTTTGAAGAGCTGTCCCGGCGTCCCCAAATTGTCGAGGGCTGGAGACCCCTACCACACCTGCATCGGGTCAGTGGCATCCGGTGATGTACGTAAGGGGCTGGTCAATTGCGGGGCCTATGCCGCCTCTTCCTTGATCCTCTTCGCTAGTCTGGAGAGGGTAGAGGTAGAGACCCCTGTTGCCGCCACGATGCTTGCCCACGTTTGGCCTTTCTTCAGCATGTCCATGAGTGCGGCATTGCGTCCAGCGTCCTCTGGTCTCCCCTTGTAGAGTCCTGCGGACTTGGCCTTCTCGATACCTTGGGTCTGTCTTCTGCGACGGTCTTCATAATCCTTCCTGGCGATAGCGGCCAGCATGTCCAGCATCATGCCATTGATCGCGTCTAGCATCCTGCTGGAGAACTCATCGCCTCCTTGCTGTATCAACTGGTGGGATGTCGGGAGGTCCAGCGCGACCACGCGGACCCGCTTAGCGGCAATCTCCGCCTTGAGCTTCTCCCAGTCCCCGGCATTGAGGCGGCTGAGCCGGTCCACCTGTTCTACCAGGAGCACGTCCCCCGGCTGGCAGTCAGAGAGGAGGCGGAAGAGTTCGGGACGCTGGAGGGACGCGCCGCTCTCGTTCTCGACATAGGAGGCGGCAATCCTCAGGCCGCGCTCATCAACGAAGCGCTGTAGGTCTGCCTTCGCGCGGCTGGCATCTTGCTCTTTGGTGGAGGCGCGGAGATATGCGCGGATGAACATGGGTGAGGCTCCGTACTTCGCTTTGGATAACTTCGATAATATTGCTTCGCTTTAAATTGTCAATGGAATTTATCGAAGTGCGACTTGATGGGGCCTCTTCCGCTTCTCTTGAGGTGTACCTTATCGAAGTGATGCCTGTGTCGGTTCACAGTGACGGCACATGATGTTAGTTCGGGCGTGTAGTTAGGAGGAGCACTATGCGAGTTTACAGGCTGGAGCCTAAAACGGGCCTAAAACGATATGCCATTCAGAAGAATGGCTTCTTCATCCTTGGCGACCCAAAGCTAGGGAGTAAGCGCCACACAGTGGCCAACCAAGTGTTGGTCCGCACTGAGCAGGAGATGGTAGACCTCATCACCAAGGCGGGTCATTACGTCCGCGTGGAGAGCGATGACCCCCGTGGAAACCTTGTTAGGCTCAATCTGCATGTAGATGGGAGGAAGGTCACTTGAGGGGCAAGCCGTGTGGTGCATCGCGCCGACTTGAGGATGTGCAGAGGCGGGGAAAATAGGAGGGGCTGGAGGGGTGCCCCGGTGTCGCGCTTCCTGGAGCGCCCCTCCGGTCTTGGCTTCATGGGGCCTGGGGTACCCCCTGGCGGGGGGGAGTCGCCGCTTTGTCACGTAAATTGGAGATGTCGCGTGACCTACCCCTAAAGTTATCCGGGAGGAAGCTGTGAACTGTTCCCCTTATGTTTTGACTCTGCGCAGTAGTCGAGCGATCATTGCAACGCAGGATAGGAAGTGGGGTGGGGTATCGCCACAGAAACAACGAACAGTGAGTCCGCCACAGACAAAGCGGAAGTAGATAGGCTTCTAGAGCACTGGAAGCGGACCCTTGAGTTACGCAATGACCAGATAACGACGTTCGACAAGTCTGTCCTTTGGGCTAGTGGTGGAGCCTTGGCGCTCACCATCGCAAATGTGGACAAGCTTGGCGGGGCGAGTGATGGCGTCGGCATACTCCTATTAGCCAGTTGGTTATCCTTCGCGATTTCCGTTTGCTCAAACGTGATCTCATATTGGACAAGTACTCAAGACGCGGAATGCGAATTGGAGAGAATAAGGGAGAGCGTTGAAGAGGGGAGGCCTTATGTCGTCGGCAATAGATACAGAACTGCGACGTACGTATTTAATTTTATGGCCCTTGGTCTTTTCCTAATCGGCGTCTTCCTACTCATAACGCACGCATACCTAAACTTAGGAGGGACCAGATGATCAACAGGCAGGGCCCAAGCAAACCAAGTCCATTGGGTGGGAAGCCTTCGACTCGACCAGGGCCGAAGCCTAAGAAATATTGAGGACTGCGCTACATGGCTGACACAAAGAAACCTAGTCGAGAAGGTGTGGTCATATCGCGTAAGGGGATGATGACTTCGGCCCCCGCGCCTAGGCCCCAAGCGCCCAAGCCAGCGCAGGCCGCTCCAACGCAAAAGCCGCCTGGAAAGTAACTTGGTGGAGAAGGCTATGGGTACTGTAGATGGAGGGGACTACGAGGACGGCCTCAGGTGGCGGCTGGAGGTGCTTCTGGCAAAATTTGAAGCGGGGGAGATGAAATTTACTCCAGAAGTCTTCGATCAAATGAAAGCCAGTTTGCTTGCCGTCAGGACGCGCCCCGATGGGACGATTGACCTGGACAGTGTAGATGGGTCCGTACGCGCACTTGCCGCTGCGACTGCCGGATTTCACATAAGGGAAAAGGAGAAGGATGCGGCCTCGCTTGAGGAGGTTGCAGACGCGTACTTCAGATTTGTCGAAGAAAATTGCGGCTTTTTCGCTCAAGAGGCAAGGCGCCTTGGGCTGGACGCCCATCAATTTGCAGGCCGTGTGTCAAGTAGTCCCACAGCAGTCAATGAAATATCCCCGCAGATTGCAGGCTTCATAGAGTATCTTTCGGAGTTTTGGGGGGCGTTAACAGATGCGTCGCACTATCATTTGCAAGATATTCGGGCGACGAAAGCAGTTTACGGCGGTGACTTATTTCCGAGTCACGCGAGAAATATTGCTAGCTCTGTCGGTCTGTATATAGATACTATTATTCTAAATGATCCATTTTGGCAATCAAGGCACATATTTGAGATGGCGTCCCCCGAGATGCGGGTGTATTACTTCGTGAAACACTCGGTAAACGTTCTGGGTTACAAAGCCCTCGCTACGGCAAACCTTGATAAGCCTATTGTTGTTGTTGTTCCTCACCGCTCTCCAGATGGCGATGACACCGACATCCTCAAATTGATCACTACAAGAGATGCGCTAAATCACGCAGCCGCTTTGTTTGGTAGGAGGTTTTCCTCCGCTGAAGAATTGAACGATTTCGGGCAAAGGCTCGATACCATCGGATCGGTTGTTAGAGAGTGCAGGAACCCCGAACGATTGCTTTTCGACACCGAGTGGACTGGCGACATTGCGGAACAGATCGAGAAATCCTTGAATGGAGATTGGGCATCGTTTGGTGGCTCCTCACATCCAGGGATGATGGTTGTAGGGCAATGCTACGGAAGAATGGGGCAAGCAACAGATGCTCTGTTAAAGAGCCGCTACCTGGGTGGAACACCACTCATCGAGGCTCCTACTTCTTGGAAATACTTTAACTGGAAGCTGGAATATAATTCAGAGGCCGATGCTAACGAGAATACACACTTGCACATGATAAAGGGGCTTCAACATATCAGCGAAACAGACGGTCTCTGGCTAGGAAAAATACCGCCTGACGCATTGATTGAGATGAGAACTTCGGGAGCCTTCGAGGAAATACGGTCTGTTTTGTCCCAGGGCATCGAAGAAATTGCCAGAGCCAAGCCACAAGCCTTTTTCCGTTCCAGTGATAAGATCGTAGATAACATCCGCGAAGCCTTCGACCGGCATCAGAAAGAGGTCCGGGACTTGCGAAATAGAAACATAAAGTTTGCCGGTGCAGACATCGGGTCGTGGATGATAGCCGGTGGCCTTGAGGTCGCGGCAGCGATCACCGGAACCGCCACGTTCGGGCTTGCGGCGCTGGCGGCTACTCAGGTACTCGACGCGCCGACGCTGAGAGAAATTCCAAAAAAGTTCTTGGGGCTAAGAAATGCTCGAAAGGAACTGAGAAAGTCCCCGATGGGCTTGTTTTTCAAACACCACCAGTAGTGCATGCGCAGCGAATGAAAGGGCCTTGCAGTTACCCGTCCGCCCGCACCATGCGCCTCAGAGACATTCCGATTTCCGCAAGCGTACCTAAGGCCAAAGCTGCTGCCGCCATGTACATTCCCTTGTCAATCATCGGGCCGGTCTTGATGGGCGCTGGAGCTTCCCCGTTCGGTAGCGTGGCCTGCTCGATTATACCAGAAGCATACCCAAAGCCCGCCACCATGTTCAGAACACCAAGGATAAAGACCAGATAGGCAACGATACGTGCAGTGCGCGTGAAGAACACAAAGACCCCCATGATGGCCTCCCGGATGGAAGACCTTGTAGTTTACCCGACGGGATCATGGAGGAACTACCTTGAGTCGTCACCTACTACCGTGCATCAGGCCACCTTTCATCAACAGGGAGGGCTTCAGCGGCGCTTTCTTACGGAGTATGGGAGCCTGTGGAATTATAATTCAGGGCTGCTGCGAGCGCACATGGAAATCATCAGGAGTACACTGGGCATTCTCTTGGGAGTCTGCATCTCCGCGTTCTGCATATTCGTCTGCTTTTTCTACCTCAGGGCAGGCATCTACGGGGCAGACGTTTGGTTCGGCTGGAGCGGCTGGTGGGTTGTGGTGCTGGCCGTTCTGCTCACCCTTTTTCTGCAAAATCTGGGGCTAATGGCCGTCATGATCGTTGGTGCTTATGGGGCCTACTATGGGTGGCGGTGGGACTGGTGGCTGGTCGCCATCGTCTTCTTCCCCGGCCTTGCCCTTATGCTCGTCTCGGGGATATTCGTCGCGATTGGTGGCGTGGTTGGCTCCCTCTTTCGGCGAAGGGCGGCATAGCGCCGAAGGCGGGCTAGTGGACCCCCGTGCCGCCGTAGACCGGGGCGGCGATCTTGAAGAGGCGCTCAAAGCTTTCCGCCTTGCGTATCAGCCTCTCCTGTATCGGCGTGGTCGTGGAGTTCTCGTCGGACTCCTCCAAGACGCCAAGCCATGTCAGCGGCCTTACGAGGTTGCTGGCGATGAAGAAGGAGGCGGCGTGTCGGTTCCCAAGAGGTCCGCTCTGCGGAAACAGGTCCACGGGAACTGCCCATTCGGTGAAGTCTCCAAGCTTCACCCAGTCACCTAGCCTGTTGGAAACGACGCCAAGGATATGCCCCAGGTCCCAGAAGAGCGGAGCCGCATGGGCCGGGATACGATCATAGTAGGGTTCCTTCAGTATCCACTCCGCCAAATGGACCTGAAGCTCTCCGTACTCGCCAAGCATTCCCTTTCCCGCCTTGAACCGCGCCGGCTTTTCCGGAGACCGTTTGGTTTAAGTTATGCGGCCATGGCTGGCGCGTCCAGCATGGCATAGTATCGTTCTTCGGCCTCGGCTGGCGGTATGTTGCCGATGGGTTCCAGAAGGCGGCGGTTGTTGAACCAATCTACCCATTCCAGCGTGGCGAACTCCACGGCTTCGAAGTTTCGCCACGGTCCTCGCCGATGGATGACCTCGGCCTTGTAAAGACCGTTGATCGTTTCAGCGAGAGCATTGTCGTAACTGTCGCCAACGCTTCCGACAGACGGCTCGATGCCCGCTTCCGCCAGCCGTTCGGAATAGCGAATGGACACATATTGCGATCCGCGGTCGGAATGGTGAACCAGTCCACCACGGTGCACGGGCCGCCGATTATGTAGTGCCTGGTCGAGGGCATCGAGCACAAAGCCCGCATGGGCAGTCCGGCTTGCCCGCCAACCGACGATGCGGCGAGCGAAGGCATCGATCACGAACGCGACGTAAACGAAGCCCTGCCAAGTGGCCACATAGGTGAAATCAGAAAGCCAGAGCATGTTCGGCGCTGGCGCGAAGAACTGCCGGTTCACCCGGTCGAGCGGACATTGCGCGGTCTTGTCGGCCACCGTGGTTTTGACAGGCTTGCCTCGAATAACACCTTGCAGCCCCATACCCCTCATAAGCCGAGCGACGGTGCAGCGGGCGATGTCGTAACCTTCCCGCCGCAACTGCCGCCAGACCTTCCGAACCCCATAGACCTGGAAGTTCTCGTTGAAAACACGCCGTATCTCGATCTTCATGGCAATGTCGCTCCGAGCGCGGGCCGACAGTCGGTTCACGTCGTTGCGCTTGGCGATGACCTCGTAATAGGTGGACGGGGCAATCGGCAGCAGTCTGCAGATCGGCTCGACCCCGAGCGCCGAGCGGTGTTCGTCAATGAAGGAAATCATCGCTTCAGTGGGCGGTCGAGCTCCGCCATCGCAAAATAAGCTGACGCCTTTCGCAAAATCTCGTTGGCTTGCCGGAGCTCGCGGTTCTCCCGCTCCAACTCTTTCATCCTTGCGGCGGCATCGCTGGGCAGGCCTGCCCGTTTGCCGCTGTCGACCTCGGCCTTCTTCACCCACTCATTGAGCGTATGTGCCGAGCAGCCGATCTTGGCCGCTATCGAGCAGACCGTCGCCCAGCGGGAGGGATATTCGGCTTCATGTTCCGACACCATGCGAACGGCGCGGCCGCGGACTTCAGGAGAAAACTTGTTTGTCGTCTTGCTTGTCATAGACCCTACTTCTCACGAGTTGGGGTCTCCGGAAAAGCCGGCGCGGTTCAGTGTCGAATGCTGCCAGTCCCTCCGCAAGTTCATGCAGGGAGGAACGCGCTGGGTCTGATGGACGGACGTAGCTGCTTACGGGGGAGGCGATACCCTGGATGCGCTCGGGAGCGGATACCTCTCGGATTTGTGGTCGTGCCATGATGTCTCCTTTGAGAATGACATGGGGGGATTGTTCGCGCTGACCTGGAGTGGTGGCGCTGTGACAGTGATGTGGTGATGAAATGGGTTTCGACCGTGCTCGGTCATCATCAGTAGGCGAGCTTCACGCCTAGACCTGATATGTCAAAGACCAGTGGCAACATCACCACCTTCCACCAAGCGCAGCGCAAAGAGTCCCCGACCGTTCAGACAGCAAATCTGAGTGGTTAAGGTGCGACATTGTGGAAATATTGCTTGGATGATTGCTTGGTACGACATTGCATAGCGTGCAACGAAGCAGAATGCAACGATAAGATACTTTAAAATCAAAGAGCTAGACTTCATATCTAGCGCGTCTACTAGACATGCCACACGCTTTTTCAAAGAAATTCAGCTTGTTGGCGGTCAGGCCTTGTTGGGCTGTGGCGCAGTCCTGAAGAGAAGAATTTTCGACTCGCGCCACAAACTTGCCGCTTCGACGCTAGTACATCCGCGCCATGACGAACGTGGCGGCGAGCACGATGGTGACCATCAAGCCGATCATCACGCTAATGCGGAGGGTCGCGGTGCGCATGGCTTCCTCCAGGTCCGCCTTGGTGGCGAGTTCGTTCACATTACCCATTGCAGTCCTCCACTAACGCTTAAAGGTCACCGGCTGGACGATGATAGAGGTATTTCAGATGCGCGGCCACTGCCTCGCCCTTGGCGGTGAGTTCAAAGCATTTCTTACGTGAGTTGTGCCGATTTTCGTAGGTCCGAACTAGGCCCATCCCCTCCTTGCCATCCCGGTAGTGCTCGCTGAGGTACCGCATGTGTGCCGATAGGGCCGATGGCGTTTTGCCGACACGACTTGCCAATTCTTCTAGCGACATGGGTTCACCATTACCGCTGCGGCTCTGCCACATCGCACACGCGGCGAAGACCACGACGGAACTCACGGGCAACATCAGGGGACCGGCGACGGAGAGGAGGTAGACGTTGGAGTCAAAGAGGGTACGGAGGTGATGATGACGAGGGTTAGACAAGATACATTCCCTTTATGTCACGGCGGAGAGACGGCAACAGGTGCCGCCCTCCAGGTGGCGCACTGACTGTTACGCGTTAGCGGACTCCTGCCGCCCCTTCGCTACGAACGGCGTCTTCTTGGTGCCATGCCGTCATGTCTTTGCCCTCCAGCAAGTCCTTGTGGAAATCGTAAAGCTCGGCGCGATCCAAGCGGCCCTCATCGACGGCTGTTAATGCCCATTGAGAGGCGTGCTCAAAGCTTTGGAACTTGGTAGCGGATGCAATGCTCGGATTGGTCATAGGTCGGTCTCCTTGAATGGGTTGGCGGATGTTGCAAGAGCTACAAGCAACAGCTACAAGAGGCCTTCCAAGAAGCCCGGAAAACCGGGGCTTTGCGGCGATGCTATGAGGCTTCAAATCTCTCTAGCAGCACCATTTTTTCTCCCCAGATTTCCATTCTCCGCCACGCTTCACGCTGCCTTTTTGCGTGTTTTTCCGGGTGGTTCTCCGACGATTCGTTTGAAGGCGCGGGCGAAGGCGGCTTGGGAGCCGAAGCCGAGGCGGCGGGCGGCGGTGTCGATCGGCAGCTTGTCGCGGCGGAACCATTGTTCGGCAAGGCGCATGCGCAGCGCCAGCACGTAGCGCTGCGGCGTCACCCCGGTCACATCGACGAAGCGCTTGGCGAAGACGGAGCGGGAGCTGCCCATTTCACGCGCCATGTCGGCAAGCGTCCAGTTGCGGCCGGGCTCGCGGTGGAGAGCGGCGATGACGCGGCCAAGCCGCGGGTCGCGCAGCGCCTCGATCCAGCCCGTCGCATCGCCGCAACCGCACTCCACCCAGCCGCGCACGATGGAGGCGGCAATGACGTCGGCAAGGCGTGCCAGGATGCCGGCCGAGCCGACGCGCTCCTGTCCCATCTCGCGCTCCATCGCATCGAGCAGCGGCATCAGTTCGGGCTGGCGACCGATCAGCGCGCCGACCGACATGACCTGCGGCATGAGGCCGACCAGCGGGTGAAGCGTATCGAGTTCGAATTCCATGCGGCCGGTGAAGACCAGCGTGTCGTCCTGCCGGTTCGTCTCCCTGACGCAGGCTTCCACCGCCGAAACCTCCGGGCAGAGCGGTTTGCACGTGTAGCTTTCGTAGTCGCGGATGGCGACGTTCGGGCCGGTGACGATCTCGTGCATTTCGCCGCGCGGCAGGAGCACGGCATCGCCGCAGGCAAGTTCGCGCACCGTCTCTCCGGCCGCGCGCAGCGTCACCTTGCCCCGCGCCACGAAATGGAACCGGGCTTCCTGCCTTGCGGGAAAGCGGATGCCGAAGGGCGGGCTGAGCTGGAGGCGGCCATAGCTCGCCCCGCGCAGGCGCATGCCCATCAGGAGTTCGCTGACGGCATCATGGGAGTTTTTAGCGGCGTCGGACGATGGATCAAACATAGCGGATAAAATGACATTGTGCGTCTTGCATTTCAACCCACCTGTTCGGGCACGCACTGCAACAGGAAAGGGATGGCAGATGACGGATGCAACAATCGTAGCGCCGCAGAGCGAGGCGGACGCCCGCCCGGCCTGGGGGGCGGTCCTTGCGATGACGCTCGGCGTCTTCGGGCTGGTGGGGGCGGAATTCCTGCCCGCAAGCCTTCTGACGCCGATCGCGGCGGATCTCGGGATTTCCGAAGGCCTGGCGGGTCAGGCTGTGACGGCGACAGCGGCCGTCGCGCTGGTGACGAGCCTGGTGATCACGGTGGCGACGCGCAAGCTCGATCGGCGGCTCGTACTGCTCGGCCTGTCGCTCTTCCTGATCTTTTCCAACCTGCTCGTGGCGATGTCGTCGAACCTTGCCATGCTGCTCACCGGGCGCGTGCTGCTCGGCATCGCGCTTGGCGGCTTCTGGACATTGTCGGCGGCGACCATGATGCGGCTGGTGCCGGAGCCCCATGTAGCCAAGGCGCTGTCGGTGATGTTCCTCGGCGTTTCGGCGGCCACGGTCTTCGCCGCGCCAATTGGAAGCTATGTCGGTGCTATCATCGGCTGGCGGGACGTCTTCCTGGGGGCTGCCGTGCTCGGAGCGATCGCCTTCGTCGTGCAGCTGGCGATGCTTCCCTCGCTGCCGCCGTACGGTCATTCACGCTTCGGTACGCTGATCGAAGTGCTGGCGCGGCCGGGCGTCGGCTTTGCGATGCTGGCGATCTTGCTCGTCTTTACAGGCCATTTCGCCTTCTTCACCTATATCCGCCCCTTTCTCGAAACGGTGACGGGCGTCGGCGTCGAGGGGATATCGGCCGTGCTGCTGGGCTTCGGCATCGCCACCTTCTTCGGCAATTATCTCGGTGCGGTGCTGCTGGAGCGCTCCATGCGCCTCACGCTGTCGATCATGCCGGTGGTGATGGGCGCCCTGGCCCTGCTGCTGGCCACTTTCGGCGGCAGTCTGGCGGGTGATGCCGCCATGGTCGGGCTGTGGGGCCTTGCCTTCGGCGCGGTGCCCGTCGCCTGGTCGACCTGGATCACCCGCGCCGTGCCGGACGAGGCCGAAAGCGCCGGCGGCCTCTTCGTCGCCGCGATCAACTTCGCCATCGCGACGGGTGCTGCCGCCGGCGGCGCGCTGTTCGATGCGAACGGCGTGACCAGCGTCTTCGTCGCCAGCGGGGTCGTGCTGCTGCTTGCCGCGCTCACCATCATCTCGGCGGTGCGTACCCGTCCGGCGTAAGGGGACGCCATCAGCGAAACGGCAGCCGCAGGCCGGTGGAACGGAAGGACCACCGGCCTGCGGCTTGTTGCAAAGGGAAAATAAGGACACGCTCCTCCCAATCCTCGGCCAGGCGCCTACATAGAAAGGATGGTTTTCGTGGAGGAGGTCATGCTGAAGCAGCGCTTTTCTCTTGGAATTTCCCTTCCGCCTTCGGCTGGACCGCTGGCATGCACCGTCGTCGCGAAACCTTCGACGCTGCCGTTGCGCTTCTTTCACTTTACGGCGAGATTTGCGGTTACGATCCGGTGAAGGGGCGGCGGCGAAGCGGGGGAGGGCGCGCGACGCGGCACCGCGCACGGCATTCGGCAGGGCAGGCCAGGAAAAGGCAGCCGCATGACGGCTGCCGGGGAGGACGGACATGTATGACGCCGGCATGAATTTCGGGCTTGGAGAAGACATCGCGGCGCTGCGCGACAGCGTGCGGCGCTTCGCGGCCGATCGCATCGCGCCGCAGGCGGCGGAGATCGACCGCAGCAATAATTTTCCCATGCCGCTATGGCGGGAGCTTGGCGATCTCGGCATGCTCGGCATCACCGCGCCGGAAGGCTACGGCGGTGCAGGCCTTGGCTATCTCGCCCATTGCGTGGCGATGGAGGAGATCAGCCGGGCCTCCGCCTCGGTGGGCCTCAGCTACGGCGCCCATTCCAATCTCTGCGTCAACCAGATCACCCGCAATGCTTCGCAGGCGCAGCGGGAAAAATACCTGCCGAAGCTGATTTCCGGCGAACATGTCGGCGCGCTCGCCATGTCCGAGCCGGGGGCGGGCTCCGACGTCGTCTCGATGAAGCTGCGGGCGGAAAAGCGGGGCGACCGCTACGTGCTGAACGGCAACAAGATGTGGATCACCAACGGGCCGGATGCGGATGTGCTGGTGGTCTACGCCAAGACCGATCCCGCGGCCGGCGCGCGCGGCATCACGGCCTTCCTCATCGAGAAGGGGTTCAAGGGCTTTTCCACCGCGCAGAAGCTCGACAAGCTCGGCATGCGCGGCTCCAATACATGCGAACTTGTCTTTGCCGATTGCGAGGTGCCTGAGGAAAACGTGATGGGCACGGTGGGACGCGGCGTCAACGTGCTGATGTCCGGCCTCGATTATGAGCGCGTCGTGCTCTCCGGCGGCCCGCTTGGGATCATGGCGGCCTGCCTCGATGTGGTCGTGCCCTACCTCCACGAGCGAAAGCAGTTCGGCCAGCCGATCGGGGAATTCCAGCTGATGCAGGGCAAGGTCGCCGACATGTATGTCGCGCTCAACGCCTGCCGCGCCTATGTCTATGCGGTGGCAAGCGCGTGTGATCGGGGGGAGACGACCCGCAAGGACGCCGCCGGCTGCATTCTCTATGCCGCGGAGATGGCGACGAAGCTTGCCCTTGAAGCGATCCAGACGCTCGGCGGCAACGGCTATATCAACGACTATCCGGCCGGCCGCCTGCTGCGCGACGCCAAGCTCTACGAGATCGGTGCGGGCACCTCCGAAATACGCCGCATGCTGATCGGCCGAGAAATCTTTCAGGAGACGCAGTAATGCCGGTCATCCCCTCGGCGGTGAACACACGCAGCGAGACTTTTGCGACGAACCGCAAGGCGATGCTCGACGCGCTGTCTCTGGTGGAAGAGGCCGCAAGCCTCGCCATGGATGGCGGCGGCGCGAAGGCGCGGGATCGCCACGTCTCCCGCGGCAAGCTCTTGCCGCGCGATCGGGTCGCGCAGCTTATCGACAAGGGCTCGCCTTTCCTCGAGATCGGCCTCACCGCCGGGCACGGCCTCTATGACGGGGCCTCGCCCTCCGGCGGCATGATTGCCGGCATCGGCCGCGTGTCCGGCCGTGAATGCATGATCGTCTGCAATGATGCGACGGTGAAGGGCGGCACCTACTACCCCATCACCGTGAAGAAGCATCTGCGCGCTCAGGAGATCGCGGCGGAGAACCGGCTGCCCTGCATCTATCTCGTCGATTCCGGCGGCGCCAACCTGCCCAATCAGGACGAGGTCTTCCCGGACAGGGACCATTTCGGCCGTATCTTCTACAATCAGGCGCAAATGTCGGCCGCCGGCATTCCGCAGGTCGCCGTCGTCATGGGAAGCTGCACGGCAGGCGGCGCCTATGTGCCGGCCATGAGCGACGAGACTGTCATCGTCGAAAACCAGGGCACCATCTTCCTTGCCGGCCCGCCCCTGGTGAAGGCCGCGACGGGCGAGGTGGTGACGGCCGAGGATCTCGGCGGCGGCGATGTGCACACGCGCCTTTCCGGCGTTGCGGACCATCTGGCGCGCGACGATCGCCACGCGCTGGAAATCGCCCGCCAGATCGCCGCCAATCTCAACACCCGCAAGCCGGAGGTTGCAAGATCCGGAGCGGGTGACGCGCCGCTCTACGATCCGGAGGAACTGCTCGGCATCGTGCCGGCCGATACGCGCACCCCCTATGACGTGCGCGAGGTGATCGCCCGCGTGGTCGACGGCTCGCGCTTCGACGAGTTCAAGGCCCGCTTCGGCGTCACGCTCGTCTGCGGTTTTGCCGCCCTGCATGGATTGCCGGTCGGCATCATCGCCAACAATGGCGTGCTCTTCTCCGAAGCGGCGCTGAAGGGCGCGCATTTCATCGAGCTTTGCGCCCAGCGCGGCATTCCGCTCCTCTTCCTGCAAAACATCACCGGCTTCATGGTCGGTCGCAAATACGAGGCGGAAGGCATCGCCAAGCATGGCGCGAAGCTCGTCACCGCCGTCGCGACCGCGGGCGTGCCGAAGCTGACGGTGCTGATCGGCGGCTCCTACGGCGCGGGCAACTACGGCATGTGCGGGCGGGCCTACGCGCCGCGCTTCCTGTGGACCTGGCCGAACAGCCGCATCGCTGTGATGGGCGGCGAGCAGGCGGCGGGCGTGCTGGCCACCGTCAAGCGCGACGGTATCGAGCGGACCGGCGGCAGCTGGAGCACGGAGGAGGAAGTCGCCTTCAAGCAGCCGACCATCGACATGTTCGCCCGCCAGAGCCACCCGCTCTACGCTTCGGCGCGCCTTTGGGACGACGGCATCGTCGACCCGCGCAAGACGCGCGACGTGCTGGCGCTTTCGCTTTCGGCGGCGCTCAATGCGCCTGTCGAGCCCACTCGTTTCGGTGTCTTCAGGATGTAGAGGAGGGAAAGTCATGAAACGCGCACTGATCAATGCGAAGAACGCGCCCGACCCGCGCGGCGGTTACACGCAGGCCGTGAAGATCGAGGATTTCAAGACCCTGCTGTTCATCAGCGGCCAGATCCCGGTTTCGGACGACGACAAGGTGCCGGAGAGTTTTGAGGATCAGGCGCGGCTCGTCTGGCGCAATATCGACGCCCAGCTGAAGGCCGCAGGCATGTCGAAGACCGACCTCGTCAAGGTCACGACATATCTTTCCGACCGCCACCACGCGACCGCCAACCGCGAGATTCGCAGCGAATATCTCGGGTCCACTGCCCCGGCGATGAGCGTCGTCATCGCATCGATCTTCGACGGGAAATGGATGCTCGAGGTCGAGGCTATCGCCGCACAATGACAGGAGGCCGGATGTTCAGGAAAATCCTCATTGCCAATCGCGGCGAAATCGCCTGCCGCGTCATCCGCACGGCGCGGCTGATGGGCATTGCGACGGTCGCCGTCTATTCCGACGCCGACGATAACGCGCTGCATGTCGAGATGGCCGACGAGGCCATGCGCATCGGCCCGGCGGAGGCGGGAAAAAGCTACCTGAACATTCCGGCGCTCATCGAAGCGGCCAGGGCGAGCGGTGCGGAGGCGGTGCATCCCGGCTACGGTTTCCTGTCGGAAAATCCGGGCTTCGTCGAGGCGGTGGAGGCGGCCGGCCTCGTCTTCATCGGCCCCTCGGCAAATGCCATCTGCGCCATGGGCCTCAAGGATGCGGCCAAGGCGCTGATGGAAAAGGCGGGCGTGCCCGTCGTGCCCGGCTACCATGGCGACAAGCAGGACGCGGCCTTCCTTGCCGGCGAGGCGGCGACCATCGGCTATCCGGTCCTGATCAAGGCGCGCGCCGGCGGCGGCGGCAAGGGCATGCGGCGGGTGGACCTGCCCGCCGATTTCGGCGCCGCGCTGGAAAGCGCCCGGCGGGAGGCGGAAAGCGCCTTTGGCGACGGCCGCGTGCTGGTCGAGAAGTATATGGCGAAACCCCGCCATATCGAGGTGCAGGTCTTCGGCGACGGGCACGGCAATGTCGTGCATCTCTTCGAGCGCGACTGCTCGCTGCAGCGCCGTCACCAGAAGGTCATCGAGGAAGCGCCGGCGCCCGGCATGACGGAGGAGATGCGCGCGGCGATGGGCGCGGCGGCGGTGCGGGCGGCGGCGGCCATCGGCTATAGCGGCGCCGGCACGGTGGAGTTCATCGCCGATGTTTCGGAAGGGCTGCGGCAGGATCGCTTCTACTTCATGGAAATGAACACGCGCCTGCAGGTCGAGCATCCGGTGACGGAGGCGATCACCGGCCTCGACCTCGTCGAATGGCAGCTGCGCGTCGCCGCCGGTGAGCCCTTGCCGATGCGGCAGGAGGAGCTTGCCATCGAAGGCTGGGCCTTCGAGGCGCGGCTCTATGCGGAAAACCCGGCGCGCGACTTCCTGCCGGCGACCGGCCGCCTTTCCGTCTTCGATATGCCGGACGGCGTGCGCGTCGATTCCGGCGTGCGGGCCGGGGATCTCGTCACGCCCTACTACGATCCGATGATCGCCAAGATCGTTACCCATGGCAGCACGCGCGCGCAGGCGCTTGCCAGGCTGGAAACGGCGCTCGAACAATGCCGCGTCGGCGGGGTGACGACGAATGCGGGGTTCCTCGCGCGGCTCAGCCGCCTGCCGGCCTTTGCCGCGGGCGATGTCGATACCGGCCTGATCGGCCGGGCCGGCGAGGCCGTGCTGGCCGATCCCGAAGCTTCCGAAGAAGTCTTCGGGCTTGCCGCGCTTTCTGCGCTCGGCTTTCTCGATGCGCCGGCCGATCCAGATCCCTGGGGGCACATTCGCGGCTTCCGCCTGTGGGGCGAGGCGGCACAGACGGTGTTCCTCGACCATGCCGGCAAGGAACATGCGCTGCGCGTGACGGCGCTCGGCGAGAACGGCTACCGCATCGCCCACAATGGGCTGGAGACGGATATCCGCGTGGGCAGGCCGGAGGGCCGTACCATACGGGTGGATTTCGACGGCCACATGCTGCCGGCGGGCGTCAACCGCGCGGGGGGCGATATCGTCGTCTTCTTCGGCGGCCATAGCCATGCCTTCATGCTCGCCGAAGCGGCCCGCCACCATGGCGAGATCGCGGCGGGCGGGGATCGGCTGTCCGCCCCGATGCCGGGTCTTGTGCGCATCGTGTCCGCGGAGCCTGGCGCGCGGGTCTCAAGGGGCGAAGCGCTGGTCACCATGGAGGCGATGAAGATGGAACTGGTGCTGGCCGCGCCGCGCGACGGCGTGGTGGCCGCGGTGCCTGTCGCTGTCGGCGATCAGGTGGCGGAGGGCGCCTTGCTCCTTTCGCTGGAGCCCGAGGAGGTCGCATGACCCGGCGTATCGACATCGTCGAGATGGCGGCCCGCGACGGGTTGCAGAACGAGAAGGCAATCATTCCGTCCGCCGGGAAGATCGCGCTGATCGACCTGCTTTCGGACTGCGGCTTCACCCGCATCGAGGCGACGAGCTTCGTCAGCCCGAAATGGGTGCCGCAGCTTGCCGACGGGGCGGAGGTCATGGCCGGCATAGTGCGCCGCCCCGGTATTTCCTATTCGGCGCTGGTGCCGAACATGAAAGGCTATGAGGCTGCGAAGGCTGCCGGCGTGGATGAGGTCGCCGTTTTCCTCTCGGCGTCCGAGGGCTTTTCGCGCGCCAACCTCAATTGTTCGATCGCCGAAAGCCTCGAGCGCGCCCGGCCCGTGGCGCAAGCGGCAAAGGCGGATGGCATCCAGCTGCGCGGCTATGTCAGCTGCGTCGTGCAATGCCCCTATGACGGCCCGGTCGAGCCCCTCGCGGTGGCGTGGGTGAGCGAGCAGTTGCTGCGTCTCGGCTGCCACGAGGTGAGCCTTGGCGACACGATCGGCCGCGCGCGGCCCGCCGAGGTCGCCGCCATGCTGGAGGCCGTGCTTGCCGTCGCTTCCCCGGAAAAGCTCGCCGGCCATTTTCACGATACGGGTGGGCGGGCGCTCGATAATATCCGCGTTGCGCTCGATCATGGACTATCGGTTTTCGACGCCTCGGTGGGCGGACTCGGCGGCTGCCCCTATGCGCCGGGCGCACGCGGCAATGTGGATACGCTTGCCGTGGCCGACATGCTCGATGCGCAGGGCTACGAGACAGGGCTCGACCGGCACAAGCTGGCGGTGGCGGCGGCCTTCGCCCGCCAGATCACCAGCAAGGACGATGCCGGAGGAAGACCATAGCGGATTGAACGCGGGAGGTGCTGCCATGAACTTCGAGACGATTTCCGTATCCGTCGACCGGCGCGGCGTGGCCGCGCTGACGCTTCGCCGCCACGCGCAACACAATGCGCTTTCCGGCCTGATGATCCGCGAACTGACTGCCGTCGCCGGCCTCTTGGGCGAGGACAGGGCGGTGCGGATCGTGGTGCTGACAGGGGAGGGCGAGAGCTTTTGCGCCGGCGGCGACCTCAACTGGATGAAGGAGCAGATCTCCGCCACCCGCGCGGAACGCGTGGCCGAAGCGCGCCGGCTCGCCTTGATGCTGAAGGCGCTGCGCGACCTGCCGAAACCGCTGGTCGCCCGCGTCAACGGCCAGGCCTATGGCGGCGGCGTCGGGCTTATCAGCGTCTGCGATGCGGCGATTGCGGTGGAAGGCGCGCGCTTCGGCCTGACGGAGACGCGGCTGGGCCTGATCCCGGCGACGATCAGTCCCTATGTCGCCGCCCGTATCGGCCCCTCGGCCTTCCTGCGCTTCGCCACGTCCGCGCGCTTCTTCGATGCACAGGTCGGCCGGGAGATCGGCCTTCTCAGCGCCGTGGTTGCGCCGGAAAAGCTGGACGAGGCGATCGAGAAAGAGATAGCGCCCTATTTCGCCGCATCGCCGGATGCGGTCGCGGGGGCGAAATCCCTCGCCCATGCGCTTGCCGCGCCAATCGACGAAAAACTCATCGAGATGACGCTGACGCGGCTTGCCGATACCTGGGAAACGCCGCAGGCGGCCGAGGGCATCGCGGCCTTCCTGGAAAAGCGCAAGGCGGGATGGGTGCCGGCGGATACGAAAAAATAATGTCGCGGGGGCTTTGTCCCGCTATTCGATGAATACCCGCACGCTGGCAGCCCGTCCGGCGGCGTCGATCACCGTCAGCGTCGAGAAGCCCGCGCCTTCCGGCATCCATTGCGTCGTGCGCCGGCGCGAGGCGTCGGGCAGCACCTTGCCGTTGGCGAGCCAGCGGAAGGGCGCGCGGCCCCCCTGCAGCTTCAGCACCAGCGGAGAAACCTGTTCGCCCGTCGTGGCGCCGAGTTCCACATGGGCGCCCTCCGGCGGATAGACGATTTGCGGCGCCGGCTCGCGCGCCACGGTGGCGACGAGGCCGCTTGCGGTGGTCGAGAAACGGCGCAGGCTCGCCGGCAGTTCGGACTGGGCGATGCGCACCGCGCCGGCCGGCGCTCGGGGGAACGCGGTGATGGCGACGCCGGACCGTGAAAAGGCTTCGAAGAGGATGGGCGCGGCGCTGCCATAGCCCGTCAGACCCGGCACCGCGCCATTGTCGGCGCGGCCGACCCAGACGCCGAGCACGTGGCGGCCGTCATAGCCGATGGACCAGGCATCGCGGTAGCCGTAGCTGGTGCCGGTCTTGTAGGCGATGCCGAGGCGTCGGCTGCCGGTCGGCGGGGTGACGGCGGACAGGACGTCGGAGACCTGCCAGACGGCGACGGGATCGAGCAGCGGATCGCCGTCGATCACTGCCGCATCGTTGGTAATGCCGTCGCCGAGCCGCACCGGCATGCCGCGATTGGCAAGCGCTGCATAGAGCTGGGTGAGGTCGCGCAGCGTGATGCCGAGGCCGCCGAGGCCGATGGCAAGGCCGGGCGTTTCGCCCGGCGGCAGCACAGGTCGCACCTCGGCGCGCCGGAACCGCACCATCATCCGTGTCGGGCCGACGGCATCGAGCAGGCGGACGGCGGGGACGTTCAGCGACAGTTGCAGCGCCCTGCGCACGCTGACATCGCCCTGATAGGTCATGTCGAAATTGCGCGGACGGTAACCGGAAAAATCGGAGGGTCGATCCTCGACGATGGTTTCCTGCGCGACCAGCCCTTCCTCGAAGGCAAGTCCGTAGATGAAGGGCTTCAGGGCCGAGCCGGGCGAACGGCGGATGCGCGTCATGTCGATCCAGCCGGCGCGGCTGCCGTCGAAATAGTCGGCCGAGCCGACTTCGCCGAGGATTTCGCCAGTGCGGGCATCGGCCATCACCATGGCGATGGAGACTTTCGGGCCGAGGCGCTCGGCCGCCTCGCGGGCAACGGTTTCAAGTCCGTCCTGCACCGTGCGGTCGAGCGTCGTCCTGTGCTCGATCGCCTTTGGATCCTTGCGCAGCGCCAGCTCGGAGAGATGCGCGGCATGGGAGGGGAGCTGCCGGCGGCGGTCGGGCACGGCCTCGTTGCTCGCGCGTTCGGCTTCGCCTTCGCCGATGATGTCGGAAACGGCCATGCGGGTCAGCACGCGTTCGCGCGCCTTTTCTGCGGCGTTCCGGTGCCGGTCGGGCCTGCGCTTTTCGGGCAGCTGCGGCAGGGCGACGAGCAGGGCGGCTTCGGCGACGGAGAGGCGCTTCGGCTCCTTGCCGAACCAGGCAAGGCTTGCCGCGCGCACGCCCTCGAGATTGCCGCCATAGGGGGCGAGCGTCAGGTAAAGGTCGAGGATTTCCGCCTTGGACAGCCGTCGTTCGAGCTGCACGGCGCGTGCCATCTGGCGCAGCTTCGCCAGCATCGAGCGGTTTTCGCGCGGCTCGATCAGCCGGGCGACCTGCATGGAAAGGGTCGATGCGCCGGAGACGATGCGGCCGCTGGTGACGAACTGCCCGGCAGCGCGCAGCAGCGCCAGCGGGTCGATGCCGGCATGTTCGTGGAAGCGGCGATCCTCATAGGCGACGAGCATGCGGATGAACTGCGGATCGACATCGGCGGCCGTGGTCTTCAGCCGCCAGTGGCCCTCGGGCGTCGCGAAAGCGCGCAACAGGCGGCCGTCGCGGTCAAGCACTTCCCGCGAGATGCTATCGGCTATTGCGACGGGCGGCGGATAGACGCGGTCCGCATGGTCGAGCCCGAAGGCGAGGGCGGCGATGGAAGCCGCCCCCGCGAGGGAACCGATCAGGAGCTTGCGCCAGAGCGCCATCGCCAATCGTCCTATTCAGCCTTGACGACCTGCATGCGGCCGGTCGCCGTGCGGGCGGAATATTGCGGACGATACATGTCCTCCACCTGGGCGGCCGGCAGATCGTAGGTGCCGGGGGTCACGGCGCGCACGACATAGGCGAGCGTCACGTCGCGGTTGTCGCCGCCGCTGCGGTTGAAGGCAGCGACGAAGCGGTCGTAGCGGAACTCCGTATGCGCCGCCTCGGTCTCGCCGAGCCAGTCGAAGTTGGCAAGCTTGGCACTGTCGACGAGGCTCGGATTGTCGATCTCGAAGCCGGCGGGCAGGAGGTCGGTGATGATGATGCGCGACGGCCAGTCATTCTGTTCCGTCACCTTCAGCACCACGACATAGCGCTCGTTCTGCGAAGCCTCCGTGATGTTCGCCTCCTCGCCGTCAAGCGTGTAGTAGCTGCGCTCGATGGCAAAGCCGTCGCCACCGGCCGGCAGCGGATCGGCAGGGGCCGCCACCGTCGTCAGCACGGCCGAGACCGGCTCGTCGCTTCGGTTGGCGATCACCAGCGGGTTCTCCAGGAGGGACTTGCCCGTCATCTGCGCGGCATAGCCGCCGGCGCGCTCCGCACCGTTGATTTCGAGCTTCAGGCCCTTGTCGGCATCCTTCACGGAACGGGCGGCAAGCAGCATCCAGGTCTGTTCCTGCGTGCTGGTCCAGCGCTTGTCATCCCATTGCTTTGCCACGAGCTTCGTCAGTTCGGGAATGACGTCCGGAACCGGCCGGCTTTCGGCGGCCAGCGCCAGGATGGCAGCGCCGTCACGCAGCGACGAACCGTAGTCGGTGCGCGAGAGGCTGGCGGTCATGATGCTGTCACGCGAGAGGCCGAGCGCATTGGAGAAGATCGTCATCGAGCGCTGGGCATCGCCGTAGAGACCCAGCGCACCGGCGATCTGCGCGCGGGCGAGCGGCGAGGAGAATTCCGAGAGCTTCGTGTCGGCATAGTAGCGCAGGTCGCTGACCGCTGCCTTTCGGTTGCGCGCGAGCACATAGAGCGCATAGGCGATCTCGTTGCCCTGCGTGGAGACGTTGACGTCATAGGAGATCGAATTCTGCAGGTTGGAAAGCGCCTGCAGCATGGCCTGCTCCGGCACGTCGAACTTCTGTTCGCGGGCGCGGGTCAGGAAGTCGGTGACGAAGGCGTCGAGCCAGAGGTCGCCGTAGCCGGGCGACCACAGGCCGAAGCTGCCGGAGGAGGACTGGTTGGCGAGAACGCGGTAGATCGCCTCCTGCACCCGCTTCTGCGTTTCCGTATCCTCCGGCAGGCCGGACTGCCTGGAGAGCTCGCTGAGATAGAGGAGCGGCAGCGCGCGGCTCGTCGTCTGCTCCGTGCAGCCATAGGGGTAGCGGTCGAGTGCCATCAGAAGGGCCGGGATGTCGAAGGCCGCGGCGCGCGAGACGTTGAGGCTGACGGAAGCGCCGGCGAGCTGGCTGTCGGCGAGCAACTGGTCGTCGATGGTCAGGCTGGCATTCGCGGCAATCTCGATCGGCCGGCGCGTGGTGATGGGCATGGCGGCCGGACGCACCGGCACGTTGAGCGCCTGTTCGAGCGACATGCCGGAGCCATTCGAGAGTTTCAGGGTGACGAGCCCGTCACCCGCCTCGCCGCCGACCAGCGGCAGAGTGAGGGCCGTCTTGCCGCCGGGTTCCAGCCTGATTGTCTGGCCGGCACCGGTCTGCTCGACCATGACGGAGGCGTTGTGGGTGATCTCGACCGTGTAGTCACCGGCCGGCGCATCGGTATTGGCGATATCGAGCCTCAGGTCCGCACGATCCCCGGGGGCGAGGAACTTCGGCAGGCTTGCCGTCACGACGACAGGATCGCGGATGACCACGTCCTTCGTCGCGCTGCCGATGCCCGTCTTCGTCCAGGCGACGGCCATGATGCGGGCCGTTCCGTTGAATTGCGGGATATCGAAGCTGACCTTGGCGTTGCCTTGCGCATCGAACTTTACGGGGCCAGCGAAGAAAGCGACGAGCTTTTCGGTCGGCGGGTTGCCCTGGAGGGCTCCTTCGCCGCCGTCGCCGCCGGTGCGCAGCCGTCCGGTCGCGCCAAGCGAGCCGTCGATCAGCCGGCCGTAGAGGTCACGGATTTCCATGCCGAGGCGGCGCTGGCCGAAATACCAGCCGGCCGGATCGGGCGCTTCGTAGCGGGTGAGATTGAGAATGCCGACATCGACGGCTGCAACGGTGATATAGGCCTCTTCGTTCGCGCCTGCGCCCGCGACCTTCAGCGAAATGTCGAGCGGCTGGCGCGGCAGGGTCTTTTCCGGCACATCCAGCGCGACCGCGAGCTTGCGTTCGGCCGGATCGACCTTCAGCCAGGTGATGCCGATGGCGCGCATCGGCATGCGGCTTTCCTGGTCCGAGCCGGGGCGGAAGAGCGTCGCGGTGACGTAGGAGCCGGGGCCCCATTCCTCGGTGACCGGAATTTCCACCTCGCCGCCCTCCGCGCCTATCGCGGCGGTCTGGGTGGCGATCAGGCTTTCGGCGCCAACGGTGATCAGGACCTGACCGGCATGGCGCGGCGAGATCTTCAGCTTCGCCGTATCGCCGACCGCGTAGTTTTCCTTGTCGAGCGAGATTTCCAGCGCGTCGGGTGTTTCCGTCGAAGTTGCGGCGACGTACCAGCCGGCGTCGAATTCGACGCTGGTCGCCGGGCCGTCCGGCTCGGGGCTTTCGACCTCGATGCGGTAGCGGCCCCAGGTGACGGGCACCGAGATGCGGCCGCCGTCAGCAGCGACGTCGAGCGTGCCGTTGGCGATCTGCGTCGTCGAAAGCACCGGTTCGTAGCGCCAGGAACTGCCCTCGCGATACCATTGGTAGTTTCGCTGGACGGAAAGCAGCTTCCAGGGCAGGCCCTGCATCGCCTCCTTCGCGCCCTGCGTATTGACGGCGATGACCTGGAAATTGGCGACGCTGTTTTCCGAAAGCTCGCCCTTGAATTCCGGCTTCACGCCGATCATCGGGCCGGTTGTCCGGACCGGCAGCGTGAGGTTGCGTTCAACGGCACGGCCGCCCGCCTCCATCATGCGCAGCGTCACGAGCGCTTCGAGACGCTGGGTGGTGGAGGGAAGGTCGGTGACAGTAACGTCGAAGGTCGCCTTGCCCTCGTCGTCGAGCACGTCGAGGCCTTCGAGCGGCGTCGTGCTTTCCTCGATCGCCTCTTCGTCTGTCAGGCCGAAGACATAGTCGGGATAGGCGGGGTCGGCACGCGTCGGCTTCAGCGCGACGTCGCCCTCGATCTCGAGACCAGCGCCGGGCGCACCGTAGAGATAGCGGCCATCGACGGAGACGGCGGCAGGCACGCCGGCTTCGATATCCTTCGTCTCGCTCGACATGTCGAATTCGATGCGATCCGGCACGAAGTCGTCGACCAGGAACTGCTTTTCGGCAATCGCCATGCCCTTCGGATCGGTGAAGACCTGCATGGTCCAGGTGCCGCGCATGCTGTTCGGCTGGAGCGGCAGCTCGATGGAATGGCCGCCGAGAGCCGCGCCGTCGGACACCATGCGGCGATCCTCCACGCCGTCCGGCCGGTTGAAGATGAAGGTCAGCGGGAGTTTTTCGACGGCGTTCGCCTCGATATCGCGGGCAAGGGCTGTGGCATGCACCGTCTCGCCGGCGCGGTAGATGCCGCGCTCGGTCCAGGCGAGCACGTCGATGGCGCCCGGTGCCGGGCGCCCGGTGACGCCGCGATCGGAAAGATCGAAGCCGGCGCGCGTCATGTCGAGGAAGACGAAGTCGCCTTCGCCCTTCCTGGCAAGGATGACGGCGGGCGTGTTGGCTGCGGTGCCGCGTATCAGACCGGCAGTGAAGGTCGCGCGGCCGTCCGCGTCGGTCGTCGCCGTGCCGAGCACCTCGTTGTTCTTGGCGATGAGCTGCAGCTCGACGCCTTCGAGCGGGCCGGCGCTGTCGAGCGAGCGGGCGAAGACGTTGAGGCCGTCCGTGCCGGCATAAGTGGTGAGGCCGACATCAGAGACGACGAACCATTGCGTGGCCTTGGCGTCCCATTCGTTGCTGCGGCCGTTCGAGGCTGCGGCGGTCAGCACATAGACGCCGGGCTTGCGCTCGGGCAGGGCCTCATCGACCGGGAAGCTGGTGACGACATCCTTGTTGAGTTCCGGCGAGATATCGATCTTGCCCTGCCAGACGATTTCGCCGTTCTCGTTTTCGATGCGACTGGAGGAGTAGCCGTCGAGCTGGGTGAGGAAGCGGCTGTCGGCGAGCAGTCCCGCGATGGCGCGGTCGCCGACGCGGTAGAGCTTCAGGTCGGCGCTGTCGGTGTTGACGGAGACGATCGGGATGCCGCGGCGAACGCTGCCCGGCAGCACGAAGCCGTCGCCGGTAAATCGCACCGTCGCGGCGCGGTCCTGCACGTAGATGTCGAGATCGACGTTCGCGGCCAGCGGCTCTTCGACGGCAGACGGCAGGCCGGAGCGGAAGGCGATCTTGTAGCGCTGGCCATGGGTCAGGCCCTCGACGCAAATCTGCCGGTCCTTGGCCTCGACGGCCTTGGGCGCCGCGCCGTCCAGCGTGACGAAGGAGGCGTAGTCCGCGCCGGACTTGACGAGCGGCTCGGAGAACTCGACGCAGGCGCGCGGGCTGGCGCTGTCGGAATCGATTGTGTGGTTGACGACGCGGAAGCCCTGCCGGGCGACGAGGCCGAGATAGGCCGAGCGCACCGCGACATCGTCCTTCAGTTCGAGGCTCGCCTTGTAGGCGTTGATGCCGGCGCGGTAGTTGCTCGACTTGTCGAGCGTGTCGGCCAGCACGGCGAGCGCGCGGGCGCGCGTTTCGGTCGTGCGCGAGAGCTTGTAGGCGTTGATCGCGGCAAGTGCGCCCTGGCCGGCGAGGTAGCTGTTGTTGGCGGCCCGGCTCATGGCTTCGGCCGTCTCGATCCAGAGATAATAGTCATCCGGCGCAAGCGAGAGCGCACCCTTGTAGGCGGCAAGCGCCTGGTCGAAGCGGCTTGACGCACTCTCGATGCGGCCGAGCGAGGCGAGGCTTTCTGCGCCCTGTCCCTGCTGGTCGGCGGCGAGCGAAAGGTTGTCGCGGAAGGAGCGGGCGTCGGTCGTCATATAGTCGCTGATGAAGGCGAGCGCCGGCGGCGCGCCGATATCGGCGGCGTTGTCGGCCTTCACGATCTTGCCGGCAATGGCGCCCTGGAAATGGTTGAGCTGGTTGAAGTCGCTCTTCAGGAAGCACCACTTCACCTTGGGATTATAGGTGAAGGCGCGGCAGGACAGGTCGTCAATGCAATCCGTCTTGCACTGATCGAGCGTCACGTCCTGCACGGTGCGCAGGTCGAATCCGAAATAGTCGCTGTTTTCCGACGTGACGACGGTACGCGTCTCTTCGGCATGAGCGATCTGGGGTGGGGAAGCGACGGCAGAAAGAAGAAGTGCCGAGAAACCGAAGATTGCGCGCATAGACATGAAGTCCTCCTACCGCTGCCCGTCTCGTTGCCGCCGCCACTGTTCAGACCTCGCCCCGGCTTGTCAATCGAAAGACGCAGCTCGTCGGGGAGGCCGGAAAAGGACGGCGCATGGAACCAGGAGAAAGACGTTTGATCGCGGCGGTTCAATCGCCGGAAATGCGAAATTTTTTCGAAGTTCGGCGCGTTAACGTTTTGTTAACCATATGCGCGCAGACTCCCAAACATCGACAGGTGCGGTTCTGTCATACCGCTGTAACAGGCGGCCGGTAGAACCCTTGTCAGACACGAAAGTCGTGTTTCGGAAACGCGGTGACCACGGATGTACTGGCACTGCACGAAGCACTTCCCCGGCCAGTCCGGGATGAGGAAGCGGGGGGATAACCCTCGCTTTTTTCATTTCTACCTGCCAGCTTAACGCTGGACCCCTCCTGCCGATTGCCCTACCGGTGAAGCTGCAAGGTGCCCTGCCTTTCATTGCATCATCGCTTTCCGGACGGTTTCATGTCGGACGTCGCCCTCAATGTTCTGCCCGTCTTCGCGCTTATCCTGATCGGCTGGCTGGCCGTGCGCACCGGCTATCTGCGGGAGGAACTGGGCGAGGGGCTCGGCGAGTTCGTCTTCCGCCTGGCGGTTCCCGTCCTCCTGTTCCGCACGATCGCGGAAGCCGATTTCGCGGGCGAAGCGCCCTGGCGCATCTGGGTCGGCTATTTCGCCGGTGTTGCCGTCACCTGGACGGTGGCGCATCTGGTGGCGACGCTCGGCTTCAAGCGCGACCGGCGGATCGGCGTCCTGGCCGGCGTCTCGTCGGCTTTCGCCAACACGGTCTTCATCGGCCTGCCGCTCGTCTCGCGAATCGTCGGAGACGACGGGCTCGTGGCGATCTCCGTTCTCCTTTCCGTGCATCTGCCGGTCATGATGATTGCGGGCACGGTTCTCATGGAACGGGCCGAGCGTCAGGAGGGTACGCGCGCGCCGCAGAGCCTTGCCGCCCTGCTGCTCGGCATCGGCAAGAGCCTCGTGCGCAATCCGCTGGTCATCGGCCTTGCCGTCGGTGCGCTGTTCCATGTGGGCGGCGTGCCGCTTGTCGGACCGGTCAAGGCGGTGGTCGATCAGCTGGCGGCGACCGCCGCGCCGGCCGCGCTCATCTCTATCGGCATGGCGCTCAACAAGTACAAGGTCGGCGGCAATGCCGGCATCGCGCTGGCGATGACAAGCCTCAAGCTCGTCCTGCTGCCGGGCTGCGTCTATGTCGCCTGCCGCTTGCTCGGCCTCAGCCCTGAATGGACGACCGCGATGGTCCTGACCTCATCGGTGCCGACGGGCGTCAATGCCTGGCTGCTCGCCAACCATTTCGGTGTCGGCCAGGCGCTCGCCTCCTCGACCATCACCATGACGACGGCACTCGGCGTCTTCACCGTTTCCTTCTGGGCCTGGCTGCTCGCCTGAAGTTGGCTTTATCGGTGAAAAGTCCCTCTCCTCTTCGCCATGGTCGGGCTTGAGCCGACCATCCATCCCCACCGGCACGCCGCGGGCGTCGAGGGGGCAAGGGTTCAGGCAACAAAAAACCCGGCGCGAAGGCCGGGTTTGTTTGTCTATGAAGCTGACCGTCTCTTACTGAGCGGCCGGCTGTTCCGTCGTGGTGCCGCCTTCGGCCGGAGCTGCGCCCTCGGTCGTCGTCGTTGCGGCGTCGCCCTCGGTTGCCGTTGCGCCGTCAGCCGGGGTCGTTGCCCCTTCCGTCGTCGTCGCAGCGCCACCTTCCGTGGCGGTCGCGCCGTCAGCCGGAGCTGCACCTTCCGTCGATGCCGCGCCTTCGGTCGTCGCTGCTGCGCCACCGGCGTCCGCACCTTCGCTCGAAGCGGTCGGCAGAGCTACCGGGCTGTCGGAAAGCGTGCGAAGATACGCGATCAGGTTGGCGCGCTCGTCGTCCTTCTTGAGACCGGCGAAGCCCATGGCGGTGCCGGGAACATGCTTCTTCGGCGCCTGGAGGAAGAAGTTCAGGTGATCGTAGTCCCAGACGACCTTGTGGCCTTCGGAGAAGGTGGTCATCGCTGCGGAATAGCTGAAGCCTTCATGCGCTGCGATCGGGCGGTTCACGATGTCCCAGAGACCGGGTCCGACCTTGTTCGGTCCGCCCTTCTCCGTGGTGTGACAGCTCGCACATTTCTTGAAAGCCGTTTCGCCGGCTGCCGCATCGGCGCTGGCAAGCAGGGTCGCGATCGGAACGATAGCTGCAGCTTCACCGCCGCCTGCTTCGCCGCCATCCGCTTCTTCGGCTGCGATCGTAAAGCCTTCCTTCTCGGGAGCGCCCGAATGGAATATGCCTTCAGAAGCGATCGACACGGACATCAGTACGAATACGGTGCCCAATAGGGCACCTACGCCCATGTTCACATAAGAGTTCATCCAAACGCTCCCCTAGGAACCAGCGGACACGACGCCGGCCAGTCTTGAAATCGCGCGGAACCTATGTCTTTTGCTGCTTCGTTGCAACAGTGATTGTAGCCCCTGCACTGAGACCTTTTGACACTTTTCCCGGGGCTTTTGAAGGGCCTGCGATGAATCCCGCCAAATTTGACAAGACCCTCGTTCTCATTCCCGCGCGCATGGCCTCGACGCGACTCCCCGGCAAGCCGCTCGCCGATATTGCCGGCCTGCCGATGATCGTGCAGGTGGCGCGCCGGGCGGCGGCGGCCAATGTCGGCCGGATCGTCGTTGCCGTCGATCACCAGGATATTTTCGACGCGGTTGTGGCTGCGGGTTTCGAGGCGGTGATGACCCGCATCGATCACCAGTCCGGCTCGGACCGCATCCACGAGGCGCTGACGAAGAGCGACCCGGATGGCCGCGCCGAATTTGTCATCAACGTGCAGGGCGATCTGCCGACGATCGATCCCGCGACCATTCGCGCGGCGCTTCGCCCGCTGGAGAACGCCTCGACCGACATCGCCACGCTGACGACGGAAATCCGCGACGAACACGAAAAGACCAATCCGAACGTGGTGAAGGTCGTCGGTTCGCCGCTGAGCGAGGGGCGGCTGCGTGCGCTTTATTTCACACGCGCGACGGCTCCCTATGGCAATGGCCCGCTCTATCATCACATCGGTCTCTATGCCTATCGCCGCAAGGCGCTGGAAACCTTCGTCGCGCTGAAGCCCTCGACACTGGAAAAGCGCGAATCGCTGGAGCAGCTTCGGGCGCTGGAAGCCGGCATGCGCATTGATGCGGAGATCGTCGACACCGTTCCGCTCGGCGTCGATACGCCCGCCGATCTTGAGAAGGCCCGTGTCATCCTTGCGGCCCATCCCGTTTGACTTTTTGTTTTTCGTGTCGTTTTTGCCGAGGAGCACTTTTCGGAACGATACTCTGACACGGACCCTGCCATGAGCATGAAGACCAACAAGATCGCCTTTCAGGGCGAATATGGCGCCAATTCCGACATGGCCTGCCGCGACATGTTCCCGACAATGGAGCCGCTGCCGTGCCAGACCTTCGAGGATGCGTTCCTCGCCGTGGAGAACGGCGATGCCGATCTCGGGATGATTCCGATCGAGAACACGATCGCCGGCCGCGTGGCGGACATCCACCACCTGCTGCCCGAATCGCGCCTGCATATCGTCGGCGAGTATTTCATGCCGATCCGCTTCCAGCTGATGGTCATGCCCGGCGTGACGAAGGAAGAAGTTCGCACGGTCCATAGCCACATCCACGCGCTCGGCCAATGCCGCAAGATCGTCCGCCTCAACGGCTGGAAGCCGGTGATCGCCGGCGATACGGCCGGCGCGGCGAAGCTCGTTTCGGAAACCGGCGACCGCTCCATGGCAGCGCTCGCCCCGCGCCTTGCCGCCGACCTCTACGGCCTGTCGATCATCGCGGAAAACGTCGAGGATACCGAAAGCAACGTCACCCGCTTCGTCGTGCTGTCGCGCGAGGCGGCACCGGCCGAACGCAGCGGCGACGAAATCATCGTCACCACCTTCGTCTTCAATGTGCGTAACATCCCCGCCGCGCTCTACAAGGCGCTCGGCGGCTTTGCGACGAACGGCATCAATATGACGAAGCTGGAAAGCTACCAGATCGGCGGCAAGTTCACCGCCACGCAGTTCTATGCCGATATCGAAGGGCATCCGGATGAGCCGCATGTCCGCCGCGCGCTGGAGGAACTTCGCTTCTTCTCGGAAAAGGTCCGTATCCTCGGCACGTACCGGGCGCATCCGATGCGCAGCGCATTCCAGAACTGACGCTTGTCAGGCGTCGTCCCGGTTGCCGGAATTGCTTCGGGGGATCAGCCCTTCCAGTCGAGCCAGTCGCGCATCAGCCGGTGGGCGATGGCGCCCTTCGGCGGCGGGGTGGTGGCGCCGGGCGTGAGGCCCGACTGGGCGCTGCGCTCGATCATCGCCGCCGTCTCCGCGCGGGTGAACCAGCGGCAATCCTCCAGTTCCTGCTCGTCGCGGCGGATATCGAAGGATATCGCCTCGCCGTAGCAGCCGATCATCAGCGAATGCGGCATCGGCCAGGGTTGTGAGGCATGGTAGCGCACGCGGCCGACCTTGATACCGGATTCCTCGAAGGTCTCGCGGCGCACGGTATGTTCGATCGTTTCGCCCGGCTCCAGGAAGCCGGCAAGGCACGAATACATGCCCTCCGGAAAGTGCGGCGAGCGGCCGAGCAGGCACAGGTCGCGCTCGATATCGATCACCAGCATGATCGCGACCGGGTCGGTGCGCGGAAAGATCGTGTGGCTGCACCTCTCGCAAACGCGACGATAGCCGCCGATCTCCGAACGCGTCGGCGAACCGCATTTGCCGCAGAAGCGGTTGTTGCCGTTCCATGTCATCAGGCTGGAGGCCTGCGCGAACTGGCCGAGCAGGTCGTCGTCGAGCATCTGCTGGCGATAGAGCGTGCGCCCGTCCGCTGCCTTCAGCGGCTCCTGCAAGGTGTCGGGATCGGCGCGCACGGGGATAGCCAGCCGCGGCTCGCCGTTCTTCAGGTAGCCGAGAAGAATGGCCTCCTCCGGCACCGGGTCGAGTTCGGCAAGCTCGTAGGGGGCGAAGAGCGGATCGATGATTTTCTCGTCATGCTTGACGACCAGCTTGCCGCCGGCGATGGCGAAGGCGTGCACGCTTTCCGCCATGAAGGCCTGTTCCAGGCAATCGGGCGCGCGGTGCTCCGACTGGCGGTCGAGGCTGTTTTCCGCAA
The DNA here is from genome assembly GCF_049651085.1 of Shinella sp. Taxonomy (GTDB): domain Bacteria; phylum Pseudomonadota; class Alphaproteobacteria; order Rhizobiales; family Rhizobiaceae; genus Shinella. The sequence goes on from NZ_JBASBL010000005.1 coordinate 113,833, forward strand.
AGGCCACCATGGTGCTGGGTTCCGGATGCGGGCGGTAGAGATCGAAAAGCGATGGCTTCATGGTGAGAGCGCGTCCAGCAGCTTGGCGACAAAGGCCTTGGTTTCCTCGGCCGAGCGCGGCTCGGCAGTGCCGTGACCCCAAACGGGACCAGGCCAGTTCGGATCACCCTCGCTGCGCGCGATGATGTGGACATGCAGCTGGCGGACGATATTGCCAAGCGCCCCGGTATTGATCTTCGTCGCCCCGGTCACCCGCTTCAGCGCCTCGGCGACCAGCACCGTCTCGAAGGTCAGCATGGTCTGGTCCAGCGGCGTCAGGTCGAAGACCTCGGTGACATCCGGGCGCTGCGGCACGAGCACCAGCCACGGCCAGCGTGCGTCTTTGATCAGGCGAAGTTCGCACAGGCCGATCTTCGTCAGAAGGTCGCTGTCGCGCACCAGCCGTTCGTCGGTTCGAAAATCGCTCAAGGGGCTCTCCCGCATGCATCTTTTATAGAGTCATGCCACGCACCTGATTTCACTCCAACAGTTTTTTGTCGGCTCCGCTTGCATTCGGACGGAATATTGCCGATATGGGGGACGGGAGGTTGGTGGTGGACGAGCCACTCGCCAACCGGGTCAGGTCCGGAAGGAAGCAGCCCTAACGAGCCCGGCACGGGTCATCGTGCCAGCCTCCCACCTACCGTCCTGATCCTGGCCGTCCTGTCGGGACTTATAGTTCGATTAGCGGCAGGATCGATGAACGACGAAACCCCAAATCCGTCCAGCGAAAAACCGGCCGCCTATCGCGTTCTGGCGCGAAAATACCGGCCGAAGGATTTCTCCGACCTGATGGTCGGCCAGGAACCGATGGTCCGCACGCTGACGAACGCATTCGAGACCGGCCGCATCGCGCAGGCCTACATGCTGACCGGCGTGCGCGGGGTCGGCAAGACGACGACCGCCCGCATCCTCGCTCGTGGGCTCAACTACAAGAGTTCAGACCTCGACAAGCCGACGATCGACCTGCGCGTTCCCGGCGAGCATTGCCAGGCGATCATGGAAGGCCGGCATGTCGACGTCATCGAGATGGACGCGGCCTCCCATACCGGCATCGACGATATCCGCGAGATCATCGAGCAGGTGCGCTACCGCCCGGTTTCGGCGCGCTACAAGGTCTATATCATCGACGAAGTGCACATGCTCTCGACGCAGGCCTTCAACGGCCTGCTGAAGACGCTCGAGGAGCCGCCGGAGCACGTCAAGTTCATCTTCGCGACGACGGAAATCCGCAAGGTTCCGATCACCGTCCTGTCGCGCTGCCAGCGTTTCGACTTGCGCCGCATCGGCGCTTCCGATCTCGTCGGTCTCTTCACCACCATTCTCGGCAAGGAAGGCGTCGAGGCCGAGCCGGATGCGCTCGCCATGATCGCCCGCGCCGCCGAGGGTTCGGCCCGTGACGGCCTCTCACTGCTCGACCAGGCGATCGCCCATGGGGCGGGCCGGGTCGAGGTCAACGCCGTTCGTTCCATGCTCGGCCTTGCCGACCGCGCCCGCATCGTCGATCTCTTCGAGCATATCGTAAAGGGCGATGCTGCCGCGGCGCTTGCCGAATTCGCCACGCAATACGAGGCTGGCGCCAGCCCCTCGGTCGTGCTGACGGACCTTGCCGATTTCACCCATCTCGTCACCCGCATGAAATATGTGCCGGATGCGAGCGGCGACCAGTCGCTGAGCGAGATCGAGCGCGTGCGCGGCGTCGAGTTCGCCAATTCCATTGCCGTGACCGCGCTGTCGCGCATGTGGCAGATGCTGCTCAAGGGTATCCCGGAAACGGAGGCTTCCAGCCGCCCGGCCGGTGCTGCCGAAATGGTCATCATCCGTCTGGCGCATGCCGCCAGTCTTCCCTCGCCGGAAGACGCAGCCCGCCGCCTTGCCGAGCTTGCGAACGGCGAGGGCGGCGGCAATGGCGCCCGTGCGCCGCAATCGGGCGGCAACGGTGGCCAGCCGACGGCGCAGTCCGCTGTCGCGGCCGTCTCTTCGCAGCCTGATTCCCCGATGCAGCGCGCCCAGTCGGGCGGCGGGTCGGTGACCATGCTGCGCGCCGTGCCGCAGGCCGACCCCGCATCGCGGCCGGTCGGCCGCATCGAAACCACGCCCGCCCCGCAACCGGCCGCAGTGCCGAGCGTGCCGGTCAACTCGATTTCGGACGTCGCCGATCTCTGCACCAAGCACCGCGATATCCGGTTGCGTGCGCTCGTGCGCGCCTTCGTGCGGCCGGTGAATGTCGAGGCGGGTCGGCTAGAAATCAGCCTGACGGACGATGCGCCGAAGGCGCTTGTCGCCGACCTTTCGAACCGGCTCCAGGAATGGACCGGCATGCGCTGGCTGGTTATCCTGTCCCGCGAGGCCGGCGGGCCGACCCTGAACGAGGCCGAGACGGCGGCGCAGGAAGCCCGCGTCGCCGATGCGCGCCAGGACCCGGACGTCGCCGCCATCCTGCAACGCTTCCCCGGCGCCAAGATCACCGACGTGCGGATCAAGGTGCAGGAAACGGAAAACGAGGCCGAGACCGTCGAGGTTGCGGCTGTCGCTGAATCCGCCGAGGGCGATATCCTGCCCGGCGACGATATCGAACACTAGCAATCCAGCAACAGTGCGAAGCAGTTTTGCGTCCGGATTGCGAAAACAAAGACTCTAACATCACGAGACGAAGAGGAGAGACCGATGCGTGACATCATGGGCATGATGGGCAAGGTCAAGGAAATGCAGGCCAAGATGGAGAAGATGCAGGAGGAGATTGCCGCCCTCGAGGTGAACGGCACCTCCGGCGGCGGTCTCGTCTCGGTCACGCTCGACGGCAAGGGTAACCTCAAGGGCTTGAAGATCGATCCCTCGCTCTTCAAGGAAGACGACGTCGAGATCCTCGAGGATCTGATCGTTGCCGCCCACAAGGACGCCAAGGACAAGGCCGAGGCCGAGACCGCCGAAAAGACCAAGGCCCTGACGGCCGGCCTGCCGATCCCGCCCGGCTTCAAACTGCCGTTCTGATGCTGTAGGCTCCGGGATCCCGAGGAGGAACCCCGATGAGCCTGATGACCCTGCTTGTCTTCGCCGGCGCGCTGATGATGGCGGCCGGCTCGCCCGGTCCGAGCATTGCGGCGCTGGTCGCCCGCGTGCTCTCGCGCGGTCCGAGGGACGTGCTGCCCTTCCTCGCCGCCATGTGGATCGGCGAGGGCATCTGGCTCACCTGCGCCGTGCTCGGCCTAGCGGCCATTGCCGAGACCTTCTACGCGGCCTTCCTCGCCATCAAGTGGCTCGGCGTCGCCTATCTGCTCTATCTTGCCTGGAAGATGTGGTTCGCGCCGGCCGACCCGGGCGATGCGGCGCTGCCCGAGGCGCGCTCCGGCGCGAAGCTGTTTTTCGCCGGGCTGACGGTGACGCTCGGCAATCCGAAGATCATGATGTTCTATATCGCGCTCCTGCCGGCGATCATCGATCTCGGCGCTGTCACGCTGGTCGGCTGGGCGGAGCTGGTCGCAACCATGTTCGTCGTGCTGGTGGCGATCGATCTAGCCTGGGTATTCCTGGCCGCGCGCGCCCGGCTGTTCCTGAAGAGCCCGCGCGCCGTGCGTATCGCCAATCGCGTCAGCGCCGGCACCATGGCCGGGGCCGCGGCGGCCATTGCCGCCCGGTGATCAGCCGGTGAGCGCCGCGCGCAGCTTGTCGCTGATGGGAGCTGCGAGGTAGCGCAGCCGATCTTCCTCGGAAAGGTTCCTGCCGTAGGTGCGCAGCAGTTCCGGCATGGTGACCGGCGCGCCGTCGAAGGGCGTATAGGTCACGAAGTCGCCGGCCTGGATGATCCCGTCGCGCAGCACGCGGCAGTAGAAACCCGGCCGGCCCGCCTGCAGGAAGCGCATTGCAAAGGCAGGATCGCCCATGCGCACGCTCAGCGTGTTGCAGGGAATGCGCGTCGAGGTCACTTCCAGAAGCACGCTTTCGGTCTCGAACCGGTCGCCGACGCACACGCTGCGGCTGTCGAGGCCGCCGAGAACGAGGTTTTCGCCGATGGTGCCGGGCTCGATGGTGCGGCCGAGGTCCTTCGACCACCAGTCAAGGTCGATGGAGCCGAGGCCGTAGACCGCCTGTTCCGCCCCGCCATGGTGTTTGCGGTTGCAGATGGCGTCGCCCAGCAGGCCCTCGCGGTCGACAACCACCGCTGCATCGGTCGGCGTCTTGAAAATGCCCGTCTTGTAGCTTTTGCCAGGAAGCGGACGGACGACCCCCGTGCATACGGCGAGAATTCTGATCAAGCGTCGGTCTCCCGCGATTCCGTTTCCCCTGGATATGGGCTAGATACCGGCAATGGCAAAACGAGTCACCGGCCCCGAAATCGAAAAACTCATCCAGCTTCTGGCGAAGGTGCCGGGCCTTGGGCCTCGCTCGGCCCGTCGGGCCGCGCTGCATCTCGTCAAGAAGAAGGACCAGCTGCTTGGGCCGCTGGCCGACGCGATGGGTGAGGCGCATCGCAAGGTGCGCATCTGCTCGTGCTGCGGCAACGTGGATACGAGCGATCCCTGCACGGTCTGCACCGACGTGCGTCGCGACCACTCGGTCATCATCGTCGTCGAGGATGTCTCCGATCTGTGGGCGCTGGAACGCGCCGCGGCGATGAACGCCGCCTACCATGTGCTCGGCGGGACGCTCTCGCCGCTCGACGGCATCGGGCCGGACGACCTCAATATCCGCGGTCTCGTCGACCGCGTGGCCAAGGGCGGCGTGCGCGAACTGATCATCGCGGTCAATGCGACCGTCGAGGGCCAGACCACGGCGCACTACATCACCGACCAGCTTTCCGGCCTTGAGGTGAAGATCACCCGGCTTGCCCATGGCGTGCCTGTTGGCGGTGAACTCGACTATCTCGACGAAGGAACATTGACGGCCGCCTTGCGCGCCCGCACGGCGATCTGAGGGAGCCCATGCAGACTTTCCGCAATGCCTTGAAGACGTCCGTCAGCGCCGCCTTGATCGCGCTTGGTCTCTCCCTGCCGACCCATGCCGCCTCCAAGGCCGAGGTGGAGAAGATGTTTCGCGCCTGGATCGACAACGATCTCTGGCCGGCGGCCCAGAAGACCGGCGTCAGCGAAAAGACGTTTCGCGCGGCGATGGAGGGCGTGACGCTCAGCTGGGACCTGCCCGATCTCGTGCCGCCCGGCTCCCGGCCGAAGAAGGAGCAGGCGCAGAGCCAGGCGGAGTTTTCCTCGCCGGGCGCCTATTTTTCCGAAAAGCGCCTGCAGGGCCTTGCGGGAACGGGAAGCCGGCTGGCCAAGACCCATGCGGGCACCCTGCGCAAGATAGAGCAACATTTTGGCGTGCCGGGCGAGATCGTCGTCGCCGTCTGGGGCCGTGAATCGGGTTTCGGCAGCGCGAAGATCCCCTATTCGGCGGTGGAAGTGCTTGCCACCAAGGCCTTCATGTCGACGCGCAAGGACCTGTTCCGCAAGGAGCTGATCGCGGCGCTGCATATCGTCGACGGCGGCGACCGGACGGTGGCGCAGCTGAAGGGCTCGTGGGCCGGCGCGCTCGGTCAGCCGCAGTTCATGCCGACCAGCTTCCTGCAATATGCCGTCGATTTCGACGGAGACGGCGTGCGCGACATCTGGGGATCGGTGCCGGACAGCCTTGCCTCGATCGCCAACTACCTTGCGAAGAAGGGTTGGCAGGCGGGCCGCGGCTGGGGCTACGAGGTGACGATACCGAACGGCGTTTCCTGCGCGCAGGAAGGCCCCGACCTTGCCAAGCCGATCTCGGCCTGGGCGTCGAGCGGCATCACGCGCATTTCCGGCAAGGCGTTTTCCTCCGGCGAGGCGAAGGCCTCGGGCATGATGCTGGTTCCGGCTGGCACGCACGGGCCGGAATTCATCGTCACGCCGAATTTCTACGTGCTCAAGGAATACAACAACTCCGACCTCTATGCCCTCTTCATCGGCAACCTCGCCGACCGCATCGCCTATGGCAGCGGCCCGTTCCGTGGCGCGTGGGGCGATGTCGGCAAGATGCTGCGCTCGGATGTGCTTGCCATGCAGAAGGCGCTCGTCGCCAAGGGCTACGACGTCGGCAAGGTCGACGGCCTTCCCGGCTACAAGACGCGCCGTTCGCTCGGCGACTGGCAGGCCAAGAGCGGCCTGTCGCCGACCTGCTACCCGGATGCATCCCTCAAGACGAAGCTGCGCTGATCAGTGAATCTCGACCTGCTGCTTGAAGCGCTCGTATTCGTTCGGGATGATCGTCTGTCGCTCGATCATGCGGTGGACGCGCGGCTCTTCCGCACCGCTATGCAACTGGCGTAGCTTTTCGCCGTTTGCCGCATCCGCATGGGTGCGGCGCTGGTTGTGGCGCACGTACTCCACCCAGGTCGGCACATGGTAGGTCTCGGTCCAGATCGTCGGGTTTTCGAGGTCGCGCATCAGCGCCCACTGGCCGGCTCCATCGCGAATGCGGATGCGCCGCCGCTCGGTCATTGCCTCCAGGAATTCACGGATGTCTTCCTGCGCGATCACGTAGTCGATCATGATGACGATCGGGCCGCTGCGCGGTTTCAGGTCGAGCGGCAGGTCCGGCTCGCTGAAACGGTTGAGCGGATCGACGTTGAGGGTTCGCAATTCGGGAAGGCTGAAACGAAGGCCGAGCGCTGCGCCGGCGATCATCGCGACGGCGGAGGCCAGCAGCGCCGTCTGCGCGCCGTGGGTATCGGCCGTCGTGCCCCAGATCCAGCTTCCGGCAGCAATCCCGCCGAAGGTCGTGGTCTGGTAGAGCGACAGCGCCCGGGCGACGACCCAGCGCGGCGTCGAGAGCTGCACGGTCGTGTTGAAGAGCGAGAGCGCCATGACCCAGGACGCACCGGCGATCAGCAGCACGGCGCCTGTCAGCAGCGCCGAGGTGCTGATGGCGGAAACGGCAGCGGCAATGGCAAAGCCGGCGAAGGCGAGACGGGCGATGGTCTCGCTGGTGAAGCGTTCGCGCAGGCGCGCATTCATGACCGCGCCGCCAATGGCGCCGAGCCCGAAACAGCCGAGCAGAATACCGTAGGTAAGCGGTCCGCCAGCAACGAGGTCACGCGCGATCAGCGGCAGCAGCGAGAGGATCGAGCTGGTCGCAAGGCCGAATGCGAAGCCGCGCAGCATCACCTTGCCGATATTGGGCGACATGGAAACATAGCGCAGGCCCGCAGAGACGGCGCGGCCGAAATCCTCGCGCGGCAGGGTGCGCGGCGAGGTGTTCGGCTTCCAGCGGAAGAGCACATAGAGCAGGGCAAAATAGCTGAGCGTATTGGCGGCGAAGGCGGCCGCCGCGCCTGCCGCCGCGACGATGGCGCCGCCGATGGCGGGGCCGACGCTGCGGGTCAGGTTGAAGCCCATGCTGTTGAGCGAAACGGCGGCGGGAAGGTCCTCGCGGGGCACGATGTCGCCGACGGAGGCCTGCCAGGCGGGGTTGTTGAGCGCCGTGCCGCAGCCGATGAGGAAGGTGAAGGTGAGCAGCAGCCAGGGCGTGATGACTTCGTACCAGGCGCAGAGCGTCAGGGCGATCGCGACCGCCAGCATGAAACACTGGGCGGTGAGCATCAGCTTGCGCCGGTCGAAATTGTCGGCGAGCGCACCGGCGGCGACGGAAAACAGCATGATCGGCAACGAGGTGGAGGCCTGCACCAGCGCGACCATGTTGGCGGAGGAGGAGATCGAGGCCATCATCCAGGCCGCGCCAACCGCCTGGATAAGTCCGCCGAAGTTGGACACCAAGCTTGCGACCCAGATCAGCCGAAAGGTTTCGTTTCTGAAAGGGGCGAGGGGGGATGTCCGGTCAGGCACGGCAGGCACTCATTCTCGACGCAGCGTTGTGAGCAATCTAGTCCATCGGCAGAATGCGGCAAGTCGCTGGATGGAAAAGTCAGGGGAGCACGTCGCCCACAGGCGGCTTTTTCAGGCGACCTTGCAATTCCGCCGAAGTGGGTCTATATCAACCTCAAATTCTTGATCGTCAGATGAAGAGTGGGCCCGCGAGGACCCGCTCTTTTTTATTGCCTCGATCAAGCGCATGATAACGACATCCCGGGAGGGCAGTCATGTCCGACACGACCCAGACAGAAAACGCTACCGTCGAGCCGCGGTTGATCGTCGAGACCGGTCTCGACCTTCGCGTCGCCGAGATCATCGAGCCGACCATCGAACAAGTCGGTTACCGGCTGGTCCGCGTCCGGCTTCTGGCGCAGAACGGTGCAACGCTGCAGATCATGTGCGAGCGGCCGGACGGCACGATGACCGTCGAGGATTGCGAGCAGGTCTCCATGGCCGTCTCGCCGGTGCTCGACGTTGAGGATCCGATCGACAAGGCGTATCATCTCGAGGTGTCGTCGCCCGGCATCGACCGGCCGATGGTTCGCAAGTCGGATTTCACCCGCTGGCTCGGCCACTTGCTGAAATGCGAGACGTCGATCCTCGTCGACGGGCGCAAGCGCTTCCGCGGCAAGATCATCGCGACCGACGAGAACGGCTTCACGCTCGATCGGGATCAGCCGGCTGCCGGCGAAGAGCCCACCGTCGTCATCCCGTTCACGGCGCTTGCCGAGGGCAAACTGATCCTGACGGACGAGCTGATCCGCGATGCGCTGGCCGCCGACAAGAAGGCGAAGGCGGCCGAGGCCGCCAACCAGAACGACGAAGACGGCGAAGACGAATAAGTTGTGAGTGCGTTTCGTCCCCGGGGCGTCTGTCCCGTTTGCGGGCGAAGCGCAGAGGACGGAACCGGAGCGGCGACCCCGCTCCCCGATGCCGGGCAAGACCCGGCTTGACCATGGAGACCTGAGACAATGGCAGTCAGTGCGAACCGGCTTGAGCTTCTGCAGATCGCGGATGCCGTGGCCCGTGAAAAGGTCATCGACCGCGAGATCGTGCTTGCCGCGATGGCCGACGCCATCCAGAAGGCAGCCCGCTCGCGTTACGGCACGGAATCGAACATCCGCGCCGACATCAATTCCAAGACCGGCGAAATCCGCCTCCAGCGCCTGCTGGAAGTCGTCGAGCAAGCCGAAGACTATTCCACCCAGATCCCGCTGGAACTGGCGCGTGACCGCAATCCGGACGCCAAGCTCGGTGACTTCATCGCCGATCCGCTGCCGCCGATGGACTTTGGCCGCATCGCCGCCCAGTCGGCCAAGCAGGTCATCGTGCAGAAGGTGCGCGAAGCCGAGCGTGACCGCCAGTTCGACGAGTACAAGGATCGCATCGGCGAGATCGTCAACGGCACGGTCAAGCGCGTCGAGTACGGCAACGTCATCGTCGACCTCGGTCGTGGCGAGGGCATCATCCGCCGCGACGAGATGATCCCGCGCGAAAACATGCGCTACGGCGACCGCGTCCGCGCTTTCGTCTACGACGTGCGCCGCGAACAGCGCGGCCCGCAGATCTTCCTGTCGCGTACCCATCCGCAGTTCATGGTGAAGCTCTTCACCATGGAAGTGCCGGAAATCTACGACGGCATCATCCAGATCAAGTCGGTCGCCCGTGATCCGGGCTCGCGCGCCAAGATCGCCGTCATCTCGAACGACTCGTCCATCGATCCGGTCGGCGCCTGCGTCGGTATGCGCGGCTCGCGCGTGCAGGCCGTCGTCGGCGAGCTTCAGGGCGAAAAGATCGACATCATTCCGTGGTCGCAGGACCCGGCGTCCTTCATCGTCAACGCCCTTCAGCCGGCCGAAGTCGCCAAGGTCGTTCTGGATGAGGATGCCGAGCGCATCGAAGTGGTCGTTCCGGACGAGCAGCTTTCGCTCGCCATCGGTCGTCGCGGCCAGAACGTGCGCCTTGCCTCGCAGCTGACCGGCTGGGACATCGACATCCTGACGGAAGCCGAAGAGTCCGAGCGTCGCCAGAAGGAGTTCAACGAGCGCACCAATCTGTTCATGGATTCGCTCGATGTCGACGAGATGGTCGGCCAGGTCCTCGCTTCCGAAGGCTTTGCCGCCGTCGAGGAGCTTGCCTATGTCGAACTCGACGAAATCGCCTCGATCGAGGGCTTCGACGAAGACACGGCCCAGGAACTGCAGACCCGCGCCCGCGAATATCTCGACCGCATCGAGGCCGAGATGGACGCCAAGCGCAAGGAACTCGGCGTTTCCGACGAGCTGCGCCAGATCGACGGCATGACGGGCCAGATGCTCGTCGCGCTCGGCGAGGACGGCATCAAGACGATGGAAGACTTCGCAGGCTGCGCGGCCGACGACCTTGTCGGCTGGTCGGAGCGCAAGGATGGCGAGACGAAGAAGTTCGAGGGCCTGTTCTCGAAGTTCGAGGTCTCCCGCGCCGAAGCCGAAGCCATGGTCGTGCAGGCCCGTCTTGCGGCCGGCTGGATCACGGAAGAGGATCTGGCGGTCGAGGAGCCGGTCGTTGAAGGTGGAGAAGAGGACGCCTGATCGGCGTCCTCGTGTGGCAGGACACGCCGTGGCTACGCAATTTCAGCAAAAGGGCGCAGCGGTTTTGCGCCGGGAGTTGCGGAGACCTATATGAGTAAGAAGGACGACGGCGTGAACGAGCGCATGTGCATCGTGACGCGCGAAAGCGGCGAGGCGGATGATCTGATCCGTTTCGTCGTGGGTCCCGACGGAAACGTCGTGCCGGACCTCAAGCGTCAGCTTCCCGGACGTGGTTGCTGGGTGAAGGCGGAACGGGCGATCGTCGAAAAGGCGGTTGCCAAGAAGCTCTTTGCTCGCGCCCTGAAGGCGGAGGCCAAGGCAGGGCCGGAACTCGGCGCCGAACTGGACCGGCTTCTGGCGGCCCAGCTTGGCGGCATGATGAACATGGCGCGCAAGGCGGGCCAGTTCATCACCGGCTCGACCAAGGTGGACCAGGCGGTGCGCTCACTGGCTGCGCTGGCTGTCTTCCATTCGACGGATGCGGCCGAGGATGGCGTGAGAAAGATTGACCAGGCGCGCAAGGCGGCAAGCTTCCTGCGCGACGACGAAATGGAAATACCCTCCTTCAAGCTCTTTTCGGAGGGTGAATTGGGGGGGCTTTTGGGCCAGAATGCTTTTATCCATGCCGCAGCGCTTGCAGGGCAGGCGGGTGAGGGTGTAGTGAAGCGCGCAATCATGCTCGAAAAATACCGGGGCGGCGACCGGTTGAGAGCACATGGCGGCGCTGGCCAGCCAAACCAATGACGCGGTCACCGGCTTTTTGCCGGCAGAAACCGCATTGGATGAACACTATTGAACGACAGGGCTCGGTGATACGCATCCGGCTCTGATCTTAGGAACGGAACGGAATGACCGAAAACAATGACGACAAGACGATCAACGTGGCAGGCAAGAAGACCCTGACGCTGAAGCCCTCGGGGGTTCAGCAGGGGACGGTGCGCCAGGACATGGGTCGTGGCCGCACCAAGGCCGTTGTGGTCGAGACTCGCAAGCGCCGCATCAACCGTCCGGAAGACGAACGCCCGGTGACGCCCGTCACCCCGGTGCAGCGCGCTCCCGAGCCGCAGCAGACCCGCCCTGCGCCGCAGCAGTCGCGACCGGTGCCGCAGCATCAGCAGCGCTCCGAGCAGACCCGCCCGCGTGTCGGCGTCGTTCTGAACCAGCTTTCTGCCGATGAGGTCGAGGCCCGTCGCCGCGCGCTTGCTGAAGCGCAGATCCGCGACGCCGCCGAAGCGCGCCAGCGGATCGAGGATGAGGCCCGCCGCAAGGTGGAAGAGGAAGCTCGCCGCAAGGTCGAGGAAGAAGAGCGCATTCAGCGCGAGAAGGAAGAGGCCGAGCGCCGCGCCAGCGAGGCCGCCGCCCCTGCTCCCGTCGAGGAAGAGGTTGTTGCAAAGCCGGCAGCAGCGCCAGCCGCCGCCGAAGCACGCCCGCAGCCGGTCCGTACGCCGGTTGCCGCGCCCGGTGCCGTTCCCGGTCGCCGCCGTGAAAACGATGAGGACGAAGACAAGCGTCCGCGTGGCGGTGCTCCCGCGAACCGGGGCGCCGTCAAGCGTCCGGAGCCTGCGAAGGTGCCCGCCCGTCCGAAGGCCGACGACGGCCGCCGCCAGGGCAAGCTGACGCTGACGACCGCCTCGACCGACGAGGACGGCACGCAGCGCGGCCGTTCGCTCTCGGCCATGCGTCGCCGCCAGGAGAAGTTCAAGCGCTCCATGATGCAGGAGACGCGTGAGAAGGTAATGCGCGAAGTGATCTTGCCGGAAACCATCACCATCCAGGAACTGTCGCAGCGCATGTCCGAGCGCGCCGTCGACGTCATCAAGTTCCTGATGAAGGAAGGCCAGATGATGAAGCCCGGCGATCTGATCGACGCCGACCTGGCTGAACTCATCGCCGTCGAATTCGGCCATACCGTCAAGCGCGTGTCGGAATCCGACGTCGAAGAAGGCATCTTCAACGTTGCCGACGAAGACGGCGACCTGGAGTCCCGTCCGGCGATCGTGACGATCATGGGCCACGTCGACCACGGCAAGACCTCGCTGCTCGACGCGATCCGCCATGCAAACGTGGTCTCCGGCGAAGCCGGCGGCATCACGCAGCATATCGGCGCGTATCAGGTCGAGAAGAACGGCAACAAGATCACCTTCATCGACACCCCCGGCCACGCCGCGTTCACCGCAATGCGTGCCCGTGGTGCGCAGGCGACGGACATCGCGATCCTCGTGGTTGCAGCCGACGACAGCGTGATGCCGCAGACGATCGAGTCCATCAACCACGCCAAGGCGGCGGGTGTTCCGATCATCGTAGCGATCAACAAGATCGACAAGCCGACCGCGGACGCCCAGCGTGTTCGCACGCAGCTTCTGCAGCACGAAGTCTTCGTTGAATCGATGGGCGGTGAAACGCTCGACGTCGAAGTCTCGGCCAAGAACGGCACGAACCTCGACAAGCTGCTCGAAGCGATCCTCCTTCAGGCCGAAATCCTCGACCTCAAGGCGAATCCGAACCGCACGGCAGAAGGCGTTGTCGTCGAGGCCGAACTCGACCGTGGCCGCGGCGCCGTCGCAACGGTTCTCGTCCAGAAGGGCACGCTGACGCCTGGCCAGATCATCGTGGCTGGCGACCAGTGGGGCCGCGTTCGCGCGCTCGTCAACGACAAGGGTGAACACGTCAAGTCCGCAGGTCCGTCGACCCCGGTCGAAGTACTTGGCCTTTCGGGCACCCCGGCCGCCGGCGACAGATTCGCCGTGGTCGAGAACGAAAGCCGTGCCCGCGAAATCTCGGAATACCGTCTGCGCCTCGCCCGCGAGAAGCAGGTGGCGCGCCAGACCGGTTCGCGCGGCTCGCTCGAGCAGATGATGAACCAGCTGCAGTCTTCCGGCCTCAAGGAGTTCCCGCTGCTCGTGAAGGGCGACGTGCAGGGTTCGATCGAAGCCATCGCCGGCTCGCTCGAAAAGCTCGGCACAGACGAAGTCCGGGTGCGCATCGTGCATTCCGGCGCCGGCGCCATCACCGAGTCGGACATTTCGCTCGCCGAAGCGTCGGATGCCGTCATCATCGGCTTCAACGTCCGTGCAAACGCGCAGGCCCGTAGCCTCGCCGAACGCCAGGGCATCGAAATCCGCTACTACAACATCATCTACGATCTGATGGATGACGTTAAGGCGGCCATGTCGGGCCTGCTTTCGCCGGAACGCCGCGAAACCTTCCTTGGCTATGCCGAAATCCTCGAGGTGTTCAACATCACGAAGACCGGCAAGGTCGCAGGTTGCCGCGTCACGGAAGGCAAGGTCGAGCGTGGCGTTGGCGTTCGCCTCGTACGCGACAACGTCGTCATCCACGAAGGCAAGCTCAAGACGCTCAAGCGCTTCAAGGACGAAGTCTCGGAAGTCAATGTCGGCCAGGAATGCGGTATGGCCTTCGAGAACTACGAAGACATCCGTGCGGGCGACCAGATCGAATGCTTCCGCGTGGAGCATATTACCCGTACGCTGTAAGCGGGCGGCGATCAGATCATCATGCGAGCGCCGGACCTTTTCGGCGCTCGTATTTTTTTGAAGGTGACGACCATGACAAAAGCAACATCCTCGGCGCCGTCGCAACGCATGCTGCGCGTGGGCGAGCAAGTGCGTGCGGCGATCACCCAGGTTCTCCAGCGCGGCGAGGTGCGCGATCCGCTGCTGGAAAAGACCGTGATTGCCGTTTCGGAAGTGCGCATGTCGCCCGACCTCAAGCACGCCACGGCCTACGTGACGCCGCTCGGCGTCAAGGACCATGACGCGGTGATCGAGGCGCTGAACCGAAATGCGAAATTCATCCGGGGCCGTCTCGGCCCGCAGCTTCGGCAGATGAAGTACATGCCCGACGTGCGCTTCCGCGACGATACGAGCTTCGACAATTACAAGAAGATCGACGAGCTCCTGCGTTCGCCGGAAGTTGCACGGGATCTCGGAGCCGACGACGGCGCCGAAGACCAATAATTTCAGGATACAGATGTCCAGACCCCGCAAACCCAAGGGCCGGCCGGTTTCCGGCTGGCTTATCCTCGACAAGCCTTTCGATTTCGGCTCGACGGAGGCCGTCGCCAAGATCAAGTGGCTCTTCAAGGCGCAGAAGGCGGGCCATGCCGGCACGCTCGATCCGCTTGCCTCCGGCATGCTGCCGATCGCGCTGGGTGACGCCACCAAGACCGTGCCCTACGTCATGGATGGCCGGAAGATCTACGAATTCACCGTGACCTGGGGCGAGGAGCGCTCGACGGACGACCTCGAAGGCGAAGTCACGCAGAGTTCCGACAAGCGCCCCACCGCCGACGCCATCAAGGCGATCCTCGGTGAATATACCGGCGTCATCCAGCAGATCCCGCCGCAGTTTTCCGCGATCAAGATCGCCGGCGAACGCGCCTACGATCTGGCCCGTGAGGGCGAAGTAGTCGAAATCCCCTCGCGCGAGGTGGAAATCCACCGCCTCACGCTTCTTGGCTGCCCGGACGAAAATACGGCCGAGTTCGAAGTCGAATGCGGCAAGGGCACCTATGTGCGTGCGCTTGCCCGCGATTTCGGCCGCCAGCTCGAGTGCTACGGCCATATTTCGGGCCTGCGCCGCACCTTCGTCGCGCCCTTCGGCGAGGATGACATGGTGCCGCTTGCCGACCTGACGGCGCTTGAGGAGATCGAGGATGAGGCCGAGCGGCTGGCCGCGCTCGACGCCTTCATGATCGATACGGGTGAAGCGCTTTCCAGCCTGCCGCAGATCGTCGTCAACGACGACCAGGCGCACCGGCTGCGGATGGGCAATCCGATCATCCTGCGCGGCCGGGACGCACCGGTTGCGGCCGATGAGGCCTATGCCACCGCGCGTGGTAAGCTGGTTGCGATCGGCGAGATCGGCGGCGGTGAATTCCGCCCGAAGCGGGTCTTCGCAGGCTAAGGCAACTCCCGAAAAGTATGCAGCGGTCCCGCATATAAGTGATTTTAGAGCGTTTTCGTGTTTCGCAGAAATGCAAAAACGCTCTAAAGTCGCAGGACGGAACCAATGGCTGCCGACTTGATTTCACCACAAGCGACAGGCTCTATGGCTCCGCGAGGTTCGTTCAAGCGCGGGCCAGGCGGCCCATTGCCGCGACGGCTGGCGCTGGGTGAAGGGGAGAAGGGGCTGGCCGTTGACGACTGCGCCGACTGACAGGACGGTGTCCGCCAAGGATGCGGCTGAGAGTGCTGCTACCGTTCCGACCCGTCGGCGCATGCATCATCCCGTCGTCTTCTATCTCGTCTGCCTCATCCTTGTCGTCGTCATCCCCGCCTTCCTTTTCTCCATCATCGTCCTGAAGCGCACCACCGAGGCGCAGGAGCGCACATTCGAATCGCTGCTGCGCACGTCGACCAGTGCTGTGAACCGCGCCGTCGAACGCGAAATCTCCGGCATGTTCTCGACGCTCAACCTCCTGTCGATCTCGGATAGCCTGCAGGCGGGCGACTATGCGGCCCTGCATGGGCAGGCGACGAAGGCGCTCGAAGGCACCGATACCTATTTCGTGTTGATCGACCAGTCGATGCACCAGCTCTTCAACACGCGGGTTCCCTATGGCACGCCGCTGAATGCCGCCTCCGAGACGGTTTCGGCGGGCCTCGCCTTCGCGCGCAACGAACGCATGGTGTCCGATCTCTTCTTCGACAAGACGGCGCAGCAATGGGGCTTCAACGTCTATCTGCCGATGCGTCTCACCAATGGCCGGTATGTGCTGCTGGCGATGACGAAGAACGCCGAGGCGCTGCGGCGCGCCGTCAATCCCGATGTTCTTTCTCCCGGCTGGAACGCGGCGGTGCTCGACACCGCGGGCACGGTTATCGCCTCGACGGGTGAGAACCAGAAGGCGGGAGAGCCGTTCTTCCTGCGCGTCGTGCCCTCGCTGCGCCTCGGCGTCAGCACGATGCGGCAGGGCGGCGTCAACTACCAGGTCGTCACCGAATTCTCCTCGCTCGCCGGCTGGCGCATGATCGCCTGGGCGAAATCGTCCGATGTGCAGGCGCCGGCGGTTTCCTCGTTCCTGTGGCTGACGATCGGTGGCGCCGTCTTTGCGTTCCTTGCTACGTTGAGCGCAGTCGGCATCGCCCGCGTTCTTTCGCGGGACGTGCGCCTTTTGGCGCAGGATGCGCGCCGGCTTGGTCAGGGCGAGCGGGTCGCGGCGCGTCCCTATGCGATTTCGGAGCTGGAAACCGTATCGCGCGCGCTGGCCGAGGCGGCCGATGCACGCGTCAAGGCGGAACACGAGGTGCGTTTCCTGATGCGCGAGGTGGCGCATCGCTCGAAGAACCAGCTTACCGTCATCCAGGCAATGCTCAATCAGTCGGCGGCCGGGGCAGAAAATCCCGGAGACTTCGCCGAAACCTTCCGCAAGCGCGTGGCGGGTCTTGCCCGCTCGACGGACCTGATGATCGACAATGCGACGCAAGGCGTGAACCTTGCGGAGCTGGCGAGGAACCAGCTGACCCCGTTTACGCCCGCCGATGCTTCGCGCGTGCGTATTGCCGGCCCCGCCGTGCTGCTCGACCCGCAAGCTTCGCAGACACTCGGCATGGCCCTGCACGAGCTATCGACCAATGCCACGAAATACGGCGCACTCGCCAACGAGGCCGGCATCGTTTCGTTGAGCTGGGTGACCTCCGGCGATACCCTGAACCTTGTCTGGCGCGAAACCCGGGCGACGATCGACAAGGAGGCCATTGCTGCAAGCCGCAAGGGTTTTGGCAGCGTGGTGCTGGAACGCATGCTCGGCATGGCGCTCGATGCGACGCTGGACTTCACCGTGCATGACGATGGGATCGAGTGGCGCGTGATGATCCCGCTTGCGCGCCTGCGCGATCTGGATGCCCATCAGGCGGGTTCCATGCAATGATGACGGCAGCGCACCACCCAGATCTCTCCTGCAACGGGTGTATTTCATGACGTTCTGTTTGCGCATGGCGGTGGTCCTGGCCGCTCTTTCGGGCGCTCTTGCTTCCACGCCCGCCGCCGCGGCCGATGCGTGCCTTGTCGACGATCCGACCGGCTCGCCACTCAACGTGCGCTCGGCGCCGAACGGAACGATCCTGACAACCCTTCAGAACGGGGCGCGTGTCGATGTGGTCGACGAGATGAAGCTTGGCGCGAAGCGCTGGCTCTTCATCGCGCAGCAGGGGGAACGGGTCGGCTGGGTGTTCGGCGCCTATGTCGTTTGCCCCAAGGGTAGCGGTGCGCGCGAGGCTCCGCCGAGCCAGCCGGCGGACCGGCGTTAAACGGCCGGAACGGGCCATTTACGACGGGCCTTCCATTTCAGCAGGGAATGGTTTATAGGCACCGCCAGCAATGGGGCCTGGCCTCCTTGCCTTCACGGCCATTGCTGGACGACATCCCGGCTTTTGGCGACCTTAAGTTCTCCATTCATGAAAGGACATACGATGTCGATTACTGCTGAGCGCAAGGCTGCGCTGATCAAGGAATATGCAACTGTCGAAGGCGACACCGGTTCCCCGGAAGTCCAGGTTGCGATCCTGACCGAGCGCATCAACAACCTGACCGGCCACTTCAAGGACCACAAGAAGGATAACCATTCCCGCCGTGGTCTGCTGACGATGGTTTCGAGCCGCCGCTCGCTTCTTGACTACCTCAAGAAGAAGGACGAATCCCGTTACAGCAAGCTGATTGCTGCCCTGGGCATTCGCCGCTAAGCAATTCCGGCGGGCGTTCTTCGTGAGCGCCCGCCGCTTTATTTCGCGGAGCAGATGCTCTGCCAGACGTTTTGCATGTGCCGGTTGCGACCGCCCTCGTGAAACGCATTTTCCAGCAGGCCGGGTGGGCCGGCCCTGCGGAACCAACCGATGACCTGTCATGGGGCAGGATTGCAGGATGCTTCAGGCGCGCGCCTGCCGTCGGCCAGGCTCGAAAAAGCCTTTGCCCGCGGACATCGCGGCCAGATCCGGAAGCCTCCCGTTGTCTTGCCCATGATGCGTCATATAGCGGATAGACCACCTGCGCCTTACAGGCGGCGGTGCGCGTATCTGCCAAGAAGGACAAGATATGTTCGATACCCATACGGTTGAAATCGAATGGGCGGGCCGTCCGCTCAAGCTGGAAACCGGAAAGATCGCCCGTCAGGCTGACGGCGCTGTTCTCGCCACCTACGGCGAGACCGTCGTTCTCGCCACCATCGTTTCCGCCAAGGCGCCGAAGCCGGGCCAGGATTTCTTCCCGCTGACGGTCAACTACCAGGAAAAGACCTACGCCGCCGGCAAGATCCCGGGTGGCTACTTCAAGCGCGAAGGCCGTCCGTCGGAAAAGGAAACGCTGGTTTCCCGTCTGATCGACCGTCCGATCCGCCCGCTTTTCCCGGAAGGCTACAAGAACGACACGCAGGTCGTCGTCACGGTCATCCAGCATGACCTCGAAAACGATCCCGACGTCCTGTCGATGGTAGCAGCTTCCGCAGCGCTGACGATTTCCGGCGTTCCCTTCATGGGCCCGGTCGGCGCCGCCCGCGTCGGCTACATCAATGGCGAATACGTCCTGAACCCGCATCTCGACGAGATGGATGAGTCCGTTCTCGACCTCGTCGTTGCCGGCACGCAGGACGCCGTCCTGATGGTGGAGTCGGAAGCCAAGGAACTCAACGAAGACGTCATGCTCGGCGCCGTCATGTTCGGCCACAAGGGCTTCCAGCCGGTCATCGATGCGATCATCAAGCTCGCTGAAGTGGCTGCCAAGGAACCGCGCGACTTCACCCCGGAAGATCATTCCGAACTCGAAGCCGAAATGCTCGGCCTTGCCGAAACCGAACTGCGCGCCGCCTACAAGATCACCCAGAAGGCTGATCGCTACGCTGCCGTCGACGCCGTCAAGGCCAAGGTGAAGGCACACTTCTTCCCGGAAGGCGTTGAGCCGAAGTACACCGCTGAAGTCATCGGCGCCGTCTTCAAGCACCTGCAGGCGAAGATCGTTCGCTGGAACATCCTCGACACCAAGAGCCGCATCGACGGCCGCGATCTCGACACCGTTCGTGCGATCGTCTCGGAAGTCGGCATCCTGCCGCGCACCCACGGCTCGGCCCTGTTCACCCGCGGTGAAACCCAGGCGGTTGTTGTTGCGACGCTCGGCACCGGCGAAGACGAACAGTACGTCGACAGCCTGACCGGCATGTACAAGGAACGCTTCCTGCTGCACTACAACTTCCCGCCCTATTCGGTCGGTGAAACGGGCCGCATGGGCTCTCCGGGCCGCCGCGAAATCGGTCACGGCAAGCTCGCCTGGCGCGCTATCCGTCCGATGCTGCCGACCGCGGAACAGTTCCCCTACACGCTGCGCGTCGTATCCGAGATCACCGAGTCCAACGGCTCGTCCTCGATGGCAACGGTTTGCGGCACCTCGCTCGCTCTGATGGACGCCGGCGTACCGCTGGCCAAGCCGGTTGCCGGTATCGCCATGGGCCTGATCCTTGAAGGCGAGCGTTTTGCGGTTCTCTCCGACATCCTCGGCGACGAAGATCATCTCGGCGACATGGACTTCAAGGTTGCCGGCACCGCTGACGGCATCACCTCGCTGCAGATGGACATCAAGATCGCCGGTATCACCGAAGAGATCATGAAGGTCGCGCTCAGCCAGGCGCAGGGCGGCCGCAAGCATATCCTCGGCGAAATGGCCAATGCCATCTCCGAAGGCCGCAGCCAGCTCGGCGAATTCGCACCGCGCATCGAAGTCATGAACATCCCGGTCGACAAGATCCGTGAAGTCATCGGCACGGGCGGCAAGGTCATCCGCGAAATCGTCGAAAAGACCGGCGCCAAGATCAACATCGAAGACGACGGCACGATCAAGATCGCGTCCTCTTCCGGCAAGGAAATCGAAGCGGCCCGCAAGTGGATCCACTCGATCGTCGCAGAACCGGAAGTCGGCATGATCTACGAAGGCACGGTCGTCAAGACCGCCGACTTCGGCGCCTTCGTCAACTTCTTCGGCCCGCGTGACGGCCTCGTGCACATCTCGCAGCTCGCTCAGGAGCGCGTTGCCAAGACCTCCGACGTCGTCAAGGAAGGCGACAAGGTCTGGGTCAAGCTGATGGGCTTCGACGAGCGCGGCAAGGTTCGCCTCTCCATGAAGGTCGTCGACCAGGCGACCGGCAAGGAAGTCGCTGCCGAGAAGAAGGGTGACGGCGAAGCCGCCGAATAATCGGACCCTTACCGATCAAAGGGGGCGCGGAGCGGCACGTTCCGCGCCCCTTTTCTTTGACAGATCTTTTCCCTCCGCCGAAAGCCGCCCATGACCCGCGACGCCCTGAAAACCCTGTTCCATCCCTTTGCAGCCGACACGCTTGCCATGCCGGGCGAGGAGGAGCGCTATCTGTTCCTCGGCGCAGAAGCCGGGCAACGCCCGCCGGAAGGTTTCGGCGCGACCATCGATGCGGTTCAGCCGCAGCGTGCGCTCTATCGCGGGCTCGAAGCCATGCGCGTGCCGGTCAAGCCCACCATCGAGGGCGAGGACTATGACGGTGCGCTCATCCTGATCAACAAGCACAAGGGCGAGAACGAGAACCGTATCGCCGAGGCGCTGCGCCGCGTGCGCACAGGCGGCCTGATCGTCGTTGCCGGCGGCAAGGAAGACGGCATCCAGTCCATGCGCAAGCGCCTGGACCAGCTTGGCCTGACAGGCGACTACATGCCGAAATACCATGGCCTCGCGATCTGGTTCGCCCGGCCGGAAGATCCTTCGGAAGCAATCGCCAAGCTCGCGGCAAAGCCGGTGCGCGTCGCCGGCCGCTTCACCGCTGCCCCCGGCATGTTCTCGCATGACCGGATCGACGAAGGCTCCGAACTGCTCGCCACCCGCATTCCGGAGGATTTCCACGGCCATGCCGCCGATTTCGGCGCAGGCTGGGGCTATCTCTCGGTCATGCTCGGCGGCCGCGCGCCGCAGGTGAAGGGCATCGACGTGTTCGAGGCCCATCACGATGCGCTGGAAGCAGCCAAGGAAAACATGGCGGAAAACTGCCCGAACATTCCCGCCCGCTACTTCTGGTTCGACCTCACCGCCGAGACGCCGCGCGATCACTATGACCTCATCGTCATGAACCCACCCTTCCACGAGGGGCATGCCGCCGACCATTCTCTGGGTGCCGGCATGATCCGCATGGCGGCGAAGTCGCTGAAATCCGGTGGCCGCCTGCTGATGGTCGCCAACCGTGGCCTGCCCTACGAGCCGGTGCTGAAGGAAGCCTTCAAGGAAAGCGGCGAAGTCTGCCGCAACGCCCGCTTCAAGGTCCTGTGGGGCAAGCGCTAAGGCGCTTGCCGGCGCTTTCGCAGCCGGCGGGCGAGCCCGAACGGGGCCGATTGCCATTTTCCTGAAAGAGGTCCACGATCATCGGATCGTTCTCGTTCAGGAGACCCGTAATGGCTTTTGGACCGGCTAGACCGCCGATGATGGAAGATGTGGCGGAAGTTATCGCCAAGGATGTGAAGGAAGGGGAGGGGCATACGCCGCCCTCCGAAGTGCCGATCGCCTTCATGAAGCGCGGCGCAGACGGCAAGCCGCTCGAAATGAACCCCCGCGTGCGCATGCTGCTGCTCGGGGTTCTGGCGGCGGTAATCCTGCTCGTCGTCGTTCTGACGGCACTCTGATCGATAGAAAAACGGCGCGAAGTGCAGGACTTCGCGCCGTTTGTGTTACTCGCTGTCGGCCTGGGCGAGGCGTTCCAGCGTCGGCATGGAGGTGATGTTGTAGCCGGCATCCACATAGTGGATTTCGCCGGTCACGCCGCTCGAGAGATCCGAGAGGAGGTAGAGCGCCGAATTGCCGACGTCCTCGATGGTGACGGTGCGGCGCAGCGGCGCGTTCTTCTGCTGCCAGGAAAGCATGGCGCGGGCGTCCGAAATGCCCGCACCGGCCAGCGTGCGGATCGGGCCGGCCGAGATCGCGTTGACGCGGATGCCCTGCGGACCGTAGTCGCCGGCGAGGTAGCGCACGGAGGCTTCCAGCGCCGCCTTGGCGACGCCCATGACGTTGTAGTTCGGCATGAGGCGCACCGAGCCGCCATAGGTCAGCGTCAGCATCGAGCCGCCGTCGGTCATCAGGCCGGCCGCACGCTTGGCGATCTCCGTGAAGGAGAAGCAGGAAATGACCATCGTGCGCGAGAAGTTGTCGCGCGAGGTGTCGGCGTAGAGGCCCTTCAGCTCGTTCTTGTCGGAAAAGCCGATGGCGTGAACGACGAAATCGAGCTTGCCCCACTTCTCCTTGATCGCGTCGATCGTTGCGTCGACGGAGGTAATGTCCTCCACGTCGCAGGGAATGACGAAATCGGAGCCGAGTTCGGCGGCGAGCGGCTTCACGCGCTTGCCGAGCGCATCGCCCTGGTAGGTGAAGGCGAGTTCCGCGCCCTGACCTGCAAGTTTCTGTGCGATGCCCCAGGCGATGGAGTGGTTGTTCGCGACCCCCATGATGAGGCCGCGCTTGCCGTTCATGATCCCCGTCATGCGTGTCATCCGTTATGGCGCTGGAAGACCAGCGTGGCGTTCGTGCCGCCGAAGCCGAAGGAGTTGGACAGGATCGTGTCGATCTTGGCATTGTCGATGCGCTTGCGAACGATCGGCACGCCGTCGAATTCCGGGTCGAGCTCGGTGATATGCGCGCTTTCGCCGATGAAGCCGGCCTGCATCATCAGGAGGCCGTAGATCGATTCCTGCACGCCGGCAGCGCCCAGCGAGTGGCCGGTCAGCGACTTGGTCGACTGGATGTGCGGAATCTTGTCGCCGAAGACTTCGCGGATCGCACCGATTTCCTTCGAATCGCCGACGGGCGTCGAGGTGCCGTGCGTGTTGATGTAGTCGACATCGCCCTTCACGGTGGCAAGCGCCTGGCGCATGCAGCGCACCGCGCCTTCGCCCGACGGAGCGACCATGTCGTAGCCGTCCGAAGTCGCGCCATAGCCGACGATCTCGGCATAGATCTTGGCGCCGCGGGCCTTGGCATGTTCCAGCTCTTCGAGAACCAGAACGCCCGCGCCGCCGGCAATGACGAAGCCGTCGCGGCTGATGTCATAGGCGCGCGAGGCCGTGGACGGCGTGTCGTTGTACTTGGAGGACATGGCGCCCATGGCGTCGAACAGGTTCGACATGGTCCAGTCGAGGTCCTCGTGGCCGCCGGCGAACATGATGTCCTGCTTGCCCCACTGGATCATCTCCGCGGCATTGCCGATGCAATGGGCCGAAGTGGAGCAGGCCGAGGAGATCGAATAGTTGACGCCGTGGATCTTGAACCAGGTGGCGAGCGTTGCCGATGCCGTCGAGGACATCGCCTTGGGCACGGCGAACGGGCCGATGCGCTTGGGCGAATTGTTCTTGAGGGTGATCTCGGCAGCCTCGATCAGCGTGCGGGTGGACGGACCGCCCGAACCCATGATGATGCCGGCGCGCGGATTGGCGGAATAGACCGCCTCTTCCAGGCCGGAATCGGCGATCGCCTGCTTCATGGCGACATGGTTCCATGCGCCGCCCTGCGAGAGGAAGCGGGCCGCGCGACGATCGACGAGGTCGGTCGTATCGATGTTCGGCGAGCCCCAGACCTGGCACTTGAAGCCATGATCGGCGAAATCCTGCGAGAAGCTGATGCCCGAGCGCGCATCGCGCAGCGATGCGGTGACTTCGTCAGCATTGTTCCCGATGGAGGATACGACCCCCAGACCCGTGACAACAACCCGTCTCATGATGTCTGACCTTTTCTGTAATCGTCTCGTTGTGAAAGCGGGGCGCTACCGCCCTCAGGCTTCCTTGTCCTTCGACAGGCCGACGCGCAGGTCGCTTGCCTGATAGATGGTCTCGCCGTCCGCCTTCAGCCAGCCGTCCGCCGTGCCGAGCACGAGGCGGCCGCGCATGACGCGCTTGAAGTCGATGCCGTATTCGAGCAGCTTCGTCTCCGGGCGGACCATGCCCTTGAACTTCACTTCGCCGGTGGAAAGCGCCATGCCGCGGCCGGGCTCGCCGAGCCAGCCGAGGAAGAAGCCGGTGAGCTGCCACATGCCGTCGAGGCCGAGGCAACCCGGCATGATCGGGTTGCCCTGGAAGTGACAGGGGAAATACCAGTCGTCGGGCTTCACGTCGTACTCGGCGCGGATATAGCCCTTGTCGAAGGCGCCGCCCGTTTCGGAAATGTCGGTGATGCGGTGGACCATCAGCATGGGCGGCAGAGGAAGCTGGGCATTGCCGGGGCCGAAAAGCTCGCCGCGGCCGCAGGCCAGAATTTCCTCGTAGTTGTAGCTGGATTGCCTGGTCGTCATCGAATGTCTCATCCCGGTCTTGAACAACGCTTGGTTCGCGTTCGTTTTAGAGGAGGCGTAGTGCGAATTGAAGCACCTCGACCCCTCCCTTTTTGTCGCCGCACCCGGCATGGGCGCGACATTAATTCAGCAGTCCGCATACATGATGCTTGCGGTGACAGCCAGAGCAAATTGCCCATACGAAGGTAAAGGCCCCGGTTTTTCCGCCTGTTGCGCGCCTTTTGACTGCCGCAATCCTATTGAATCCCTGCACTGCTAAAGTTATATCGAAAGTTCAAGATTGTTGTTCAAGGCCAGACAAGCGGATCCGTCACCCATGACGCATGCACATGAGTTGCCCATCGAAGAGCGCCTGCGCCATTCCGGCCTGCGCCCGACGCGTCAGCGCGTGGCCCTTGCCGACCTGCTGTTCGCCAAGGGCGACCGGCACCTGACGGTTGAGGAACTCCACGAGGAGGCGGTGACAGCCGGTGTCCCCGTCTCGCTGGCAACCGTCTACAACACGCTGCACCAGTTCACCGAGGCAGGCCTCATTCGCGTTCTGGCGGTCGAAAGCTCGAAGACCTATTTCGACACCAATGTGTCCGACCACCATCACTTCTTCGTCGAAGGCGAAAACCACGTCCTCGACATTCCGGTGAGCAATATAGCGATCGGCAACCTGCCGGAGCCGCCGGAAGGCATGGAAATCGCTCACGTTGATGTGATCATTCGCCTGCGTGCGCGCAAGGGCTGAACCCTCTCGTTACATCACATCGTCGGGATGACGGCCGGGCCGTGGCTTGTAGATCGGAAAACGCCAGCCGAATCGCAAGGCCCCGCCGCGCACGATGAAGGCCGCGCCGATGCCGATGGCCGACGCCGCCCAGAGTGGCGCGCCGGCGACCGTCGCGGCGGTGAAGGCCGCCGAGCCGATGAGCGCCGCCGTGACATAGACCTCCGGCCGCAGCAGTACGGAGGGCTCGTTTGCAAGAAGATCGCGGATGATGCCGCCGAAGCTCGCCGTCAGCACGCCTGTCGTGATGGCCACGGTCGGCGAGCCCGTTGCGGCATATCCCTTGGCTGCGCCCATCACGCAATAGGCCGAAACGCCCATGGCGTCGAGCCAGAGCAGCAGGCGGTAGCGTGACTCGATGCGGTGCGCGAGCACGAAGACGACGAGCGCGACGACGATGCAGACGATGAGATAGGTCGGGTTCACCACCCAGAAGACGGGCGTGGCACCCAGGATCACATCGCGGAACGTGCCGCCGCCGATGCCCGTGGCTGCCGCCAGGAACAGGAAGCCGATGATGTCGAGTTGCTTGCGCGAGGCAGAAAGGGCGCCGGTCGCGGCAAAGACCGCGACGCCCGTATAGTCGAGCAGTTCGAGTAGCGGCACGTTTTCCCTCCTTTGCCGGCCCGCATCGCAGGCCAAGCTTCGCGACAGCTATGCCGCAGTAGAGTGCGCGCGCCGGCAGAATCAGCGCCGGGCGCGGTCCAGCCGCATAATGACCGAATCGCTTGCCATGGAAAGGTTCGAGAGATGGCCATCCGCATGAGTTTCCTCGCGCTCCTCTGCGCCACCCTCGTTTCGACCGCGATGCCGGTCCGCGCGGCCGAGGTCGTGCCGGATGCGCTGGCCACCGTTCAGGCGGAAGTTGCCCAGCGCTGCAAGACGGCGGTCTATGGCGAGGATTTTGCCGCCGATATCGATTTCAACAATGACCGCCTCGTCGACGCGATCTTCAATCTCGGCGCAGTCAATTGCGATGGCGTGCCGGGCGGCCTGTGCGGCGATGTCGGCTGCCCGCACGAATTCTACATCCGCGTGGCCGAAGGCGGCTATTTCCGCGCCGCCAATGCCGATCTCTACGGCTACGAGATGAAGAAGCGCTTCGGCAACATGGTGCTGGAATTGAAGGCGAATGCCGCAAGCTGCGGGCGCGACGACGACAACTATTGCACGATGACCATTCGCGTGCGCGGCGCCCGTTTCGAGATGATCTCGAAAAAATAGACTATTGCGGGAAGAAGGCGTGCGTCCGGCCGGCGAGATAGTAGAAGAGCAGGCCCGTCCATTCCCGCGCCGCCGTCGTCATCAGCTGGCTGTTCGTCGAGGGCTGGGTGAGGTCGAGCGCAAGGCTGGCGCGGCCGGTCGTGCGGTAGTCCGTCGGCCAGGGCAGTACCTCGAGGCCGAGCTTGCGGAAAAGCCCGACGGAGCGCGGCATGTGGAAGGCCGAGGTCACCAGCAGGCAGCGCTCGAGGCCGTTTTCCTTCAGTAGGTCCTGCGTGTTTGCGGCATTTTCGAATGTATCGCGTGACTCGGTATCGCGGACGACCCGGGTGGCGGGGACGCCAAAGGTCTCGAAGAACCGCGTTCCCACGACCGCATCCCCCTCATAGGTACCCCTCAGCGAGCCGTCGCCGCCGGAAATCAGGATGCGCGCCTGGGGAAACTGCTGCGCGAGCCGCAGGGTCTCGATGAAGCGGTCTCCGGCCTGGGTCATCTCGAAGCCTCCACGCGCCGCGATGATCTCCGTTTCGAAGCCGCCGCCGAGTGTGATGATGCAGGCCGGCCCGCCCGCAGGAAGCGTGGCGCGGGCAAAGCGGTCTTCCAGCGACTGCAGCAGCACTGAGCCGGTCGAGGTGAAAAGCGTCACGAACAGCAAGAGCGCTGCGGCCACGCTCGCGAAGGTCCGGACGCGGTTCCATTTCAACAGTCCGGCCAGAAGGCCGGCCAGCAGCAGCAGCAGGGCGAGCGATAGCGGCTGGGCAACCAGCCAGAAGATCTTCGAAATATAGAAGGTCACGCGCTGCTTGCCCTCGTCATTGTCGTCATGCCCGCGCCGGAACCGGGGCCGCCGTCTTGCCGCGCCGCAGATAGAGGATGCCCGCCGCCAGCGCAACGCCGGCGGCCAGAACCGCAATGGCGATGAACGGGCGGTAGGCGATCCAGGCGATGGCGATGACGGCCGGTCCGATCAGGAGGGTGAAGATGAGTGCGATCGCCGTCGTGCCGAAGCGCACGATCGAGCCGACGAAGGGCACGATATCGGCAATCACCCCGAGGATCGACAGGATGAAGGCGAAGCCGACGAAGATGCCGAAGAGCCCGCCGACCCGGATGAGCCAGGTGATGATCGTGTTCTCGCTCTGCGCCGCATCGAACATGGCGGCAGCATCGACGAGGCCGGCATCGCTGAGGAAGAGATCGCGGCCGTTCGTCGTCTTGTAGGGCGTCAGGCCCGTGCCGCGCTGCGCGCCGATAAAGCTTGCCTCCGCAATGTCGGAACGTTCGAAGCGGATGCGGATGTCGCCGACCTGCGGGTCCTGCGGATCGAAAGAGAAGACGGCCTGGCCGCCAATCGTCGAGACGGGCTTGCCGAGCGTGACGGCCTCGCCGAGGCGGTTGGCCTCGACGGCGGTGAGCGGCACGGGGCGTTCTTCACCGAGCCGGGCGACCGCGCGGCCGTCGATGCTGTAGGCGCCGATCGTCGCGGAGGGAACGGCAAAGCTCGCGTCGTTGATCGGCTTTTGCGGATTGTCGTGGCCCGACTGGCGGAAGCTACCGGAGCCGACTTCGTTGCGCTTCCATTCCTTGTGATAGGAGTAGGTGGTGACGGTCTCCTCGCTGCCGCCGAGTTGCTTGCGCGTCTCGGATTTCGAGGTTTCGACCCACTGGTACATCTCGACTATGCGCTCGAGGCCGGCCGCGCCCTCCGCCGAAATGCCGAGCACATCGTCCTGCGGCACGCCGACCGGCTTCACGGGCCCGGAAACATGCACGAGCTTGCCGTCATTGACCGGATCGACATTGCCATTGTCCACGGAGACGACGAGGCCCGCACCTTCGACGAGCGCGCGATAGGTCTTCACGGAGCGGCCTTCGTTCCAGAAGAGCAGCCAGATGCAGGCGATCAGCAGGATGAAGCCGACGACGATCTTGATTAGCGCGCCCTTCAGCCTGGAGAACCAGGAGGTGGTCGTCGTTTCCGTAAAGCTCATATTGTCCCCCGACAAGCCTGCGTCCATGCGTGAGACGCCTGAGAAGCCATGCTTATTCGCGGTCCCTGAACTGCGCAAGCAGGGAACATTCGGCAGGACTGTCCGTTTGTCGGGCA
Organism: Shinella sp.; assembly: GCF_049651085.1. Lineage (GTDB taxonomy): Bacteria > Pseudomonadota > Alphaproteobacteria > Rhizobiales > Rhizobiaceae > Shinella. Next base: position 142,667 of record NZ_JBASBL010000005.1, read on the forward strand.
CAGGAATGGGAGCACGTCCATGACCGACGAACGCGAAGACAAAATCCGCAAGCGCGCCTACGCACTCTGGCAGCAGGAAGGGGCGCCGGAAGGCAAGCCCGATGACCACTGGTATCAGGCGGAGCGCGAGATAGATCGGGGCAACGGCGAGATCGAGGGCGACGATGTGCCGAACCTTGCCGCGCTGCGCGAAGCCGTCCGCCAGCACAACGACGCCTTCATCGTGAAAACCGACCTGGAAGACGCCGACCAACGCGAGGCCGCCCCCGGTACGCGCGAACAGCCGTAAAACCGGTCGCCGTCTATCTGTTCTGCCTGAAGGGAAGGTTTGGTGGAGCTAAGCGGGGTACGAAAACCAAGGGGTGTTGTGCTTTTCGTTTCAAATAGTTAAGTGTAACCAATGAGTTCCAAGGGTCGCCTTGGGTACGTAATTGGGTACGCACCGGACGATTTGAAGTGGCAAGACCAGCAAAAAGCGACAAGCGATACCTTGAGCAACACGGCGCGAAATGGCGCGTTGTCGTGGCGGTTCCCCGAGACCTCAGGGCAACTTTGGGGGCTTCCAAGCTCAAGCACACTCTCGAAACCGACAGCCTGACGGAAGCCAATCGGCAGAAGTGGGCTGTGGTGGCTGAGTTGCAGGGCCGGATAGAGGTCGCACGAAATCCCCAAGGGAACCCGCAGGACCTCCGCAAGGAAGCGGCGAAGTTGGCGGCGCTCTGCAGGTCCGCGACGACTGAAGATGAAGAGGAAGGCTTGGACGCCTACATCATGCATCGCGTCGAGGAGATTATCGGCAAAGCCGTGGCCACTGACAGGCAGGGGGAGGCCGTCTATGAAGCTGCGAGGGAGAGCGAGGGCAAGCTCTTCGCCGGGATCGCAACAGGCCAGCGAACGCCGATAGATGCACACCGGCAACGCTATCAGTCGCACCTGCGCGTCAAAGGGCGTGGAACTGCGGGTTCTTGCGCTGAACTTGGACACTGGCACTCCGCACGGCAAGCTCATGCTGAACCTTCTTGCTTCCATCGCGCAGTTCGAGCGGGAATTGATGCTGGAGCGCCAGCGGGAAGGGATTGCCAAGGCCAAGGCCGAAGGCAGGTATCAAGGCCGAGCACCTACGGCGCGGCGCAAGAGCGAAGACGTCATCCGCCTAAAGGCTGAGGGGACCAAACCGGATGAGATCGCTGCTCAATTGAAGATGAGCCGGTCCAGCGTGTTTCGCATCCTGCGAAGCTCCTGATGGGCGATGGCTGAGAAATCCCGTTCGTGCCCCTCCCCACATTTTTCCACCTATACCGACCGCATGGTGCACTTGGAGGCAGGGTAATAGTTTCAAAACTCACCAACAGCGGCAATCGATCCGTCATCGTTTAGTAGCCGTGCTCGATAGGGCGTCTTCCCTCTGTCCTTGACGATTTCTCCTGCTCGAATCGCCAGCGCATCAATCTCCTTGAGTTCATTTTCAGTATCTACAAGCTCCAGCAGGAGCTCACGGCAGATAGCGTATGGGTCAACGCCTTGAGCTAGGTTTGCGCAAACTAGGACGTCTAGAATTTCGTCAGTTTGGCAGCAAGTTAGGCTGGCTTGGATGGCATATGACCAGCAGGTTGCATTTGAATACAGAATGAAGGCAACCATCAATGCCGCCAAGTACCGCGTCTCATGATCATTGGAAGTTTCGGCGGCCCCAGCCAATTCTGAAAACACACTCACGTCAATCGATGGGTGATCCAATTTCAATTCGGATAGCCAACGCGCAATCCTAACCTTGAGGCGTGCCTCACTTGCGCGAGTGTCCTCGTCGCTTGCGATAATGTGCGCCATCACCCTTACGGACTCGTCAAAAGCCCCTGAAAACAAAAGCGAGTCTGCTAAGCAGAAGGCGATATTTTCGTCGTATTCAAGCTCAAGAGCCGCACGGTAAGCTGCCGTTGCGCATCGAAATTTTCGAGCAAGAAAACATGCGCCGCCTATTTCGTTTAGGAAGTATGGCGCGGCGAGGTATCTCTTCCAAGCTTTACGGGCTGCATTGAAGGCAGCGATCGCTCTCGCGTACTGTCCATTGTTCGCATACACGTTGCCGAGTGAGTACAGCGCGGCTGCTTTGGATGAGCCGACATGCGCACTTGCGGCGGCCCTGAGAAACCTGTCCAAAGCTTCAGCAATGGCGCCGCGACCCGCACCGGATAGCTGCAAATCAGTGACAAATATCGCGTACGCGTGGTCCTGTTGAGTGTGGAGCCCACACTTGATTGCCAACTCAGCAGCCTCAATTGGGGTCGCCTTGAGGGTCAGGCAAGCGATGTGTGCAAGCTCGCGAGACACGCTATCGGAAATCAAATCAAAACCGAGGCATAGACGAGCGGCAGTAGCCGCACGCTCATGAAAAGCCATTCGTTCCAACACTGCCACCAGTCCGAATGCCAAAAGCTGCGAGACATCCTCGCGCCGGAAGCGTGGGATAGGAATTGCGAGGAAGCCGATTGGATCAAGAGCAATAACCAATTCATCTTCCGTAAAAGAAGCGGTAAGATGGAGTTCTGACGAAGAATGGTTTGTGGAAATAAAGAATGACAGGCCATTGACGGCAGAAGATAATGCCGCTTCCGCGACAAGTTGTTTTCCAAATGGCAAATTATAGCTACCAGACAACGGGAATTTTTCGTTTCGATTTGCTTCCCTGAGTCTACGAAGCTTTATTAGAGTGCCTTCGATTGTAATGGGGGTTCCCGATAGCCATTCAGTCTCGAATGAAACGGTGACCGTTTCTGCGTCGGGTTTGGCTTTTCGGATTGCATTGAAATTCCATGTCCAGAACATACGCTCGGTGCTCGCGCAGTATCTGACAATAATTGAAGGCATTCCGAGTGCGGCAAGATAATCTAGGCGGTCAACTTGAATGATCACTTTTCGCTCGAGTGCGGCATCGTCAGTAGCCTTCAGCTGCACGTAGAACATTAAGCCCGTCGCACAGCCTGCATCATCGAATATCTCCACTTCCAGATCGACGCCATAATCGCGATCCTTCTCACGGCAAACCCATCTCTTGGGTAATGCGACTTTGAAGCGGTCGAACGACTCGTCTTCTAGTTCGTGAGATCGAGTTCGCTTCGGCACGGCAGTCCCCACATCAGTGTTGGAAGGGCTTGTTCAAATTTAGATTGCCGGGGAGCGCGTCGACTCGACCAAGAAGAGAGGTTCCCCGTAACCCATATTTGAAACTAGGACTTTATGGACAGGGTGCGCAAGTTGGGTACGCGGATGGGTACGCAGATCGTTTTAGCTGCCGCTAATTCGAAAATAAAATCAGATCAATAAAATGAAATTTGTCAGGTTTGGTGGAGCTAAGCGGGATCGAACCGCTGACCTCTTGCATGCCATGCAAGCGCTCTCCCAGCTGAGCTATAGCCCCATAACGGGTCCGGCGAGGCCGGTTTCCGGGAACCGAAGCGGCGTTGCCGTTCGATGAGCGGCTTATTACTTGCGGTCCCCGGAGATAGCAAGCCGTAAAATGAAATCCGGCCGATTTTTTTTAAACCGGCCGGAAAATCAAACTCTTATGCTTCGTCTTCGTCACCGGTGACGCCGATGAGGTCGCTCATGTCGTCATCGTCGTCGTCTTCGTCCTGCTCCAGGAACGTGTCGTCGTCGTCGCCGTCGATTTCAACGTCGTCGTCGCCGAGATCCGGCAGGTCGTCGCCGCCTGCTGCGTCCTCGTCGGCCTCTTCGAGCGATACGAGTTCGACTTCCGTGTTCTCCGTATCGACTTCGTTGGGATCCTCTTCCTCTTCCTTTTCAAGGATCGCCGCCGCCGAGGTTTCCTCGAAGAAGGAGAGCGGATAGGACTTGCCCGTATAAGGGGAAACGATCGGATCGCGGTTCAGGTCGTAGAACTTCTTGCCCGTTTCCGGATCGATGCGTTTTGTTCCGAGTTCCGGTTTTACCACTGTCAAAACCTCTAAGGTGCCGTTCGTTTCCGGCGTGGCCGGAATTCCGGCGCGTTGAAGGGGAAAATGATTAGCCGGTCCCCTTAATCGTCTTGCGCAATCCTGTCAAAGCCTAACTTGTGGAGGATGGGTTCCCGGCGTTCGGATGCATGCAGATGGATCGAATCGGGATTGTTTCCGACAGGATGATGACGCTTTAAATCGTTTGTGATAGCAAGCCCGCGTTCTCCCCGGGCGATCCCGCCGGGGAGCCGTGAATTACAAGGAAGACGTCCATGTCGCACGGCGCCAGCGCACGGCCCGCAACTGCCCGCAAATCCTCCGGCCTGTCCGGAACCGTTCGCATCCCTGGCGACAAGTCGATTTCGCACCGCTCCTTCATGTTCGGTGGCCTTGCCAGCGGCGAGACGCGCATCACGGGCCTGCTCGAGGGCGAGGACGTCATCAATACGGGCAAGGCGATGCAGGCCATGGGCGCCAAGATCCGCAAGGAAGGCGACACCTGGATCATCAACGGAGTCGGCAATGGCGCGCTGCTGGCGCCCGAGGCGCCGCTGGATTTCGGCAATGCCGGCACCGGCTGCCGCCTCACTATGGGCCTCGTCGGCGTCTATGATTTCGCCTCCACCTTCATCGGCGACGCGTCGCTGACCAGCCGCCCGATGGGCCGCGTCCTCAATCCGCTGCGCGAAATGGGCGTGCAGGTGACGTCCGCCGACGGCGACCGCCTGCCCGTGACGCTGCGCGGGCCGAAATCCCCGACGCCGATCACCTATCGCGTGCCGATGGCCTCGGCGCAGGTCAAGTCGGCCGTCCTGCTCGCCGGCCTCAACACGCCGGGCATCACCACGGTCATCGAGCCGGTCATGACGCGCGACCATACCGAAAAGATGCTGCAGGGCTTTGGCGCCAACCTCACCGTTGAGACCGATGCGGACGGCGTGCGCACGATCCGGCTCGAAGGCCGCGGCAAGCTGACGGGCCAGGTCATCGACGTGCCGGGTGATCCGTCCTCGACGGCCTTCCCGCTGGTCGCCGCGCTGCTGGTGCCGGGCTCTGATGTCACGATCCTCAACGTCTTGATGAACCCCACCCGCACCGGCCTCATCCTGACGCTGCAGGAAATGGGCGCTGACATCGAGATCCTCAATGCGCGCCTTGCCGGCGGCGAGGACGTGGCGGACCTGCGCGTGCGCTCCTCCGCGCTGAAGGGCGTGACGGTGCCGGAAGATCGTGCGCCGTCGATGATCGACGAATATCCGGTGCTTGCGGTCGCAGCCGCCTTTGCCGAGGGCGCCACCGTCATGAACGGGCTCGAGGAACTGCGCGTCAAGGAAAGCGACCGTCTTTCGGCCGTTGCGGACGGCCTGAAGCTCAATGGCGTCGATTGCGACGAGGGCGAAACCTCGCTCGTCGTGCGCGGGCGCCCGGATGGCAAGGGCCTGGGCAATGCCGCAGGCAGCGCCGTTGCAACCTATCTCGACCACCGCATCGCCATGAGCTTCCTCGTCATGGGGCTGGTTTCGGAACATCCCGTGACGGTGGACGACGCCACCATGATCGCCACGAGCTTCCCCGAATTCATGAGCCTGATGACCGGGCTTGGCGCGAAGATCGAACTTTCCGACGTAAAGGCCGGCTGATGACATTCACGATCGCCATCGATGGTCCCGCTGCTGCCGGCAAGGGCACGCTGTCGCGCCGCATTGCCGAACAATACGGCTTCCATCATCTCGATACGGGCCTGACCTACCGCGCAACGGCCAAGGCGCTCCTCGATCGCGGTCTGCCGCTCGACGACGAGGCCGTTGCCGCTGAAGTGGCGCGGAACCTTGATCTTGCCGGTCTCGACCGCTCGATCCTTTCCGCCCATGCCATCGGCGAGGCGGCATCCAGGATCGCGGTCATGCCGTCCGTGCGCCGCGCGCTGGTCGAGGCGCAGCGCGGCTTTGCGGCGCGCGAGCCCGGCACGGTGCTTGACGGGCGCGATATCGGAACGGTCGTCTGCCCGGCTGCGGCGGTGAAGCTCTATGTGACGGCTTCCCCGGAAGTGCGCGCCAGGCGCCGCCACGATGAAATCCTTGCCGGCGGCGGCGTGGCCGATTTCGAGACGATTCTCGATGATATCCGCCGGCGCGACGAGCGCGATATGGGCCGTGCCGACAGTCCGCTGAAGCCGGCTGACGATGCGCACTTGCTCGATACGTCGGAAATGAGTATAGAGGCGGCGTTTTCGACGGCAAAATCGTTCATCGACGCCGCGCTTAAGCGATCGTAATTCCTGGAAAGCCGCGGAAGCGGTTTTCCGTCCGGAGTTGCACAATATAAGAGCAAAGTCTGTCCCCGCGCCGGATTTGCTGCCCAAGGGCAGCGGACATTGTTTTGCTCTTCATCAACACTAACCCCCGGCGCCCGTGCTCAAGAAGCACACCAGGAGTTTCAATGTCTCAAGCAAACCCCACGCGCGAAGATTTCGCAGCCCTTCTGCAGGAATCCTTCGCCTCTAACGATCTCGCCGAAGGCTATGTTGCCAAGGGTATCGTTACGGCGATCGAAAAGGACGTCGCCATCGTCGACGTCGGCCTCAAGGTCGAAGGTCGCGTTCCGCTGAAGGAATTCGGCGCGAAGTCGAAGGACGGCACGCTGAAGGTCGGCGACGAAGTCGAAGTCTATGTCGAGCGCATCGAAAACGCGCTTGGCGAAGCCGTTCTTTCGCGCGAAAAGGCTCGCCGCGAAGAGAGCTGGGCCAAGCTCGAAGTCAAGTTCGAAGCTGGCGAGCGCGTCGAAGGCGTCATCTTCAACCAGGTCAAGGGTGGCTTCACCGTCGATCTCGACGGCGCCGTTGCCTTCCTGCCGCGTTCGCAGGTCGACATCCGTCCGATCCGCGACGTCACGCCGCTCATGCACAACCCGCAGCCCTTCGAAATCCTCAAGATGGACAAGCGTCGCGGCAACATCGTTGTCTCGCGCCGTACGGTCCTCGAAGAGTCCCGTGCCGAGCAGCGTTCTGAAATCGTTCAGAACCTCGAAGAAGGCCAGGTTGTTGACGGCGTCGTCAAGAACATCACCGATTACGGTGCGTTCGTTGACCTCGGCGGCATCGACGGCCTGCTGCACGTCACCGACATGGCCTGGCGCCGCGTCAACCATCCGTCGGAAATCCTGTCCATTGGCCAGCAGGTCAAGGTTCAGATCATCCGCATCAACCAGGAAACTCACCGCATCTCGCTCGGCATGAAGCAGCTCGAGTCGGATCCGTGGGATGGCATCGGCACGAAGTACCCGACCGGCAAGAAGATCTCCGGTACGGTTACAAACATCACCGACTACGGTGCGTTCGTCGAGCTGGAGCCGGGCATCGAAGGCCTGATCCACATCTCCGAAATGTCCTGGACGAAGAAGAACGTTCACCCCGGCAAGATCCTGTCCACGAGCCAGGAAGTCGACGTGGTCGTTCTCGAAGTCGACCCGACGAAGCGCCGCATCTCGCTCGGTCTCAAGCAGACTCTCGAGAACCCGTGGCAGGCATTCGCGCACAGCCACCCGGCTGGCACGGAAGTCGAAGGCGAAGTCAAGAACAAGACCGAGTTCGGTCTGTTCATCGGCCTCGAAGGCGACGTGGACGGCATGGTGCACCTTTCGGACCTCGACTGGAACCGTCCGGGCGAGCAGGTCATCGAAGAGTTCAACAAGGGCGACGTCGTCAAGGCAGTCGTTCTGGATGTGGACGTCGACAAGGAGCGCATCTCGCTCGGCATCAAGCAGCTCGGCCGCGATGCGGTTGGCGATGCTGCCACGTCCGGCGACCTGCGCAAGAACGCCGTTGTTTCGGCTGAAGTCATCGCAATCAACGATGGCGGCATCGAAGTGAAGCTCGTCAACCACGAAGATCTCACGGCGTTCATCCGCCGCAACGATCTGTCGCGTGACCGTGACGAACAGCGTCCGGAGCGTTTCTCGGTCGGCCAGACCATCGACGCCCGCGTCCTGAGCTTCTCGAAGAAGGATCGCAAGATCCAGCTTTCGATCAAGGCGCTCGAAATCGCTGAAGAGAAGGAAGCAGTCGCACAGTTCGGTTCGTCCGACTCCGGCGCTTCGCTCGGCGACATCCTCGGCGCGGCTTTGAAGAACCGCAACAACGCCGAGTAAGCCTTGCTTGCTTGAAACCAAGAAGCCCGCGGAGAGCGATCTCCGCGGGCTTTTTTCGTTGCGAGATTTTCAGGCTGTCAGGTCCAGTAGTCGCCGAGCTTCTGATAGAAGACGAGGCCGGGTTCCATGACGCCGACCATCTCTGCCGCCTTCTCGCGCCGGCGCGCCATGTCGGCGGTCTCGGGCTCTTCCTCGACGGGTTCGTGGTCCGGGTCGTCGTCCGCCGGCTCGCCGCCTTCCTCGCCCGTCTGGTCGTCGTCCGCTGCCTCGTCCTTTTCCGCCTCGCGGGAATCCGGCCAGACGACATCCTCCTCGGCCGGCAGGTAGGGCACGAAGGCAAGCGGCACGCCCTCGCGCAGCACGGTTGTCGCAAGCAGCTTCTCGGGCGTCGCATCGGCAGCGAGCAGCGTTGCGTCCCGCGCCTGCGGCAGCGGCAGCGCCTCGGCTCGTTCCGTTGCCGGTTGCTGCAGGAGCGATGACGGCGAGGTGGTGTCGGTGCCCAGCTTGCCAGCCTGGGCGGCGGCGAGCTGGGCCGCGTCTTTCGCCTGGGGCAATGGCAGCGCCTCGTCCCCGTCCGCGACGGCACCGTGCAACGCGAGCGGCTGGGCTGCCTGCGGACCCGCCTTGCGGAGCCGCGCCGCGGCCTGGGTATCGCCGCCTTCTTCCGCGCCGTCTTCGATCTGTTCGCGCACGATCAGCGCCAGTTCATCTTCCATTGCCGGATCGAACGGGCGTTCGAGCAGCGTGCGAAGGAAGGTGGCTTCCTCGGGCGAGAGGTTTGCGGCCAGATGGGCGACCGCGCGCATCAGGACAGCGGGGGAAACGTCGCGCGCGACGGCTTCCAGCACGGTGCGGGCCAGCGCCTGTCCGGCGGCATTGGCGCCCTGCATCCTTTCGGGCAGCGCATCGCGCTTCGATGTCGCAACCTGTACGTCCTCGGCATTGCCATTGTGGCGGAGCGCCGCCCGGGGCGCTTCCACGGGCTGCTGGCTGCTCGCCTTGGCGGCCTGTGCCGGGAACTGCGCTTCGGCCGGCAGTCTTGCGCCGGTCAGCGAACGGATCGCGCCGGCCGATGCCTGGCGGTCCGCGCCGCCCTCTGCGGTCTGGCCGGGCAGCGCGCGCGGCTTGCTGTTGCCGTCGAGATCGAAGATACGCTTCAGCGTGGTCTGGAGAAGACGGGCGTCGCCCAGCATCTGCGCCGTCTGCACGGCCTGCTGCGTGCCGTGGCGGCCAACGGCGGCAAGCTGCTGGGCGGTCAGTCCGACCGGCCTTAGCTGGCGCTCCGCGCCTGTGGTGGGAGGGCCGTCGAGGTCGAGATTGGTCGCCAGCATATGGGCGAGTTTCAGGGCTTCCGGCCCGTTCGGATTGCGCACGATCTCGATGAGGCTGCGTGTCGACATGGCAGAGAGTACGGTGCCGATGAGTTTTTCGACGCTCGGGCGAAGCTCCGGCGGCAGCTTGGCGATGATGTCGGCGAGCTTGCGGGCGTTTTCGCCCTCCCGGCCGGGCATGGTCTTCAACGCGGAAAGCAGCGTTTCGAGCAGGTCGCGGCCTGCTGTGGCCTCTGTCGTGCGCGGCATGTGCTTCAGCATGGTCTCGATGAGACGTAGCAGCACCTCGGCCTTGAGATTGGCGAGCGCGGCGGCGGACAATTGCGGCCTGGCGGCGGCATCGGCAGAAACGCTCGCCTGGGGGAGGGGCTGCATTATCCCGCTCGTCGTTGCCACACGCTGCAGCATGCCCGCCTCCTGTCCGTCATCGCCGATGCCATCCGCATCGCAAGGCCTGCCAATGTTCCATCGTCCGTCGGATGGCGCATCATGCGCGACGCTGCAAGGTGATGAGCTTTCGGTCCGTTGAACCGGCAGTCATGCGAGAGGCGGCAGGGTAGACCGGCAAAGCACTGGACTGCGAACTGTGCCGGACGGGAACCCCGTTACTCCGAACAATCTCCTAGCCTTACAAATGGCATTTTATGGTTAACCAAATGCTAACGGTTGCTGAAAACCCTCGCATACGCAGTATCCGGGGGGGGCGAAATTTCCGGTCAATCACGCCTCTTGCCCCTTATGCTCGGCTCGCGTAAATCTTGCCGGCACTGTTGGCCGGCGGTGGTTTGTGGGCTGCGGATGCGGCGGAGACCCTTGATGAACCTCACCAACCTCATCCTCAATACCGACAGCTACAAGTTCAGCCACTATCTGCAATATCCGCCGGAGACCCGGGCCATTTCCTCCTATGTCGAGGCACGCGGCCATTCCGATCACGCGGAGGTGCTGTTCTACGGCCTGCAGATGTTCCTCAAGGAATATCTGTCGAAACCGGTGACGATGGCGGATGTGGACGAGGCCGAGGCTTTCGTCACGGCGCACGGCCTGCCGTTCAACCGGGAAGGCTGGACGCATATCGTCAAGACGCATGGGGGCTTCCTGCCGCTCCTCATCGAGGCGCTGCCGGAAGGCACGCTGGTGCGGCGCGGCGTGCCGGTCGTGCAGGTCGTCAATACCGATCCTGCCTGCTACTGGCTGGCTTCCTATATTGAGACCGCGCTGTTGCGGGCCATCTGGTATCCGAGCACGGTCGCCTCCAACTCGCGCAAGGTGAAGCAGATCATCCAGCCGATCCTGGAAAAGACCTGCGACGATCCGGCCGCGGTCCTGCCTTTCCGCCTGCACGATTTCGGCGCGCGCGGCACGAGCAGTTTCGAGCAGGCGGGCATCGGCGGCAGCGCGCATCTCGTCAATTTCATGGGCACGGATACGATGAGCGCGGTGCTCTATGCCCGCCGCTACTACGGCGCGGAAATGGCCGGCTTCTCGATCCCGGCGTCCGAGCACTCGACCATGACCTCCTGGGGGCAGGAGCGTGAGGCAGAAGCCTACGGCAACATGATCGACAAGTTCGGCAGCAAGGGCCTCTATGCCGTGGTCTCCGACAGCTACGACATCAACAATGCCGTTGCGGAGATCTGGGGCAAGCAGCTCAAGGCGCGGGTGCAGACCGCCGGCGGCACGCTCGTCGTCAGGCCGGACAGCGGCGATCCGGTGGAAACGCCGGTGCAGGTCGTGCGCCAGCTCGCCTATGCCTTCGGCACGCACCTCAACGCCAAGGGCTACAAGGTGCTCGACAACAGCGTGCGCGTCATCCAGGGCGACGGCATCTCGCCGGCCGATATCGGCCTCATTCTCGGCCGGCTGGAGGCCTTCGGCTTTTCCGCCGAAAACATCGCCTTCGGCATGGGCGCGGGGCTGCTGCAGCGGGTCAACCGCGACACCTATTCCTTCGCCATGAAGGCCAATGCCCGGCAGGACATGGCCGGCGTCTGGCACGATGTATACAAGCGTCCGGCCACCATGAACCTCAAGGCCTCGAAGGCCGGCCGGCAGGCGGTGGTCGAAAGCTACAGCGGCCTCGAAGGCGCACGTATCGACCAGCTCGCAGGCCGCGAAAACCGGCTGCAACCGGTCTGGCGCGACGGCACGCTTCTTGTCGACTGGACCTTCGAACAGGTGCGCGCCCGCGCCGCCTGATGCTCTTGCGATCGGGCGTTTGCCGCTCCATCTTGTATCCATGACTGGAGACGAGAGATGACGGTTCGTCCACCGCAGGCGCTCGCCCCTTCCTTCACGAAGGAGACGGGGCTCAATATCCTCGAATACGAACTGATGTCTGAGCGGGCTGACTCGCTCGGCCGGCACGGACTGAAGGTGGAGAAGGCGCTGGCGTTGCTGTCCGAGCGCCTTGCCGCGGGCTGCGGCGTAGCGGAACGCGAAGACCTTCTCAACGATGCCGCCGACAAGGTCTGGGCCTTCTTCATCACACGGGAAATGTGCGGCCTGCGCAGCCAGAAAGACGCGATCCGCCGCTACGCCATTCCCCCTGAAGTCATGGCAAGGCTCGGCATCGTCCGTAAAAAGCCGTAGCCGTCAGGCGACGAGCTGGCGGGTGATGAGATCGTAGATACCGTTGTCGTCGACGCGCAGCGCGAAGATGTCCTTCTTCGCCTCTTCGCGTTCCTGCTGCTCGCGTATGCTTGCCGCATCGAGGTTGTGAAGCGCCTCGCCGCTGGTTTCGGCAGGAGCATCCTTGTTCGCGGACTGGTCCTCGCCGGATTTCGCGGCTGCCATTTCGGAGGCTTCCGTCGCCTCGGCGCCGGCGGCCAGGAGCTGGATCGTGTCGAGCGCGTCGACAGGTTTCTTGCCGTCTGCCCGGCCCGTTGTCGCGTCGTCATGGGCACGGCCGACGGCGTCCTGAAGCGCCTTTATGTCTTCAAGCTTTTCGCCTGCTTCCAGGTCGCGGATCGTTTCCTCGCGCTCTCCACGGGTTTGCGCGTCCTCGATCCGCGTCGGGTCGCGCCTGGTGCGCTCGAGCTTCAATTCCTCGATCGTCTTCGGGTTCGCCGTGTCCTCGAGCCGGGCGAGGATTTTTCGCATTTCCGGCGTCAGCGCCTTTTCCTCGCTGGCCTTCTCGGCCAGCGCTTCCTTCACGCGCTCGGCTTCGGCACCGTAGGGATTGCGGATCGCGGCGATGAGGTCGGCGGCCTTGAGGCCGAGATCTGACAGGCCGGATTTCTCTTCCAGCGTCGTGACGTCTGTCGGCAGTTCGCCGCGCTGACGCGTCAGCATGGTGGAGAGGCGCAGCTCGAAGTCGGCATCCGCCTCGTTCTCGCCCGGCAGGACGCCCGTCGTCAGGGCGAGGCGGGCGACGAGATTGGCGGCGGCATCGTCCGAGGGGCCGCTCATCGCCTCCTTTACGGCCGACAGCGTCGTACCGAGCGAGCGGAGCGAGACGCTGAGCGTGCTGCCCTTGCCCGGCAGTCTGACGGCATCGACGAGGGTGAGCCTGTCGGCGAGGCGCTGGGCGAAGGCGCGAGTGTTCTCACCCTCCTGTTGGGCGATGCCGAGCGTATCGCTGAACCGCGAGATGAGCTTGGCGAGCGTATCGGCGCCGCGGGAATTGCTGCCGAAGAAATGTTCGTTGATGCGGGCATTGGCCTGGCGCGCGGTATCGTCCGATTGCAGGTGCGTCTGCTCGCGGGTGTCGTCGTTCTTGCGCCCGCTCGCCTTTTCCGCGTCTTCGCGGCGGCGATCCTCAAGCGTCTCAACGATCGACTGCATTGCCGAAACGGCGGCAGTGGACTGTGCGCTTTGCAAGGGTGTCAGCATGGCAATCTCCGGTCTTGCCGGAAGGATAATGCCGATGCTGTTAACCGAGCGTTAAGCCTGTTTGCGCCCGATCCGGGCGCTTCGCTCAGCTGTGGGCGAAGATGTCGGTCTCGTCCCAGCCGAGCAGATCCAGCTTGGCGCGGGTCGGCAGGAAGGTGAAACAGGCTTCCGCATGGGCAAGCCGGCCGTCGCGCACGAGGCGGGCCATGAGCTTGTCGCGCAGGGCGTGCAGGTGCAGCACGTCCGAGGCCGCATATTCGAGCTGCGCCTGGGAAAGCGTTTCAGCCGCCCAGTCGGAGGACTGCTGCTGCTTGGAAATGTCGACCTCGAGTATTTCCTTGAGATTGTCCTTGAGACCGTGGCGGTCCGTATAGGTACGGGTCAGGCGCGAGGCGATCTTGGTGCAGAAGACCGAGGTGGTGGTGACGCCGAAGGTGTGGAACAGCACGGCGATATCGAAGCGGCCGTAGTGGAAGATCTTCTGGCGGGTCGGGTCTTCCAGCATGGCGACGAGGTTCGGCGCCTGCTTCTGGCCGGCGGCGATGCGGATGACATCCGCCGTGCCGTCGCCCGGCGAAAGCTGCACCACGCAAAGGCGGTCACGCCGCGGGATGAGGCCAAGCGTCTCGGTGTCGATGGCGATGGCGCCGGTATAGCGGGCAGCGTCGACTGCCGAAATGTCGCCTTCGTGATACCGGATTGTACTTGCCATGAAAAACCCCATCTAAGCTGTCTGAACGTCCGCAGGCCTATAGCGCATGTTGCCTGCCTGCGGTACCTCATTTGAGAATGCGGAAGGCCGGCCTTGCCGGAAATGATGATGATAGCACGAACCTCGCTTGCCGTTTTGGCTGTCCTGATGTCGGTGTCCGGCGGTCAGGCGCAGGCCTTCAAGGATCTTCCCGGCGTCGTGCCCTCCGATGCCACCGAGGAGTACAGCGACAAGAATCCGGTGGTTTGCGAGCTGAAGGTGGAGGTTCCGCCAAGCTCCAGCAACTCGCGCTGGATGCCGCGCAACGTCTATGTCTGCGAGCAGAACGGCGTGACGTTCAGCGGTACGCGCACGCCGCTTTCCCGCGAGCGCTCGCTGCGTGGCATGAACTGGTAATCGGCAGGGGTTGCCGCCGGCGGCGTCCGTGCTACCACTTGGTCGAAGCCGACCAGGAGGAGCCATGACCGACGAAACCCTGCCGCTGGTAATCAGCGCGCCCGAGCCGCGCACGCTCGACCTCATCTTTACCCCGGCCGCCGAGGCCGAGCTTCGCCGCACCTACCGCATCGTCGAGGCGGACCCGGAAAACATTGCCGGACTTGGCGATGGCGTGCTCTCGAAGGCGCGGTACATTCTCGGCCAGCCGCCGCTCTCGGCCGAGACGCTGGCGCGCATGCCAGGCCTGCGCTCCATCCTGAACGTCGAAAGCAACCTCCTCAACAACATGCCCTACGAGATCCTGTTCGAGCGCGGCATCCATGTCGTGACGACGGGGCAGGTGTTTGCCGAGCCGGTTGCCGAGCTTGGTCTTGCCATGGCGCTGAACCTTGCCCGTGGGATCATTGATGCGGACGTCGCCTTCCGCGAGGGCCGCGAGCTGTGGGGCGGGGAGGGCAACGGTTCGGCGCGCCTTCTTTCGGGCTCGCAGATCGGTATCGTCGGTTTCGGTGATCTCGGCCGGGCGCTGAACCGGGTTCTATCCGGCTTCCGCGCGAAGATCCGGGTCTTCGATCCCTGGTTGCCGCCTTCCATGCTGCGCGAGGCGGGTGTCGATCCGGCGTCGCTATCCGAGGTTCTGGCGCTGAGCGACTTCGTCTTCGTCGTCGCGGCGGTGACGAGCGAGAACAAGCAGTTCCTCGGTGCCGAGGCCTTCGCCTCCATGCGCAAGGGCGCGGCCTTCATCCTGCTCAGCCGGGCGGATGTCGTGGATTTCGATGCGTTGATGGCTGCCGTTCGGTCCGGCCATATCGTTGCGGCGAGCGATGTCTATCCGCAGGAGCCGCTGCCGCCGGACCATCCGGTGCGCAGCCTTCCCGGTTTCGTGCGTTCGGCGCATCGGGCCGGTGCGCTCGACAGCGCCTTCAAGAAGATGGGGGACATGGTGCTGGAGGACATGGCGCTGATGGATCGCGGCCTGCCGCCGATGCGCTGCAAGCGGGCGGAGCGCGAGACGGTCTCGCGCATGCGCTCGAAGCCGGTCAGTGTGAACTGAAAAAAGGCCGTGGCGGGAAGCCGCCACGGCCTTCGGTATTCGACAGTGCAATCAGGCGCGCTTGATGACCTTGATGAGCACGAGCAGGATCACCGCGCCGATCGTGGAATGAATGATGGCGGCGACAAGACCGCTGCCGAGGCTGATGCCGATTGCCGGGAAGAGATAACCGGCGATGAAGGCACCGACGATGCCGACCACGATATTGCCGACAAGCCCGAAACCGAAGCCCGAGACGATGAGGCCTGCGAGCCAGCCCGCAATGGCGCCGACGATGAGGAAAACCAGAACGCTTTCAATGCCCATATTGTGCTCCCTTTGACAGTATCATTCTGTCAGTGCTGAATCTGGCAGCCGTTTTGGGGAAAGCAAGGGCTCTTGGGGAAGATATCGCCGGGGGATCAGAAAACCCGGGCTTTGGCCGATGCACGCCCCGCTTGGATATCGAGAAGAAGATAAATCGCCATCAGCGTTGCGCAAGCAATCACCGCGGCGCCCAGTCCCAGAACAATCATTGCCTGTTCTCCCTGGCGTCATTGCCAGCCATGCGGGTACACTACCCAGGCGAGCTTGTCCGTGGCTTGCGCAACGTCGGATCGTGTTAATTTTAGCAAGGCCAGAAGCAAGGTAGGGATTATTAACCTTCAGGCAAGGAATTAACCATAAACATTGCTCTACGCGTCGGAATGGGAAATTCGCCGTTTCTCACCCAGGCATGATGCCGAACCGCCGTACCGGAACCGAGCCGGTATTCGAGTTTCACCGAATTTGATCATGGATCGACGGTTGGCATCCTCATGCGCTGGCTCCAAGGCGCACGCCGCCGCGTGAGCACGGCTTGGCCAGCCAACCTCTTCTCCATGAAAATTCAGCCGGTCGTCCATTTCGGGTAACCGGGCATCGTTGATTTGGGAGAAGACTGGTGCAGGAAATGCCGGCAGAACAGGCACGAACGGGACAGGCAAGCAGCCTGCGCGACCGTTTGCGTTTTGCCGGGATGGATAGCGCCGAGGGCGACGTTCTGCGCCGCCATCGCCAGACGCTCGAACGGCATGTCGAAACGGCGTTGCGTGACCTCTTCCAGCGTTTCCAGACCTTCCCTGCCGCCGCCCGCCACTTCCAGAGCGAGCGCCAGATCGACCGCCTGCACGACCTCCAGAGCTCACACTGGAGCGTACTCACCGATGCGCGCTTCGACGGGCTCTATGCCGAGCGGGTCAAGGTTCTTGCCGATACCGAAAGCCAGATGGGCCTGGACCCGCGCTGGCGCATCGCCGGTCACTCGGTCGTGCTCGAGACGGTCGTCACCGGTCTCATCGAGGAATATTGGCCGAAATCCATCCTCGGCGGGGGCAAGGCCCGCCGCAAGGAATTGACCGAGCTGGTCTCTGCCTTCCTGCGCACGGCGATGGTCGATGTGGAGATCGGCGTCTCCCTGCGCTTCAACGAATTGCGCCATTCCCACCAGCGGGCGCTCGGCGAACAGCGCCGCGAGGATCGCGCCGAACTCGACCGCGTTTTCGGCGAGACGATCCGCAGCCTGTCCGAACTCGATTTTTCCGCGCGCGTTTCCGGCGAGATACCGGAGGCCTGGCAGGAGCTTGCCGAGACGCTGAACGGCGCGCTCGATGAAATCCAGTCACGCCTCGTCTGCGCCGCCGATCGCGCCAGCGAAAGCGATCGCCTCGTCGATACGCTGGCGTCCGACGCCACGGCGCTCTCGGCCCGTTCATCGGAACAGTCGACCCATCTGATCGAGACGGCCAATGCGCTCGGCAGCATCGTCGAGCGCGTTCGCCAGACCCTCGGCGAAACGCGCAAGGCCCAGTCCGCCGCCGCATCCACCCAGCAGTCCGTCGCGCTCAGCGGCAACATTGTCGGCGAAGCGATGTCGGCGATGGCGGATATCGAGGCCTCGGCGGAAAAGATCGGCCAGATCATCGGCGTGATCGACGAGATCGCCTTCCAGACCAATCTTCTCGCGCTCAACGCGGGCATCGAGGCGGCCCGCGCCGGCGACAGCGGCCGCGGCTTCGCGGTCGTCGCGCAGGAAGTGCGCGCGCTCGCCCAGCGTTCGGCCGATGCCGCGCGCGAGATCAAGCAGCTCGTGACGGGCACCAAGGCGCAGGTCGACGCCGGCGTCGAGCACGTTCACCGCACCCAGGATGCCATCGGCAATATCGTGCGCCAGGTCGAGGACATCAACGGTGCCATCACCGGCATCGTGCGCGAAAGCGCCGTCGATGCCGAAGGGCTGGACGGGGTCTCGGCCGATATCGGCCGGGCCGGCCGTGCGCTCGGGGCGGACGCCGCGGATGCGGAGCGTCTCGGCGGGGCAGGCGGCGACCTCCACGCCGTCATTCTCGAACTCGGTCGTACGATCCGCGAATTCCATGTTTCGTCGCAGCGCGACCTCCGCCGCCCGGCACGCCCCGCGCAGGCAGAGGCGCGCGCGACGGAACGCAGCGAAACACCGTCTTCTCCCCTGGAATACCTCTCGGCACGCGCCGTTGGCTTTGGTGGCTGAGATGGACAACAGACGGCCGAGACACTGGTTTTCGACGGCACGCAGCCGGCTTTCCGATGAGAGCCAGCCGCCCGTCGCTTCGGGCAATGCAATGTTGGTTTTGCAAAGACGCAGACAAGGAACACGCTAATGGCGAGCAAGAAAGCCGCTCAGAAAAGTCTAAGCCTTGCCCCCGTCCTCGATCTCAACGAGGCGACGGCGCTGCATGCGCAGTTGATGGCTCTCAAGGGCAATCCGCTCGTCATCGATGCTTCGGCGGTCGAACGGGTCGGCGCGCTCTGCGCCCAGGTCCTCATGGCCGGCGCCAAGAGCTGGGAAGAGGACAAGCAGCCTTTCACCTTCGGTAAGATGTCGGATTCCTTCATGAAGACGATGCAGCTTATCGGCGTGAACATCGATCACTTGCTGGCACAGGAGGCTAGGCAATGAAGAAAAAAGTACTGACCGTGGATGATTCACGGACGATCCGGAACATGCTTCTGGTCACCCTCAACAATGCAGGTTTCGAGACCATCCAGGCCGAAGACGGCATCGAGGGCCTGGAAGTCCTGGAGAACGCGAACCCGGATGTCATCGTCACCGACATCAACATGCCCCGTCTTGACGGCTTCGGCTTCATCGAGGGCGTTCGCCGCAACGAAAAGTACCGTGCCATTCCGATCCTCGTCCTGACCACCGAAAGCGACGCGGAGAAGAAGAACCGCGCCCGCCAGGCCGGTGCAACGGGCTGGATCGTCAAGCCTTTCGATCCGACCAAGCTGATCGACGCAATCGAGCGCGTAACCGCCTAAATCGAGGATTTTCCGCGATGGATATGAACGAAATCAAAGAGATCTTCTTCCAGGAGTGCGAGGAGCAACTCGCGGAGCTGGAATCCGGTCTCTTGAAGTTGAATGACGGGGATCGCGACCCGGAGACGGTCAACGCCGTCTTCCGTGCCGTGCATTCGATCAAGGGCGGTGCCGGCGCATTCGGCCTCGATGACCTCGTCTCCTTCGCCCATGTGTTCGAGACGACACTGGATTGCGTTCGATCCAACAAGCTGGAACCCACGCAGGACGTCCTGAAGGTCATGTTGAAATCCGCCGACGTGCTGGCGGACCTGACCAATGCAGCGCGCGACGGCGGAAGCGTCGACGAGGCGCGCAGCCGCGCCCTGATCCGCGAGCTGGACGCGCTGGCCAATGGCGAGGCGCCGGCCGCCGCCGAAGCCCCCGCGCCGAAAGCCGCAGCCGCAGTCGCTGCCCCGGCGGTCAATGAAGATGGCTTTCAGCCAATCCCGTTCTCCTTCGGCGATTTCGACGAAGAGCCGGCAGCCCACTACGTTCCGACCTGCCAGGTTCTCTTCAAGCCGAAGAAGGATCTCTATGCCAAGGGCAACGAAGCGGTCCTGCTGCTGCGCGATCTCTCGCGCCTTGGCGAAATGAGCGTCCATTGCGACATGGACAGCCTGCCGCCGCTCGACAAGATGAGCCCGGAGGAAGCCTATTTCTCCTGGAAGATCTCGGTGACGACCGAAAAGGGCGAGGATGGCGTTCGCAGCGTCTTCGAATTCGCCGAATGGGACTGTGATCTCGACATCCATACGATCGAGGAGGAGGTCGCCGTCGAGGCGCCGCAGGGCGAAGAGCCGCCGATGCAGCCTGTGCCGTTCGATCTGTCGATGCTCGACGACAGCGGCACTGTCGACGGTGAAGAGGCCGCTATCGAAAGCGACGCCGCCGCCGCCCTTGCTGCCGCCGAAACCGCAAGCAAGGTCTCCCAGGTCGCAAGCCGCGCCGCGGAGAATGCCAAGGCTGCCGCGGCAAGCGCCGCACAGGCCAGCCAGGCCGCCAGCGCCGGCCAGACCATCCGCGTCGATCTCGACCGCGTCGACCGCCTGATCAACCTTGTCGGCGAGCTTGTCATCAACCAGGCAATGCTCTCGCAGAGCGTCGTCGAAAACGACAGCAACGGCACGTCCTCGATCAATATGGGCCTCGAAGAGTTGCAGCAGCTCACCCGCGAGATCCAGGATTCGGTGATGGCGATCCGCGCACAGCCGGTAAAGCCGGTCTTCCAGCGCATGGCGCGTACCGTTCGTGAAATCGCCGATATTACCGGCAAGTCGGTTCGCCTCATCACGGAAGGCGAGAATACCGAAGTCGACAAGACGGTCATCGACAAGCTCGCCGAGCCGCTGACGCACATGATCCGCAACGCCGTCGACCACGGCCTCGAAATGCCGGAAAAGCGCGAAGCGCTCGGCAAGAACCCGGAAGGCACCGTTCGCCTGACCGCAAAACACCGTTCGGGCCGCATCGTCATCGAGCTTGCCGACGATGGCGCGGGCATCAACCGGGAGAGGGTGCGCCAGAAGGCCATCGACAACGACCTGATTGCGGCCGATGCAAACCTGTCGGACGAGGAAATCGACAACCTGATCTTCCATGCCGGTTTTTCCACCGCCGACAAGGTTTCGGACCTTTCCGGCCGCGGTGTCGGCATGGATGTGGTCAAGCGCTCGATCCAGGCGCTCGGCGGCCGCATCTCGATCTCCTCCAAGCCGGGCCAGGGCTCCGTCTTCACAATGAGCCTGCCGCTGACGCTGGCCGTCCTCGACGGCATGGTGGTCACGGTCGCCGGCCAGACGCTCGTCGTGCCGCTCACCGCCATCGTCGAGACGCTCCAGCCGGAAGCCGCCGCGATCCATTCCTTCGGCGCCTCGCAGCGGCTGATCTCGATCCGCAATTCCTTCTGCCCGCTGGTGGATGTCGGCCGGATTCTCAATTTCCGCGCCACGCAGGCAAACCCGATCGATGGTGTTGCGCTTCTGGTGGAATCGGAAGGTGGCGGCCAGCGTGCCCTCATGGTCGATGCGATCCAGGGCCAGCGCCAGGTCGTCATCAAGAGCCTGGAGGCGAACTATACCCACGTGCCGGGCATCGCCGCCGCGACCATTCTCGGCGACGGCCGCGTGGCCCTCATCCTGGACGTCGATGCGGTGGTTTCCGCATCGCGTGGCCAGTCCATGAAACAAGACATTTCGCTCGCTGCCACCGGTTAAGGATCCATGACGTACGCGGTCAAAAATCTCACCCAAGGACGTGAACTGATTGCCTTCCGGATTGGCGATCAGGAGTTCTGCGTGAACATCATGTCGGTTCGGGAAATCCGTGGATGGACCCCGGCGACCGCGATGCCGCACGCGCCTGACTACGTTCTGGGTCTGATAAACCTGCGCGGCGCGGTGCTGCCGATCGTCGATATGTCGCTTCGGCTCGGCATGAAGCCCGCCGAGCCGACCGCGCGTCACGTCATCATCGTCGCCCAGGTCGGGCACAAGGTGGTGGGACTGCTCGTCGATGCCGTCTCCGACATCCTGACGATGACCGACGAGAACGTGCAGGCGACGCCGGACATCGCCAATGATGCGGAAAAATCCTATGCCCGCGGCATCCTCGCCATCGAGGGCCGCATGATCTGCCTCATCGAACTCGATGCCCTGTTCCCGTATTCGGAAAGCGAAGCAGCATGACCTATTCCTCGGCCATCGATGTGAGGCAATCTCCGGACGAGTGCCTGGCGAGCGGCGAGTATCCGCTGACGCGCAAGGATCTCTCCGAAATTGCAGCAATGATCTATGCGGATGCGGGCATCTACCTCAACGAGACCAAGGCCTCGCTCGTCTATTCACGTCTGTCGAAGCATATTCGCGCGCTCGGTCTCAAGGGGTTCCGGGAGTATTGCGCCCTGGTCTCCTCGCCCGCCGGTGCGGTGCCGCGCAAGGAAATGCTGTCGCACCTGACGACGAATTTCACGCGTTTCTTCCGTGAGAACCACCATTTCGACCATCTGAAGAGCGACGTTCTGCCGGACCTGCTCGCGCGGGCCCGCAATGGCGGGCGCGTTCGCATCTGGTCCGCTGCCTGTTCCGACGGGCAGGAGCCCTATTCGATCGCGCTTACGGTCCAGTCGATGATGCCGAATGTCGGCGACTACGACTTCCGTATTCTTGCGACGGATATCGACCCGAAGATCCTCGCCGTCGCCCGTGCCGGCGCCTATGACGCGACGGCGCTGGAAACCGTCGAGCCGGCCATGCGCAAGCAGTTCTTCCGTGAGGCCGATGCCGGCGGCCGGCAGAAGTGGCAGATCGACGACCGGGTGAAGCGGCTCATCACCTTCAACGAGCTGAACCTGATGGCGCAATGGCCGTTCAAGGGCCCGTTCGACGTCATCTTCTGCCGCAACGTCGTCATCTATTTCGACGAGCCGACGCAGATGAAGATCTGGTCGCGCTTTGGCGGGATGCTCGCCGACAACGGCCACCTCTATATCGGCCATTCCGAGCGCGTCTCCGGCGATGCGAAGAACCAGTTCGACAATATCGGCATCACAACCTACCGCTACATCGGCAAGAACAGGGGGAAGGGCGCATGATGGCACCCGCACGCGTACTTGTCGTCGACGATTCACCGACCATGCGCGGCCTGATCACGGCCGTTCTCAATTCCGATCCGGATGTGAACGTCATCGGACAGGCCGGTGACGCGATGGAAGCCCGCAACGCGATCAAGCAGCTCAATCCGGACGTCGTGACGCTGGATATCGAGATGCCGAACATGAACGGGCTCGAATTCCTCGACAAGATCATGAAGCTCCGGCCGATGCCGGTCATCATGGTCTCGACGCTGACCCATCGCGGGGCGGAAGCCTCGCTGATGGCGCTGGAAATCGGCGCCTTCGATTGCGTCGGCAAACCACAGCCGGGCGATGCCCGTCCCTTTGGCGACCTTGCCGAGAAGGTGAAGGCCGCGGCCCGTTCGCAGCACCGGTATATCCGCACGGACGCGCCGGCGCTTGCGCCGAGCGCCGCCAATGTCCATCCGGTCGCCAGCTACAAGGTCGGCCGCAAGGTCGTCGCCATCGGGGCCTCGACGGGGGGCGTCGAAGCGCTCATCGCCGTCCTGCAGAAATTTCCGGTGAACTGCCCGCCGACCGTCATTACCCAGCATATGCCGCCGACCTTCACCAGAAGCTTTGCCGAGCGGCTCAACCGCATCTGCGCGCCCGTCGTGCAGGAAGCGACGGATGGCGCGCGCTTGGAGATCGGCAAGATCTATCTGGCGCCCGGCGGTGAACGTCATCTCCAGGTCTCCAACCCGCATGCGCCTTGCTGCCGGCTGGTGGATCGGGACCCGGTCAACGGCCATCGTCCTTCGGTGGATGTGCTGTTCGATTCGGTTGCAGAACTTGCCGGCCGCAATGCCGTCGGCGCCATCCTGACCGGCATGGGCCGGGACGGGGCGGCGGGCCTTTTGAAAATGCGCCATGCAGGCGCACGGACCATCGGCCAGAACGAAAAAACCTGCGTCGTGTATGGAATGCCAAGAGTGGCTTTCGAACTCGGCGCGGTCGAACACCAGTTTCCGCTCTCCTCCATTGGGGAGGAAATCCTGAAGATCACTGCGGCCCGTAGAGAAGGGAGCGAATAATGTCTATCGCCGAAAAAATCAAAGTTCTTATCGTTGACGACCAGGTGACGAGCCGTCTGCTGCTGGGCGATGCCCTGCAACAGCTCGGCTTCAAGCAGATCACCGCTGCCGGCGACGGCGCGCAGGGCATGGCCATCATGACCCAGCAGCCGCACCACCTCGTCATCTCCGACTTCAACATGCCGAAGATGGACGGAATCGAATTCCTCCAGGCGGTGCGGTCGAACCCGACCACCAAGAAGGCGGCCTTCATCATCCTGACCGCCCAGGGCGACCGGGCTTTGGTGCAGAAGGCGGCCGCGCTCGGCGCGAACAACGTTCTGGCCAAGCCGTTCACCATCGAAAAGATGAAGGCGGCGATTGAAGCCGTGTTCGGGGCATTGAAATGATATCAGAAGCCGGGGCGCGTCGCGTCCACGTCATCCAGGGCGAATACAAGGTCCTCAACGATCCGGATGTGGTGCTCACCACCATTCTCGGTTCGTGCGTGGCCGCCTGCATGCGCGACCCGGTCATTGGCGTTGGTGGCATGAATCATTTCCTGCTGCCGGGTTCTGCCGAGGCCATGGCCTCGGGAGGCGACGCCACGCGCTACGGCGTGCATCTGATGGAACTCCTGATCAACGGTCTTCTGAAGCAGGGTGCGCGTCGCGACCGGCTGGAGGCGAAGATATTCGGCGGGGCGAGGACGATCGCGCGTTTCTCCAATGTCGGCGAGCAGAACGCGCGCTTTGCCCGGCAGTTCCTGACGGACGAGGGGATCAAGGTCGTCAGCGAGAGCACGGGCGGCGAGCACGGGCGCAAGCTGGAATACTGGCCATCGAGCGGCCGGGCCCGGCAATACGCCCTGACCGGCGTCGAGACGCAGAAGACGGTGGCGCTGGAGCAAAGGCCCGCACGCGTCGTCACGCCTGTCGAAAGCTCTATCGAATTCTTCTGAGAGCGTCGCTCGAAGGAAGAGAAGTACGAATGTATTGCGTTGCCGGTCGTGACAGTCGATCCGCCGGCCCGTACTGAAGAGGGTAACCCATGCAAGCCGAGTATCTGACTGCAGCGACTGCCATGGAGGAAGCCCTTCCGGATGTCCTGATGCGAATCGTGTCCGAACTGCACGATGTCGCCTATCTCATCGAACGGATCGAGCCACAGCTCGCCGCCATCCATGCCGAGGCGGCGCCGGACCCTGCCGAGCGCATGATGGTGATGCAGGGCATCGACCTCGCCGTCCAGAAGACGCGCGGCCTTGCCGAATTCATCGATACGATCACGGCAAGCATTCCGGGCGATTGGGCCGTCGACGTCTCCACCGCCCTCAATCTGGTGAAGCTTGCCGACATGCAGAAGGCTCTGAGCAACGGCATGCGCCATGGCCATTCCCAGCCGCTTGGCAAGGCGGCCGGCGACTTCGAGGCCTTCTAGGCGGTTTCCAGCACGACTGATCTGTTCGGCGGCGCCTCCTGGGCGCCGTCTTTTGTTTGCCGGGCCTTCAAGCCGCGGCACGAAACGCTCGCGCAAGTTTCACGGTCTAGTTTCCGAGCCGGATCAGTTAGGTCCGCGTACTCCATGGGGCAGATCGGCGCGTGCGGAAATGTGTCGCTTCCGCCCCACGTGATTGAAAATGCGTCTGATAGCGTTGGCATGGCTGCCGGTGTCCAGGCGACTAGTCCGTGCGGGAACAGAATGAATCTGTTGGAACAGTTGACGAAAGTCTACAAGAACCTGGCGTCGCTGGGGCAGGCGAAACTTGCGATGCTGGCGGGAGCCGCCGTCGTTTCGATCGGCCTCGTGCTCGGCGCCGGGATATTGGTGAACAAGCCCGCCTACGAGACGCTTTATGTCGGTCTGGAAAAGACCGACGTAAACCAGATCAGCATGGCGCTCGCCGAAGCGAATATCGATTTCAACACCGGAACGGATGGCGCAAGCATCGACGTTCCTGTTGGCCAGACAGGCAAGGCGCGGCTCTATCTTGCCGAACGCGGCCTGCCGAGCAGCTCGAATTCCGGCTACGAACTCTTCGACAAGGTCGGCTCCCTCGGCCTCACCTCCTTCATGCAGGAGGTGACGCGCGTGAGGGCGCTCGAGGGCGAAATCGCCCGTACCATCCAGCAGATCAGCGGCATCGCCGCCGCCCGCGTCCACATCGTGATGCCGGAGCGCGGTAACTTCCGCAAGGCCGAGCAGGTGCCGACGGCCTCCGTCATGATCCGCGCAGGCGCGCAGGCCGGCCGCGAAGCGGCCGGCGCGATCCGCCATCTCGTCGCCGCCTCGGTGCCGGGCCTGGAAGTGGACGGCGTGACCATCCTCGATTCTGCCGGCCAGCTCCTGGCTTCCGGCGACGACCCGGCGAACGGCGCACTCAACCGCTCGCTGACGGCGGTCCAGACCGTCCAGAGCGAAATAGAGCGCAACATCGAAAAGGCGCTTGCCCCTTTCCTCGGCATGGACAATTTCCGCGCCAGCGTTACCGCGGCCCTCAACACCGATACGCAGCAGATCCAGGAGACGGTCTTCGATCCTGAATCGCGCGTGGAGCGGTCCGTCCGCGTGACGCGGGAAAGCCAGAAGTCCAGCCAGCACACCTTGAACAAGGCCGCGACTGTCGAGCAGAACATCCCGCAGGGTGGTCCTGAAGGCAATGGCGACGGCCCGCAATCGAGCGACGAGGCGGACAAGAAGGAAGAGCAGACCAACTACGAGATCAACAGCAAGACGGTGGCGACCGTGCGCAACGGCGTCGCTGTCGAAAAGCTGTCGGTCGCCGTCGTCGTCAACCGTGCGCGCATTGCAGCCATGGTCGGCGAGCCGGCAGACCAGGCGAAGATCGACGCCTATATTGCGGACATGCAGAAGATCGTCTCGTCCGCGGCCGGCCTCACGACGGATCGCGGCGACGTCGTCACGATCACGGCCATGGAATTCCTCGACCACCAGCTCCTTGACGAAGCGGTGGCAGGACCGGGCGTCACCGAAGTGCTGACGCGCAATCTCGGCGGCATCATCAACGCGCTTGCCTTCCTTGGCGTCGCCTTCGTGGTTGTCTGGTTCGGCCTTCGTCCTGCCGTGCGCTCGGTTACCGGCGGTGGTGCTTCGGCCGGCGCGCTTGAAAGCGATGCGGCTGGTCTCGAACTTCCAGACTTTTCGCCGGCCAGCGGCATCGACGGCCCCGGCGCCACGCTCATGGACGGCTTCGGCGCGGACTTCGGCTTCGACAGCACCGACGACCTGCTCAATGCAGGCGACGACGGCGACGGCTTCAACCGCCGTGTCAAGGAAGGCCCGGAACGCCGTCTCGGCCGCATGGTCGACATCAGCGAGGAGCGCGCTGCGAAGATCCTGCGCAAGTGGTCCTTGGAGAGTGAAGCCGCCTGACGGTTTCGGCGAAACGAAAAAGAGCAGGGCGCGGCCGGAAACGGTCGCGCCTTTTGCATTGCGATGAAATTGCGGCGGCCTGTTGTTTCAGCGCCTCCTGTCGCATTTTGGCAACGCCTGTTCCGCCTATTTGCGTCAATTCTCACGCAATCGGGGGTTCCCGCCCCGGCAGCGCGTTCACGCCCGCGTGATTGCTGAAAAAAATCACCGCCTTCCCGGTTGTGTGAGATCCCCCAACAGCGCAATCACGGCTCGAATTAGCATTACCTTCAGGAGGCGCTGAGACGCTACCACAGCCAAAAGCTGAATGGTTAACAGGCATTTAACCAAAAATCAGGGCTGAGGAGATCGCGCAGGGCGGATAGCAAATCACCTGTCGTCAAATCGATTCACAGGTGCCGCCGAAAGTAAATCCCGAGAAGATGGCGATGGTTTTTAGCCTTCGGAGATGTACACTTTAGTCACTGATTCGCTTGGTGATTCTTGCTGATGCGGCCTGACTGTAGGAGTTCGGACGGTACCGTTCGCTTGACAGGAAGGAAGCGGGAATCGCCGTTAGGAATCGGAACAGGGGGCTACTATGGAAACGATCCGGTCGGATGTCTCGGCCAGGGAATCCTATGGATTCTCTGTCGAGGCGGTTGAGCGTAAGAGTGCGCGTGAACTTCTGGTTCAACATCTCGGACGCTGTGCGGATCGCGCCGGCCTCTCTTCGGGTCTCAGGGTCCTGACGGATTACGTCAGTGCCTCTCACTATCTTCTCGTCCGTCATGACGTCTCGCCCGAGGCGGGCCTGGGCATCGTGGTGGCGTCCGACTGGCCCTTCGACATGGTTCGTGGCATGGCGGGCGCTATCGTTGCCAGCCAGTCCCGCATGAGCGAACTGGACAAGTGCTTCGGCCTGTTGAAGCCCTGCTTCAGCCATCTTGCCGATGATGTCACGGTGCCGGCAGGCATCAGCCGCGAATATTGCGTCATCGCCTTCCATGTCGGCCGGGCTCGCATGTCGCTTCTGCTGCTGTTCCCGGAACATTTCATCCTGTCGCAGAGCAAGCTACGCGATGTCGGTGTCATGACCGGCTATTTCGCCAGCGTCTGCTGCCAGGGAGCGATCCTCCGGCATGACCGCGAGATGGAACTGACCGAACGCGAGGTCGAATGCCTCTACTGGATCGCGGAAGGCAAGACGAGCGACGAGATCGCCGTCATCCTCGGCATCTCGCGCAACACGATCAACAACTACATCACCAGCGTGATGCGCAAGACCGCGACCAAGACGCGGTCCGAAGCGATCGCCTGGGCCGTCCGCAACAATCTGGTCTGAGGAGGACTGTCATGGATATCCAGCTTTCCACTCCCGCTGCCGTGGAGACGGAAATCCGGCTCGCGCGTTCGCCGAAGGTGGCGCGGGGATCCGATTTCACCACCCGTCTACAGGTGATGCAGGCGATTGTCGGCGCCGAGCATTTCGCGGTGCTTCGCGTCTCCGGCTATGGTCTGCCCTCCGCGCGCAAGCTGACGGTTTCCCTGCACAACTGGGCTCACGACGCCGACGGGAATGCCAGCGCGCTTCTCGACGCCTACGGGCCGGCGATGCTCGCTCATCTCGAAACGTCCATGCTGCCGATGATCTGGGAAGGACCGGGCGACAGCCAGTTCGTCGAATCGGCCGCCGGACCCTTCACCACGCGTCTTCCGGCGCGGCTGCTGCCCTGGTCGGGCATGGCCTTCCCGGTTCGCCTCGGAACGCATGGCAATGGCTACGTGCTGTTCATGGGCACCTTCACCGCGCCGTCCAGCGACCTCATCGTCGACATGCACATGAAGAGCTGCCAGATGTTCGTCGACATGCTGGCCGGCGAGGAAAAGAAGCTGACACCGGCCCGATCGCTCAGCGACCGGGAACTCGCCTGCCTCCAGATGGCCGGCGACGGCTGCATCTCGGAAGCGATCGCCGAGAAGATGGGCCTCTCCGTGCACACGGTGAACGCCTATCTCGGCACGGCGACCACGAAGCTCGATGCGGTCAACCGCATCCAGGCGATCGCGAAGGCCATCCGCCTCGGCTACATTACCTGACAGGATGGGGCCTTTTGGCGTCGATGGTCGGGACAGGCCCGACCATGACGGGAAGGGGAAACGCCTGGCTCGTCAGTGGGCGTGTTGTGCCGATGGCCCGCCGGACTTGACGTAGCGCGCTGCCTGCAGGCTCTTGCGCAGGAAGTCTGTGTTGTCGGCAGGATCGGCGGCCGGCTCGTTGAAGGCGACATGGGTGACCTCCACCCCGGCCTTGTCCTTCTGAAGCATGAGCCGGGCATAGATCGTCACGCCCTGCGGGCGCAGTTCCATGTCCAGCGTCACTTCCGGTTCCGTGTCCCAATCGAGACGATAGTCGCCGCCGGCGCCGAAATTGACGGTGCCGGGCAGGAAATAGAGTTCCGCCGCCGAGGAGACCAGGTCGGCCAGGTTGCCGTAGCACTCGAAACGCAACAACGAGACGAGATCGGCGGCATCGAGCAGTCTGAGCTCAGTGGCGACCGGGCAGATTGCTTCGGCAACAATCTTCTCGCGCTCTGCAGAAAAGGTGCATTTTCTCATCGGATCTAGTTTACCCGTCTGGTCTGGGGCGAGGCTGCATAAACCCGGTGAATCAGCTCCGCCACGGCTTTGTAGAACACCGGTGGAATGACACTATCTACCGAGACTTGCGCAAACATTGAGCGTGCGAGCGGCGGGTCTTCGAAAACGGGAATTCCGTTCTCTTCCGCAATCTCGCGAATTCTGAGCGCAATGAGGTCCTGGCCCTTGGCGACGATGACCGGCGCGTCGCCTTCCTCACGCACGTAACGGAGCGCGACGGCGAAGTGGGTCGGGTTGGCTATCACGAGGGTGGCGCGCGGTACGGCGGTCATCATGCGGCGGCGGTTGCGGTCGCGCTGGATCGAGCGCATGCGCGCCTTCATGATCGGATCGCCTTGCGCCTGCTTCATTTCATCCTTCACCTCCTGCTTCGTCATCATCAGTTCGGAGAACCAGTGATGGCGGGTCCAGGCGAAGTCGAGCCCTGCGATGAGGGCGGTGGCGAAGAGGACGATCAGCAGAACCTTGTTGATGTCCGCCATCATCATGTAGATCAGCGTGGCGGGCTCGGAGAACATGGTGTCGAGCGCGGCGAAGTAGTTGCCCTGCATGGCGAGCGCCACGACCAGGGATACGAGCAGGATCTTGATCAGCGATTTTCCGAATTCGACGAGGCCCTGCTTGCCGAACAGGCGCCCGAGGCCCTTGACCGGGCTGAGCCGGCTGATCTGCGGACGCACGCGCTCCATGACCGGGCTCGGCAGGTTCTGCAGGACCGAGGACGCAATGCCGAACGCCATCATCATGGCCAGGATCGGCAGGAGGAGCGTGGCGGCCTCCCAGCCGAGATGGCGGAATATTGCTATGACATCCGTTCCTGTCTTCAGGTTCCAGGCTTCGGGCTGCTCGAAGAAATCGCGCAGCGTCTCGTTCATGCGGCTGACGCCGTCCGGCAGGAAGAAGATGAGATAGACATAGATCGCGAGCGTCGAGGCGAAGATGGTGATTTCACGCGAGAAGGGGGTGTTGCCCTTCTCCATGGCTTCGCTCAGCTTCTTCTCGGTCGGGAGTTCTGTTTTACTGTCCTTGTCTTCGTCCGACACGTCGCGCTCCCAGAGCAATTCCAGCAAAAGTACGAAGCGGTCTCGCGATCAGGGAAAGCGGAAATGCTCCCGGCCATTGGCGATGGCCAAAACAAACGGCCCGAATCCCATTTGAGGAGATTCGGGCCGTCGATACGCTCCGCCTGCGGCGTTGCCGTGTCAAGCAGGATCAGGCTGCGCGGGCTTCCTGTTCCTTTTCCTTCAACTGGATTTGTCCGGCTGCGGACAGGCGAATGGCTTCCTGCGTGATCGAGCGGCGGGCAATCGCCACCTCGCGCGGGTTGACGCCCTGGTCGCCGGCGGCGAGATCGGATTCGATCATGCGGCGCTGGCGCGCGCCGATCGAGGAGAGGACCGATTCGCGCAGGTCCATCGGCGTGCCGCGCAGCGCGGCCGTGATGATGTCGCCGGAAACGTCGTTGAAGAGCGAGACCCGGCTTCTCTGCGGCATGTAGAGCACGTCTTCGAAGAGGAAGATCTTCGGGCGGACCTTTTTGACCGATTCGGTCGAAACCGATTCGAGCGAGGCGAGCATTTCGTCGACCTGCGACTTCTCGAGCTCGTTCATGAGGTCGGCGACCTTGTTCGAGCCGACCGAGTTGCGGTCCGCATCGAGTGCATGGATCATTTCGATGACGCGCGCCTCGACGATTGCGGTCGCCTTGGGGCTCGCATCCTTCAGGTTGACGGTGCGGTTGATGATGTCGGCGCGTTGATCGTCCGGAATCTCGAGCAGCACCTTGGCGCCGAAGGAGGACGGCATCATCGAAAGAATGTAGGCGATGGTCTGCGGATGTTCCTTGAGCAGGAAGGTCGCGACGAAAACCGGATCGGCGTCCTGCAGACGGTCCCAGATCGTCGTCTCGAAAGCCTGGAAGGCGGCGCGGCGGCCGAGCAGGCCATCCACCTCGTCCGGCGTCAGGCCTTCTTCCAGAATGCCTTCCATCATCTTGGCATTGTCCATCAGGCCCGCACCCTCGGTGAAGAGGTCTTCGAACTCGTTGACGAGGTCGATCAGTTCATGCGGCGGGATGGCGCGCAGGTTCTGCGCCGCGGCGATGATCGCCTGAAGCTCGCTTTGCGTAAAATACTTCAGCAGCTTGCCGGCGACACCCTTGCCCATGGCAAGGAGGACCGCCGCTGCTTTCTCGACTGCCGAAAGCGGTGTTCCAACCGCCGTGGATGTGCCGAAATTCTCGAAATCCATCATGGATTATCTCCCTGAGACCGCAACCGGGCCTCAGATTTTGCGTGTACTCTTCACTTCGATGAGCTTGACCCCGAAGCGGGTGTCGTCGTTTTCCAGAACCGTGATTTCGCCGCGACCGATCACCCGGCCGTTGACCATGACCTCGACCGGTTCGCCAATGCGGCGGTCGAGCGCGATGGTGGCGCCTTCACTGAGGTTCATAAGGCTGGAGACCTGCATTCTCGACGAGCCCAGAACGATCTGGAGATCGATCGGGATGTCCATGATGAGGTCCAGATTGGACTCCATGGCGCTGCCCGGGCGCGGGGCTTCACCGAGATCGGCGGAAAAATCACTGCCGGCGTCGAAATCGCTGCCGCCGAAATCCGACCCGCCGAAGCTGGTATCCGCACCGAAATCCGACATGGCCGCGCCACCGCCGAAATCCGAACTGCCGAAATCGCCGCCAAATGCGGCAAGCGGGTCGTCTGCCGGAAGGCCTTCTTCGGCCTCGCCCGACGCGTCCTTCTGAAGAACGCCGCGCAAGTCGTCGATCGCTTGCTCCAGCTCCTGGTCGCCCGCGTTGGTGGAGGACATGATGTCGTCAGCGATGGGTGTT
The DNA here is from genome assembly GCF_049651085.1 of Shinella sp. GTDB lineage: Bacteria > Pseudomonadota > Alphaproteobacteria > Rhizobiales > Rhizobiaceae > Shinella. The sequence goes on from NZ_JBASBL010000005.1 coordinate 175,002, forward strand.
TTCTTCGGTGCCATGAGACCACTATTCCATTTGAAACTTGCCTGAGGCGTTCCGCCCCGCAGGCTTCATGTGCAAAACTATCCGATGATGTGCTGGAGAAGGTCTTCCTCCGAGCCGTAGGTATCCTTGACGCGAACCGTGTAGCGGGCGCCCGAGCGGCCGAATTCGCACAGGTAGAGGTTGCGACCGTTCGCATTGACCTCGACGCGCACGTCGCCCGATTCGCTGAAGGGGATGATATCGCCGGCCTGGAGCCGGCTGATGGTGTCGAGCGTCTGCTGTTCGAGGCGGATGCGCGCCTCCAGCGTCACCTTGGAGCGGCGCACCTGCTCGCCGAGCTGCTCGCTCCACTCGTCGCGGCTCTTCGGCGCGTTCGCCGGCTTCGGCGTGGTGATGGTCGATTTCAGGAGCACGTCCTGCGGAATGACGACGTGGAAGGTTGCGAGCACCGGCCCGATGCCGACGGCCATGTTGACCATGGCGACGAAGGTCTCGTCGCTGGCGTCTTCCGTCGATCTGCGGGTCTCGGCGTTGTGCGCCTGGCCGAGGAGAGGGTCAGGGCCGTTCGCGCCGGTGACGGCCGTCTTCAGCACGCCGGAGATCCGGTCGAACATCATGGCCGCGAGGTCGAGTTCGATCTTGGAGAGCGTGCGGGCGGGCGGGGCTTCGATCGAATCGCCGGCGGCCCCGAGCATGTTCTCGACGAGCGTGATGATCAACGGGCTGTCGCAGATGAGCGTGAAACGCTCGCACCAGTCGCGCAGCGCTGCATCGCAGCAGGCCATCCCGCCGCCGAGTTCGGAAACAAGCGCGCCGTAGCGGCCGGTCTCGAAGCCGGCATAGGATACGGCGACCTCGAAGCCGAGTTCGCTTTCCAGCATGCCGGGCAGGAATTCGGAAAAGACCTCGCCGAGGCTGGCGCAAAGCCTGGAGACGGTAGCCTCGTCGCCGAGCTTGCCAGTGAGGCGCGCCAGGACGATCGGATCGATGGTGGGAACGGAGGTCAAGCTTGCTGCGCTCATGTGTCAGGCCGCCTTCGAATCGCTGCCGCCGCCCGGATTCATCATTTCCTGCTCCACCGCGTCGATCGAGGGACGCTCGTAGGAGGAGATGGTCTTACGGCCGTATTCCAGCGCGACCTGCGGAACCGAGCCGTTCATGTAGGCCAGCAGCGTCTGCTTGACGATGACGTAAAGGCGGTTCTGCTTTTCGCGCACCACCTTGATATTGGCGGTGATCGGGCTGGCGACCGAATAGGACAGGAAGACCCCGAGCATGGTGCCGACGAGGGCCGAGCCGATCAGGCCGCCGAGAACTTCCGGCGATTCGTTGATCTTGCTCATGGCCTTGATGACGCCGAGAACGGCGGCGACGATGCCGATGGCCGGGAAGGCGTCGCTCATGGTCGAGAGCGCATGGTAGGGCTTCATCTTGTCGCGCGTGATCGTCTGGATTTCCTCGTCCATCAGCGCCTCGATCTCGTGCGAGCGGGCATTGCCGATGATGATGAGGCGGACGTAGTCGCAGATGAAGGCGGTCAGCTCCTTGTTGGCCAGCACGGTCGGCGCGGACTGGAAGATCGTGGATTCTTCCGGATTGTCGATGTGCGCTTCGATCTCGTTGCGCGATTTCGTGCGCAGGTCCCGCATCAGGCTGTAGAGAACGCCGAGCGTATCGAGATATTCGCGCTCCTTCGGCACCTTGTGCCGGAACGCCTCGCCGAGCGCCTTTCCAGTTTCCTTGATCACCTTCATCGTGTTCGCCACGATGAAGCCGCCGACGCCGGCGCCGCCGATGATCAGCAGTTCGAATGGCTGGTTGAGCACTTCGATGTGCCCGCCCATGGCCATGAAGCCGCCCAAGACGGAGCCGACGGTAACGATGAGACCGATAATGATGTTCATGAGCGCAGGTGTCCCGACACAATTCTGACCGTTCCGGAAATACGGTTCCAGCCTTGCGTGAGGCTGTACCTGGTGGCGGGTTTGCGGATCAGGTTCGCGCAAGCAAAATCCCGCAGGATCAAGTTTCAAAACGGGCAACCCTGTCTTCTTGAACCTGATCGGCGACCATCGTGACCACCACCCATACGAGCTACAAGCTGATTTCCTCCGACCTCCAGACGTCGCTGAAGCGCGTTTCGGAGCAGCCGGACGTCAAGCGCGAGACGGAATATTATCTCGCCACGATCGGCAGCATAAAATCGGTCGACGAGTTCTTCGCTGACAGCCGGCTCTACAACTATGCGATGAAGGCGCACGGGCTGGAGGACATGGCCTATGCCAAAGCCTTCATGCGCAAGGTGCTGACGGAAGGCATCGACGACAAGGATGCTTTTGCCAACCAGCTCAGCGACACGCGCTACAAGGAACTGGCGGAAGCGCTGAATTTCGCCCGCCACGGGGAGCTTGCCACCACCTTCGAGCGCGCCCAGAAGGGCGTCGTCGACAAGTATACCCGCCAGACGCTGGAAGTCAGCGTCGGCGAGGACAATACGGGCGTGCGCCTGGCGCTCTATTTCGAGCGCATGGCCTCCACCGTGACCTCCGGCTATTCCATCATCGCCGATGATGCGCTGGCGCAGGTCGTGCGCACGGCGCTCCAGCTTCCAGCGGAATTCGCCTCCACCGATATCGACCGGCAGGCGGCCTACTACGAAGAGATGCTGAATCTCGAGGATTTCAAGGACCCCTTGAAGGTCGGCACGTTCCTCGAGCGCTTCACCGCGATGTGGGAGCTCGAAAATCCTTCCGGGAGCTACGATCCGCTGGCCGCCTTCCAGCCGTCAAGCCTCACCGGCATTTCGACGGACCTGCTCATTTCCATCAATAACCTGAAACTTGGAGGTCGCTGAGATGCAGACCGGGCTCTATGTATCGCTTTCGTCCCAGCTTGCACTTGATCGCCGCATGGCGACGCTGGCCGACAATGTCGCGAACTCGTCGACGGTCGGTTTCCGCGCCACGGAAGTCAAGTTCAACCAGGTCATCAGCGACCAGAAGACTGCCGACGTCGCCTTCGTCTCGCAAGGCAAGGAGTTCATCTCGACGCGCAACGGCGGCCTTACCCAGACCGGCGGCACGCTCGATTTCGCAATCAAGGGTGAAGCCTGGTTCCAGGTTGAAACACCCTCCGGCCCGACGCTCACCCGCGACGGCCGCTTCACCCTGACGGATGCGGGAGAGCTGGTGACGGTGAACGGCTATCCGGTCCTCGATGCCGGCGGCGGTCCGATCCAGATCGATGCCAATGGCGGTCCGATCATGCTCAGCGCCGATGGCCAGCTCAACCAGAACGGCCGGCCCGTGGCGGCCCTCGGCATCTTCGAGGCGGACCTGTCCGGCGGCTTCGTGCGCGCCGGCAACAGCGGCATCATTCCCACGCTTGCGCCGCAGCCCATCGTCGACCGGGTCGATGCCGGCGTCATGCAGGGCTATGTGGAGGAATCGAACGTCAACGCCATCGGCGAGATGACCCAGCTCATCCAGGTCACCCGCGCCTTCGAGAACATCGCGGCTCTCATGCGCGGCAGCGAGGATTCCCTGAAGGAAGCCATCCGCACCTTCGGCGGGAACCGGTAAGCGCTCATGACGGCAAGCGGCACGATGAACGGCGGAAGATCGACACCCGAAGGCGGGCGCATGCTGAATGCCCTGGCGGGGCTGGTGCGGCGCTATTCCTCGCCCGAATTCTCGGTCACCCATGGCGGCCATGTCCAGACGATCGCGGCCGGCAACTACACGGTCAGCGGCCTCTCGCGGCATGTGCGGCTCGGTGAATTCGTGGCGCACAAGAGCGCCACGGGTATCCATCTCGGGGAGGTCGTCCGCGTCGAGCCGGAGACGGTCGTCGTCTGCCCGATCGAACCGGGCGAGCCGATCGGCATCCACGACACGGTCATTCGCAAGGGCGCCTTCAGGATCGCGCCGACATCCTCCTGGTGCGGCCGCACGATCAATGCGCTCGGCGAGCCGATCGACGGGCTCGGCTCGCTTGCGCAGGGCGACGTGCGCCGGTCCATCTCCAATTCCGCCCCGCCCTCCATGACGCGCAGGCGCGTCGAGACGGGGTTCAACACCGGCGTGCGCGCGATCGATATCTTCACGCCGCTTTGCCTTGGCCAGCGTCTCGGCATTTTCGCCGGTTCCGGCGTCGGCAAGTCGACGCTGCTGTCGATGCTTGCGCGGGCGGATGCCTTCGACAAGGTGGTGATCGCCCTCGTCGGCGAGCGCGGCCGCGAAGTGCGCGAATTCATCGAGGATACGCTCGGCGACAACCTTGCCAAGTCTGTTGCGGTGGTGGCGACCAGCGACGAAAGCCCGATGCTGCGCAAGATGGCGCCTTTGACGGCCGTCACGATCGCCGAACACTACCGCGACCAGGGCGACAACGTGCTGCTGATCATCGACAGCGTGACGCGGTTCGCCCATGCCATCCGCGAGGTCGCGACCGCCTCCGGCGAGCCGCCGATCGCGCGCGGCTACCCGGCCTCTGTCTTCACCGAGCTGCCGCGTCTTCTCGAGCGGGCAGGGCCGGGCGCGGAAGGCGCCGGGACGATCACCGCGATCATCTCGATCCTCGTCGACGGCGACAACCACAACGACCCGATCGCCGACTCCACGCGCGGCATCCTGGACGGCCATATCGTGATGGAACGCAGCCTTGCGGAAGAAGGGCGCTATCCGCCGATCAATCCGCTCGCCTCGATCTCGCGACTTGCCCGCAAGGCCTGGACGCCGGATCAGGAGAAGCTGGTGTCGCGGCTGAAATCGCTCATGCACCGTTTCGAGGAAACGCGCGATCTTCGCCTCATCGGCGGCTATCGCCCGGGCGGCGATCCGGATCTCGATATGGCGATCAAGCAGGTGCCGATCATCTACGAGGTTCTGAAACAGACGCCGGGCGAGGACCCCGCCGGTGACGCATTCTCCGATCTTGCGATCGCGCTGAGAAACGCGGCCGCGCAGGGCGGTGCACCGGCAGTGCGAAGGGGATGACAGTGACTGATTTCGATGCAGACGAAACCATCCAGCCGCTCCGCCGATCGGACCGGACGCGCTACAGCACGGGTGACAAGATTCTTGTCAGCGCAGGCGTGATGCTTGCGGCGGGCGCCGCTTTCTTTCCCTGGTATGTCTTCCTGAACCCGGCAAAATTCTCGGTGCCGACCCTGTGGGAGGGCAAGACCCGCAACCTGCCGGAAACGGCGGGCAAGGAAGTGGTGAGTGTCTCGCCCGCCGCCATGGTCGATGATGACAACGAACCGGCGCTGGAGAGTGTCGATCCGGTCGCCACCGCCACGACATCGGGCCTTGGCGCGGAGAAGAAGCTCGGTGCGCCGGTGGAAACCGGTCTCACCCAGCCGCTGCCGCTGGGCTCCGGCTTCCGGCTTATGCATGTGGCGAATGGCCGGGCACTGATCGAGGATGCCCGCGGCATGTATATCGTGCGCGTCGGATCGATCCTGCCGGACAACAGCCGCCTCGCCACGCTGGAACAGCGCGACGGCGCCTGGGTGATCGTCACCTCGAACGGCAACGTGATCGAGCGCAACTGACCTGGCGGGCGGGCATACGCCCGCCGCCGATTCGGCCAGGCTGCCCTTTGGCAGCCGGCTGGCCGCTCGCTGTGAAAAGCAGCTGGAGCATTTTCTTTTCCCGGAAATTCAGTGACTTGCAGGCGTATCGCCCATGGTGCAAGTCCCACGCAAGATTGGCTCCGTAGGTTCGCTGTGAACAAGGATGGAGCTTGTCATGCAACCGATACAACTGTTCGAACTGGCATCGAAACAGGCCGAATGGCTCTCAATTCGCCAGAGTGTGGTTGCAGGCAACATTGCCAACGCCAACACCCCCGGGTTCAAGGCGAAGGACGTCACTCCCTTCCAGTCGGTGCTCGAAACGACGGCCATTCGCATGGCAGCGACGCGGCCGGGCCATTTCACCGAAACCGAAATGGCAAGCCGCGTCATCGAGACGAGGCCCAACGAAGAGGTCGGCGTGCAGGAGTCCGGCAACACGGTCGGCCTTGCCGAAGAACTCATGAAGGAAGGCCAGGTCAAGCGTGAGTTCGACCTGAATGCCGGCCTCGTAAAGGCCTTTCATCGCATGATGCTGATGACAGTCAGAAGGTAAAAAATGGATCCGCTCGTAGCTTCACTGAAAGTCGCGGCCTCGGGACTAGAGGCGCAGTCCACCCGTATTCGCATCGTTTCGGAAAACCTCGCAAACGCCCGTTCCACCGGCGATACGCCCGGTGCCGATCCCTTTCGCCGCAAGACGGTAACGTTCGCCGCCGAGCTTGACCGCGCCACCAACGCGTCGCTCGTCGAAGTCGAACGTCTGGGTTTCGATGAAGGCGCCTTCTCGACCGAATACGACCCGGGCAACCCGGCGGCCGACGAAAAGGGTTTCGTCAAGATTCCGAACGTCAACGTGCTCATCGAAATGGCCGACATGCGTGAAGCCAACCGCTCGTATGAGGCCAACCTGCAGAGCATCAAGCAGTCGCGCGACCTGATCAGCGCGACGATCGACCTCCTGAGGGCATCGCAATGATCGAAAGCATAAAGGGCGTAAATTCCCTCTTCTCCAACGGCGCGCTGACCGGCATCGAGACGGGAACCTCCAATGCCGTGTCCGGCGCCGCCGCGCAGGCAACGGGCGGCCAGATGTCCTTCGCCCAGGTGATGGGCGACATGGCGACCGAGATGGCCAACTCGATCAAGCTCGGTGAAACCAAGTCTTTTGAAGCCATCCAGGGCAAGGCGACGACCCGCGAAGTGGTCGACGCCGTCATGAACGCCGAGCAGACGCTGCAGACCGCGATCGCCATCCGCGACAAGGTCGTCACCGCCTATCTCGAAGTAGCCAGAATGCAGATCTGAGGACCGGACATGAAAGCCCTTGCCATTGCCGCTACCGGCATGAACGCGCAGCAGACCAACCTTGAAGTCATCGCGAACAACATCGCGAACATCAACACGACCGGCTTCAAGCGCGCCCGCGCCGAGTTCTCCGACTTGCTCTACCAGACCGAGCGCGCTGCGGGCGTGCCGAACCGCGCCAACCAGGCGGTCGTGCCGGAAGGCGCGATCATCGGCCTCGGCGTCAAAACCGCCGCCGTGCGCAACCTGCACCTTCAGGGCGGCCTCGTTTCCACCGGCAACTCCTTCGACATGGCGTTGATCGGTCGCGGCTGGTTCCAGATCGAGGCGGCGGACGGCACCACGCTCTATACCCGGGCGGGCGCCTTCAACACCAATGCCGACGGCCAGCTCGTCACGCTCGACGGCTATACCGTGGTTCCGGGCATCAACGTCCCGATTGATGCGACCGAGGTCAACGTCACCAAGTCCGGCCAGGTCTTTGCGACCGTCGGCGGAGAGCAGCAGGAACTCGGGCAGATCACGCTGGCGAACTTCGTCAACGAAGCAGGTCTCGAGCCGCTCGGCGAAAACCTCTACCGCGAAACCGCGGCTTCCGGCCCGGCCAATGTCGGCGCGCCGGACGAAGCGGGCTTTGCCTATATCCAGCAGAACTACCTCGAAGCTTCCAACGTCGATCCGGTCAAGGAAATCACCGACCTGATCTCCGCACAGCGTGCTTACGAGATGAATTCGAAGATCATCCAGGCTGCAGACGAAATGGCGGCGGTGGTCAGCAAGAACCTCAGATAGTAACCGGACATGCGGGGAACATGATGTTTCGCCTGATAGCAGCTCTTCGTACTGGAAAGGCCCTTTGGGCCCTGCGGCGTGCGGCCCTTGCCGTACCCGCGGTGCTTGCCGGCCTTCTCCTTGCCGATGCCGCCCTGGCCGACGCGCGCACCGCCGTCGTGCCCAAGCGCATCATCTATCCCGGCGAGGAGATCGACGCGGGCCAGCTCGAAGAGGTTGAGGTCACCAACCCGAACATCGTGAAGGGTTACGCGCAGGACATAGGCGCGGTGAGCGGAATGATAACCAAGCGCACGCTGCTTCCGGGCCGGGTCATCCTCGTTTCCGCATTGCGCGAGCCCTTTGCCGTCTCCCGCGGCACGAGCGTCCAGCTCGTCTTCGACAGCGGCCTGGTGGTGCTTCGCGCCGCCGGGACGCCCTTGCAGGACGGGTCCGTCGGCGAACTCATCAAGGTCCGCAACAAGGATTCGGGCGTGATCGTGTCCGGCACGGTCATGGCGGATGGAACCGTACACGTGGTGGCGAAATGATGCAGACCCTCATTGGCCGCGTTGCGGCCTTCATCGCCTGCCTGCTGCTTGCGGCAGGCCCGGCGCTGCCGGCTGCACGCATCAAGGACGTGGCGTCCTTGCAGGCTGGCCGCGAAAACCAGCTTATCGGATACGGTCTTGTCGTCGGTCTCCAGGGCACCGGCGACAGCATGCGTTCCTCGCCCTTCACCGAGCAGTCCATGCGGGCGATGCTGCAGAACCTCGGCATCTCGATGGTCGGCACGCAGACGCGCGCAAAGAACATCGCTGCCGTTCTCGTCACGGCGAACCTGCCGCCCTTCGCCAGTCCCGGCAGCCGCATCGACGTGACGGTCGGCTCGCTCGGCGACGCGACCTCGCTTCGTGGCGGCACACTCGTCATGACCTCGCTTTCCGGCGCGGACGGCCAGATCTATGCCGTTGCCCAGGGCTCCATCGTCGTCACCGGCATCAGCGCCGGCGGCGAGGCGGCGACCGTGCAGCAGGGCGTGACGACCGCCGGCCGTGTGCCGAATGGCGCGATCATCGAGCGCGAGCTGCCCTCGCGCTTCAAGGATGCATCCGATCTCGTGCTGCAGCTTCGAAACCCGGATTTCTCGACCGCCGTCGGCATGGCCGACGCGATCAACCGCTATGCTGCCGCCCAGTACGGCGCCCCGATCGCCGAATCGCGTGATTCCCAGTCGGTCTATATCGCCAAGCCGAAGATGGCGGATCTCGCCCGCCTGATGGCCGACATCGAGAACCTCGTCGTCGAGACGGACGTGCCGGCACGCGTCGTGATCAATGAGCGCACGGGCACGATCGTCATCGGCCAGGACGTGCGGATATCGCCCGTCGCGGTCAGCTACGGAACGCTGACCGTGCAGGTCAACGAGATGCCGGAGGTAATTCAGCCGGAGCCCTTCTCAAGGGGCGTGACGGCCGTCCAGCCGCGCACGGACGTTCTCGTGCAGGAGGATGGCGGCAATGTCGCGGTGCTCGACGGTTCAAGCCTGCGCTCGCTCGTCTCCGGCCTCAACAGCATCGGCGTCAAGCCGGATGGCATCATCTCCATCCTGCAAAGCATCAAGACGGCCGGCGCCCTTCAGGCAGAACTGGTGCTGCAATGATGAACATGACCCTTTCCACGCTCGCCCGCAGGCTCGCTCTTCCCCTGGCAGGCTTCGTCATGATGGCCATTCCCGGCGCTTTCGCCGAGGAGCGGCCCGTCATCTCGACAACCACGGCAAGCGCCGACGAAGTTCGCGAGTTCTGTACCAACATCGCCGATGCGGCGCGCGACCAGCGCTACCTCCTGCAGAAGCAGGAACTGGAAAACCTGCAGAGGGACGTCGACGAGCGTATCAAGACACTGGAAGCCCGGCGCTCCGAATATGAGGACTGGCTGAAACGCCGAAACGACTTCCTCAAATCCGCCGAAGCGGGTCTTGTCGAGATCTACCGCAAGATGAAGCCGGATGCGGCGGCCTCGCAGCTTGCCGAACTCGATCCGGAGATCGCTTCGGCCATCGTCATGAAGCTGCCACCGCGCCAGTCGAGCACCATTCTGGGTGAAATGCCGGCCGACAAGGCCGCCGCGCTTACCCACATCATCGCCTCGGCGACCGACCCGAATACCTCAAAGGATCCGTCATGAAAAAGATAGCCTCCGCACTTGTCGTCGCGATGGCCGTGTCGGGCTGCTCCAGCCAGGCCATGAACGAGATCGGCCGGGCACCGTCGATGAGCCCGATCGGCAGCGGCCTCAACTATGCCGAAACGCCGCAGATGGCGATGTACCCGAAGCAGCCGCGCATGTCGGCGTCCGGCTATTCGATCTGGAGCGACCAGCAGTCGGCGCTCTTCAAGGACTCGCGCGCCTTCAAGGTGGGGGATATCCTGACCGTCAACATTCGCGTCAACGACCGCGCCAGCTTCGACAACAAGACCGACCGGTCGCGTACCAACAAGAGCGGCATCAACTTCGGCGTCAGCGGCTCCACCGGCGGCGGTAGCGGCATCGATGCGGAAGGCGATCTCGGCTTCGGTTCCTCGACCAGCACGAAGGGCGACGGCAAGACGGAGCGCTCGGAAAAGCTGAATCTGCTCGTGGCCGGGGTCGTGACAGGCGTGATCGAGAACGGCAACCTGCTGATCAGCGGTTCGCAGGAAGTCCGCGTGAACCACGAGCTGCGCATCCTCAACGTCGCCGGCATCGTGCGGCCGCAGGATGTCGATGCAAACAACCAGATTTCCTATGAGCGCATTGCGGAAGCCCGCATTTCCTATGGTGGCCGTGGCCGCCTGACCGAAGTGCAGCAGCCGCCGTGGGGCCAGCAGGCCGTCGATCTGCTCTCGCCGATCTGACCGATCCTGCGCCTTTCATCATTCGGGAAGAAGACCATGGCGGACGAAGAACAAACCGGTGAGAAAAAGCCTTCGCTTGTCGTCACCCTCGGGGCCATAGCCGTCCTGACGCTGCTTGCCGGCGGCGGCGGCTGGCTGGTCGGCAACGTGCTCGCTCCACCGCCTGCCGAAAGCAAGGCGGAAGAGGTGGCGAAAGCCACGCCCGCCGGCGGCAAGGACGCTTCGGCAGGTGAAGCGGGGCAGGAGGTGCCGCACATCTCCACCGAGGCCAACGGCATCGTGATGCTTGACCCGATCACCAGCAACCTTGCCTATCCTTCTGATAACCGGGTGCGCCTCGAAGTCGCGTTGATGTTCAAGGGCACGCCGGACGTGATTCTCGCCGAGGAAATCCACCAGGATATTCTGGCCTACATGCGCACGGTCTCTCTCCAGCAGGTCCAGGGGCCGCGCGGCTTCCAATATCTGAGGGAAGACCTGCAGGAGCGGGTTGACCTTCGCTCCGAAGGACGCGTAACCAACGTCATGTTCCGCACCTTCGTGATCGAATGATTCGAGCCCTTCTGACCATTTTCGCCATGATGGCGATGACCGGCGTGGCCTACGCCCAGCAGCAGTTGCAGCTGCCGGGCGATTTGCTCAACGCGCCCGTCGACGGCTCGGTCGCCTCCTGGATCATCCGTTCCTTCGGGCTGCTCACGATCCTTTCGGTCGCGCCGGGCATCCTGATCATGGTGACGAGCTTTCCGCGTTTCGTCATCGCCTTCTCGATCCTGCGGTCGGGAATGGGACTTGCCACCACGCCGTCGAACATGATCCTCGTGTCGCTCGCGCTGTTCATGACCTTCTACGTCATGGCGCCGACCTTCGACCGCGCCTGGCAGAACGGCGTGGAGCCGCTGATCGCCAACCAGATCGACGAGACGGAAGCCGCCAAGCGCATCGCCGAGCCGTTCCGCGCATTCATGGTGGCCAATACCCGCGACAAGGACATGGAGCTTTTCATCTCGCTTGCGGAAGAGCGCGGCCAGAAGGTGTTCGAGAACGATGTTGCGGACCTGCGTGTCGTGATCCCGGCCTTCATGATCTCGGAAATCCGCCGCGGCTTTGAAATCGGCTTCCTCGTCGTCCTGCCCTTCCTGGTCATCGACCTGATCGTGGCCACCATCACCATGGCCATGGGCATGATGATGCTGCCGCCGACATCGATCTCGCTGCCCTTCAAGATTCTGTTCTTCGTCCTGATCGACGGCTGGAATCTCCTCGTCGGCAGCCTCGTGCGGTCCTTCAGCTAGACCGCTTTATCCCCCCTTAACCATCCCTTCTTACCCGCCATTAACCCTGTTGCCCGGTCGGTCTAAAGCACCCGGCCAATTTAAGATGTTGGCAAGGATTGCCTGCGACTTTTGGCTCAACACGACGGGTTTGGTGACCTTCAGTTTTCTGGAGGAGCCGAGTTGGCATGAGGCCGAACCGCGTAACCGGTAAGTAGTCAGTCCGGTATGTCCCCACCAGTATTTCGTTCAAAGGGACAACTTGAATGTCGAGCATTCTCACCAATTCGTCTGCAATGTCTGCACTCCAGACGCTGCGTTCCATCAACAGCTCCATGGAAACGACGCAGGAGCGTATTTCGACAGGCATGCGCGTCGGCGCGGCCAAGGACAACGCTGCCTACTGGTCGATCGCGACCACCATGCGTTCGGACAACGCTGCTCTTTCCGCCGTTCAGGACGCTCTCGGTCTCGGCGCTGCCAAGGTTGACACGGCTTATGCCGGTGTCGAAGCCGCCATCGATGTCGTCAAGGAAATCAAGGCCAAGCTGGTCACCGCGACGGAAGAAGGCGTCGACAAGCTGAAGGTCCAGGAAGAAATCGTGCAGCTTCAGGAACAGCTGCGCAGCATCGGCTCCGGCGCTTCCTTCAACGGCGAAAACTGGCTCGACGGCAGCGCGGGCGACGCGACGGTCGTTACCGGCTTCGTTCGCGGCGGCGATGGTACGGTCAAGGTTACGACCGCGGACTATGACGCCACCACCAATGCGCTGTTCGGTGCCTATGACGCGAGCACGGGCACGGTCGCCGATGGCGGCATCCTGGAGGAAGTCCTTGGCATCACGCTTGCTGCAGCTGATGGCGCCACCGAGATTGCTGCTCACCTCGACAACGTCGAGCTTGCGCTGACGGATATGTCCAAGGTCGGTTCGACCCTCGGCTCGCTGTCCAAGCGCATCAGCCTTCAGGAAGACTTCGCTTCCAAGCTGTCCAACGCCATCGATAAGGGCCTGGGCCGTCTCGTTGACGCCGACATGAACGAGGAATCGACCCGCCTCAAGGCGCTGCAGACGCAGCAGCAGCTGGCCATCCAGTCGCTGTCGATCGCGAATTCCAACTCGCAGAACATCCTCTCGCTGTTCCGTTAATAACGGATAGAGGCAAGCGCGGAGGCTGACCCGCGCCCACCTCAAAAAAAGGCCGCTCCCGCAAACGGGGGCGGCCTTTTTTCGTTTTTCTTTCGCGCTAAAGACTTCCTTAACCTTAATGCGGTTTTATCGGGACATCGAAGCGGTGAGTTAACCAAGAAACTTAAATGGTTAGCAGGCATGATGCTGACCACCGTTGCCCCGGCGAACCCGGAATGTCCCTTCTTCAGTCAGCCATTCAAGGGGCACTTTTAACATGACGAGCATTCTGACCAACGTCGCGGCAATGTCCGCTCTCCAGACGCTGCGCACCATCGGCAACGACATGGAAACCACGCAGGGCCGCGTGTCCACGGGCCTGCGCGTCGGCGTCGCTGCCGACAACGCCGCCTATTGGTCGATCGCGACCACGATGCGTTCTGACAACCTGGCCCTTTCCGCTGTACAGGACGCCCTGGGCCTTGGCGCCTCCAAGGTCGACACGGCCTATGCAGCCATGGAAAGCGCAATCGACGTCGTCAAGGAAATCAAGGCCAAGCTGGTAACGGCTACGGAAGAGGGCGTTGACAAGGTCAAGGTCCAGGAAGAAATCGATCAGCTCCAGGAGCAGCTGAAGTCGATTGCCGAATCCGCTTCCTTCAGCGGTGAAAACTGGGTCGCCGGCGGCGTGGATACCGTGACGACCGCAGCCGACGTTACCGTCGTTTCGGGCTTCGTGCGCGACAGCAACAACAACGTCTCCGTAAAGACCACCACCTATAACCTCAACGCCACCGTCCCGGCAGCTGCCGGTGAGGATGAAGCCTCGCTGCTCTTCGGCGCCGACACTGACGGTGTCATCGACTACGAAGATTCGGGCACGTCGGGCATTCTCGGCACCACCGCGGACAACTGGGGTCTGGTCGATTTCGGCGACGACCCTGCCAACCCCGCTGCCGCTGCGACCACGGTCTCCGGCATGTCGATCTACACGCTCGACATTTCCGAGCTGGAAAACGACGGCATGGCCGAAGCCCTGAAGCTGGTCGATGCCGGTCTCCAGGCGATGACCAGCGCCGGCGCAAAGCTCGGCTCGATCTCGACCCGCATCGAACTGCAGGAAGATTTCGTCAACAAGCTCTCCGACTCGATCAGCAAGGGCATTGGCCGTCTCGTCGATGCGGACATGAACGAAGAGTCCACGCGCCTCAAGGCCCTGCAGACCCAGCAGCAGCTCGGCATCCAGTCGCTGTCGATCGCCAACTCCTCGGCAGAAGGCGTCCTCTCGCTCTTCCGTTAATCGGAAGCCGGAAGGCAGTACCTCCAGGATTTCCGAAGGCCCCGGTTCTACCGGGGCCTTCGTCGTTTCTCAGAGCGGCGGGTTGAGGAAGGTCGACATGGCTGCATTCTCCGCCCTGCGGGCGAGATAGAGCCGCGCCGTGTCCAGCGCTTCGCGGATCGTCACGTCCATGTCGAGGTAGCGATAGGTGCCAAGCCGCCCGACGAAGGTGACGCCGGTTTCCCGCTCGGCGAGCGCGACGTAGTCGGCAAGCTGCGCCTTCTCCTCGACGAGGCGGATCGGGTAGTAGGGAATGTCGCCCGGCTCGCAGGCCCGCGAGAATTCGCGGTAGCAGACCGAGCCTGCATGCTCTTCCCAGGGGGAGAAATGCTTGTGCTCGGTGATCCGGGTGTGGGGCACCGATACGTCGCCATAGTTCATCACCGCACAGCCCTGGTAGTCGCCTTCATAGGTGAAACGCTCGAAATCGAGCGTGCGATAGCCGAGGCGGCCAAGCTCGTAGTCGAAATAGCCGTCGAGCGGGCCTGAATAGAAGACGTGATCGAAACCGGCGATCTCTTCGCGCCGGAACTCCGCTTCAAGCTTCACCGTGATGTTCGGATGGTCGAGGATGCGCTCGATCATCTCGGTATAGCCGTTTGCCGGCATGCCCTGGTATTTATGGAAGAAATAGTTGTCTTCGTAGTTGAAGCGCACCGGCAGCCGCTTCAGGATCGATGCGGGCAGCTCCGTCGGCGAGCAGCCCCACTGCTTCTGCGTATAGCCCTTGAAGAAGGCCTCGTAGAGATCCCCGCCGACGAAGCGCAGCGCCTGCTCCTCGAAGGTTTGCGGATCCGCGATGGTCTTGTCCGCCTGTTCCTCGAGGAAGGTGCGGGCCTCGTCCGGACGGAAACTCTTGCCGAAGAACTGGTTGATCGTGTGCAGGTTGACCGGCAGCGAATAGACCTTGCCGCCGCTCGTCGTCTTCACGCGATTCTTGTAGGGCATGAAGGCCGCGAAATCGTTCACATAATCCCAGACTTCCCGGTCGTCCGTGTGGAAGATGTGCGGGCCGTAGACATGCACCATCACGCCCGTCGCGGCGTCCCGCTCCGTGTGGCAGTTGCCGCCAACATGCGTGCGCGAATCGACGATCTCGACCTTGTGGCCTTGCTGCGCGAGTTCGCGGCCGATGACGGCGCCGGAAAGCCCGGCGCCGACGATGAGAATTCTTTCTTCCATCATGATGTCCCGTTCTCTGCTTACTGTCCGGCGGGCCAAAGGCGAGCATCGGGCGAGAGCGGTGAGAAGTCGTTGAGCGCTGCAAGCTCCGCCCGGTAGCGGGCGCGATAGGTCTCGTCGTCCTCGAATTCGATACCGGCCGCCGCAAGCTCGGTGCCGATCTCGTAGTAGATGTCGAGGTTGCGCAGGTCCGGCACGGGCGTCTCGCCGCGTTCCGCATCGCCCTGCATTTGCCAGAACAGTTCCTCGAGGCGGCGGGCGAGGCCGGGCATATCACGCAGCGCGCACGTTTCGCGCTGGCGCTGGAGCGTTTCGCGCACCGCCTTGAGGCTTGCCGGGTGCCGCGCGAATTCGACGGCCTTGCGGACATATTCGTCCGGGCCGTTGCAGATCAGCTCGGGAATGCCGGCCGCCGTCACGATGCTGGCGCAGAAGCGCGATGCGAAGCTCTTGCCCGCGATGGTCAGCACCGGCAGGCCCTGCGTGATTGCATCGGCCGCGGTGGAATGCGCGCCGTAGGGGAAGGTGTCGAGGAACAGATCGGCAAGCCCGATCCGGGCGAGATGATCGGGGTTCATCGTCTTGCCGGCGAAGATCAGCCGTTCGGGCGCGACGCCGGCCTCTTCCGCCATCTTGCGCAGGCGCTCGTTGACGCTGTCGTCACCGGCCAGCAGCCAGAGAACGCTGCCCGGCGTTGCGGTGAGGATGCCCAGCCAGCGGATAAAGCAGGAGGCGTTGATCTTCTGCATGCCGTTGAAGCTGGCATAGACGAAGGCGTCTTCCGGCAGGCCGACATCCGCGCGGGTGGGGCGCGGGTTTACCGCACGCTTGCGATCCACCGGCTGGTTGCAGGCGATGTGCAGGACCTTTTCCGTGTAGTAGAGTTCGTTTTCCGGCGGCACGATCGTTGCATCGGCGATCATGTACTGATGGTACGGGCTCGCCAGAGTGCCGGGATAGCCGCAGAAATTCACGATGACCGGCGCGGGTCGATAGGCGAAGATCTTCGTGCGGGCGTGCTTCGTATAGCCGTTGACGTCGATCAGCACGTCGATTTCGTCCGCCAGAATCTGCCGGGCGGCGTCGATATCGCTGAGCCCGGCAATGTCACGCCAATGATCGACGGCTTCCTTGATGCGTGCCTGCGTCGGGTCGATCGGGGCCGGGTCGCCGCAGTAATAGGCGAAGATTTCGACATTCGACTTGTCGTGCAGTTCGAGCACTTCGCTGAGCGCGAAGCCAACCGCGTGCTGGCGCAGGTCGGATGAAACGTAACCGACGCGCAGGCGCTGTCCGCTCCCCGTTTTCTGCCGCACGGGCTTGCGCTCGAAGGCAGCAAGGTCGCCCGGTCGTCCGACGGTCCGCTGGCAATAACGGTGGGCCTTCGCCATGTGGAACAGCGGGTCGTCCACGTAGCATGCGATCGTCATGGAGGACATTGCGTCCATGAAGTGGCGCGTCGTGAGGTGCGTCGAGGGCGTGACGACGGGCCACTTGCATTGGCGCATGCGCAGCGAGATCCAGTGCTGGGCGGCTTCCGGGCGCGAGGGCTGCAGCTCCATCGCCTGCCAGAGCGCGGCCTCGGCCTCTTCGAGCTGGCTGGTGCCTTCGAGCACGCGGCCGATATGCTGGAGGCTGAGCAGCCGGTTGCTGATCCTGTCAGGCGTGACTTCCGCCGTCGCTTCGATGAAGGTGCGCCACTGCTGCACGGCCGGTCCGACCAGTCCGCAATCTTCGAGTGTCCGCCCGAGATTGATATGCGCCTGGCCGAAAAGCGGGCTCAGCCGCACCGCCGCGCGCAGGGCATGCATGGTGCCGGCGACGTCACCGGCCTTGGTGAGCGAAACCGCATAGTTGAAATAGGCCAGATGCAGCAGCGGGTTCTCGTCGTTGAACGCGATCCAGGTCTTGTAGAGCTCGATCGCCGCCGCCACCTGGCCGGCAGCGGACAGGGTCTCCGCGGTCTGGAACAGGTCGGCGAGCGAGAGCTGCTGCGTGCGGGCGCGAAGCAGGAGGTGGAGGAGCGGCGCGTTCGGATCGGGAACGGGGGAGGGGCTGACAGTCATGGACATCCTGCTGCAAGGGGGCCTGCTGGCCGGGCTGTTGAACGACTCTGGATGAGCTCGTCTGCCTTGCTATCGGAGTTGACTTGCGTCGGGCTGGTCGATTTTCACGGGGGGAGGCCTTGCGGCAACTCCCAAAAAGACAGCGGCGCGGCTTGAAGCCGCGCCGCCGGATGTTTGCCTGGTACCAGAGATTAGACCGTGCTGTAGGCCTTGATCACGGCTGCTACCTGGCTCGTGCTCATCGCGGCGATCTGCTCGGCCTTCAGGGCGCGAACCTGCGTGGAGTTGAGGGCGCCGATGTCGTCGGTCCCCAGTCCGGCAATCGCCTTGAGGCTGATTGCTGCAATTTCGTCTGTCGTGAAGGTCTTGATCTCGTCCGAGCTCATTGCCTGCAGGGCCGCAGCGCTGAGAGCTGCGATCTGGGCACTGTTCAGGGCTGCGACCTGTGTCGAGTTCAGCGCCTCAATCTGCTTGGTGCTCAGGGCCGCAATGTTCTTGGCATCGATGGCAGCGATCTGGCTGGTGCCCAGGGCTGCGATCTGCTTGGTGTCAAGGCCCGAGAGCTGCTTGGCGTTCAGTGCCTTGACCTTCGTGGCGTCGAGGCTGGCCAGCTGCGAGGAGGACAGCGCGTTCAGCTGTGCGGCCGAAAGTGCGGAAACCTGCTTGCTGGACAGTGCGGCGAGCTTGTCGGTCGTCAGACCGGCAACAGCAGCGGTGGTCAGGCTGGAGATGACCTTGTCGCTGATGGCAGCCACTTCAGCAGTGGTGAAGAGGGCCAGTTCGG
>NZ_JBASBL010000006.1:0-2990 GCF_049651085.1 Shinella sp.
GCGGTGCGGACCTATTGGAACGAGCTTGCCGAAGACCGCAAACAGGACTTCCGCTTCCTGCATGTGTCGACCGACGAGGTGTACGGCTCGCTGGAGAAAGCGGATCGTCCTTTCGCGGAAACCAACCGCTACGAGCCCAACAGCCCCTATTCGGCCAGCAAGGCGGCCTCCGACCATCTGGTTCGCGCCTATCACCATACCTACGGCCTGCCGGTGCTGACCACCAACTGCTCCAACAATTACGGCCCCTATCACTTTCCGGAAAAGCTCATACCGCTGTGCATCCGCAATGCGCTGGCGGGCAAGCCGCTGCCGATCTACGGCGACGGCCAGCAGGTCCGCGACTGGCTCTATGTGAAGGACCATTGCTCGGCGATCCGGCGCGTGCTGGAGGCCGGCCGGCCGGGCGAGACGTATAATATCGGCGGCTGGAACGAGATGGCTAATCTCGACGTGGTGCGCGTCCTCTGCGCAATCCTCGATGATCTGAAGCCGCGCGCCGACGGGCTTTCCTATGCGAGCCAGATCACCTTCGTGACGGATCGTCCCGGCCATGACCGCCGCTATGCGATCGATGCCGGCAAGATCGAGCGCGAACTCGGCTGGAAACCGGCGGAAACCTTCGAGACCGGCATCGCCAAGACGGTGCAATGGTATCTCGACAACCAGGGCTGGGTCGAAAACGTCACCAGCGGCGCCTATCAGAACTGGCTCGGCCAGCAATACGGGCACTGAGCCGTGCGGATCCTTCTGACGGGCAGGAACGGCCAGGTGGGGTTCGAGCTGCAGCGGGCGCTGGCGCCGCTCGGCACGGTGATCGCGCTCGACCGGTCCGGCTGCGATCTCGAGGACGAGGCCTCCGTGCGGGCCGCCATTCGCAAGGCGGAACCGGATGTCGTCGTCAATCCCGCCGCCTATACGGCGGTGGATCGCGCCGAGAGCGAAGCGGACCGCGCCCGGGCGATCAATGCGCTCGCCCCCGGCATCATCGGCGCGGAGGCGGCGCAGCGCGGCGCGCTCGTGGTGCACTATTCGACGGATTATGTTTTCGATGGAACGGCTGCCGGCTGGTATGGCGAGGATGCCGCGACCGGCCCGCAAAGCGTCTACGGGCGCAGCAAGCTTGCGGGTGAGGAGGCGCTCGCCTCCAGCGGCGCGCGCCATCTCATCTTTCGCACGAGCTGGGTGTTCGGCGCTCATGGCGCGAACTTCGCCAGGACAATGCTGCGGCTTGCCGCGGAGCGGGACGAGCTGAAGGTCGTCGCCGACCAGATGGGTGCGCCGACCTCCGCCGCGCTGATCGCCGACATCACCGCCCACGCCATCCGGCAGGCGGCGCATGGCCGCGATGCCGTCCCCGATGGCGTCTATCATCTTGCCGCGGGTGGTGAGACCAACTGGCACGCCTATGCCTGCCATGTCATCGAAGCCGCCCGGCGCGCCGGCAGGCCGGTTCGGGTCGCCGCCGATGCGATCCTGCCGATCACCACAGCGGACTATCCGACGCCCGCCCGCCGTCCGGTCAATTCGCGGCTCGACACGGCGAAACTGCAGAAAACCTTCGGCCTGACCCTGCCGCACTGGCAGTCGGGCCTCGATCACGTCCTCCAGCAGATCATTCGGAGCTGAGATGCAACGCAAGGGTATCATTCTCGCCGGTGGTTCCGGCACCCGGCTTCACCCCGCGACGCTTGCCATGTCGAAGCAGCTTCTGCCCGTCTACGACAAGCCGATGATCTACTATCCGCTGACGACGCTGATGCTGGCGGGCATTCGCGATATCCTGGTGATCTCCACGCCGCAGGACACACCGCGCTTCCAGGCGCTGCTCGGCGACGGCAGCCAGTGGGGCATCAATCTGGCCTATTGCGTGCAGCCAAGCCCCGACGGATTGGCGCAGGCCTTCATTCTCGGGCGCGATTTCATTGGTGGCCGTCCAAGCGCCTTGGTGCTGGGCGACAACATCTTCTACGGCCACGATTTCCAGACCCTGCTGCACAGCGCCGCGCGTCAGGAGGAGGGCGCGCGGGTGTTTGCCTATCACGTCACCGATCCCGAGCGTTACGGCGTGGTGGAATTCGATCCCGAGCGGAAGGTTCTGTCGATCGAGGAGAAGCCGCAACAGCCGAAGTCCAACTATGCCGTGACCGGGCTCTATTTCTACGACGACCAGGTCTGCGATATCGCCGCCGACATAAAGCCCTCGCCGCGCGGCGAGCTGGAGATCACCGATATAAATGGCCGCTACCTGTCGCTCGGCCAGCTGGATGTCGAGATCATGGGGCGCGGCTATGCCTGGCTCGATACGGGCACGCACGATTCCCTGCTGGAGGCGAGCCAGTATATCGCCACCATCGAAAAGCGTCAGGGCCTGCGCGTCGCCTGCCCCGAAGAGATCGCCTATCGCGCCGGCTGGATCGATGCGGGGCAACTTGAGGCGCTGGCGGCGCCGCTGCTGAAAAGCGGTTACGGCCGCTATCTGCACAACATCCTGAAGGAAAAGATATACTGATGCAGGCCACCCCGACAGCGATCCCCGACGTCGTCATCCTCGAGCCGAAGGTGTTCGGCGACGAGCGCGGCTTCTTCTACGAAAGCTTCAATGCCCGCGCCTTCCGCGAGGCAACCGGCCTCACACGCGCGTTCGTGCAGGACAACCACTCGAAATCAACCCGCAACGTGCTGCGCGGCCTGCACTACCAGATCCAGCAGCCGCAGGGAAAGCTGGTGCGCGTGGCCCAGGGCGAGGTGTTCGACGTGGCAGTGGACGTGCGCCGCGCATCCCCCACCTTCGGGCAATGGGTCGGTGTGCATCTGAGCGCGGAAAACAAGAAGCAGCTCTGGGTGCCGGAGGGGTTTGCCCACGGCTTCGTGGTGCTGAGCGAAACCGCCGAGTTCCTCTACAAGACCACCGACTACTACAGCCCCGCCTTCGAGCGGTCGATCCTGTGGAACGACCCGGACCTTGCCATCCACTGGCCCATCACCGG
>NZ_JBASBL010000007.1:0-309602 GCF_049651085.1 Shinella sp.
GCCGCATCCCGCGCGCCCACCGCGCCGCCGCCCGGCCGCGCCGCGCCGGTTCACAATCATCCTGGCAGCCATGCCGGCCATGCCCATGCCGCACCCGGTCAGCCGCCGCAGCGCGCGAAAGCCGGCATTCCCGGTGTCGGTGCCATCATCGCGGTCGCTTCCGGCAAGGGCGGGGTCGGCAAGTCGACCACCTCGGTCAACCTGGCGCTGGCGCTGAAGGCCAACGGGCTGCGCGTCGGTATCCTGGATGCCGATATCTATGGCCCGTCCATGCCGCGCCTCCTCAAGATCACCGGCCGTCCGCAGCAGCTTGATGGCCGCATCATCAAGCCGATGGAGAACTACGGCATCAAGGTCATGTCCATGGGCTTCCTCGTCGACGAGGAAGTGGCGATGATCTGGCGCGGCCCGATGATCCAGTCGGCGTTGATGCAGATGCTGCGCGAGGTCGCCTGGGGCGAGCTCGACGTGCTCGTCGTCGACATGCCGCCGGGCACCGGCGACGCCCAGCTCACCATGGCCCAGCAGGTGCCGCTTGCCGGCGCCGTCATCGTCTCGACCCCGCAGGATCTTGCGCTCATCGACGCGCGCAAGGGGCTCAACATGTTCAGCAAGGTCGAGGTTCCGGTGCTCGGAATCGTCGAGAACATGAGCTATTTCATCGCGCCGGACACCGGCAATCGCTATGACATTTTCGGTCATGGCGGCGCGCGCAAGGAGGCCGAGCGCATCGGCGTGCCCTTCCTCGGCGAGGTGCCGCTGACGATGGACATCCGCGAGACCTCCGATGCCGGCACGCCGGTCGTCGTCTCCAATCCCGAAGGCGCTGCCGCCAAGACCTATCGCGCGATCGCGACGCGTGTCTGGCAGGAACTGGAAGCGGTGCAGGCCAAGGGCGCCCGCGGCGCGCCGGCCATCGTTTTCGAGTAGGCGAACCTCCAGCTTCCGCGGTGTTCACCGCCGCGGCCTTGATTTTTGTGTTGCGCCGCGCAATATGCGCGGCCGACAGCTAACGGGCGGCGTTCAATCACGCGCGGAAAAGCGCGAGGGAGTGTGAGCATGGTCCGTTCCGGAGCCACTCGCCGGTGATCACGGTTTTCCGTTCCAATGGCGAGGCACGCGCCCTGCCGACAGAGACCGATCTTGCCGCGACGGACGCACTTGCCGGTGCCGTGTGGGTCGATCTTGTCGAACCCAGCCATGACGAGGAAGCGCTGATAGAGCGCGTTCTCGGCATCGAGATTCCCACCCGCGACGAACTCAAGGACATCGAGCCGTCGAGCCGCCTCTATACCGACGGCAATGCGGCCTACATGACCGCCTCGCTGATGGTGAAGGCGGAAAGCGACGTGCCGCACCTGACGGACGTCGCCTTCATCCTGACGGCCGGCAAGCTCCTGACCGTGCGCTATGCCGAGCCGCGCTCCTTCGCCCTCTTCAAGAGCGGGATGCACCGTATTGCGGGCGGATGCTCGTCGCCTACCGTCATGATCACGCGCCTGCTCGAGACCGTTGCCGACCGGACGGCGGAAATCCTCGAAATCGCCGTGGCGCGGATCGACAAGCTTTCCCTGGAAGTGTTCGGCGACAAGCGTCACCTCTCCCGCCGCCCGCCGCGCTATCTGGAAGATCGCGTCGTGCAGGTCTCCGCTCTGCACCGCCTTGTCGCCAAGACGCGCGACAGCCTCATGTCTCTTTCACGCGTGCTGACGTTCCTGCACGGGCTTCCTGCCCTGCAATCCGACCGCGAGAGCCTCGAACTTTGCCGCACCGTGACGCGGGACGTACAGTCGCTGTCCGAGCACGCCAATTTCGTCGCCGGCAACATCACCTTCCTGCTCGACGCTTCGCTCGGCCTCATCAGTCTTGAGCAGAACGCTATTATCAAGATTTTCTCGATCGCCTCCGTGGTGCTGCTTCCGCCGACGCTGATCGCGTCGACCTACGGCATGAACTTCGAATTCATGCCGGAGCTGCAGATCCCATACGCCTATCCACTGACGCTTGTGGCGATGCTGCTGTCGGCGATCCTTCCCTTCTTCTTCTTCCGCTGGAAAGGCTGGCTCTAGAGCCTGATCGCCCCATGCAGTCACATACCGGAAGCGCACCGCATTCCCACAGCCGCGGGCGCACGCTGTTTCTTCTTTCTCTCGGCTCGATCGGCGTCGTCTATGGCGATATCGGCACGAGCCCGCTCTATGCTTTCCGCGAGGCGCTGCGTCCGGTCGCCCATGACGGACTGGTGCGCGAGGAGGTGGTGGGCCTTATCTCGCTGATGATCTGGACGCTGACGATCATCGTCACGATCAAATACGTGCTCTTCCTGCTGCGCGCCGACAACCATGGCGAGGGCGGCACGCTTTCCCTGCTCGCGCTTCTTTCCAAGACGGCGGGCAATCATGCCCCGGTTCTCTTCCTGATGGGGGCGATCGGTGCGGCGCTGTTCATCGGCGACGCCATGATCACGCCGGCGCTTTCGGTGCTTTCCGCCGTGGAGGGCCTGAAGCTGGTGACGCCGACGCTCGGCGACTATGTCGTGCCCATCTCGGTCGTCATCCTCGTCATGCTGTTTGCCGTGCAGTCGCTCGGAACGGCAGCCGTGTCGAAGTTCTTCGGGCCGATCACCGCCGTCTGGTTCATCGTCATGGGCCTCGGGGGCCTCAACCATATCAGCGACGATCTCGGTATCCTCGCGGCCTTCAATCCCTATTATGCCGTGCTCTTCATGGTGACCGAGGGCTATATCGGCCTCATCGTTCTCGGCGCGGTGTTCCTTACGGTCACCGGCGCCGAAGCGCTCTATGCGGACCTTGGCCATTTCGGCCGCCGGCCGATCCAGTGGGCCTGGTTCTGCCTCGTGTTTCCGGCGCTGACGCTCAACTATCTCGGCCAGGGCGCGCTGGTGCTCGCCCATCCCGAAACGATCGCAAATCCGTTCTTCCTGATGTTTCCGAAATGGGCGCTCCTGCCTGTCGTCATTCTCGCGACGGCGGCGACCATCATCGCCAGCCAGGCGGTGATCACCGGCGCCTTCTCCCTGACGCGTCAGGCGATCCATCTGGGCTTCCTGCCGCGCATGGAAATCTTCCACACCTCGGAAACCCAGACCGGCCAGATCTATCTGCCGGGGGTCAACACCGTGCTGCTCTTCGGCGTGATGGCCCTTGTCTTCATCTTCGGCTCGTCCGAGGGGCTGGCGACGGCCTATGGTATTTCCGTCACCGGCGCGATGGTGGTGACGACCGTGCTTGCCTTCGAATTCCTGCGCGCGCGCTGGCGTTGGAAGCCGCTTGCCGCCGCCGTCGTGCTCCTGCCGCTCTTCCTCCTCGAACTCACCTTCCTCGGCGCCAACCTCCTCAAGGTGCATGACGGCGGTTACGTGCCCGTCACGATCGCCGCTGCCGTCGTCGTGGTGATGTGGACCTGGACGCGCGGCACCCGCATCCTGCGCGACAAGACGCGCCGTATCGAGGTGCCGCTGCCGGCCTTCGTCAAATCGGTGGAAAAGCACAGCGCTCATGCGCCCGTGCAGGTCACCGGCACGGCGATCTTCCTGACCAGCGATCCGGATTTCGCCCCTGCCGCGCTGCTGCACAACATCAAGCACAATCACGTGCTGCACGAGCGCAACTTCATCCTGACGGTCAAGACCGCCAACACGCCGCGCGTCATTCCGGCGGAACGGTTCACGGTGGAGCGGATTTCCGACCGATTCTCGCGCATCGAGATGCGCTTCGGCTTCATGGAGACGCAGAACGTCTCCCAGGGCCTCGGGCTGATGCGCAAGGCAGGCCACAAGTTCGACATCATGTCGACCTCGTTCTATCTCGGTCGGCGCAAGCTGGTGCCCGATGCGCAATCCGGCATGCCCATCTGGCAGGACCGGCTGTTCATCGCGCTCGCCAACGTAGCCACAGACCCGTCGGACTATTTCCGCCTGCCGACGAACCGCGTGGTGGAGCTCGGCTCGCACGTCGTCATCTGATGCGGCTTCCGCCACGGGCGCGGGGGTTTGGCCGCGGGTTCTGACGAAAACGTGATGAGGCGGCGGCGGTCTGCCTCGATCCGTTCATGAGCATTAACCAAGCATCAAGGTTAATGCTTCATTTTACCCTCAGAACGAGCCGCTTTGGGCCTGTGCTTCGGCGCAGCCGGCTCCCATACGAACATTATCCGGGCAGGAGAAGACGCCGGTCATTGGCTGGCGGCGGGGCCTGTGCGCGCATCAGGGTGCGGAGTAGTTA
The DNA here is from genome assembly GCF_049651085.1 of Shinella sp. Classification (GTDB taxonomy): domain Bacteria; phylum Pseudomonadota; class Alphaproteobacteria; order Rhizobiales; family Rhizobiaceae; genus Shinella. The sequence continues at coordinate 4,245 of NZ_JBASBL010000007.1, forward strand.
GTTGCGTAAGCGTAGCATTCGTCATGCAGGTGCCAGCCGCTTCCTCGTCTATCTGAAGCGGGAATGGAAAATCCCTCTCGCCCTTGGTCTCGGCCTTGCCGCGAGCCTTCCGACGCAATCGGCCCATACGGACCTTGCCACCTACCTTGCCGGCCTCAACCGCAAGGGCGGCAACCAGACCATGGTGCTGACCCGTTCGCCGGCCGGCTCCGTGCACGAGGTGGAGATCGAGTTCGCCGATGCGATGATCACCGGGGGCGTGGAAAGCGGGGCAGGGGTGGAGCTGGCGGGCGGCATCACCGCCGCGTTGCGCAGCGAAAACAAGGGCAAGGGCGAAATTCCCGACGAGGATCGCGTCAATCGCCGCGACAAGAAGGGCCGCATCGTCGCCGTGACGCCGGTTCTGCCGCCGAAGGGCTTTGCCGCCGGTTCGATTCTCGAACGCACCTCCTCGCTGTTTTCCCCGACCCTGGATACCGGCGAGCGGATGGCCTTCGCCAAGGCGAAGATCCAGGGCAAGGAAATCGAGATTGCGACGGCCTTCTACAAGAAGAAGCCGGTCTACAAGGACAGCGGCGTCTCGCCGATGATCGCGAGCCTCGTCACCAATGACAGGGCCGATGTACTGGCGACCGCCTATGCGCGCGTCGAGCCGGACTATGCAAGAGAATCGCCCTTCGATTCGATCCTGAAGCCGAAGAAGGAACTCGGCCGCTTCATCCCCGATATCTCACCGGAGGATCACGCCTGGGCCGCCACTGCGCTGCCGGCCGACGTGTTCACCGCCAAGGAGCAGAAGTGCCTTGCCGAAGGCATCTATTTCGAGGCGCGCGGCGAGGAAGTGAAGGGGCAGGCCGCCGTCGCGCAGGTCATTCTCAACCGCGTGCGCAACCCCGCCTATCCGCAGACCATTTGCGGCGTCGTCTACCAGAATGAAAACTGGCGCAACCGCTGCCAGTTCTCCTTTGCCTGCGACCGCATTCCCGACCTGATTCTCTCGCCCTGGCACTGGAAGACCGCCAAGGAGATCGCCATGGCGGTCACTGCCGGCAAGATCTGGTTCGACGATGTCGGTTCCTCGACGCACTATCACGCGACCTATGTGAACCCGCCCTGGGGCCGGACGATGAAGCGCGTGGCCAAGATCGGCAAGCACATCTTCTACCGCACCTATGGCGGCGGCTGGAGCTGACGGCTCCGCCGCGCAGGGTGAGTCCCTGCCGCAGCCCTTGCGATTCCCGGGACAGAGAGTCGCGCTCTGCGGGCAATTATTCTCAATCTATTGATTCTATTCGATATATTTGCTGTTGCGCAAAGGTCCGCCATGCCTTGACTATGCAGGCACCTAAAACTATGTTGCGCCCGACTTCGAGAGGGGTCGGATATGGCTTGAACCCTAGCCTTTAATATGTCCGCAATGGGGCGAAGGCTCCGGCGGAAACAACGAGGAGGGTGCCATGGCCGACGATCAAAAGGGAAGTCTGGAAGACCGGCTGAAGCGCCTGGACGCGGAACTCGCGGATCGGCGCAAGGACGACGGGGCGGAAGCAGCCGCCGAGGCAAGGGCATCCGAAAGCCGGAAGGGCTATGCGGTTGCCATGAAGCTCTCGAGCGAGTTCGTTGCTGCCGTCATTGTCGGAGCGCTTCTGGGCTATCTTTTGGACTATTTTGCGGGTACAGGGCCTTGGGGAATGATCATTTTCCTGCTTCTTGGCTTCGGTGCCGGCGTTCTCAACGTCATGCGCGCGGCTGGCATGGTGGCATCGCCCCATCCGGTCGACAGGCTGGCGGGCCGCGAGCCCGGTCCGGCCGGTAGCGGACGCAGAGAGACCGACACGAAGGACGATGCCTGACGGTATCGTTCCGATCAATGGATGACTTCCGCCGAAAGGCGGGCAAGCGAGAGAGATAGACGGTGGCAAACGATCCGACCCATCAGTTCCTGGTCAACAAGATTGTTCCGATCGAAATCGGCGGCATCGACTTCTCGTTCACCAATGCCTCGCTCTTCATGGTCGCGACCGTCGTGGCCGCCACGAGCTTCCTCTATCTGACGACCGGTCAGCGCGGCCTCGTTCCGAGCCGCATGCAGTCCGTCTCGGAAATGTCCTACGAGTTCATCTCCTCCATGCTGAGGGAAGGGGCGGGCAGCCAGGGAATGAAGTTCTTCCCGCTGGTCTTCTCGCTCTTCATGTTCGTGCTGACGGCCAACATGCTCGGCATGATCCCCTACTTCTTCACCATCACCAGCCAGATCATCGTAACCTTCGCGCTGGCCATGCTCGTCATCGGCACGGTCGTCGTCTACGGTTTCTACAAGCACGGCTTCGGCTTCCTGAAGCTCTTCGTGCCCTCCGGTGTTCCCGGCGCGCTGCTGCCGCTGGTCGTCACGATCGAGGTCATCTCGTTCCTCTCGCGTCCGATCAGCCTCTCAATCCGTCTTTTCGCCAACATGCTGGCGGGTCACATCACGCTGAAGGTCTTCGCCGGCTTCGTCACCTCGCTCGGCGCGCTCGGCGCCGTCGGTGTGGCCGGTGCGATCCTGCCCCTTTTCATGACGGTCGCCCTGACCGGTCTCGAATTCCTCGTGTCGTTCCTGCAGGCCTATGTCTTCGCAGTTCTGACATGCATGTACCTGAACGATGCCGTGCATCCGGGTGGTCACTAGGAAATAGTCGCCGGCGCCTTCCCGGCGTCGCTATAAGCCGCAACAACCCATTCAAGGAGTTTCACTATGGAAGCGGAAGCAGCAAAGTTCATCGGCGCAGGTCTTGCCACGTTCGGTCTCGCCGGCACGGCTCTCGGCCTCGGCAACATCTTCGGCAGCTACCTCTCCGGCGCGCTGCGCAATCCGTCTGCTGCAGACAGCCAGTTCGGCCGTCTCGTATTCGGCTTCGCCGTTACGGAAGCTCTGGGCATCTTCTCGCTGCTCATCGCTCTCCTTCTCCTCTTCGCCGTCTAAGATCGGCCGAGGACTGGACCATGGCCCCATGGGCCGTGGTCCATCGTACGCTTAGTACATTCTTTGTGAGTGCCCCCTGGAGGTGAGCATGCCCGTGACCTTGGCATCGGCCGAGTCCACCCCTTTCGAAATCGCCCAGGCGGAAACCCCTGCGACGACGCATGAGGTCCCCGCGGATGCGCATGCGGCCCAGCCTGCAGGCGAAGTGCACACCGAAACAGGTGTCGCGCATGGCGAAGAAGCAGGATCCGGCGTTTTCCCGCCGTTCGACCAGACCACGTTCGCATCGCAGCTCCTGTGGCTGGCGATCACGTTCGGTCTTTTCTACCTTCTCATGTCGAAGGTCGTCATTCCGCGCATCGGCGGTATCCTGGAGACGCGGCACGACCGCATCGCGCAGGACCTCGATGAAGCTTCGCGCCTGAAGGCCGAAGCCGACGCTGCGATTGCTTCCTACGAGCAGGACCTGGCCAGCGCCCGCGCTAAGGGCAACGCGATCGCCGCGACTGCCCGCGAAGAAGCCAAGGCCAAGGCCGACGCCGAACGCGCCAAGATCGAAGCCTCGCTGCAGGACAAGATCGCCGGTGCCGAAGCACGTATCGCCGAAATCAAGGCCAAGGCGCTTGCCGATGTCGGCTCGATTGCCGAGGAAACCACGGCAGCCGTGGTCGAACAGCTGATCGGCGCCAAGGCCACCAAGGCCGAAATCGCTTCGGCCGTCAAAACGTCCGCAGGCAAGTAGGAGCGAACCATGGCATTCGACGCAACATTCTATGCCTTTGTCGGCCTCCTGCTGTTCCTCGCCCTCATCGCCTACCTGAAGGTTCCGGGCATGATGGCAAAGGGTCTCGACGCTCGCGCCGAGAAGATCCAGAACGAGCTGGCGGAAGCCAAGCGTCTTCGCGAGGAAGCCCAGCACCTGCTCGCCGAATACCAGCGCAAGCGCAAGGATGCCGAGGCGGAAGCCGCCAGCATCGTTGCCGCCGCTGAACGCGAAGCAAGCGCGCTGACTGCAGACGCCAAGCAGAAGACCGAGGAATACGTGACCCGCCGCACGGCGCTCTCCGAGCAGAAGATCAAGCAGGCCGAGGCCGACGCGATCAACGCCGTTCGTGCCGCTGCCGTCGACCTAGCCGTCGCCGCCGCCGAAAAGGTCATCAGCGCCAAGTCTGACGCCGCCACCGGCAAGACGCTGTTCGACAACGCGATCAGCGAAGTGAAGACCCGCCTCAACTGAGGGTCATCCAACAGACAGATTTGAAAAAGGCCGGAGCAATCCGGCCTTTTTCGTTTTGGCTCTCATTTCACATGCGCGTGTCGCGATGGACTACGGACCCGGATTGGGATGGGGCGAGCGTGCGCCCGGGATCAATCCTGCCGCAGCGGCCGGAAGCTCATGCGGTGCAGGCGGCAGGGGCCGATGGTCTGGATGGCCTTGCGGTGGATCTCGGTGGCATAGCCTGCATGGATGGCGAAACCATAGCCGGGGAAGGTCGCTTCGGCGCGCGCCATCATGCGGTCGCGCATGACCTTGGCGACGATGGAGGCGGCGGCGATGGAGAGGGAGAGCGCATCGCCCTTGACGACGGCGCGGCCCTCGCAGGCAAGCCCGGGTGGCACGTCGCGCCCATCCGTGAGCACCAGCTTCGGCGCAATTTCGAGGCCCGCCACGGCCCGGCGCATGGCATCGAGGCTGGCCTTGCGGATGTCGATGACGTCGATACGCCGCGACGAACTGGAGGCGACCGAGACGAAGGCGCTCTGCATGATCAGCGTGAACAGGGCTTCGCGCTTGGCCGCGCTCAGCTGCTTGGAATCGTGCAGGCCCGGCGGAATATTGTCTGGATCGAGGATCACGGCGCTGGCCACCACGGGACCGGCGAGCGGACCACGGCCCGCCTCGTCGGTGCCGGCGACGGGCCAGAGGCCGCGCTTGCGGGCGGCCAGCTCCATCGAGAAGTCGGGCCCTTCGGGCAGATCGAAAAGAAGGCGGGAATCGGAGGATGCGGTACGGGACATGCGGCGAACCTCGCACATCCATCCGATTCCCTGCAAGCCCTCCGGCTGGAGGCGGATGCCGGAGGGGCGACCGGCGTGCCCGGGGACTGGCAGACCGGAAGACGGGCCGGGCGAGCACGCCCGGGAAAACGATTTAGTAGCGGCTACGCAACACCCCGGCGCGCCCTCGGGAGCGCAGGGTCACAGCAGCGAAAGCTGCACGCCGCTGCCCGACGGAGGCACGAACTGGTCGCTGGCAAGGCTGCGGCGGGTGCGGGTCAGCTCCAGCCGCTTGGATGCCATCTCGAAGCGCCGGGCGATCTGCCAGGCATAGGGGCCGGCGCCCTTCATGCGCTTGCCGAACTCCGCGTCGTAATCCTTGCCGTCGCGCATCGAACGCACCAGCGACATGACGTGGCGGTAGCGGTCCGGGTAGTTGCGCAGGAGCCAGTCGCGGAAGAGGGGGCTTACCTCCAGCGGCAGGCGCAGCAGGACATAGCTTGCCTCCAGCGCGCCGGCCGCCTTGCCCGAATCGAGCACCTTCTCGATTTCGTGGTCGTTGAGGCCGGGAATGATCGGCGCCATCATGATGGCGGTCGGGATGCCGGCCTCGGACAGCGCGCGGATCGTCTCCAGCCGGCGCGGCGGGGTCGCGGCGCGCGGCTCCATGGTGCGGGCGAGCTTGCGGTCGAGCGTGGTGACGGACATGCCGACCCAGGCCAGCCCGCGCGCCGCCATGCGCGAGAGAATGTCGATGTCACGCATGACCAGCGCCGACTTCGTGACGATCGAGACCGGATGGTTCGCCTTGTCCAGCACTTCGAGGATCTGGCGCATGATCCGCCATTCCTTCTCGATCGGCTGGTAGGGGTCGGTGTTGGTGCCGATGGCGATGGCGCGCGGCTTGTAGCCGGGTCTGGACAGCTCGCGCTCCAGCAGTTTCGGCGCGTCGGGCTTGGCGAAGAGCCTTGCCTCGAAGTCGATACCGGCGGAAAGGCCCATGAAGGCATGGGTCGGCCGGGCGAAGCAATAGATGCAGCCATGCTCGCAGCCGCGATAGGGGTTGATCGAGCGGTCGAAGGGAATATCGGGCGATTCGTTGCGGGTGATGATGGTGCGCGGCTTCTCGATCTGCACCTCGGTGCGGAAGGGCGGCAGTTCTTCCAGCGTCTGCCAGCCATCGTCGAAGCCTTCCCGCGTCACCGGCTCGAACCGGCCGGTGAAGTTGAGGCCCGCCCCGCGCCCGCGCCGGCGATCCCCGTCGATGCGCAGGCCCGTCTCGGCCAGCAGTGCATCGGCAACGTCTTTCGTATGACCGGGCGCGAGGGCGCCCTGCCTGAGGCTGGCAAGATCGTTCATGGTGGTCTCCGACGACGCTGCGTCGCTCCGGTTCAATGACTATATTCCTATTACCGGAATGAGAACAATGCAAGAACAAAATTATGCTCCGCTTCGCTGATCATGCGAATGCCGGGCGGTGGCAATCGATGTTGCAATGCGGTATTGGAGGGAATGCTGACGATCATCATGGAATGCCGGGACAATGAGGCCGAGCTGGCGCAGACGCTGTCGGTGCTCGTCGCGGGCGCCGTCGAGGGCGTGGTGCGCGATGTGATCGTGCTCGATCACGGTTCGCGCGACGGCTCGTCAAAGGTGGCGGATGCGGCTGGCTGCCGTTTCCTGGCCGAGTGGGACATCGAGGATGTCGTGCGCGCGGCGCGCGGCGACTGGTTGCTGCTGCTGGAGCCCGGCGCGCGCCCGCTGTCCGGCTGGGTCGATGCCATTGTCGATCATGTCGCGGTCAATCCCGGTCCGGCGCGCTTTGCCGGGGCGCACGGCTATCGCCGTCCGTTCCTGCAGCGGATCGGGCGCAAGTCGCCGCCGCTGGAGCAGGGCTATCTCGTCAACAAGCGGCAGGTTCTGGCGACGGTGCGCACGGGCATGGCGCTTGCCGATGTGGCAAGAGGCGCGAAGCTGCGCACGCTGGCCGCCGAGATGGTGCCGGCCTGGGCCGTGAAGGCGATGCGCGCCGAGGCGATGCGCTAACCGGCCGAGCGCTTCAGGTGCTCGTCAAGCCGCGGCATGATTTCCACGAAATTGCAGGGCATGTGGCGATAGTCGAGCTGCCCCTTCAGAATGCCGTCCCAGGCGTCCTTGCAGGCGCCCGGCGAGCCCGGCAGCACGAAGATGAAGGTGGCGTTGGTGACGCCGCCGGTGGCGCGCGACTGGATCGTCGACGTGCCGATCTTGTCGTAGGAGATGCGGTGGAACACTTCCGAAAACCCGTCCATGCGCTTTTCGAAGATCGGCTCCAGGGCCTCGGGCGTCACGTCGCGGCCGGTAAAACCCGTGCCGCCGGTGGTGATGACCACGTCGATGGCGTCATCGCGCGTCCAGGCCTCGACCTGCGCGCGAATTGCGGCGACGTCATCCTTCGCAATGGCGCGTGCGGCAAGACGATGGCCGGCCTCCTGGATGCGCGCGACGAGCGTGTCGCCGGACGTGTCGGTCTGCGGCGTGCGCGTGTCCGAGACGGTGAGCACGGCGATGCCGACCGGGATGAAGGGTCTCGTTTCGTCAAGGCGCGCCATCGGTCTCTCCCAGGGTAGAGGTGGCGGCGAGGAACCAGTTCGGATGCCGTTCTGAAAGCAGTGCCGCTGCCGTTCCTGCCGCCTCATGCGAAGGGTATAGCGCGAAGCAGGTCGCGCCGGAACCGGACATGCGCACGACGCGCGCTTCGGTCGCGGCAAGGCTCTGCGCGACCATGGATATTTCCGGACAGAGCTGGCGGGCAGGAGGCTCCAGGTCGTTGCGCAGGTCGCCGATCGCGTCGATCCAGTCGGCGGGTTTTGCGCAAAGGGCGAGCGGCGGATTGTGCTTGGAGGAAAGCGCCTTGAAGACGGCAGGCGTCGAGACCCCGACCAGCGGATTGGCGAGCACCATGGCGAGCGCCGGCATGGCGACCGGGGTGATGTCCTCTCCGACGCCGCGGGCGATCAGCGGCCGCCCCGCAAGGCACATGGGCACGTCCGCGCCGAGGCCGATCGCGATGGCGTCGCGTTCTTCCGTCGGCAGGCTCGCCTGCCACAGCAGCAGCAGTCCACGCAGCGTTGCCGCCGCATCGGCCGAGCCGCCGCCGATGCCCGACGCGATGGGCAGGTTCTTTTCCAGATGGATATGGACGGGCGGGGCGGCCTGCCCGGTGCGGGCAAGAGCGGCGCGCAACCGGTCGCGGGCTCGGGTGACGAGATTGTCGCCATCGGAGGACAGCGCCTCGGCAAAACGGCCGGAAAGCGTGAAACGATCCTCCGCCGCCGGCGTCAGGCCGATGCGGTCGCCGAAGGCGGTGAAGGTTACGAGACTGTCGAGGAGGTGGTAGCCATCCTCGCGCTGGCCGGTAACGGCGAGCGCGAGGTTGATCTTGGCGGGCGCCTGCTCGCTGACGGCGAAGCCCGGAAGGCTATCGGGAGCAGGCATGCGATCAGGACTTGCGGTCGGTTGCCGACACTTCCGGCGAGGGGGCCTGCACCGGCTTTTCATCCTTCGCCTCGGCCGAGGCCGGCTCGGTCTTCTTCAGTTCGGGCAGGCCGTTTTCGACCTTCAGCTTGATCTTGGGGATTTCCGCCTCTTCCGGCTTGAGGCCGAGCGCGCGGTTCCACTGGAACGTGGCTTCCAGCTTGCGGCCGACGCGCCAGTAGGCATCGCCCAGATGGTCGTTGATCGTCGGGTCGCCGGCCTTGAGCTCCGCTGCGCGCTCAAGTTCGGCCACGGCCTCGTCGAAGCGATCGAGACGGAAATAGGCCCAGCCGAGCGAATCGACGATGTAGCCATCATCCGGCTTGAGGCTCACGGCCTTGCGGATCATGTCCAGGCCCTCGTCGAGGTTGATGTTCATGTCGACCCAGGAATAGCCGAGATAGTTCAGCACCTGCGGCTGGTCAGGGTTCAGTTCCAGCGCCTTGCGGAAGTTCGGCTCGGCCTTTTCCCATTCTTTCAGGCGTTCATAGGCGATGGCGCGCTGGAAGAAGATGCTCCAGTGGTTGCGCGCCGGCACGGCGCCGATCACGTCCACGGCCTTGTCGTAGAGCGTGGCCATCGCCTGGTAGTCCTTGGCGTCGGAAAGCACGCTGCCGAGCGCGAGATAGGAGCGCAGGTCCGCCGGGTCGGCATCGATCAGTTCCTGGAGATGCTTCCTGGCTTCATCGACCTTGCCCGTATCGGCGAGGTTGAGGCCGAGCTGCAGCTCGGAAATGCGCCGCATTGGCGATTTTTCCGGCACGGAGCGGTAGTATTCGATCGCGCGGTCGGCTTTCTTCTGGCCTTCGGCAAGACCGCCGAGCAGCACCAGAACGTCGTCGCTATCCGGGTCGAGCGCGCGCGCGGCCTGCAGATAGAGCGAGACGATGTCTTCCGCGCCTTCGCGGTTCAGCGCCCCGCCGATCGAGAAGAGTACGGCGGCGGCGCCCTGGGCGGCAGTGCGCACCTGCTGCTCCTGCTTCTCGCCCGCCTCGATGCTCTGGCGCAGTGCCTTCAGCGGCGCGTAGCTGTTGATGAAGTTGTCGCCGACCGAAACCGCATCGAGCGCCTTCTGCTTGTTGCCGTCGCGCGCTTCCAGGCGCGCGAGCGCCATCACGGCGCGCAGGAACGTATCGGGCGCAGCGCTTGCGCCATTGCGGTCGAGGATGGCCTCGTTGAGCCGTGCGCGTGCGGTCGCCTTGTCACCGGCGGCGGCGGCCAGCGCGCCGGCATGGTAGTTCTTGAAGATGCCGAGCCATTCCGGCCCTTCCATGCCCGTGATGAGCTTGAGCGCTTCCTTCGACTTGCCGTCGCCGAACTTGGCCCAGGCGAGCAGCAGGTCGTTCATCATGCGGTCGAGATCGTTCGGTCCCTTGTAGACGAGGATCCGCTCGGCGTTCTTGTATTCCCGCTTGCGGATCGCCTCCATGCCGCGCACGACCGAGGTGATGCGCTCGACGGCCGGGTCGGTCTTCAGCGAATCGGCAAGCTTGACGCCTTCCTCGAAGTCGCCGTTCATCAGCTGCGTTACCATCAGGCGCTGCTTGACGTCGGAATTCGTCGGATCGAACTGAAGCGCGATCTTGTAGAGCGCGACGGCGGTCTCGTAGTCCTTGTCGAAATCCGCCGTGCGGGCGGCAAGGAAGGCACCCGAGAAGGTGTTGACGCTGAGCGGATCGAACGGCGTTTCCTCGGCGGCTGCCGCTGCGGGCTTTTCCTCCGCATGAGCCGCCAGAGGGCCGGCCAGGGAACCGGCAAGTGCGATGCTTGCCGCAATCGCCACGCCGGAAAGAAGCCGAAGGAGAAGGGAATGCCGCATCAAAATGCCTTTCGCCACAGAATATCGAGTTCGCCCCCCACAACGCCGCCGGTCATACGAGGGGCGCTGCAGAACTCAAAGGAAGCCGGGCATGACAAATCATGCCACGATGGCGCCCAAATCAGTCATGGACTCATGACGGCAGAGAATGGCTTTTTTGGCGCGGTGCGGCAAGAAAATCCTGCCGCACCGATTTTGGCGCCTGTGTTCAGCTGACGCGGGCGATCGCGAAATCGATGACGTCGAGCAGTGCATCCTTCCATGGCGATGGCGGCAGCGGGGCCAGTGCATCGCGGGCGATCATGCCGTAGTGCTGCGCGCGAGCGATGGTGTCCGTCAGGCCGCCATAGCGCGAAATGAGACCGAATGCATGCTCGAGGCTTGCATCGTCGCTCTTGCCGCCCTCGATGGCTTCCCGCCAGAAGGCGCGGTCTTCCGCCGTGCCGCGGCGCCAGGCGAGGATGACCGGCAGCGTGATCTTGCCCTCGCGGAAATCGTCGCCGGTGTTCTTGCCGAGATCAGCCGCCTTGCCGCCATAGTCCAGCGCGTCGTCGACGAGCTGGAAGGCGAGGCCCAGATTCATGCCGTAGGATTTCAGCGCATTGCGCTGGGCCTTGCTGGTATTGGCGATGATCGGGCCGACTTCGGCTGCCGCGGCAAAGAGCGCTGCGGTCTTGGCGCGGATGACTTCGAGATAGTCGTCCTCGGTCGTTTCCATGTTCTTGGCGACGGAGAGCTGCAGCACCTCGCCTTCCGCGATCACGGTGGCGGCGGTGGACAGCACGTCGAGCGCTTCCAGCGAGCCGACCTCGACCATCATCTTGAAGGCCTGGCCGAGCAGGAAATCGCCGACGAGCACGCTCGCCTGGTTGCCCCAGATCATGCGCGCGGTGGATTTGCCGCGGCGCAGGTTGCTCTCGTCCACCACGTCGTCATGCAGCAGCGTTGCCGTGTGCATGAACTCGACGCTGGTCGCAAGCTTCACGTGGTGGTCGCCGTCATAGCCGAACATCGAGGCGGCCGCGAGCGTCAGCATGGGACGCAGGCGCTTGCCGCCGGACGAGATCAGGTGGTTGGCGACCTCCGGAATCATCTGCACGTCGGAACCGGCCTTGGACAGGATGAGCTGGTTCACCCGTTCCATATCGGCCTTCGTGAGGTCGACGAGCGGTTTCACCGACGCCTGTTTGTTTTTGCCTTCTTCAAGCGGTATCACGACGCCCAAATGCCGGACTCCTGTTCATTTTTGTTGAAAGACAATAGAAAGCGGGGCCTTCTGCGGCAAGAGGCGAAATGTCCCGCCTCCGGAATTATGGCTGGAAAACGACCGGAATGATCGAACTGATCCGCACCAATGACGCCGTCCTGCTCTCTTTTGCCGGGAGCCTCATGAAGGAGGCGGGAATCCATTGCCTGATCGCCGACGAGGGCATGAGCATCCTCGAAGGTTCGCTCGGCATGCTGCCACGCCGTTTTCTTGTGGAAAGCGACCGGGAGGACGAGGCGCGGCAGATATTGAAGGACGCGGGCCTTTCGGCGGAGCTGCGTCCGTGAGCGGCGACGGTCTGACGCACACGCAAGTGCAGAAGGCTGTCATCGAAACCGTCGATGCCTTCCACTATGGTCGCTTCCATGTCGTGCAGCCGAAGGGCATCGGCCATCGGTCCGGTATGGATGCCATGCTGCTGGCCGCGCTGGTGGCGGGGCAGGGGCCGATACGGGTCGCCGATCTGGGGGCCGGGGCGGGGGCCGCCGGCCTTGCCGTCGCCGCGCGCATCGAAAAGGCCGAAGTGCTGCTGGTCGAGCGCTCGCCGTTGATGGCCGACTTTGCCCGCAAGACGCTGGCGCTCCCGTCCAATGCCGCCTTTGCCGGCCGGGTCTCGGTCCTCGAAGCGGACGTCTCGCTGTCCGGCCGGGCGCGGGTGGCGGCCGGGCTGGTGGACGAGGCCTGCGACTATGTGATCATGAACCCGCCCTTCAACGACCGTATCTACAACCGCCCGCCGGATGCCCTGAAGGCCGAGGCGCATGCGATGGACGAAGACCTTTTCGAACGCTGGATCAGGACGGCGGCAGCCATCCTGAAACCGGGCGGCCAGCTCTCGCTGATCGCCCGCCCGCAATCGATCGGCGAGATCATCGCCGCCTGCGGCCGCCGCCTGGGCGGCATCGAGATCACGGCGCTGCATCCGCGTGCCGACGAAGCGGCCCTGCGTATCCTCGTCACCGCCATCAAGGGCAAGCGCACCAGCCTTTCGCTGCGCATGCCGCTCGTCATGCACGAGCCCGGCCAGCACGCCTTCACGCCTTTCGTCAAAGACCTCAACAACGGCAACACCGCCTATGCCAGGCTATCCAAAGCCTGAATATTCAGCGGTTGCCATTGCGTTTTCGCCCGTCGTGCATACATCAGCCGGGCAACCAAACAGGAGATTGAGCGCACGATGGCCGGGTTTTTGAAGAGGCTGGTACCGAAGAAGTTCCGCAAGGAAGGCATCGTGATCCCGGTCGTCCGGCTGCACGGGGCGATCATGGCGAGCGGCAGCCAGCTCCGCCCGGCATTGAACCTTGCCACCGCCGCGCCCGCGCTCGAAAAAGCCTTTGCCTACAAGGATGCGCCGGCCGTTGCGATTTCCATCAATTCTCCGGGCGGCTCGCCGGTGCAGTCGCGGCTGATCTTCCAGCGCATCCGTGATCTTGCGACAGAGAAGAACAAGCATGTGCTGGTCTTCGTCGAGGATGTCGCTGCCTCGGGCGGCTACATGATCGCGCTCGCCGGCGACGAGATCTTTGCCGATCCGACCTCGATCGTCGGCTCCATCGGCGTCGTCTCGGGCGGTTTCGGCTTCCCGGAAATGCTCAAGAAGATCGGCGTCGAGCGGCGCGTCTATACCGCCGGCAGCAACAAGGCGATCCTCGATCCGTTCCAGCCGGAGCGCGAAGAGGAGATCGAGTATCTGAAATCCCTGCAGCTCGAGATCCACCAGGTGTTTATCGACATGGTGAAGGCCCGTCGCGGAACCAGGCTGGTGGACGATCCGGACCTGTTCTCCGGCCTGTTCTGGACCGGTGGCCGCGGCCGCGCGCTTGGCCTTGTCGACGGATTGTCGGACATGCGCACGGAACTGAAGCGCCGCTACGGGCCGAAGACGCGGCTGGAGCTTGTTTCGACGCCGAAGGGGCTGTTCGGTCGCAGGTCCCCCGGCATAGGGGGGCTTTCCGCAGACGTGGCGGAGCGTATAGGCTCTGCCGGCGTGGCGGCCGTGGCCGGTCTTGCGGAGGAAAAGGCGCTGTGGGGGCGCTTCGGCCTTTCCGGATAAGACGGTCGGGGCACTCGCCGCATAAACAACGAAAACAAAAGGGGAGGGGCGATGGCCCAGATCATCTTTCTGCTTCTGGTCGTCGGGCTTGCCTGGTTCGGCTACCGCAAGTTCGTCGCCGATGCCGAGCGGCTGAGCAAGCTGCGCAAGCGCTCCGACGAGGAGCGCCGCACGGGCGCGACCGGCACGCTCGTCAAGGATCCGGAGACCGGCGAATATCGCCTGCGCCGCGACGAGGAGTAGCGTTGCGGCACGTTTCGGTGCCGCTGCGGGATTGCTGAAAGAAGCCGTTCTGTGCCGCCTTGGCGCATTAACCACATCTCGTAAGGTTAACGACGGCTTTATCTCTTTACGCGCGATGGTTGCCGTTGCACCCGCGCGCAGGAGAACCGATCTGTGAGGCAAGGGTCGCATCCGGCGACCCACGATGCGTCTGCACGGAACGGAGTAAACCCATGGCCTCGCTCACCCTCGATCGGATTCGCACCATCGTCGTGACGGGCGGTGCTGGCTTCGTCGGCTCGCACATCGTTGACGACCTTCTGGCACACTGCCCGAATGCCCGCATCCGCGTGCTCGACGCCTTCACCTATGCCGCCGACATGTCCCATCTCGACGCCGCCTTCCGCACCGGCCGCGTGACGATCCAGGAAGGAGATATCGGCAATCTCGACCTCGTGACGGAAATGCTGAAGGACGTCGATCTCGTCGTGCATGCGGCGGGCGAAAGCCATGTCGAGCGCGCCTTTTCAGTGCCGGAGCGTTTCACGGTCGCCAACGCGCTCGGCACGCAGGTGCTTGTCGAGGCGATGGGCCGCCGCCGCGTGCCCTTGATGATCCATGTCAGCACGGCGGATGTCTACGGCGCGGGCACCGGCGGGCCGCTCGGTGAGCACACGCCGCTGTTGCCGGACAATCCCTATGGCGCTTCCAAGGCCGCCGCGGAAATGCTGATCGCGGGCCTCACCCGCTCCTACGATCTCGATATCCGTGTGCTGCGCCCGGTCAACATCGTCGGCACGCGCCAGAACACGGAAAAGCTGCTGCCGCTCTTCCTGGAACTGGCAGCCGTCGGCCGGCCGTTGCCGGTGCATGGCGACGGCACGCAGACCCGCGCCTTCGTCACCATTGCGGATTTTTGCGCGGCGATGCGGACGGTCATCACGCGCGGGGCGGAAAACGCCACCTACAACGTGGCCGGCAACGACGTGCATGATGTCCTTGCCATCGCCCGCATGGTGCTCGATGCGGTGCAGGATCCGATTTCCGGCGTCAGCTTCACCGGCGGACGGCCGGGCAATGCCAGCCGCCCGCCGCTCGACACGACGGCGCTGCGGGCGCTCGGCTGGCAGGAGAAGGGATCGCTGGCGCGCGAGCTGCCGATGCTTGCAGCCTGGTATGGCGCCCGCGTTCCGGGCGGCGCGCGCCGCCGCCTTGCGCAGGTGCCCAACCTGGCGCCCCAGCGGGTGCAGGCCGTTGCGCAGACTGCCGGATCGGGGCTCTTCCGCTCCCTCGAACGGCACTAGCGCGTCCTTTGAATCCGGAGCATCTTGTCTGTGAACAGGCTAATGCGCCTGATCGCGGGACGCACTGAGCGGGTTTCGGCGAACCGCCGAAACCCTTGACCCTTCCGGCGCATCGTGGCACCAGTCCGCCAGCTTTTCAAAGAATGCCCGGACCCGAAACCGATGACCTCTGCCGCCCTGCCTGACCATATGAATCCGACCCGCTCCTTCCAGGGGCTGATCCTGACCCTGCACAATTACTGGGCGGACAAGGGCTGTGCGATCCTCCAGCCCTATGACATGGAAGTGGGCGCCGGCACGTTCCATCCGGCAACGACGCTGCGTGCGCTCGGGCCGCGCCCCTGGCGCGCTGCCTATGTGCAGCCCTCGCGCCGCCCCTCGGACGGGCGCTATGGCGAAAACCCCAACCGCCTCCAGCACTATTACCAGTATCAGGTCATCCTGAAGCCGAACCCGTCGAACCTGCAGGAGCTTTATCTCGGCTCGCTCGCCG
This sequence comes from Shinella sp., assembly GCF_049651085.1. Classification (GTDB taxonomy): domain Bacteria; phylum Pseudomonadota; class Alphaproteobacteria; order Rhizobiales; family Rhizobiaceae; genus Shinella. The sequence goes on from NZ_JBASBL010000007.1 coordinate 19,879, forward strand.
CCATCGGCCTCGATCCGCTGCTGCATGACGTGCGTTTCGTGGAGGACGACTGGGAAAGCCCGACGCTCGGCGCCTGGGGCCTCGGCTGGGAATGCTGGTGCGACGGCATGGAAGTCTCGCAGTTCACCTATTTCCAGCAGGTCTGCGGCATCGAATGCTCGCCCGTCGCGGGCGAATTGACCTACGGTCTCGAGCGCCTCGCCATGTATGTGCAGGGCGTCGACAATGTCTACGACCTCAACTTCAACGGCCGCGAGGGCGACGAGAAGATTACCTATGGCGACGTCTTCCTGCAGGCCGAGCAGGAATATTCCCGCCACAATTTCGAATATGCCGACACGGCCATGCTGCACCGGCATTTCATCGATGCGGAGAAGGAGTGCCTGGCGCTGCTCGCCGCCGGTGCGCCGGGTGATGCGGACAACCAGCGCCTGCACAAATGCGTGCTGCCGGCCTACGACCAGTGCATCAAGGCCTCGCATGTCTTCAACCTGCTCGATGCGCGCGGCGTGATTTCGGTCACCGAACGCCAGAGCTATATCCTGCGCGTGCGCACGCTGGCGAAAGCCTGCGGCGAGGCCTTCCTGCTGACGGATGCCGGCGGCGTGAACTGGAACAAGGACGCGGCCTGAGCGGTCCGGCCGTCAAGGCGCAAGAACAAAGCCATCCGGTTCAGCCGGGTGGCTTTTTTGTTGGTGGGTCAGGCCAGCGTCGAAGCCTTCACGCCGAGTTCCCAGACGGGCTTCAGCGTCGGCATGGCGCCGGTCGGCAGCTGTCCGGCATAGGTCTGGAGAGCCCGGCGCACGCCGGACGGACGATCGACCGCAGCGCCCGTCGTGTAGGCGAGGAAGAGGGCGGTGAACCCGAGGACGTTGATGGTGAGGGCGAGGGCTTTCATGGTCGTTGCTTCTGCGGTTCGTGTTGTTGGTGAAGCGACTATCGGGCAAAGGCCGCCGCAGCGCGGTTCCCGCGGTGACAGGCCGGCACGCGTCTGATGTCCTTGATGAAATTGGCGCCGCTTCCCGCGCGCGGGGGCTTTCCAGCGGCGCGGCGAATGCTAAGTTCCCCTGAACGCCAAGGAGCAGGGGAGACATTCATGATCGGTCTGGCAATCGCGGCAGTGGTCGTCATCTACGCCATCGTCATCTACAACGGCCTCGTGCGGGCACGGCAGATGAAGGAGGAAGCCTGGTCGGGCATCGACGTGCAGCTGAAGCGCCGCGCCGACCTCATTCCCAACCTGCTGGAGACGGTGAAGGGCTACGCCACGCATGAGAAGGAAACGCTGGAAAAGGTCGTCGAACTGCGTAACCGCGCCCAGGCCGTTCCCGCCGGCGACGTTGCCGGCCGCGCCCAGGCGGAAGGCATGCTGAGCCAGGCGCTCGGCCGTATCTTCGCCCTTGCCGAAGCCTATCCGGACCTCAAGGCGAACCAGAACTTCGCCGAGTTGCAAGAGACGCTGGAAACGATCGAGGGCGAGATCCAGATGTCGCGGCGCTACTACAACGGCGCGGCGCGCGATCTCAACGTCAAGGTCGAGAGCTTTCCCTCGAACCTCCTCGCCAGCCTCTTCAAATTCATCAAGGCGCCCTATTTCGAGATCGAAAACCCGGACGACCGGGCCGTGCCGAGCGTCAAGTTCTAGTGCGGGAGCCTGCCATGACGCGGATCGTCGCGCTTCTGGCGCTGTGGCTCTGCCTTCTGGCCGGCGGCGCGGCGCGGGCGGAAGAATATTTCGACCGCTACCATTCCGATATCGCGGTGGCGAAGAACGGCACGCTGACGGTGACGGAGACGATGCGCGTCTATGCCGAGGGCATCAATATCCGCCGTGGCATCTACCGCGATTTCCCGCTCACCTTCACCGATGCGCAAGGGCGCGAGCGCGAGGTGGGCTTCAAAATCCTCGGCGTTGAGCGCGACGGACGGCCCGAGCCATACCGAACGGAGAGGATCGGCGGCGGCACCCGCATCTTCTTCGGCTCGGCCGACGTGCTGCTCGACAGGGGGTTCCACCAGTATCGCCTGACCTATGAGACGACGCGCCAGATCCGCTTCTTCGATACGCATGACGAACTATTCTGGAATGTCACCGGCACGGAATGGGCCTTTCCCATCTATCGGGCGAGCGCAGCGGTGACGCTGCCGCAGGGCGTGAGCGCACAGCAGCTGACCTATTTCACCGGCCCCTACGGCGCGACGGAAAAATACGCCCGTGCCGAAAGCCGCGGCAACCGGGCAACGTTCGAGACGACGCGTGAACTGGGCCCGCAGGAGGGGCTGACGATCGGCGTGAAGATGCCGGCCGGCAGCATAGACAAGCCGACGGCGCAGGAGGAGCGGATGTTCTTCTTCAAGGACAACCGCAATCTTTTCCTGGCCTTCGGCGGGCTTGTTCTCGTAGTCGGCTACTATCTCTGGGCCTGGATTTCGGTCGGCCGGGATCCGCCCCGCGGCGTGGTCGTGCCGCGCTGGGATGCGCCGGAGGGCATGTCGCCGGCACTCGTCAACTATATCGAGGAGAAGGGATTTGGCGGGCGGGGCTGGACGGCGATCTCCGCCTCCTTCCTCAATCTCGCCGTCAAGGGCCTCGTGGACCTTCAGGATCTCAAGACGTCGATCACCGTCGTGCGCACCGGAAAGTCCGTCGAGGGAGCTTTGCCGACCGGCGAGAAGGTGCTGCTCGGGGCGCTCGGCACGCCCGGCGCGAGCCTTGCCATCCAGAAGTCGAACGGCAAGCAGGTGCAGGCGCTGGGCAGCGATTTTCGCGATGCGATGGAAAAGGAGCACCGCCGCAAGTATTACCTCGCCAACTGGCCGCAGATAATCGGCGGGATCCTGCTTTCGCTCGTTTGCCTGGCGGGCCTCTTGATCTTCGGCTCGCTGCCGGAAGAGGGCATCGTGCTGGTCATCCTGCCCGTCTTCGCTTCGGTGTTCGTGTCGATCTTCGCGGTCGGGCTCGGCCAGAACCTCAGACAGGCAAAATCGCTTGGCGCGCGCATCCTGGCCGTGGCGATCATCGCCTTCGTGGGCTTCATCTTCGTCACGGTCTTCGGCAGCATTGCCGTGGCGCTCTTCGTGGAGAGCGCGGCCTCCGGCCACCTGCCGCTGTTTGCCGCCGTCGGCGGCATCGTCGTGACGAACCTTGTCTTCTTCTTCCTGATGGGCGCGCCGACGCCGCTCGGGCGCAAGATGATGGACGGCATCGAGGGGCTGCGGCAATATCTGACGCTTGCCGAGAAGGACCGCATGAACATGGCCGGTGCGCCGGAAATGTCGCCCCGCCATTTCGAGAAGCTGCTGCCCTATGCGGTGGCGCTCGGCGTGGAAAAGCCCTGGTCGGAAACCTTTGACCGCTGGCTGCTTGCCGCTGCGGCGGCCGGCGCCGCTGCCGCCTACCAGCCCGCCTGGTATCACGGCGGCAACTTCTCTTCCGGCAGTTTTTCCGATCGGGTGGGCGGCTTTGCCGGCTCCATGGCGGGCACGATGACGTCCTCGCTGCCCGATCCGCCGAAAAGCTCGTCCTCGGGCTTCTCATCCGGTGGCGGTTCGTCCGGCGGCGGTGGTGGCGGTGGAGGTGGTGGCGGCTGGTAGGCCGCTCAGTTGTCCTGATAGTTGAGCGGCGTGATCTCGACCATGCGGCGGCCCAGCGTGACCGTCGCCGAGCCGGCAGCCGCAAGACCCGTATCGACCGAGGCGGAAACGCTGACGGGGAAGGAGGCGACCGCGCCGGAAGCGAGCGTGATCGCGCCCGTCGTCTGCGCCACGATCCCGGTTGAGGCGGCAGCTTCCACCGTGGCGTTCAGCGCGCCGCTCGCGGGAATGGAGGCGGTAAGGATGTCATCCGGCGGCTCGAAGGGTTTTTCCGGCAGGAGGCTGCCGAATGCCCAGGCTGCTTTCAGCTCGGTCTTCGTCATCGGCGCAACATTGACGTCGATGTCGTTCTGCGCCCCCTTTACCCGGTAGGGGCAGCGCCGCTTCGAGCAGTTCACGCCGGCCGAGAATTGCCAGAGCGCGTAGTTGTCCCAGTTGCCCATCGGGAAGCTGCCGGTGATGCCGGGCTTGTAACGGGCATACCAGAGCGGCAGGCGCGAAAGGATGCGGTATTCGTCGCGGTTGGCGGCGATGTAACGGGCGGTGGTGTGATTGGTGTAGAGCACAGGATAGCGGCCCGTGCGCGTCTTGACGTGGCCGGCAAAGATCTGTGCATCGTCCAGCGACATGTAGTTTTCCGGATCGATGCCTTCGATGTCGAGCACCATCATCTCGTCATCCTGCGGATTGGCATAGTCGAGGAAATGGTTGGCCTGGTCGACCGGATTGCCGGGACGGGCGAGATGGTAGGCGCCCCAGAGCAGGCCCCTGGAGCGGGCAAGAAGCCGGCGCGTCTCGTAAAGCTCGCGGCTCACCGCATATTTGCGCCACATCGTCTTGCAATGCGCGAATGTATCGCCGCTGTGGTCGCCGTTGCAGCTGTAGCTTTCCGGCAGTCCGTCGGAGGCTTTCGAGATGAAGCCGGTGATGCGCTTGTCGGAAAGCATCTGCGACCAGTCGATCTCGTTGAGCTCGTAGGCGTCGATGACGATGGCGTTTTCCGGATTTTTCCAGGGCTCGCTGTCGGCGGCCTGGACCTGGCCTGGCAAGGCGGCTGGAAGAAGAAGGGCGGCAAGGCCGAAAAGCTGCTTCGGGTTCATGGACGCTCCTTCGCGAATCGCTGGTCCTCGCAAGCGGGGAGATTGCGGCAGGCATGGTTAACGAATGGCTAAAGCCTGTGGCCCTGTTCAGCGGAACAATATGCTACGATAGGCGTTCCGTTGGCAAATCGCCGCGCGGCGCGAGCCCGGGCGATCGATCCAGGAGAAGCGCCATGAGACTTACAAGCAAATGCCTGGTCGTTGCGCTTTCAGCGCTGTTTGCCGCCACGCCGGCGGTGCCCGCCGCAGCCATGCCGCTGCCGGTGGTCAAGGTCCAGCCGGTCGAGGCCGGTACGGGCGCGCAGCTCGTCGATCACCGCTGGGGCTATCGCCGCCACTGGCGCGGCGGGCACAGATGGGGTCGCTATGAGGGACGCCGCTGGTATCCGCGCGGACGCTACGACGATTGGCGGGGCGGCCGCTACGGCTACTACCACGGCTATCGCCATCGCCACCGTAGCGATGCGTGGGTGCCCCTCGCCATCCTCGGCATGGGCGCCATCGTCGGCAGTGCCATCGCCAATGAGCGGCGTGGCTATGTTGGCGGCGGCTCGCATGTGAACTGGTGCGCAAACCGCTATCGCTCCTACCGGGCCTACGACAACACGTTCCAGCCTTACAACGGCCCGCGCCGTCCGTGCTACTCGCCCTATCGCTGATTGGCGTTCCGTCAGGGGGCGATGGGGTCCGGCGCAGGACACATCCGAGGACAGGCCGCCCGGTTCGCAACCGGGCGGCCTTTTCCGTTGCGGAAGGTTTTTGTGAATATTGACGTTTACGTAAAAATCAATAATCTGGACACCAGCACGTAGTCGCGCCCCGGATCGGGGAGGGCGTCGGAGGAGGATAGAGATGTACAAGGCGCCGGTCGAGGAGATTGCGTTCACGCTGAAACACGTTGCGGGGCTGACGCCCGCGCTGGAGGGCGGCCATCTCGGGGACCTGACAGACGACCTCGTCGATGCCATCCTGTCCGAGGCCGGACGGTTCGCCTCCGAGGAAGTCGCTCCGCTTGCCGAGATCGGCGACCGGCAGGGCGCGCGCCTTGCCGATGGCAAGGTATCGATGCCGGATGGCTGGCCGGCGCTCTACAAGGCCTGGGCGCAAGGCGGCTGGAATTCGCTGACCGCCTCGCCCGACTTTGGCGGGCAGGGGCTTCCCCACATGCTGCATGTCGCTGCGCTCGAAATGTGGAACAGCGGCTCGATGGCTTTCGCCATCGGCCCGACGCTCACCATCGGCGCCATCGAGGCGCTGAGCGCACACGGCTCCGATCATCTGAAGAGCACCTATCTGCCGAAGATGGTTTCCGGCGAGTGGATGGGGTCGATGAACCTCACCGAGCCGCATGCCGGCTCCGACCTCGGCGTCATGAAGACCCGCGCCGAGCGCCGCGACGACGGCACCTACCGGCTGTTCGGCCAGAAGATCTTCATCACCTATGGCGAGCATGATTTCACCGACAATATCGTGCATCTGGTGCTCGCTCGCCTGCCGGATGCGCCGGCCGGCACGCGCGGTATTTCGCTCTTTCTGGTGCCGAAGTTCCTCGTTAACGCGGACGGCTCGCTCGGGCCTCGCAACGATGCCCATTGCCATTCCATCGAGCACAAGCTCGGCATCCACGGCTCGCCCACCTGCACCATGATCTACGGCGACGGCCGCTTCGGCGACGAGCCGGGCGCCATCGGCTGGCTGATCGGCGAGGAGAATCGCGGCCTCGCCTGCATGTTCACCATGATGAACAATGCCCGCCTCGCCGTCGGCATGCAGGGCGTGGCGATTGCCGAGGCGGCGACCCAGAAGGCCATCGCCTATGCGAAGGAGCGCACGCAGGGCAAGGCGCCCGGCTGGCAGGGCTCCGGCATGAGCCCGATCATCGAGCACCCGGACGTCGCCCGCATGCTCTTGACCATGAAGGTGCTGACCCAGGGCGCACGCGCCATCACCTATGCCTGCGCCCACGCGGTCGACCTGTCGCATGGCGAGGATGCAAGGCACTGGGCCGAGCGCGCCAGCCTGCTCACGCCCATCGCCAAGAGCTTCGCCACCGATGCCGGCGTCGATGTCGCCTCGCTCGGCGTGCAGGTGCATGGCGGCATGGGCTTCATCGAGGAGACGGGCGCGGCCCGCCTTCTGCGCGATGCCCGCATCGCGCCGATCTACGAGGGCACCAACGGCATTCAGGCGATCGATCTCGTGACGCGCAAGCTGCCGCTCTCGGACGGCAAGCATATTGGCGGCTTCATCGCCGAACTGCGCGACATCGCCGCAAGAGCCCGTGCCGCCAATGCCCCCGCGCTCGGCGAGACCGGCGACCGGCTGGAAGCCAGTATCGATGACCTCGAAGCCGCCACGCAGTGGCTGCTCGCAACGCTTGCCGAAGGCAAGCAGGCGGAGGCGCTGGCGGGCGCTACGGCCTACCAGCGGCTGTTCGGCCTCGTCCTGACCGGCGCCTATCTCGCCAAGGGCGCGCTTGCCGACGGCGGCGACGGCCGCAATGCGGCGCGTGCCGCGCTTTGCCGCTTCGCAGCGGAAAACGTCATCGGCGAAACGGTGGCGCTGCGCGATCGCGTCACCACCGGCGCGGCCAGCCTTGCCGCCGCCCGCACGGTTCTGGATTGAGGGGAAGAGCATGACCGACCACATTCTGATCGAGCGCCCGCAAAGCGCGCCCGGCGTTCAGGTGATCCGCTTCAACCGCGCGGAAAAGAAGAACGCCATCACCCGGGCCATGTATCAGGCGATGACCGACGCGCTGAAGGCGGGCGATGCGGATGATACGGTGCGCGCCACCGTCTTTCTCGGCAGCCAGGGCTGCTTTTCCGCCGGCAACGACCTCAACGACTTCATGGCCTTCGCCATGGGCGGCTCGATGGGCCGAGAGGTGATCGATTTCCTGCATGCGCTTGCCTCCCATACGAGACCGCTGGTTTCGGGCGTCGATGGCCTCGCCATCGGCATCGGCACGACGATCCATCTCCACTGCGATCTGACTTATGCCTCGCCCCGCACGGAGTTCCGCACGCCCTTCGTCGATCTCGCGCTGGTGCCGGAAGCGGCCTCCAGCCTGCTTGCGCCGCGCCTCATGGGCCACCAGCGCGCCTTTGCGCTGCTCGCCGCCGGTGACGGCTTTTCCGCGAGCGCCGCGCGCGAGGCCGGGCTCGTCTATGCCGTGGTCGAGCCGGACGCGGTGGAGGAACAGGTGCTGGCCGCCGCAAGGCGTCTCGCCGCCAAGCCGCCGAGGGCGCTTGCGATTGCCCGCGATCTCATCCGCGGCGACCGTGCGGACGTTGCCGCGCGGATCGACGAGGAAGCCGGCCATTTCGCGGCGCAGTTGAAGAGCCCCGAAGCGCGCGCGGCCTTCGAGGCCTTCATGGCCCGCAGGTGACATTGCTGCGGCAATGCAACCGGACCGCGCTTTTCGGTTGCATTTAACTGTCCCTTAAATCCCTGACCTTACGTTCCTCCGCAGGCTGGCCCTCGGCCGGCGGCTGCATGATGTTGCCGATACTCGCCTCAGGCATGTTTCGTAGTCATGCGCCGCGCCGTGTCCGGGTGCGCGCACTGGAGGAACAACAACCCGTGTTCAAGCGCTCGCATCTGATGACGCACATTCTTGTCGTCGCATCCCTGGTTTCCATGGCCGCCTTCTTCGGCTTCTCCCTCTACATCGACATTCTGCAGAACCGCTCGACCATGAGATCGGTCGCCTCCGAAATCGAGGATTCCGGCGTGCAGGCGGCAAACAGTGTCGCCAACTGGCTGAATGCGCGTGTGATGTTGACGGAATCCGCCGCAATCACCGCCCTGAGGGCGCAAAGCAAGGAGGAAGTCTACGCCGGTTTCGACACGCCCCTCATGAGCCGTGAGTTCGCCATGGTGTATTTCGGCGGCGAGGACGGCAGCATGACGCGCTTCCCGCACGTGGAAAATCCAAAGGGCTACGATCCGCGCGCCCGCGGCTGGTACAAGGCCACCGTGAAGCACGACGGTCCGATGATCACCGATCCCTATGTCGACTCCACCAGCCAGAAGCTTGTTCTGAGCGCGACGGTCCCCGTCAAGCGCGACGGCAAGCTCGTCGGGATCGCCGGCACCGACTTTCCGCTGAACGGCCTGCTCGGCATGATCGGCGAGGCCAATTTCGGCGGCAAGGGCTTTGCTTTCCTCGTCAACCAGGAGGGCACGATCCTTGTCCACCCGGACCAGTCGCTCGTCGCCAAGCCTCTCTCCGACCTGTTCCCGACGCAGACGCCGGCTATCGGGGGTGGTCTCGTGTCGACCGAGTTCGGCGGGAAATCCGTGCTGGTGAACTTCATTCCCGTCGAAGGCCTGCCGGTGGACAACTGGTATCTCTCCGTCGTGGTCGACCGCGATGCCGCCTATGCCGGCATTTCCGAATTTCGCATGGCTGCAACCATCGGCACCATCATCGGTGTCGTCGCAATGATCGGTGTCCTGGCCTGGCTGCTGTCGCGGTTGGTCGTGAACCCCATCGTCCGCATCACGGATGTGATGACGAAGCTGGCCCGCGGGGAGGACACGCATGAAATCCCGGGCGCGGAGCGCACGGATGAGGTCGGGCAGATGGCCGCTGCCGTCGCCGTCTTCCGCGACAATGCCATCGAGCGCGCGCGCCTCGAAAACGCCGCCGAGGAAGGCCGCGTCCTTTCCGAGAGCGAACGACAGGCGCGCGAGGAAGCCAAGGCAAGCGAGGAGGCCGAAATCCGCCACGCCGTCGAGGCGCTGGCCGACGGCCTTGGCCACCTTGCCGAAGGTGACCTTGCGCACCGCATCGATGCGCCCTTCGCCGAGCATCTCGACCGTCTGCGCACGGACTTCAACCATTCGCTTGCGAAGCTGCACACAGCCATGTCGACGGTCGGGCAGAACGCTCGCGCCATCGATGCCGGCGCCACGGAAATCCGCTCGGCGGCCGACGATCTGGCCAGGCGCACCGAGCAGCAGGCAGCCTCCGTCGAGGAGACCGCCGCGGCTCTCGAAGAGATCACCACGACCGTCAAGGACTCGACCCGCCGGGCCGAGGAAGTGGGCCTGCTCGTTTCGCGCACCCGCACCGGTGCCGAAAAATCGGGTGAGGTGGTGCGCCGCGCCGTCTCGGCCATGCAGGGCATCGAGAAATCCTCGAAAGAGATTTCCAACATCATCGGCGTGATCGACGACATCGCCTTCCAGACGAACCTCCTGGCGCTGAATGCCGGCGTCGAGGCGGCCCGCGCGGGAGAAGCCGGCAAGGGCTTTGCCGTCGTGGCGCAGGAAGTTCGCGAGCTTGCCCAGCGTTCGGCCAATGCGGCCAAGGAGATCAAGGCGCTGATCACGACTTCCGGCGAACAGGTCCGCTCCGGCGTGTCGCTGGTCGACGAGACCGGTGCGGCCCTCGAGGCCATCGTCGGCGAGGTGCAGGAGATCAACGCTCACGTTGCCGCCATCGTCACCGCCGCGCGCGAGCAGTCGACCGGTCTCCAGGAGATCAATACCGCCGTCAACACGATGGACCAGGGCACGCAGCAGAACGCCGCCATGGTTGAGGAACAGACCGCCGCCAGCCACGGCCTCGCAATGGAAGCCGCCGCGCTCAACACGCTGCTGGCCCAGTTCAAGCTGGGCCGCGAAACCACCGGCTACACTGCTACGGCAGCGCGCCGCGCGGCGTGACCGGCACGCTCATGGAAAGGAAAGCCCGGGAGATTCCCGGGTCAGACTGCTGACAAACCCCTGACACCTATCCGGAAAGACCAGGATTCACGGAACGTCTCTGAATCGAAAGAAGAACGGATCGGAATCAAAATCGCGGAAGCAAGGCCGGAAAGGACTTTGTCAGCAGCCTGGCCCGGGAGATTCCCGGGTTTTTTTGTTTTCGGCGTCCGGTTGCGGCGGCATTGGAGCCTATCCATGTATGACCGGGAAAATCACCGCATTGCAGATACTGGAGCGAGAAAATTGGTTGAATTGCAAGGACGAACGGCCGTCATCACCGGGGCTGGCCGCGGGCTCGGGGCGGCGTTGGCGCTGTCTCTGGCGGAGGCGGGGTGCGACCTCGTTCTGTGCGGCCGCAATGCGGCGGCGCTCGAATCCCTGTCCGGCAGGATTCTTGGTGCCACGGGCCGCCGCCCCATCTGCGTCGATGTCGATCTGGCCGACAGCAAGAGTGTCGAGCAGGCCGTCGATACGATTGCCCGGTCGCATGGGCATGTCGATCTGCTCGTGAACAACGGCGCGATGTGGCTGGAGAGCAGCGATGAACCGCACACGGCAGAAGCCGTGCTCGGCGTGGTCAATTCCGCCGTCACCGGAACCTTCCTGTTCACGCAGGGCCTGCTGCCGCTGCTTCGGCGCTCCGCCCACCCGGACATCGTGACGATCGGTTCGGTCAGCGGCCTGCCGAATGCGGCTCTCCAGACGGTTTCCGTTCCCTTCTATGCGGCCAAGCGTGCCCAGGCGGCGCTTGCGGACGGGCTGCGGCAAATGCTGTCCGGAACGCCGGTCCGCTCGATCAGCGTGCACCCGCCCTATCTGGACGACATCCAGCCGGGAGAGCCGCAATGGGCCGCGGCGGCGACGCGGGAAAAGGGCGCGCGTGGCACCAATCGCGACGTCGTGGAGGCGGTATTGTTCGCCGTCAGCCGCCCGCGCCATGTCACCCTCTCCATCGTCGTCGATGCAGACGAGGGCGGGCTGTTTGCCTGACCGGGCCTACTTCTCCAGCACCGCCACGACTTCCACATGGGCCGACCAGAGGAACTGGTCGATGGGCGTCACCATGCGGATCCGGTAGCCGGCGGCGGTGAGGATCGACAGGTCGCGGGCAAGACTGGTCGGGTTGCAGGAGACCGCGACGATCGTCTTGACGGCCGACCGGGCAAGTTCCTTGCACTGGTCCTCGGCACCGGCGCGCGGCGGATCGAAGACAACGGCGTCGAACACCTTCAGTTCTGACACCATCAGCGGGCGGCGGAAGAGGTCCCGCCGCTCCACCGTCACGGGCTTGAGGCCCTGCGTGTTGCGCGCGCCATGGTCCAGCGCCTTCAGCGATCGTTCATCGCCTTCCACGGCATGAACCTTCGCCTGCCGCGCGATGCGCAGCGCAAAGGTGCCGGAGCCGGCAAAGAGGTCGGCGACGCGCTTCGCCTTGCCGAGCGCAGCCAGAACCAGTTCCGCCATGGCGTCCTCGGCGGGCTTGGTCGCCTGCGTGAAGCCGCCGGCCGGCGGAAAGACGCGCACGCCGGAAAAATCGATCTCCGGCTTCTGCGGCTCGATGAGGATTTCGCCGTCATTGGAGACGCGGGCAATGCCGCGCAACGACAGAACGGTTTCCGTGACCGCATGCCGCTCCCTGGCGCTGACCTTCTTCACGCCCTCGAAGGCAAGGTCGAGGCCTGTCGAGGTCTCGAGCACGGTCAGGCGGAAGGGTTCGCTTGACGTCGCGAGGGCGCCCGCGATCCGGCGGATTGCATCCAGCCGGGAAATGATGCCGTCGCTCGAAATCGGACAGTGATCGATGGAAACGATGTGGTGGCTGCCGGCCTGGTTGAAGCCGAGCAGGACCGCCTTTTCCGTCTTGCGCGCCGTGAAGACGACGCGCCGGCGCTCGCCCGGCCGGGCGATGACGAGCGGCGCCACTTCCGGTGTCAGACCCTTCGACTTGAGGGCGCTGATGACGAGGTTGCGCTTGAAGTCATGGTAGAGCGCATCGCTGGCATGCTGCAGCGTGCAGCCGCCGCAGGTGCCGTTCTTGCCGTCCGGGCCGAAATGCACGCAGGGCGGCTCCACCCGCTCGGGTGAGGCAACCGACATGGACATGACCGTGCCCTGGTTCTTCACGCGGGCGACGGCCACCGTTTCGCCGGGCAGCGTGAAGGGAACGTAGACCGGGCCACTTGCAGTCTCGGCAATGCCGTCGCCGCCGCTGCCCAGCCGGGCGATGGTGAGCGTTTCCGTGCTCATGGCTTGCGGCCTCCGAGAAGAAATTCGACATTGCCGTCACCACCGGTAATCGGCGAGGGGATCAGGCCGAGGCTCTGCCAGCCCATGTCTTCGACGAGCCAGCGTTCCAGCTCGGCGGCGACTGCCGGCGCGCTTTCGGGAACCTTCAGCAGTCCCGCCTTGCTGATCGCCTCGCGGCCCGCCTCGAACTGCGGCTTGACGAGCAGGACGCAGAAGGCGCCGGGCTCGGCCAGCGCAAGGGCCGGCGGCAAGGCGAGCTTCAGCGAGATGAAGGAGACGTCGGAGACGACCGCGCCGATTTCGTAGCCGTCGATATGCTCGGCATCGAGCACCCGCGCATTCAGCCCCTCGTAGTTGGTGATGCGGTCATCCGCTCTCAGACGCGGGTGAAGCTGGTCATGGCCGACATCGACCGCCACGACATGGCTTGCACCGCGCTCCAGCAGGATATCCGTGAAGCCGCCCGTCGAGGCGCCGATATCGAGGCAGTCGAGACCGGCGGGGTCGAGGCCGAAATGTTCCAGCGCCGCCTTGAGCTTGAGGGCCGCGCGCGAAACATAGGCCTGCGCCGGATCATCGATTTCGATGGTCGCGGAGACCGGGAAGGTGGAACTCGGCTTGGTGACGACCCGGCCGTTCACTTTGACGGTGCCGCGCGCGATCGCGTCGCGCGCCCGCGAGCGGCTTGCAACGAGGCCGGCATTCAGCAGGAGCTGGTCGAGGCGGATGGTTTCTGTGGGATTTGACATCGCTTCTCATGACGCCTCGGGCGCAAAGAGGCAAGCCCCGTTCAAAGCCAGATGATGCGGCCGGAGAAGTTTTGTAAGGCGTCCATGTCTACCAGGGCGGAAATGCCCTGCGGCCGCGCTTCCGGTAGGGCCTTGCGCACGATCACAGGCACATCGCCGATATCGTGCGACTTGCGGATGTCAGGCAGCTTCTTCTGCAGCATGGCGATGGCCGCCGCCTCTATGGCGGGGTCGTGCGCGGGCCGGTCCTCGGCCGCCGCGATGGAGGCATGGCAAAGCGTTGCGGCAAGAGCCGCAAGCAGCGCGTGGCGCATGGTGAAAATCCCTGTCCGGTCGTTCTTGTTGTTGGACGGAATTCTAGCGCACGGGAGTTTCACAACCTCAAAGGGATGTGGTTACGAGCCGGCAAACCGCGATGGTTGAGAAAGTCTGACGCTTCGCACTCTTCCGCCCCGGATGAACGCGGAAATCCCGTCTCATCTCGAGCCGGAAGGTGTGCGAAGCGTCAGGGACCGTCAGTCCTGTCTGATGACGGTCCGCCAGTGGGTGTGGAGGGCCTTCACATCGCCGCTGGTCAGGATCGGCATGGCCTTCCGCAACTGGTCGTCCGGCCACGTCCACCATTTCATTTCCAGCAGCATGGCGATGAGCGGAGCCTCGAAACGCGGCCGGATCTGCCGGGCGGGATTGCCCCCGACGATCGCATAGGGCTCCACATCGCGGGTCACTACGGCGCGGGTGGCGATCACCGCCCCATCGCCAACCGTAACGCCGGGCATGAAGACGGCCTCTGCGCCGATCCAGACATCGTTTCCGATCACGGTGTCGCCGGCCGGTTCGTAGGCGTTTTGTGCGCCTGCGAAGGCTGGCTGCTCGGGCATCCAGTAGAACGGAAAGGTGCTGATCCAGTCGTGCCGGTGGCCTTGGTTCCCGGCCATGATGAATGACGCGCCCGATCCGATCGAGCAGAAGCTGCCGATGACCAGCTTGTCCACGCCTGCGTCCGGAAGAAGATAGCGCGCGCAATCGTCGAAGCTGTGGCCGTGGTAGTAGCCCGAATAATAGCTGTAGCGTCCGACGACGATGTTCGGATTCGTTACCTGCTTGTCGAGCGTGATGCCCTTGAAGGGGCTTTCGAAATAGTTTTGCATGGAAATTCTTTCTGCATGTTTCAGGGCCGCTGCTCCTTTCCGGGCATGCGGGCTCACGGCGGGAAGCCTTAGGCTTCTCGCTCAGGCTCCTCGCGTCAGGCGCGCGGGAGCTTCATGCAGATGGTACTCGGTGCTGCTTTCATGCGCTGTTGTTACCTTGAAGCCGGTGCCAGGCCAAGAAAATAGCGCCTGGCGGAATGTCCGGTCATATCATCCTGCCACGCCAATACCGCTGACAGCCTTCTGGCCGAGCGTCTGGAATACGGTGGAGACGATGCCGGCGCGGTCGAGACCGGCCTTGGCATACATCGCCTCGGGCTTGGCCTGTTCCATCCAGATATCCGGCAGAACCAGCGGGCGCACCTTGAGGCCGTGATCGAGCAGGCCTTCCAGCGCCAGGAACTGCAGCACATGGCTGCCGAAGCCGCCGACCGCGCCTTCCTCGATGGTGATGAGGACTTCGTGATTGCGGGCAAGCTGGCGGATGAGGTCGTGATCGAGCGGCTTGGCGAAGCGCGCATCGGCAACCGTCGTGGAAAGTCCGGCGGCGTCGAGGTCTTCGGCGGCGAGCAGACAATCGGCAAGCCGGGTGCCGAAGGAGAGCAGCGCCACCTTGGAGCCCTGCTTGACGACGCGGCCCTTGCCGATCTGAAGGATCTCGCCGCGGGCCGGCATGTCGACGCCAACGCCCTCGCCACGCGGGTAGCGGAAGGAGATCGGGCCGTCGTCATAGGCGGCGGCGGTGCGCACCATGTGCTTCAGCTCCGCCTCGTCGGCGGCAGCCATCACCACGAAACCGGGAAGGGTGGCAAGATAGGTCGTGTCGAAGGAACCCGCATGGGTCGGTCCGTCGGCGCCGACGAAACCGGCGCGGTCGATGGGAAAGCGCACCGGCAGGCCCTGGATGGCGACGTCATGCACGACCTGGTCGTAGCCGCGCTGCAGGAAGGTGGAATAGAGCGCGCAGAACGGCTTGTAGCCTTCGGCGGCAAGGCCGGCGGCGAAGGTCACCGCGTGCTGCTCGGCAATGCCGACGTCGAAGCTGCGCATCGGGAAGGCGGCGGCGAGCTTGTCGAGGCCGGTGCCGTTGGGCATGGCCGCGGTAACGCCGACGATCTTCTCGTCAAAGCCGGCTTCCTGCACCAGCGCGTCGGCAAAGACCGACGTATAGGCGGGTGCATTCGGCTTGGCCTTGGCCTGCGCGCCGGTGATGACGTCGAACTTGTTGACGCCGTGATACTTGTCGGCGGCAGCTTCGGCCGGCGGATAGCCCTTGCCCTTCTGCGTGACGACGTGGATCAGCACCGGGCCTCTGGAATTGTCGCGCACATTGCGCAGCACGGGCAAAAGGTGCTCGAAGGAATGACCGTCGATCGGGCCGATATGGTAGAAGCCCATTTCCTCGAAGAGCGTGCCGCCGGTGACATAGCCGCGCGCATGCTCGACGGCGCGGGTGATCGCCCGGTCGACCTTCTTGCCGAGATAGGCCGTCAGCTTCTTGCCGAAGTCGCGGATGCCCATATAGGTGCGGCCGGAGGCGAGGCGCGCCAGATAGGCGCTCATCGCGCCCGTCGGCGGGGCGATCGACATGTCGTTGTCGTTGAGAATGACGATGAGGCGCGCATCGAGCGCACCGGCATTGTTCAGCGCCTCGTAGGCCATGCCGGCCGACATCGCGCCGTCGCCGATGATGGCGATGACATTGCGGTTCTCGCCGGAAAGATCGGCCGCGACCGCCATGCCGAGGCCGGCGGAAATCGAGGTCGAGGAATGGGCGGCGCCGAAGGGATCGTATTCGCTCTCGGCCCGGCGGGTGAAGCCGGAAAGGCCGTCTTCCTGGCGCAGCGTGCGGATGCGGTCACGGCGGCCGGTGAGGATCTTGTGCGGATAGCACTGGTGGCCGACGTCGAAGATCAGCCGGTCGTTCGGCGTATCGAAGACCTTGTGGATGGCGATGGTCAGTTCCACCACGCCAAGGCCTGCGCCGAGGTGCCCGCCGGTGCGCGAAACCGCGTCGACCATTTCGGTGCGCAGTTCGGCTGCCAGTTGCGGCAGGTCGCGATCGTCCACGGCCTTCAGGTCCGCCGGAATGCGAACCTTGTCGAGCAGGGGGGTGGCGGGTGCTTGTGTCACTCTCATGCCTCGTATTCTCGTCCCTGTGCCGGCGCCCCGCTGCGGAGCCCGGTCCGGACATGCGGTTTGACACCGCGCTAGCCTGTCACATGCAGAATGCCGCGCGCGATTTCAACCGTTTCGGCAAGTCTAGAGCGTATTTCGCCGGATTGATACCGCGCAAACCGACGCATTCACGAAGTCTTGTGGGGCAATTGGGGCATTTTGCAGACGCCATGCCCCCGGCTGACCTGCGCGTGATTCCCTGTGCTGGCGCGTTTGCCTACGTCTTCTTCGAACGGGAGGAACCGTTGAGGGCGACGGCGGCCCTGATCAGCCCCTTCAGGGCGTCTTCCCGGATCGCTTCGCCCTCGTGAAAATCGATGGCGCGGCGCGTGTTGCCGTCGAGGCTGGAATTAAACAGGCCAGCGGGATCCTCCAGCGATGCGCCCCTGGCAAAGGTCATCTTCACCGCCGCCTTGTAGGTCTCGCCGGTGCACACGATGCCGTCATGCTCCCAGACCGGGACGCCGCGCCATTTCCAGGTCTCGACGATGCCGGGATCCGCCTCCTTCACGAGGGCGCGCAGACGGGCAAGCGTCTCGCCGCGCCAGTCGCCGAGTTCGGCGATCCGCTTGTCGATCATCTCGGAAGGAGACTGCGCGTCGCTTGGCAACTCGGCCATGGCTCTACCTTTTCCGTGGTTACATGCGCTCGCCGGGAAGCCGGCTTGCCTGCCGGATCCAGCTTGAAAGCCGGGCCTCGTCCAGCGCCTCGCCTTCATGAATGTGGAAGTAGCGCGTTTCCGGAGTTTTGGAAGCGACCGGCGGCACCGGATCGAGCGAGGTGCCGCGGAAGAAGGTCAGCTTTATGTATTTCGCAAAGCAATGATAGCTGAGAAACCAGCCGTCTCCCTCGATGCCGTAGAACGGCGAATTCCACTTCACCGCCTTGTAGACATTCGGCACCGTCTTCTCGACCAACGCGTCCAGCCGGCCGCCGATATCGCTCTTCCAGCCCGGCATGGCCGCGATATAGGCCTTGATGGGGCCATCGCCATAGCCCTTCGGTATCTGCGGATTGCCGCCCGAGAGGAGGACGGGCTTGTCGGTTTTCTCACCGGCCATCGGCTTCTCCTGATTGCTATAGAACGGCCAGTTCTCCGTCAGCCGGCCGGTAGCGGGACGAATTCTTCCTCGTCGCCGGGCACGATATCGAAACGGCCGGTGCGCCATTCCTCTTTCGCCTGCTCGATGCGCTCCTTGGAAGAGGAGACGAAGTTCCACCAGATATAGCGTTTCGAGCCGAGCGCCGCGCCGCCGAAGATCATGATGTGACAACCCTGCGGCCCCGCCTTCAGCGTGATGGCGTCGCCCGGACGGAAGACGAGCAGGCGGTCCGCCTCGAAGACGTCGCCGGCGACGTCCAGCGTGCCGGAAAGCACATAGACCGCGCGTTCCTCCCAGTCCGCCGCAAGCGGTGCGGATGCACCGGGCGCGAGCATCAGGTCGGTATAGAGCGTATCGGTCGGCACGCTGACCGGCGAGGCATGGCCTTCGTATTTGCCGATGATCGTGCGCCCGGTAATGCCGTCGGCGGAGAAGGCGGGAAGCTCGTCCCTGGTGGTGTGGGAGAAGATGGGCGCGATCTCCTCCTGGTGGTCGGGCAGCGCCAGCCAGGTCTGGAGACCGGAGATGGATTGCGGCTTGCCGCGCAGGTTTTCCGGCGAACGCTCGGAGTGCACGATGCCGCGCCCCGCCGTCATCAGGTTCACGTCACCGGGCGCAATCACCATTTCGTTGCCGAGACTGTCGCGATGCTTGATCTCGCCGTCGAACAGATAGGTGACGGTGGACAGCCCGATATGCGGGTGCGGCTTGACGTCGATCGCTTCTCCCGCGCGCAGCAGCGCCGGTCCCATGCGGTCGAAGAAGATGAAGGGGCCGACCAGCCGGCGCTTTGCCGTCGGCAGCGCCCGGCGCACCTCCAGCCCGCCGACATCGCTGGTACGCGGAATGATCAGGTTCTCCAGCGCATCACACGCCGCCGCATCGCCCGCCTCAGGGTCCTTTCCCGGAAAAAAGCTCATCACGCTCTCCTGTCACTGGTTCATGCCAACATGCTAGCGGGTGGGGAGAGGCGTGGATAGGGCTATGGCTGTTGACGGTGTGGTCAGGAACCGGTGCTTGCAAATATTTCTGGTCGGTTGGGTAACCTGCCAAGGAAGGTCGCAATGTCGGCGCGGAGAGGCGAAATGACCGTCAAGTTTGCGGCTTACGCCCCGTCGAGCGGTTCGGTGCCCTGCGGCTTGCCGGCGCGGTCGAGGCGGATCTTCTCGATGCGGTTCTCGGCGGCGGAAAGCAGCGTTTCGCAATGCTTCTTCAGCGCTTCGCCGCGCTCGTAGATCTCGATGGAGCGGTCGAGCGGCACGTCGCCGCGCTCGAGGGCGGCGACGATCTTTTCCAGTTCCTCGACGGCCTGCTCGAAGGAGAGGGCGGAGACATCCGGGCCAGGGGCGGAAGCGGTGTTGGTCATGGTCAGCCTCTCATCAGGCGGTAGATATGGGTGGCGGCGGATTCGGCCAGGCCCTGGAGGTCGTAGCCGCCTTCCAGCAGGCTGACCACCCGGTTGTTCGCCGATTTTTCGGAAAGTTCCATCAGCTTGGCCGTCGCCCAGTCGAAATCGTCTGCGACGAGGTTGATCTGGGCAAGCGGATCGCGGTGATGCGCGTCGAAGCCGGCGGAGATGATGATCAGGTCCGGCCGGAAGTCGGCGACACGCGGCAGCACGCGCGACTTGAACGCTTCGCGAAAATGGTCGCTGCCGTCATTGATCGAAAGCGGCGCGTTGACGATGTTGCCCGCGCCCGTCTCGTCCTTCGCGCCGGTGCCCGGATAGAGCGGCATCTGGTGCGTCGAGCAGAAGAGCACGGACGGGTCGTCGAGGAAGATGTCCTGCGTGCCGTTGCCGTGGTGCACGTCCCAGTCGATGATGGCGACGCGCTCGGCGCCATGGACCTTCTGCGCGTGGCGGGCGGCGATGGCGGCATTGTTGAAGAAGCAGAAGCCCATCGCCTTTTCGCGCTCGGCATGGTGGCCGGGCGGGCGGGCGGCGACGAAGGCATTGTCGGCCTTGCCGGTGAAGACGGCATCGATCGCGGCAATCGCGCCGCCGATCCCCGTCAGCGCCGCCTGCAAGGTGGCGGGGCTGGCATAGGTATCCGCCTCGACCTGGTTGACGCCCTCTTCGGGGATTTCGGACATCACGGCGTCGAGATGGCGCTCCGGATGGGCGAGCAGCACGAAATCCTCGGCCGCCTGCGGTGCCTTTTCGCGCACGAGCAGGGCGAAGCGCTCATGTTCGAGCGCAAGGTTCAGCGCCCGGATGCGGTCGGACCGTTCCGGGTGGCCCTCAGGCGTGTGGTGCTCGAGGAAGATCGGGTTCTCGAAGAGAAACGTCGTCATGGCCGGAAGCTACTCATTGCGGCGGGCAAGGTCCACGGGAAATGGGCCGGTGTCCACGCCTTTTCAACCGTCACGGCGCAAGAAGCAGTTTCCCCACGCGGGCCGGAGCGTCCTGGCGGGCGAGGGCTGCGGCAAGGTCGGAGAGGGCGAAAACGCTGTCGACGGTCGATCCCAGGTAACCGGCGCGGATGCCCTCGAAGCTGCGCGCGAAGGCCGCCTCTATCGCCTCGCGCGGTGCCGAATGCACCCAGTTGCGTAGCCAGAGGAAGGAGAAGGCGACGTCCTTGCGCCGCGCGGTGACCAGTGCCGGATCGAGCTGCGCGCCGGAGAGCGCGCCGTACTGGAGAAAGGCTCCGCCGGGGCGAATATTCCGGAACAGCGCATTGCCCGGTTCGCCGCCGACGGCATCGAGCACCGCATCGAGCGCGGGCGGGGACTGGACGGCGATCTCGCCGGCAAAGCTTTCGGCCAGCCGTGCCGCGCCCGCTTCGCTGCGAACGAGCGCCACCGGGTGCAAGCCCGCATCGGACAGGAGCACGAGCAGCATCCTGCCGATGGCGGAGGCCGCGGCGGTGACGCCGATGCGCTGGCCGCCCGTCCTGCCGAAATGGGCCGCGACGGCATCGACCAGCCGGAAGGCGGTCAGCGGGTTGACATAGGCCATGGCGGCCTGATCGTCGGAAAGATCATCCGGCACGCAAAAGCACCACGCCGCCGGGCGCACGAGGTATTCCTGCCAGAGCCCGCTCGCGCCGACCGGCAGCACACGCTGGCCGGGGGCAAAGCCTGTTACTCCGTCGCCGATCCGCACGATTTCCCCGACGCCCTCGAAGCCGGGCACGAAGGGGAGGGTGGTGCGGCTGCGATAGGCGCCGGTAACGGGAATGAGGTCGGACGGGTTGATCGCCGCACGGCGGATGCGGATTTCCACCTCGCCGGGGCCGGGTGCCGCGCGCTCCGCCTCTTCGAGGCCGATCACTTGCCGGGGATCGCCGAACGCTCTAACAACGGCACGAAGCATGGTTTTATCCCGGGACAAGACGTGGAACAGGCGGCAGACATCACGGTCAGCGAGGTCCGGATACCGTTCCGCGATATAGACATGCATGGCCACATGCACAATGCCGCCTACTATGCCCATGCCGAGGCGGCGGTGGCTAGTCTCTG
Source organism: Shinella sp. (assembly GCF_049651085.1). Classification (GTDB taxonomy): domain Bacteria; phylum Pseudomonadota; class Alphaproteobacteria; order Rhizobiales; family Rhizobiaceae; genus Shinella. The sequence goes on from NZ_JBASBL010000007.1 coordinate 41,184, forward strand.
GCGTCATCGCCCCGAAGGCGCGAACGATCCCGTCTATTTCGTCCGCAAGTCCGGCTGCACCTTCCATCGCGGGCTCAGGCTCGACGACGTTGCCCGCTTCAAGGTGGCGGTCACGCGCATCGGCGCGACCTCGCTCACCTTTACCGTTGCGATCGCATCGGGCGAAAAGGCGGTCGCCGATCTGGAAATCGTCTGGGTCGCCGTCGATCCGGCAAGCCGCCAGCCCGTCAACGTCCCGCAAGCGGTGCGCGACTGGCTGAAATCATTCCTCGCCTGAGGCCGTCTCGACGCTGATCCAGCCCGGACGGCAATCCTCGAAGGAGTGATATTGCGGCGCGAGCGCCGGATCGGCCGGATTGTCGAAGCCGCCGATAAGCAGGGCCACGACCGGCTCGTCGTCAACAGCGCCGATGGAGCTGCCGCAGGTAGGGCAGAAGGCGCGGCTGGAATACTCCGAGGAGCGCCAGGTCGAGGGTTTGCCGCCAGTTCCGGTCCATTGCAGGCGTTCGGCTGGAAATTCCACCCAGGCGGCGGTCGGTGCGCCGGTATGCTGCTGGCAGAACCGGCAGGAGCATGTATGCGGCTTTTCCGCCGGCCCCGTCGCTTCGAAGCGGATGGCGCCGCACAGGCAGCCGCCGGAATAGATCTTCTCGCCCATCTCTCTTCCTCACACTTTCCGAAACAGGGTCGCAATGCCCATGCCGCCGCCGATGCCCATCATGGCGAGCGCCCCGGTTCCGCTGCCCGTGTTCCGCATCTGCGCAAAGAGGCGGGTGACGAGGATTGCGCCGGATGCGCCATAGGGATGGCCGAGCGCCAGCGCGCCGCCGTCGCGGTTGACGGCGGCGGGATCGACGCCGAGGGCATCGAGGCTTGCAAGGACCTGCGAGGCGAAGGCCTCGTTGAATTCGATGAAGGGGAGAGCTGCCGCCGCAAGGGCGGGATTGCGCGCGACGAGCTTCTGCATGGCTGGTACGGGCCCAAGACCGAGCAGGTTCGGATCGACGCCGGCCACGGCGCTGTCGACGACTTCCATCAGCACTGTGAGGCCACGGTTTTGCGCCTCGGCAAGCGACGTCACCAGCACGAGTGAAGCGCCGTCATTGACCGGGCAGGCATTGCCGGCCGTCACCGTGCCATCCGGCCGGAAGACGGGTTTCAGCGCGGCGAGCTTTTCCAGCGAGGTGTTTTCGCGCGGGCATTCGTCGCGCGTGACAAGACCGGCTGGCGTCTCGACCGGCACGATCTCGCCGACGAACCGGCCGGCTTGCTGCGCCGCCACGGCGCGGCGGTGGCTTTCGAGCGCGAAGGCGTCCTGCCGTTCCCGACTGATGCCGGCAAAGGTGGCGACGTTCTCGGCGGCAATTCCCATGTCGGGGTCGCCGATGGTGTCCGGCGCCATGCGGGCGCGGCGCAGGGGCTCCGGCGCGCCGCCGGGCTCTACCGACGGGCGCAAGCGCAGATGCGCGCGGCTGGTGCTCTCGGTGCCGCCGGCAAGGTAGGCGCGGCCGGCGCCGGCCTGGATCAGCCGGGCCGCAAGGGCAATCGCCTCCAGTCCAGAGCCGCATTGCCGGTCCACCGTCATGCCGGGCACGGAAACAGGCAGGCCCGCCTCCAGCGCGGCAAGGCGCGCCAGATTGCCGGCGCTGTTGGCGGCATTGCCGAGGATCACGTCATCCACGGCGTCGGGGGCAAGCCCGGTCTCGGCAAGGATCTGGCGGATGAGCGGTGCGGCAAGGCTTGCCGGCTCGATGGCCGCGAGCGATCCGTTGATGCGGCCGATCGGCGTGCGGAACGCCGCCGCGATCACCGGTACGCGAGAAGGGTCAGACGAGCCGTTCGAGCGCATCGCTTCCCTCCGCCACCCATTGCCGCACCGTCTTCGCCTCGACCTTGCCGGAGGGCGTGACCGGCATGGCGCGGCACAGCCAGATGCGGCGCGGTTGCTTGTAGCGCGGCAGGACGTCGGCCATTGCGGCTTTCAGCGCTTCGGCCGTCAGGCCCGGTCCCCGGGGTTCGATCACCGCGACGAGTTCGCTGCCGAGATCGGCATGCTCGACGCCGAAGACATGGGCGGCGCTGACCCCGGCAAGGCCGAGAAGCGCTGCTTCCACCTCGGATGGGTAGATGTTGTTGCCGCCCGAAAGCACCATGCCGCCGGAGCGGCCGAGCAGATGCAGCGTGCCGCCCGCTTCCATGAAGCCGAGGTCGCCCACGGTGGCGAGCGCGCCGAACCTGGCTAGCCCCGCCCCGTCGCCGGTGCCGAGATAGCCGGTGGCGACAAGCGGGCTTTCGACGAAGATGGTGCCGGTTTCTCCGGCCGGCCGGGCCTTGCCGGCGTCATCGAGAACGCAGAGGCGAACCCCTGAAAACGCCTTGCCGACGGCGGTGGAGGAGGCGGGATCGCCCGGCGTGGTCACTGTGACGAAGCCGAGTTCCGACGCGCCGTAATATTCGCGCAGCGCCGCCTTCGGGAAATTCCTCGTGCAGAGCGCATGGTCGGCGGCCGTCAGCTTGGCGCCGGCGACCGTGATGGCGTCGACACTTTCGACCGGCGCGCCTTCGCACAGCCGCCGCAGCATGGTCGGCACCAGCACCAGCCGGCGAATGGCCGCGGCCCGGATCGTCGCCAGCCCGCCCTCGGCATCGAAATGCCGGGCGGAATGGAAGGCACCGCCGGCAAGCAGCGTTTCCGTCATCGCATAGAGCGCAAGGCCGTGGGCAAGGGGGCCGGGCGCATAGGTGCTGGTGGCGGCGTCGATGCCGAAGAAGGGCGCGCCGCTGGCAAGGCTGATACGCCAGGAGCGGCGGTCGCGGATGATCGGCTTGGGATCGGCCGTGGTGCCCGAGGTGAAGACGATCAGGAACGGCGCGTCGTCCTTCCCTTCCGGCAGCGGCGGATGGGCCTCGGTGTCGCCTTCGATGAAAAGGGAGGCCGTGCCGGTATGGGGGTTGCGCAGACGGAGGGCTTGCCCCTCGATGGTAATCACGAGGTCGGGGTCGAGCTTTCCCATGAGCCGGCGGCGGATTGCTTCCGGCAGATGCGGATCGATGAGGGCCGCGCAATGATTGCCCGCCGTCGCCGCGACAAAGGCGGCGGGAAAGAGCGCATGGTTGCCGGTGACGATCGCGACGAGGCGGTTGTCCGGGCCGATGCTGCTTCTGCCTTCCGGCGCGAGCGTCGCAAGCGTGGCGAAGAGCTGGCGCGCCGCCCTGCTGAGCGCGCCGTAGGAAAGAACCCGGTCCTCCAGTTGGAAGGCCGGGTTCGCAGGACGGGTGGCGGCGTGCCGTTCGATGGCGCCGGAAAGCGGCATCGGTTCAGGCGCGCTGCGGCAGCAGCGGGTAGCCGGCAAGCACGGCGCGGCCGGCCAGCATGGCGACGAAGGCCTTGATGAGGTCGCCGGGCAGGAAGACCAGCGAGGCGAGGGTGGTCTCGAAGAAAGCCTTGCCGCTCATATAGGCGAGCCACGGAACGCCGAAGAGGTAGACGACGGCGACGCCGCCGATGATGGACGCCGTGAGGAAGGCGGCGAACTGGGTGAGTTCGCTCTGCTCTTCCTTGACGAGGCGCTGCGCGATCAGGCCGCAGACGAAGGCGCCGACGACCCAGCCGACGATATAGCCGGCGCTTGGCCCGGCGAAGACGGCAAGACCGCCGCGACCGCCGGAAAGAACCGGCAGGCCGATTGCGACGAGAAGCACCAGGAGCAGCATCGCGGCCGCGCCGCGCCGTGCGCCGATGATGCAGCCGGCCAGCATCGGGCCGAGCGATTGCGCGGTGATCGGAACCGGGATGAAACCAAGGGTGATCGGCGGAAGAAGGCCCAGAACCACCGTGATGGCGGTGAAGAGGGCGACGAGGACGATGTCTCTGGTGGTCATGTCAGGTTCCTTGGATGGACAAGACGAGGGTGGTGTTTAGTGCCGCCGAAAGCCGCGCGCGTCAATTGCCATGGCAATCGTATCGGCGTCCTTCAGCGTCAGGATGATCAATGGAACAAGTGTCGTCAGCGGCCGCACGGGCAGGCCGCGCGCCCGGTGCGCTTCGGCGATATCCTGATAGCGCGCAAAGATTTCCGGCACGAAGCGGATGACGAGGCCGACGGCCAGACTGACATCCGCCGCCCGAACGAGGCCGAATCGCTCCAGCGGCAGAAGCAGCCGGGTGATCTCGTCCATGAAGGCCGAAACGCCGGTCGTCGCGGTCACCGCGGCGGCGAGAAGCACAAGCGCGACAAGGCGGCAGAAGACGACGACCGCTTCGTGCAGCGAATGGAAGAAATAGTTCGCAGCCGCGACAAGAAGCACCGTGAACAGCACGAAACGCACGCGCCGGAACGCCTCGCTAAGGCCGATGCCGGTCGAGAGATAGAGCGCGGCGCCAAGCAGGACGGCGGGCACGAGAAGGCGGAGGTCGGCGACGAGGAAAAGCCCGATCGCTGCGGCAAAGAGCAGGATCAGCTTGCCGCGCACCGGCAGGCGGTGAAGCGGCGAATCGCCCTCGATGTCGAGCCCGTTCAGCACGCCGCTATCTCCCGGTAGGCGCGGATCGCCTCCGGCGGGCGGTCGTCGGCGGCAAGCCGGCCGTCGCTGAAGACCAGCACGCGGTCGAAGTCCTCCAGCAGCGCCAGGTCATGGGTGATGACGAGCACCTGTTCCGGCAGGTCCGCAATGGTGCGCTCGATGAGCGCGCGGTTCTTCAGGTCGAGCTGGTTGGTCGGCTCGTCGAGGATCAGGAGGTCCGGACCGGTGACAAGGACGCTGGCGATGGCGCCGAGCTGCGTTTCCCCGCCGGAAAGCTCGTGCACGCGCCGGCGCGCGAGATGGGAGATGTTGAAGCGCGCGAGAATCGCCTCCGTCCGTTCCGCGATCTCGGCCTTGCCAAGGCCGCGGTTCTTCAGGCCGAAGGCGATGTCTTCGGCAAGGATCGGCAGGATCATCTGGTGCTGCGGGTTCTGGAAGATGAAGCCGGTCCTGCCGCGCGCGGCCTCGGCATCCTGCACCGTATCCAGCCCGCCAACCGTGACCGTACCGGCGGTCGGCTTGATGAGCCCGTTGATCAGCCGCGCCATCGTCGTCTTGCCGGAGCCGTTGAGGCCGACGACGCCGATGCGCCGCTCCGAAAGCGTTAGCGCCAGCGGCTGGAGGGCGACGCGCCCGGCATATTGTACCGTTGCGGCGGAGAAGACGATATCCAAGAGCGGGATCCCGGTTCGTAGAAAAGCGGGGGGAGCTATAACACGGCAAGGCTCCAAGGAAACCGCAGGATGGTTGTATTTCGCAGATGCGAAGAGCTTGCACGCATGAGCGAGCCGGCCGGGGCGGGCCGATGCATAAAACAGTAGAACAAAAAGGGAATATGTGCCTATCATCCTGCCATGACGATTCTTCTCTCCAATGCGCAAGCCCGCCGCATCTTCCTCGCCCGTCAGGGGCTGAGCGCACCGCCCGGCCGTCAACTCGGCAAGGAGGGGCTGCTGCAGCTCATCCAGGAGATCGGCTTCGTGCAGGTGGACAGCATCGCCACGGTCGAGCGCGCCCATCACCAGATCCTCTTCTCGCGCAACCAGACCTACCGGCGCGAGTATCTCAGCGAGTTGCTGGAAAAGGACGGCGAGCTTTTCGAGCACTGGACGCACGACGCCTCCATCATTCCGAGCGTCTTCTTCCGCTACTGGAAGCATCGCTTCCGCCGCAAGGAGGCGTCTATGCTGGAGCGCTGGCGCAGATGGCAGGGCGAGGGCTTCGACCGGGCTTTCGAGGAAACCTACGAGCGCATCGCCTCCGGCGGGCCGGTCCTGTCGCGTGAGCTGAAGGGCGATGACCACAAGTCCGGCGGCTGGTGGAACTGGCACCCGAACAAGACGGCGCTGGAATATCTCTGGCACACCGGCAAGCTGGCGATTGCCCGGCGGGAGAATTTCCAGAAGGTCTACGATCTTTCCGAGCGCGTGCTGCCGCCGCACCACCATGCGCCGGATGTCGGCCATGACGTCTTCGTCGACTGGGCCTGCCGCAGCGCGCTGGAACGGCTGGGCTTTGCCACCCACGGCGAGATTGCCGCCTTCTGGGCGCTGATCTCGCCGGAAGAGGCGAAGGACTGGGTGGAGGCGCACCGCGACGAACTGCGCCCCGTCTCCGTCGAAACGGCTGACGGCGGCAAGCCGCGCGCTTCCTACGCCTTTGCCGGTTTCCCGGACAATCTCGGCGACATTCCCGAACCGCCCAACCGGCTGCGCGTCCTCTCGCCCTTCGATCCCCTGATCCGCGACCGCAATCGCACGGAGCGGCTCTTCGGCTATTTCTATCGCATCGAGGTCTTCGTGCCGGAGCCGAAGCGGCGATATGGCTACTATGTCTTCCCGCTGCTGGAAGGCGACCGCCTGGTCGGCCGCATCGACATGAAGGCCGACCGCAAGGCCGGCACGCTCGATGTCCGGCGTGTCTGGTGGGAGCCGAAAGTCCGCGCCTCGGCTGGGCGGCAGGAGAAGCTGGAGGCTGAACTCGCGCGCCTTGCGAAGTTCACGGGCGTGGAGACGGTGCGCTACCTCGACGGCTGGCGCGGGGACGAGGTGTAGCTGTCATGCCACGACCGGCCGTCCTGCGAAGGCGCTCGTCGCCTTTTGCGTGAGCGCGCGGAATTTGTCCGAGGCGCCGGTCAGTTTCGCGTCCCATTCCGGATCCGGCACCTGGCCGCGGATCGTGTCGAAATAGACCGCCATCAGCGCGGCGATGGCGAAGGGTTCCAGAACGACGGCCTTGAAGGCCCAGGCGAAGACGATGGCGAGCACGAAGCTGAAGCCGGCGATCTGGCCGGGGAAGGCGTAGAGGATCGCGGCGGCCGGCGCGAGCGCCATGAGGAAGACCGCAATGGAAAGCACCCACAGGAAGACCGCGAGCCAGACGGCGTTTTTCACCATCTTGATGCCGTTCTGCGCATAGAGCACGAGGCCGCGCCGCGCGCTTTCCCACGCATTGTTGCTGCTGGTGCGGATGTTGTAGCCGAGGATGATCTCGTCGACATAGGTCAGCGACAGGCGGATGACGGTATTGGCGAAGCCGGCGATGGCATTGAGACCGGGAATGGGCAGGAAGGCGGCAATGCCGCCGATGAGCCCGGTAATGGCGGCGATCGCGCCCTTGATGAGCTGGTCGAGGGCAAAGAGCAGGTTCGCCTCGCCGAAGCGGGCGGCGACGATCTCGCGGCCATAGGCGACCTGTCCTTTGCCATCCGGCAGGGGCTCGCCGTCGATCAGCTTGACGATGGCGGCGATATGGGCGGCCTTGACCATGTAGAGCAGCCATTCGCGCGCCCAGTAGACGGCGACCGCCACGAAGCCCATGCCGAAGATACCGCCCCAGACGACGAAGGATTCCGGGCTGTCCGACAGCGAGCCGACGCCGTAGCCGATGCCGGCCCCGGTGCCGGTCGCCAGGATGAAGGCGAGCGTGATGACAAAGTAGATGACCATCCGCATGAGGATGAAGGGCATGGTCCTGGCAAGGATGCCGATGGTCCTGCCGATGCTGAAATCCCACATGCGCCACCCTCCCCAAGGAAAATCCCGCAATCCGGGATCGCTGCCGTGTAGAGCAGACGGTTCTCGGTTGCGGGATATTCGGTGCCGTCAGGGTGTCAGCAGAGGTCCGTCGCGGTGATCTCGATGCCGAAGCCTTCGAGGCCGACATAGTGCCGCTCGCGCGACGCCATCAGGCGGATCGAGGTGATGCCGAGATCCTTGAGGATCTGCGCGCCGAGGCCGATTTCCAGCCATTCGCTTTCGCGTGCCTGCGCCTCGTCGTGGCCTTCGCGCTCGTGCATGCCCTTGCGGGCGGTCGAGGACTGGCCGACGCCGACCGAGCCTTCGCGCAGATACACGATGACGCCGCGGCCCTGATCGGCGATGCGCTTCATGATCGCGTCGATCTGCCGGCCCGCGCCGAAGACGTCGCCGCCGACATTTTCGAGATGCAGGCGGACGGGGATGTCCACGCCGTCGCGGATATCGCCGAAGACGACGGCGAGGTGCTGCATCGGATCCCAGGGCAGGGTGTAGGTGGAGGCCTTCGCCTTGCCGTAGGGCGTATCGATGTCGAAGGTGTCGACCTGCTCGATCAGCGTTTCCTTGCGCTGGCGATAGGCGATGAGGTCGGCGACGGAAAGCTGCTTCAGGCCGTGCTGTTCGGCAAAGCTTGCCACCTGCGGCCCGCGCATCACGGTGCCGTCGTCATTGACGAGTTCGCTGATCACGCCGATCAGCGGCAGGCTGGCAAGCCGGCAGAGATCGACGGCCGCTTCCGTATGGCCGGAGCGCATCAGGACGCCGCCTTCGCGGGCGACGAGCGGGAAGATGTGGCCGGGACGCACGAAGTCCGTCGGGCCGACATTCGGATTGGCGAGGTTGCGCACGGTGAGCGTGCGGTCGTCGGCGGAAATGCCGGTCGTCGTGCCGTGCTTGAAATCCACGGAGACGGTGAAGGCGGTGGTGTGCGCGCTGTCGTTTTCAGCCACCATGGCGTTGAGGTTGAGGCGCTTGGCCTCCTCGCGCGGCATGGGCGTGCAGACGATGCCGGAGGTATGGCGCACGATGAAGGCCATTTTCTCGGACGTGCAATGCACGGCGGCGACGATCAGGTCGCCCTCGTTCTCGCGTCCGTCGTCATCGGTGACGACGACGATCTCGCCTGCCTCGAAGGCTCGGATGGCGTCGACGACGCGCTTCTGGTCGTAGCTCATGGCAGGCTCCTGTTTCAGACGGCGGGTTAATCCAGGCGACCGGTCTGGCCCCGGTCACGCAGGTAGTGATCTGCAATGGCGCAGGCAACCATGGCCTCGCCGATCGGTACGGCGCGGATGCCCACGCAGGGATCGTGCCGGCCCTTGGTGCGCACGTCGACATTGTTGCCGTCGGCGTCGATCGAGCGGCGTTCGGTGAGGATAGAGGATGTCGGCTTGATGGCAAACCGGGCGATCACCGGCTGGCCGGTGGAAATGCCCCCGAGGATGCCGCCGGCATGGTTCGATAGGAAGATCGGGTTGCCGTCATTGCCCATGCGCATCTCGTCGGCGTTTTCCTCGCCGGTGAGTTCGGCGGACGCAAAACCTTCACCGATCTCGACGCCCTTGACGGCATTGATCGACATCAGCAGCGAGGCGATATCCTGGTCGAGCTTGCCGTAGATAGGCGCGCCGATACCGGCCGGAACGCCCTCGGCGACGACCTCGACGACGGCGCCGATGGAGGAGCCTGCCTTGCGGATGCCGTCGAGATATTTTTCCCAGACGGGCACGATGGCAGGGTCTGGGGCGAAGAACGGGTTGTTGTTCACCTCGTTCCAGTCCCAGTTGCTGCGGTCGATCTTGTGCTTGCCGATCTGCACCAGCGCGGCGCGCACGGTAAGACCCGGCACCACCTTGCGGGCGAGCCCGCCGGCGGCGACACGCGCCGCGGTCTCGCGGGCGGAGGACCGGCCGCCGCCGCGATAGTCGCGGATGCCATATTTGGTGTCATAGGTGTAGTCGGCATGGCCGGGGCGGTAGCGCCGTGCGATCTCGCCATAATCCTTCGAGCGCTGGTCGGTGTTCTCGATCAGCATGGAGACCGGCGTGCCGGTGGTGATCATCGTCTCGCCGTCGTCGTCGAACATTACGCCGGACAGCACCTTGACGAGGTCGTCCTCGCGGCGCTGCGTCACGAAGCGCGACTGGCCGGGCTTGCGCTTGTCGAGCCAGGCCTGGAGTTCGGCGAGCGTGAAGCGGATGCCGGGCGGGCAGCCGTCCACCACGCAGCCGAGCGCCGGCCCGTGGCTTTCGCCCCAGGTGGTGACGCGGAAAAGATGACCGAAAGTATTGTGCGACATGAGCGGACCCAGACCGGAAAGGAATTGCGCCCTCTCTTAGTGGAAAAACGAGGGGAGGGACAAGGGTTTCACGCGTCGCGGCGTTATGAAGCCAGGTTCCAGCGCATTTCACTGCCGAAGGCGAGGAAGGCGTCGCGGGAAAGCGGCCTTGCGAAGGCATAGCCCTGCAGGAGGTCGCAGCCGAGCACGCTCAGCATTTCGGCATGCTCCATCGTCTCCACGCCTTCCGCGACGATCTCGATGCCGAGCGAGCGGCCGATCTCGATGACCGAGCGTACCAGCGCCTGTTCGTTGTGCGAATACAGGATCGGCGCGACGAGCTGGCGGTCGATCTTGAGGCGCTTGGGCTTGAGCTTGAGAAGGCTGACGATCGAGGTATGGCCGGTGCCGAAATCGTCGATCTCGATATCGATGCCGAGCGCCTTGATGCGTTCGAGATTGGAGAGCACCACGTCGTCGCTTTCATCGAGGAAAATCGATTCCACCAGCTCGAAGGAAATCTGGCCGGGTTGGATAGAAAGGCCGGTGAGACTGTCGATCAGGCTCTCGTCGCGCAGTCGCCGGGCGGAGACGTTGACAGAGATTTTCGGCATGATCAGGCCCCGCGCCGCCCAGCGGGCGCAGTCGATCAGGGCCTTTTCAAGCATGATCCGGTCGAGCGTCGCCATGACGTTGAGGTCTTCGGCGATCTTCAGGAAGCGGTCTGGCGTCAGCAGGCCGTCGCGCGGGTGGTTCCAGCGGATGAGCGCCTCGGCGCCGGCGAGCCTCATCGTGCCGGCCTCGATCTGCGGCTGGTAGAAGGGCACGAATTCGTTGTTCTCTATGCCCGCCAGGATGTCGTCGGCGATGCGCTTGTTCGAAATGATCTCGGCCTGCAGCGCCTCGGTGAAGAATTCGTGCCGGTTTCGCCCGAGCGCCTTGGCGCGGTAGAGCGCGATATCGGCATTGACCAGCAGTTTCGCGGTGTTGATCGACCGGCCCTCGGCGAGCGCAATGCCGATGCTCACGCCGAAGCGGCACGGATGGCCTTCATATTCGATCGGTTGCTGCATCAGCGTGATGATTCGGCGGGCGAGCGTGCTGAGATAGGTCTCGTCGCTCGTATCGTCGGCCACCACGACGAATTCGTCGCCGCCGATGCGCGCCACGAGGTCGCCCTCGCGTACCGCGGAGCGCAGGACCTGCGAGGCATGCACCAGCAGCGCGTCGCCGGCCGCGTGGCCGAGCGTGTCGTTGATCTGTTTGAAGCGGTCGAGGTCGATGTGGAGAAGGGCGATGCGGGTGTCCGTCGTCGCACTGCGCTCGGCAATGCCGGTCAGCTCGTCGTCGAGCCTGCGCCGGTTGCCGAGCCCGGTCAGCGGATCGTGCAGCGCATTGTGCTCGATGCGGTCCTTGGTCTGCTCCAGTTCGACATTCTTGGCGTCGGCCTGTTCCTTCGCCGCCTTGAGGCTTTCCTTCAGGATCACGTCTTCTGTGACGTCGAAGGCAAGGCCGATGAGCTTGCGGCTGCCGCCGTGGCCATAGTGGATCTTGCCGACGGAGCGAACATGGCGGATTTCGCCGTCCGGCAGCAGGACGCGCGCCTCGTGCACATAGGGCGTTTCCTGCTCGGTGCAGCGCTCCACGTTCTCGATGGTCGCTGCCCGGTCGTCCGGGTGCAGGGCATCGAGCCAGGCCTGCCGCGACACGATGCCGTCCGTGAAGGTCAGCCCGTAGAGCTGGTGCATGCGCACGTCCCAGAAGGTCCGGTCGAGATCCAGATCGGCTTCCCACAGGCCGCACTGATAGGAATCGAGCGCGAGGTCGAGGCGGCGGGTCGTCTGCTCCAGCTCGGCGTTCTGAAGGTCGGATCGCGCCTTGGCCTCCTTGAGCCGGGCGGTCATCAGCACGTCTTCGGTGACGTCGAAGGCCAGGCCGACGAGCTTGCGGCGGCCGTCCGGCTCCACCTGCAGCTTGCCGACGGACTGGATGTGGCGGATGGTTCCGTCCGGGTGGACCACGCGCGAGGTGCGCTGGTACGGCACATCCTCCTCGATGGTGGCATTGGCCTTGCGCTCGGCCTCCACGCGGTCGTCCGGGTGAATGGCATTGATCCAGGCGGCATGGCTGATGCGCGCGCCGGTATCCTTGATACCGTAGAGCTGGTGCATGCGGGCGTCCCACAGCGTCAGCCCGTCATCGAGATCTGCCTCCCACAGGCCGCACCGATAGGACGCAAGGGCGAGGTCGAGACGCCGGGTGAGCTTGGCAAGCTCGGCGTTCTGCACTTCCGCATGCTCCTTGGCGCTCTTGAGCGCCTGGTTGAGCAGCACGTCCTCAGTAACGTCCCAGCTGATGCCGGTGAGCTTGTCTTCGCCGTTCGGCCCGATGAGACGCGAGCCGACATTGCGGATATGGTGCCAGCTGCCATCCGGCATGAGGATGCGGTATTGCGACCTGTAGTCATTGCCGCCGGCCCGGAGCAGTTCCATCTCGGCCTGCGCACAGGCGACGTCGCCCGGATGCAGGACGGAAAGCCATTCCTTGTCGTTCGGCGTCTCGTGTTCCGGGAAACCGTGCAATCGGTGCATCTGCGCATCCCAGCTGCGCACGCCCGTCGCCAACTCGATTTCCCAGATGCCGATCTTCGAGGCGTCGAGCGCGATGTCGAGGCGCTGCGAGAGCGATTTCACCTGCCGTTCACGCGCCCTGATCCGGGCGATGTTGCGCTGGCGCTCGCTGACAAGGCCGCCTGTCAGGAAGATCGGCACGATGATGACAAACGCGGCCGCGGCGATGCTCAGCCGAACCCGCGTGCGGTTTTCCGGCGGATGATTCCAGCCCTTTGCCGGAACGGCGGCCAGTTCCCAGCGACCGCCGGGGAAATCGAGCACCCGCACCACCGCATCGTTTTCGAAGACGGCGGCATCGCCGAAGAACGGGTCGACGATATTGTCGGGCACGCTCACGTCGCGAATGGCAAGCTCGATATTGGCATCGTGCTGCGGCATACCGGGCCGGATATGGCGGTTGGGCGCGATCAGGCCGGCATCGATGAAGAGCTTGCGCTCGTCGATCACCCCGTCGATATAGCCCCAGAAATGGTGCCGCGCCTCGTTGTTCGTGAAGACCGGCATGACCAGGTTGAAGCCGCGTCCGCCTTTTGCGAATTCCACGGGGCCGAGCATGAGCGGCCGGCCGAGAGAAAGCACCTCCTCGACCGAAGCGCGGAAGGAGGGGAAGCGATTGAAGTCGGTGCCGATATAGTCCCGGTTGTCGTCGAGCGGGAAGGTCTGCGTGACCCTCGCGTCCGGTGCGACGCCGATGCGGCGGACATGGGGATTCTGCAATATCAGCTTGCGCGCCAGGACGTCGAACTGCTGCGTCGCCTGCTCCGGCGCCACGGCGAACATGTTGGCGACGCTGCGCAGGGCGGCGATGTTTCTGCTGACTTCGCTTTGCAGGCGGGCGCTCACCAGCGCGAGGTCGCCCGAGACCTGGCTTTGCAGCTCCTTCTGGTAGGTGCCCTCATTCTGCCGCTCGTAGAGCATGCTTGCCGTGAAAATGACGCAACCCGCGATTGCTGCCGGAATGAGCGACGGTTTCGCCCATTCGGCAAGGGATTCCAGACGACGGCGGGTGGTTGCGGACAATGGCAAGAAGGAAGTCCCCGGTTGTGCCGCGACGGTAAGGTGGGCTTCCTTAAAATTGCATTTATGGCAGCTGGAATATCTGGGCTTATGCCGGGCCGCGTTTTGCTTTTGGTCAAGGAAGGCGGATGCTTGTCAGAGAATTCCGGGGAGGATGTGGCCTCGCTGCTTGATTCGCCAGCCCTTTCCGGCCATCCATTTGATTTGGGAGAACGGGCGAATTTCGCCATATTTGAGGGGCATCTGACGTGACCAGCAAGACGACTGATTCATTTCCAGGGGTTCGTAAGATGCGGATGCTGATCGCTGCACTGATGGCTACGGCCGTTTTCCTTTCGCCGCTCGCCGCCTCCGCGGAAAGCGCCGATGTCGAGGCCGTGATCACCAATGTGGACACGTCCAGCCTCAGCCTGTCGCTTGACGACGGCAAGAAGTATCAGGCGCCGGAAGAATTCAATTTCGAGGGTCTGGAGCCGGGCGTGAAGGTGCTGGTCTTCTACACGGAAGTCGACGGCAAGCGCGTCATCAACGATCTCGAAGTCGTCCAGTAAAAGCGGATCGGCTGGTCAGAGCCAGTGCATGCCTGTGTCGTCGAGGCGCAGGATGCGGTCCTGGTGGATCGGCGTATTGGCAGCCTCTTCCTCGTCCATGCCGTTGAGGCGAAAGGCCGCGCGGAACACGCCGCCGTGGCTGACGCACACCGTAGGCCGCGTAATGTCCCCGAGAAACGACCCGATGCGCCAGCAGAGGATCTCGTAGCTTTCGGCCGCTTCGCCCGGCGGTATGAAGTTCCATTTGGCGCGGGCGCGCTCTTCGACGCGTTCGGGCGTGCGCGCCTTCAGTTCCGCGAGCGTAAAGCCCTCCCAGTCGCCGAAGGAGACTTCGACGAGGCGCGGATCGGTGCGGTAGGAAAGGGGAGGGAGATCCATGGCGCGGCGCAGGATTTCCATCGTCTCACGGGTGCGCCCCAGCGGGCTCGCCACGAAATCGAAATCGGAAACCGTATCGCCGAGAATGCGCGCGAGGGCATGGCCGTTACCGGCCGCCTGGGCGCGGCCGGTGTCGTTGAGCGGGATGTCCTTCTGGCCCTGCAGCCTGCCTTCTGCATTCCACGCGGTCTGGCCGTGGCGGATCATGTAGATAAGCAAGGCAGTTTCCTGAAATCGATCAGTCCTTGATGACGGAAATGTCCGGCGCGTCCACGGCCTTCATGCCGATGACATGGTAGCCGCTGTCGGCGTGGTGCGTCTCGCCGGTCACGGAACGCGACAGATCCGAGAGCAGGTAGAGGCCGACGTCGCCCACTTCCTCGATGGTGACGGTACGGCGCAGCGGCGCATTGTACTCGTTCCACTTGAGGATGTAGCGGAAATCGCCGATGCCGGATGCGGCAAGCGTCTTGATCGGGCCTGCCGAGACGGCGTTGACGCGGATGTTCTTCGGGCCGAGGTCGACGGCGAGGTATTTCACGCTCGCCTCGAGCGCAGCCTTGGCGACACCCATGACGTTGTAGTTCGGCATGACCTTCTCGGCGCCGTAATAGGTCAGCGTCAGCATCGCGCCGCCGTCGGTCATCAGCTTTTCCGCACGGCGGGCGACCGACGTGAAGGAATAGACCGAGATCTGCATCGTCTTGGCGAAGTTGCCGGGCGTCGTGTCGACATAGCGGCCGGTCAGCTCGTCCTTGTCGGAAAAGCCGATGGCGTGCACGATGAAGTCGATCTTGCCCCACATCTTCTCGACGTTGTCGAAGACGGCGTCGATCGAAGCCTCGTCGGAGACATCGCAGTCGCCTGCCAGCACGGCGCCGATTTCGGCGGCCAGAGGCTCGACGCGCTTCTTGAGCGCATCGCCCTGATAGGTGAACGCGATTTCGCCGCCCTGGGCGTGGATAGCCTTGGCAATGCCCCAGGCGATGGAGCGGTTGTTGGCGACGCCCATGATGACGCCGCGCTTGCCCTTCATCAGACCAGATGCCTGAACCATGGTTTGCTCCCTGATATCTGAAAGCAATTCCAGCAAGAGTGTAAAGTGGTGCTGCGTTCGGAATTGCTTGAAATAAGTTGAAAGTGCCTATGGCATAGGCGGCAATCCGGTTCAAGCGCGTGAGGGTTCAGGAACTGTTAGCATCCGTAACAATGGGTGCATCTTTCACGGAACGATCATAAATCGATTAGAGATAGAGCCCTTCCCGTAGCGAGCGCATCAGGTCGATCATCTTCGCATCCGGCTTCTCCCACAGGAGAAGGCGGATTTCGGCGACGAGATCGCCGCGTTCGCCGTTGTCCTTGACGAGACCTTCCCCCTCCAGGCGGATCGTCTGGTCGGAACCGGACCATGCCGGAACCGTGACCGTGAGCGGGCCGAGCGGACCGTCGATCGTCGTCTCGCAGCCGAGCACGGCGTTCTCGATGGTGATCGGCAGGTCGATCCTGAGGTCGAAGCCGTCGGTGCGGAAGCGGCCGGGCGCGACGCGCACGGTGATCACGGCGTCGCCGCGCTTGAGGTTCTCGATACGGTGGCCGGCTTCCTTGAGGCGGATCACCTGGCCGTCGGACGTTCCCGCGCCGATCGGCACCCGGATCGTCTGGCCTTCCGGCGTCTCGACGGTGGGGCGCACGCGATTGAGGATATCCTCGACCGTGACGGCGACGGTGGCCACGAGGTCGGGCGCCTTGTCGAGCTTGGCGCGGCCGCCGCGGATACGGCGAATGATGGCGGAGATGAGGGCGGCGGCCGGTGCGCCGCCGCGTGCCGGCATGGCGTCGACGGCCGCGGCGTCATCCACAGTTTTCCGTGCGTCCTGCATGGGCGCGCCGTCTGCCTGGGCCTGCGGTTGCGGGCGGGCCTGGCCCTGCTGCCGTGCATCGGCCTGCTGGCTGCGCGCATCCACTCCGAAGATGCGGGAGATCATGTCTTCTGCCGCTTCGTCCGACGTGCGGGGAGCTTCGGCCTTTGTCTTGCGCTCGGCCTGCTGGCGGCGCATCTGCTCCATGCGGCGGAACTCGGCCTCGCGCTGCTGGCGGTCGTAGCGGCTGCGCTTGTCCGGATCGCGCAGCAGATCGTAGGCGCGGCCGGCTTCGGTGAAGCGAACGGTCGCCAGCGGGTCGTCGTGATTCTGATCCGGATGCACGGCCTTTGCCACCGAACGCCAGGCGGCCTTGATTTCCTCCTGCCCGGCGTTTCGCTTCACGCCGAGGACCGAATAAGGATCACGCATAACTTCCACCCGCTTCCGTTTTACCGTCCATGGTAGCGATGAACGTCCTAACCGGTGGTTACGGGTCAGGGTTGAAAAATTGCAAACATGCGCGCGGAGGGCTCATCCCTGGCGATCGAAGGCCAAAAGCAGCCATTCGCCGGAATTTCCGAGGCACGTGCGGCCGCTGAAATTGGCGATGCCCTGATAGGAATGTTTTGTCGTGACGAAATCGCGGCAGGTGCGGCCGTTATTGTCGTGGTTTTCCGCGATGCTGCTGATGACGCCGGCGCTGCCCGAGGCCGAATTGGCCCATGGAATGGGGCTGCCGCCAGTGCGCAGGATATCGGCCGAGGAAACGGCGTTGCGCACGGTGATCTCGTCGGTCAGGCGTTCCGTATTGCCGTTCGTCACGGTGTTGGTGCGCACTGTCTTGTCGACATTGCTGTCCGAAAACATGTCAAGGCCGCTCATGCAGCCTGACAGAACCGCTCCGCAAATCATTGCGGCGGCGATACCGAGGCAGCATGTCCAGTATTGCTTTGTCTCCGGTCGTGTCTTTGCTATGACTTTCACTCCAGACTGCCTCACACAGCTAGATAGATCGGCATTGAATCGAATATGAGCGAAAATGCGTTAACAAGCGGTGACTTCACCGAGGAAAACGAACCCTATTCCCTGTTCGGAACCTGGCTCGAAGAGGCGGGCAAGAGCGAGCCGAACGACCCGAACGCGCTGGCGCTGGCCACCGTCGACGAGACGGGTCTGCCCAATGTGCGCATGGTGCTGCTGAAGGGTTTCGACAAGGAAGGCTTTGTCTTCTACACGAATTTCGAAAGCCGCAAGGGCGTTGAAATCCTCGGTGCGCGCAAGGCGGCGATGTGTTTCCACTGGAAGTCCCTGCGGCGACAGGTGCGCGTGCGTGGCGATATCGAGATCGTCACCGATGCGGAGGCGGACGAATATTATGCAACGCGCCCGCGCGGCAGCCGTATCGGCGCCTGGGCGTCCAAGCAGTCCCGCCCGCTCGAAGGCCGTTTCGCGCTGGAAAAGGCGGTCGCCGAATATACCGCGCGCTATGCGATCGGCGACATTCCCCGTCCGCCGCACTGGTCCGGCTTCCGCCTGAAGCCCGTCTCCATCGAGTTCTGGCACGACCGCCCCTTCCGCCTGCACGACCGCGTCGAATTCCGCCGCGCGGAGGACGGCAAGGGCTGGGACAAGGTTCGGATGTATCCGTGACCGGCGGCGCGGTGCGGCGGCAAGCTACCGCCGCATCAGCTTGAAGGGGATGCCCGAGGCAAGGGCGCCGACATATTTGGGCTTCTGGTAGAGCCCGTTCAGCGAGATGCGGGGGATTGCGGTCGGCGTGTCGAAGGAGCGCGCCGAAAGCGTGCCGGGCTCCGTCGTCACGGCGACGCGGAAGCCGAGGTCGCTGGCAAGGCGATGCTCGCGCGGCGAGACGGCGGCACGGTCGCCATAGGGATAGGCGAATGTTTCCGGACGCTCGCCGATGATCGCAGCGATCTGCTCGGCCGATTGGTCCATCTCGCGGCGTGCTTCCTCGTCGGAGAGCCGCGCCAGGGCGCGGTGGCTGACCGTATGGCCGCCGATGGAGGCGAGGGGATTGAGCGCCAGGCTCTTCAGTTCCGGTTCGCGCATGACGAGCCGTTCGGTGATCATCAGCGGGTCAATGTCATGCGCTCTCGCCACCGTATCGAGCTTCTCGATCGCGACGGCCTCTTCCACCTCCGACTGGATGAAGCGCACGAAGCGGCTGTAGGCCGCCTGTTTCAGATCGGGCGTGGCAAGCGGCATGGTGACGGGGCCGGAACCAAAATCGAATTCGAGATGCGGGGCGGCGCGCAACAGCTCTGTCAGCGTTTCCCACCAGATGCCATGCGTCTTGCAGGCAAGGCCGGGCGCGACGAAGACCGTGAACGGCACCTTGTGGCGGGTGAAGACCGGCTGGGCATGCAGTGCATTGTTGCGGTAGCCGTCGTCGAGGGTGAAGGCGGCGAACCGCTCGCCGGCGCGCGCAATGGCCAGCCGTCCCGGCATGTCGGCCAGCGCCACGAACTGGTAGCCTTCCTCCTTCAGATGCTCGATCGCCGCGTCGAGGAATTCAGGCGTGATTTCCAGATGCGCATTCGGATCGAAGGCATGCGGCGCCTTGGGCCGCACATGATGCAGCGTGAAGATCGCGCCCATGCCGCGGGCCGACGCCATCAGCCCTGTCCGTTCGGCCAGACACGCGACTTCCAGTCCGCCCGTGATCACGGCGCGCTTCAGCCGCTGTCGCATGACGCTTTGGATCGGCATGTCTTGTTCTTCTTTCTTGGTGGTGTCTTTCAGCCGTTATCGCATCCGGTGGGTATCCGAGTGGTTAACAACGGCTTTCCAATGGCGGGGTGGCGCGGGCCGCCCGGTCTGAAAGGTGAGGATGCGGATGACCTCCATGAAGATCGCGGTGACGGAGCCGAACATGTGCCAGTCCTCCAGGGCTGTTGTATGGCCTGGATTGTCCGCTCGCTTGCCACCGCCGCTCAAACGAGTTTATCGTCGATTTCAGATAACTTGAGATTATGCCATGAGACGCGGCCGGCTGCCCCTGACGGCATTGAGGACATTCGAGGCGGCAGGCCGGCTCGCAAGCTTCACGCTGGCCGCCGACGAACTTGCCGTGTCGCAGGCCGCCGTCAGCCGGCAGGTGAAGGAGCTGGAGGGCGAGCTCGGCAAGCCGCTTTTCGAGCGGCGCCATCGCAGCGTCCGCCTGACGCCCGCCGGACAGGCGCTTCTCGACGTGCTCTCGCGTTCCTTCGATGCGATGGATGCAGGCCTTGCGGAAATCCGCGGCCGGCGCGGGAGAGGGGTGCTGGAGATCAGCGCCGAGCCCTCCTTCGCCGCCTGCTGGCTCGTGCCGCATCTCGACGATTTTCAATCGGACCACCCGGAGATCGACGTCGTCGTCGAATCCGACGGCCGGCTCATCGAGTTCCGCAGGCACGAGGCGGAGATCGCCATCCGCCACGGCACGGACGCGAACGCCTGGCCCCGCGTTCAGGCCGAGCGCCTTGCCGAGGTGGACATGGTGCCTGTGGTCATGCCCTGCCTGGTGGAGGACGGCCCGTTATTGAACGAGCCGGCCGACCTCCTAGCCTATACCTTGCTGCATGAGGAGAACCGCAGCGCCTGGCACCGCTGGTTTGCCGCCGCCGGCCTGCCGGACGCCTCGCTTGGGCGCGCCCAGATTTTCACGGACGGCAATCTGGTGCTGCAGGCGGCGCTGCGCGGGCACGGCGTTGCCCTGGTCGACCGTTCCTTCGCGGCCGGCGACATCGCCGAAGGCCGCCTCGTGCAGCCTTTCGCCCTTTCCATTCCCTACGGCGCCTATTGGCTGGTCGCGCGTGATTTCAAGCGGCTCTCGCCGGAAGCACGCGCCTTCCGGGCGTGGCTTCTCGATCGTATGGCAACGAAGGGCGGGGACGGCGTCTGAGCCGTGCTGTGCAACGCGTGCAGCAGTTGGGCGGACGCTAGGCCTTCGTACCGCCGACCGTGATCTGGTCCATCCTGAGATGCGGCTGGCCGACGCCGACCGGCACCCACTGGCCGGCCTTGCCGCAATTGCCGATGCCGGTGTCGAGCTTGGTGTCGTTGCCGATCATCGAGACGCGGCGCATGGCGTCCGGTCCGTTGCCGATCAGCATGGCGCCCTTGACCGGCGCCGTCACCTTGCCGTTCTCGATGAGGTAGGCTTCGGTGCAGCCGAAGACGAACTTGCCGGAGGTGATGTCCACCTGCCCGCCGCCGAAGGAGACGGCGTAGATGCCGTTCTTCACCGAGGCGATGATCTCCTCCGGCGTCTTGTCGCCGGAGAGCATGTAGGTGTTCGTCATGCGGGGCATCGGGCGGTAGGCATAGCCCTGCCGGCGGCCGTTGCCGGTCGCCTTCATTCCCATGAGGCGGGCATTCTGCCGGTCCTGCATGTAGCCGACCAGCTTGCCGTCCTCGATCAGCACATTGTAGGCCGAGGGCGTGCCTTCGTCGTCGACGGTGATCGAGCCGCGACGGTTGTCGATCGTGCCGTCATCGACCACGGTGACGCCCTTTGCCGCCACCTGTTCGCCCATCAGCCCGGCAAAGGCGGAGGTCTTCTTGCGGTTGAAATCGCCCTCGAGGCCGTGGCCGACCGCCTCGTGCAGCATGACGCCCGGCCAGCCGTTGGACAGAACCACGTCCATCGTGCCCGCCGGCGCCTCGACGGCATCGAGATTGACCAGCGCCTGGCGCAGCGCCTCGTCGGCGCCCGTCCGCCAGCTTTCCCCGGTGAGGAAAGCGTCGAAGGTCGTGCGCCCGCCGATGCCGTAGCTGCCCGTTTCCTGCCGGTCGCCTTGACCGACGACCACGGAAATGTTGACGCGCGTCATCGGCCTGACGTCGCTGACGCGGTGGCCGTCGGCGCGCAGGATATTGACGACCTGCCAGCTCGCGGCAATGGAGGCCGTGACCTGCCGCACCTTCGGATCCTTGCCGCGCAGATAGGCGTCGATCTCGGTCAGAAGCGCCACCTTCTCTTCAAAGGTCGGCGAGCCGATCGGATTGTCCTGCGTATAGAGGCGGCGATTGGTGCCGACAGGCGCATCGGCATAGTCGCCGGAATAGCCGCGCGTCACCGCGCCTGCCGCATCCGCCGCGCGCTTCAGCGCGGAAAGCGTCATTTCGCCGGAATGCGCATAGCCGACCGCTTCGCCGGCAACGGCGCGAAGGCCGAAGCCCTGGTCGGTATTGAAGCTGCCACCCTTGAGGCGGCCATTGTCGAAGGAAAGCGATTCCGCCTGCGCGTGCTCCAGGAAGAGCTCGCCGTCGTCGGCGCCCTTCAGCGTCTCCCTGAGCGCCGCCTGCACGGACGCCTCGTCTGCATCGAAAAGGGAAAGGAGGTCGGTGTTCATGGCAGGCTCCGCAGGCATTTGAATACGGGGTTCATGTAAGTCCCCCGGCGGCGGGCGGCAAGCCCGCCGGGCAGATGCTTACGGCAGCGCGTCGTAGCCTTCGCCGAAGCCCTTGAGATCGACGGGGATGCCGATGCCCTCTTCCGGCGACTGGAAGACGATGAAGGTGGCCGTCGCGCCGGAGCGGAAGGTCTTGAGGAGTTCTTCCTCCAGCACCACTTCCGCATAGCATCCGTCGGCGAAGCAGCGCACGAAATAGGCGCGGCCGATATCCTTGCCGTCGACATTGAGGCCGAGGCCGTTGGGCAGCAGCACGCCGAGCGGGGCAAGCACGCGCAGGATCTTCGCCTTGCGGTCGGCGGTTTTCAGCACGACGACGGAGAGGCCGAGTTCCGGCCGGTCCTCGGCAAGAACGTTCTGCATCAGCGCGCATTGTTCGCTGGAAGCGCCTGCCGGTTGATCACATACGATCGACCATGCGCCATGGTTCGATTTCACCGTGCCGGGCTGCTGTGCCGTTGCGGCCGACGGAAGCGCCGCCGCGCCGAGCGCTAAGACGGCAAGGCCGAATGCCGCCCGGGACAGCCGGGAAAGGGAGGGAGAGCCCATGAAAACCTCAAAATCTCGAATCAGTCGCGGTATCTTTGAATAGGCGGCGGCGAAATGAAAAGCCCCGGGCGCTCATTTCCGATTGATTGAAGGCGGAAATTGGACGCGCGCCACATACATTATATATAGGCCGGCACGCGATTGCGCGAAATGGGTGCAGACGGCGCATCGGCCGGCGCGGGCAGGGGGGGGCGGCGCAGCCAAACCTTTCATGCTATAGGGAATTGTGAAGAAACTGTGGGGAGAGGCTTCACTCTTTTGCGTTTGCGCAAAAATGCCGCATGGGGTGTCGGCCATGGCGGTTGCGGCGCGCATGAAACTGTGGTTTTAAGCAGTCAGTATAGCAGGGATTCTGCGCATCTGTTTGATCCCAATCAAACGCCTTGGGGAGATATGTTGTGAAAAACAAAGCTCTTGCAGTTCTGGCCGCCATCGGCTGTCTGCTTTTTGCTTCGACCGCCTTTGCAGATCAGCCAGTCGACTGGCAGCTCGGCCTTCAGCCGGCCGCAACTTCGATCATGGAAGAGCTTCGCTGGTTCGAGCAGTACACATTGTGGTTCATCGTCCCGATCACGCTGTTCGTTCTCGTTCTGCTCATCGTCGTCGTCGTCCGGTTCCGCGAAAGCGCAAACCCGGTCCCGTCCAAGACCAGCCATAACACGGCGATCGAGGTCGTCTGGACGCTTGGTCCGGTCATTGCTCTCCTCTTCCTTGCAATTCCCTCGTTCCAGCTTCTGACTAGGCAGCTTGCGCCGACGGAAGAGCCGGAGCTGACGATCAAGGCCACCGGCTACCAGTGGTACTGGGGTTATGAGTATCAGGTCGGCGACAATCCGCTGACCTTCGACAGCCTGATGCTGCAGGAAGGCGATCGCGCCGCTGCCGGCAAGGAAGACAAGTCCGTCTATCCGCGCCTGCTCGCCGTCGATAACGAAATCGTCGTTCCCGTCGGCAAGCATGTCCGTCTTCTCGTTACCGCGGCAGACGTGATCCACGCCTTCGCGATGCCGTCCTTCGGCGTGAAGATCGACGCCGTACCGGGCCGCCTGAACGAAACTTGGTTCAAGGCCGACCGCGAAGGTCTGTTCTACGGCCAGTGTTCCGAGCTCTGCGGCAAGGACCATGCGTACATGCCGATCGCCATTCGCGTCGTCTCGCAAGAGAAGTACGATACCTGGCTTGCTGCCGCCGCGACCAATGTCGGCGAGGCAAACAAGGCCCTGATGGCTTCTGTCGAAGGTGCGGACAAGTCCGTCGCCGTCGCGCAGAACGCCGCGCAGTAATTCCAAGGAGTCTGATCCATGGCCGGAACATCCGCTGCCCACGGCGATCACAACGATCACCACGAACACAAGCCGCTTAGCTTCTTCCAGCGTTGGTTCCTTTCGACCAACCACAAGGACATCGGCACTCTCTACCTGATCTTCGCGATTATCGCGGGCATTATCGGCGGCGGACTGTCGGTCGTCATGCGCATGGAGCTGCAGGAGCCGGGTATCCAGATCTTCCATGGTCTGGCCCAGTTCGTCTACGGCTTCGAAGGCGATGCCGCCATCGACGGCGGCAAGCAGATGTTCAACGTCTTCACGACGGCGCACGCCCTGATCATGATCTTCTTCATGGTCATGCCGGCGCTGATCGGCGGTTTCGCCAACTGGATGGTGCCGATCATGATCGGCGCACCGGACATGGCGTTCCCGCGCATGAACAACATCTCCTTCTGGCTCATCATCCCGGCCTTCGTGCTGGTTCTGATGTCGATGTTCGCCGAAGGCCCGGCAGGCGCCTATGGCACCGGCGGCGGCTGGACGCTCTATCCGCCGTTCTCCACCTCCGGCCAGCCCGGCCCGGCCATGGACTTCGCCATCCTCGGTATCCACATTGCCGGCGCTTCGTCGATCCTCGGTGCGATCAACTTCATCACCACGATCTTCAACATGCGCGCTCCAGGCATGACGATGCACAAGATGCCGCTCTTTGCCTGGTCCGTGCTGATCACTGCCTTCCTGCTTCTGCTTTCGTTGCCGGTTCTGGCAGGCGGCATCACCATGCTGCTGACGGACCGCAACTTCGGCACGGCCTTCTTCTCGCCTGAAGGCGGCGGCGACCCGATCCTCTACCAGCACCTGTTCTGGTTCTTCGGTCACCCGGAAGTGTACATCCTGATCCTGCCTGGTTTCGGCATTGTCAGCCACATCATCTCGACCTTCTCGCGCAAGCCGATCTTCGGCTACCTCGGCATGGCCTATGCCATGGTCGCCATCGGCGCCGTCGGCTTCATCGTGTGGGCGCACCACATGTACACGGTCGGCCTGTCGCTCAACACGCAGCGTTACTTCGTGTTCGCCACGATGGTCATCGCGGTTCCGACGGGTATCAAGATCTTCTCGTGGATCGCGACGATGTGGGGCGGTTCCATCCGCTTCACGACCCCCATGCTCTGGGCGGTCGGCTTCATCTTCCTGTTCACCGTCGGCGGCGTCACGGGCGTCCAGCTCGCCAATGCCGGCCTCGACCGCGCCATGCACGACACCTACTACGTGGTTGCCCACTTCCACTACGTTCTGTCGCTGGGCGCCGTCTTCGCCATCTTCGCAGGCTGGTACTACTGGTTCCCGAAGATGACCGGCTACATGTACTCGGAGTTCATCGGCAAGCTGCACTTCTGGGTCATGTTCATCGGCGTCAACCTGATCTTCTTCCCGCAGCACTTCCTCGGTCTTGCCGGCATGCCGCGTCGTTACATCGACTATCCGGATGCCTTCGCAGGCTGGAACGCGGTCTCGTCCTACGGCTCGTACATCTCGGCCGTTGCGGTACTGCTCTTCCTCTTCGGCGTCGTCGAAGCCTTCGCAAAGAAGCGCATCGCTGGCAACAATCCGTGGGGTGAGGGTGCCAACACGCTGGAATGGCAGCTGTCTTCGCCTCCGCCGTTCCACCAGTGGGAACAGCTTCCGAAGATCAAGTAAGATCTTGAAACGATCGGGGCCGCCGGAAACGGCGGCCCCTTAAATCAAAGGCCGGGAGAACCGGCCGAAGGAGCGACGAAGAGAAATGACGGTTATCGAGCATCACGAAGCGGTTCCGGGCAGCGGCGAGGTCTACCTCTCCGAAGCGTCCCCGCGTGATTTCTTCGAGCTTTTGAAGCCGCGCGTCATGTCGCTCGTTGTCTTCACCGCCTTTGCCGGCCTCATCGTCGCCCCGGGCACGATCAACCCGGTGATCGGCGCGATAGCGATCCTCTGTATTGCCGTGGGTGCCGGTGCATCCGGTGCCCTCAACATGTGGTACGACGCGGATATCGACGCGATCATGTCGCGCACCGCCAAGCGTCCCATCCCTTCCGGCCGCATTCGCCCGAAAGAAGCGCTCGCCTTCGGCCTGACGCTCTCCGCCTTCTCGGTCGCGATCCTCGGCCTTGCGGTCAACTGGCTGTCGGCCGGCCTGCTCGCCTTCACCATTTTCTTCTACGCCGTCGTCTACACGATCTGGCTGAAGCGCTCGACGCCGCAGAACATCGTCATCGGGGGCGCATCCGGCGCCTTCCCGCCGATGATCGGCTGGGCCTGCGTTACCGGCGACGTCTCCATCGGCAGCGTTGTCCTCTTCCTCATCACCTTCCTGTGGACCCCGGCGCATTTCTGGGCGCTTGCCCTGTTCAAGATGCGCGACTATGAAGCCGTCGGCGTGCCGATGCTGCCGAATGTCGCCGGCGAGGCGACCACGAAGGTGCAGATTCTCATCTACGCGGTCCTGACCGCCGTCATCGCCGTCGTGCCGACGTTCCTCGGTTTCGCCAGCCTCGGTTACGGTCTCTTTGCCGCAGCCCTCGGCGCCGGCTTCGTATGGTATTCTGTCGGCGTGTTGCGCATGCCGGAGGGCGACCGCGCGATGGTGCCGGCCAAAAAACTCTTCGCCTTCTCCATCGTCTATCTGTTCGCGATTTTCTCCGGCCTGATGTTCGACTATGCGATCGCGTCATTCGGATGGGTATTCTAATGGAAACGGTAAATCTGACGGAAAGCCAGAAGAAGTCGCGTCGCGGCCGCAACGTTGCGCTCGGCGTGGTGCTCCTGGCGCTCGTTGTGCTGTTCTATATCATCACGCTGGTAAAGTTCACCGGCGGAATGGCGGGCTAGCATGAGCGAGACGAGCAAGGCCGAAAAGACCAGCCTCGGCAACGGGGCGATCGTCGCGATCTGCTGTTCCTTCGTGATCGGCATGGCCGGCATGGCCTATGCGGCCGTGCCGCTCTACGAGATGTTCTGCAAGGTCACCGGCTACGGCGGCACGACGCAACGCGTCGAGCAGGTCTCCGAGGTCATTCTCGACAAGACGATCAAGGTGCGCTTCGACGCCAACGTCGGCCCGGGCCTTCCCTGGAGCTTCACGCCGGTGCAGCGCGAGGTCGAGGTGAAGATCGGCGAGACCGTGCAGATCCTCTACAAGGCGCGCAACAATGCCTCGACGCCGACGACCGGCCAGGCGACGTTCAACGTGACGCCCCAGGCGGCCGGCGCCTATTTCAACAAGGTCCAATGCTTCTGCTTCACGGAAACGACGCTGAAGCCGGGCGAGGAAATGGAAATGCCCGTCGTCTTCTTCGTCGATCCCGAGATCGTCGATCCGGTCGAGACGAAGGACATCCACACGATCACGCTTTCCTATACCTTCTTCCCGCACGAGGGGACGAAGCCTGTGGCTTCGTCGGCGAAGATCAAGGTAGAAGGCGAGAACAAGCTTTGAAAGACACGTGTTCCCGGCTATGCCGGGGACTGAACGCGATACATTCGGGGATAATCAAATGGCCGATGCGCAGAAAAAACACGACTACCATATCATCGACCCAAGCCCGTGGCCGTTGCTCGCCTCCATCGGCGCCTTCGTTCTGGCGCTCGGCGGGATCGGCTACATGCGCTACAATTCCGGCGCGGCATTCAACCTGTTCGGAATGAATCTGGCGACGCCGTGGCTGTTCTACATCGGCCTGCTGATTGTGTTCTACACGATGTACGGCTGGTGGTCGGACACGGTGAAGGAGGCCCATGAGGGTCACCACACCCGCGTCGTCTCGCTGCATCTGCGCTACGGCATGATCATGTTCATCGCCTCCGAGGTGATGTTCTTCGTCGCCTGGTTCTGGGCCTTCTTCGATGCCAGCCTGTTCCCGGGCGAAGCCATCCAGGCCGCTCGCGTCGAGCATACCGGCGGTATCTGGCCGCCGAAGGGTATCGAAGTGCTCGATCCCTGGCACCTGCCGCTCTACAACACGGTCATCCTGCTGCTTTCGGGCACCTGCGTGACCTGGGCGCATCACGCGCTGCTGAACAACGACCGCAAGGGCCTCGTCAACGGTCTGGCGCTGACGGTTGTCCTCGGCATGCTCTTTTCCTACGTGCAGGCTTACGAATACGCGCACGCTCCGTTCGCCTTCAAGGATTCGATCTACGGCGCGACGTTCTTCATGGCGACCGGCTTCCACGGTTTCCACGTTCTCGTCGGCACGATCTTCCTGCTGGTCTGCCTCATTCGCGCCATGCGCGGCGACTTCACCCCGAAGCAGCATTTCGGCTTCGAGGCAGCTGCCTGGTACTGGCACTTCGTTGACGTCGTCTGGCTGTTCCTGTTCTTCGCCATCTACGTCTGGGGTGGCTGGGGCGCACCGGTCGCGCATATGTAAGCGAACGACGTTCGAATTTCGGAGACGGCCGCAGCGATGCGGCCGTTTCTGTTTTGGCGGCTGGCTGCTTTGTCGCAGCTTTTCGGTTGGACGCGGGCCGGGCCGGGCGCTACCTATCGCAAACGCGGCCTTGCGGCCGGAATCTGTTTGATTGGAACCACCCATGGACGAGGACAAGGCGCTCTATCCGCCGGTCGATCCCTTCAGCGCCGGTGCGCGGGGCCGTTGCCCACGCTGCGGCCAGGGCAAGCTGTTCGATGGCCTGCTGAAGGTGAAGCCTGCCTGCGGCAGTTGCGGGCTCGACTATTCCTTCGCCGATTCGGGTGATGGCCCGGTCGTCTTCGTGCTGCTCATCGTCGGCTTCATCGTGGTCGGTGCGGCGCTCTGGCTGGAGGTGAATGTCAACCCGCCGCTCTGGGTGCATTTCCTGTTGTGGATCCCGATGGTCCTTGCCCTCGGTCTCGTCCTGACACGCATCCTCAAGGGGCTGCTGATCACGCTGCAATATCGCAACAATGCACGACCCGGGGAGATCGACCGTGGCTGAGGTTCCCGCGAACTATAGCCCGCAACGGGGCAAGGGCAGGGCGGTCCTGGCATGGATCGCATTCCTCATCACGCTCGCCATCCTTTTGACGCTCGGCACCTGGCAGGTGCAGCGCCTGCACTGGAAGGAACAGTTTCTCGCCGAGATAGCCGAACGCCATGTCGCCACTCCCGTCACGCTGGGCGATATCGAGGCGATGGCGGCGAAGGGCGAGGATATCGAATACCGCCCCGTCACCGTTACGGGCGTTTTCGCCAACAACAAGGAGCGCCACTTCTTCGCTACCTGGCAAGGCAAGACCGGCTACTACATCTATACGCCGCTCCAGCTTGCCGACGGCCGCTTCCTGTTCGTCAATCGCGGTTTCGTGCCCTTCGAGGCGAAGGAGCCGGAAATGCGCAAGCAGGGCCAGCTCACCGGCGAACAGACCATCACCGGCCTTGCCCGCGCCCGCCTGGCGGAAAAACCGTCCTCCATCGTGCCCGACAACGATCTTTCCAAGAACATCTTCTACTGGAAGGATCTCGACACGATGGCTTCGAGCACCGGTATTCCGGCGGACAAGGTGGTGCCGGTCTTCGTCGATGCCGGCAATGCGCTGAACCCCAAGGGCTTGCCGATCGGCGCGGTCACGCAGTTCGACCTGCCGAACAACCATCTGCAATATGCCGTCACCTGGTACGGTCTTGCCGCCGCGCTGGTCGGCGTTGCCCTTTACGCGCTGTTTCGGCGAAAAGGCGATCGCCCGGCGTCGTAAAACGGCGAAGGGCCGGGGAATGCAGGCTTTCCGGCCCTTGCTTCGGTGCGCTGCCCGGCCTGTTCCGTCCTCTGCCTGAGGAAATGATTGTTTTTCCTTGGCGCGGTCGTGGTCGCCGGCCTATATGGAGGGACGATGGCGCTGCGGCGGATTTTCCGGCTCCCGGCGTTTCCGTGACCATCTTCCTTGTTGTCGTCCTCATTGCCGGATAATCGATGCGCATGATTGAAAACCGACCGGATCTGACCATCAGGCTATGTGGCCCGCGCGGTTTCTGCGCCGGCGTAGACCGCGCCATCCAGATCGTTGTGCTGGCGCTGAAGTCCTATGGCGCCCCCGTCTATGTCCGCCACGAGATCGTGCACAACCGCTATGTCGTGGAAGGCCTTGAGGCGAAGGGCGCGATCTTCGTCGAGGAACTGAACGAAATTCCGGAAGAGCATCGCAAGCAGCCCGTGGTGTTTTCCGCGCATGGCGTGCCGAAGTCCGTTCCGGCCGACGCCGAGCAGCGCAACCTTTTCTATCTCGACGCGACATGCCCGCTTGTCTCGAAGGTCCACAAGCAGGCCATGCGCCACCAGCGCCTCGGCCGCCATGTGGTGCTGATCGGCCATGCAGGCCACCCGGAGGTCATCGGCACGATGGGCCAGCTGCCGGAAGGCGCGGTCTCGCTGGTCGAGACCGTCGAGGACGCGGAAACCTATATGCCGCCGGACCCGGACAATCTCGGTTTCGTCACCCAGACGACGCTGTCGGTGGACGATACGGCCGGCGTGATAAAGCGCCTGCACGAGCGCTTTCCGAACCTTACCGCGCCGGCTGCCGATTCGATCTGCTACGCCACCACGAACCGGCAGGAAGCGGTGAAGCAGGCGGCGCCCGGCTGCGACCTCTTCCTCATCGTCGGCGCGCCGAATTCGTCCAACTCCAAGCGCCTCGTCGAAGTGGCGCTGCGGGCGGGCGCCACAAAGTCGGTGCTCGTGCAGCGCGCCTCGGAAATCGACTGGGAGACCATCGGCGACATCAGGACCGTCGGCCTGTCGGCCGGGGCGTCCGCGCCGGAAGTCATCGTCAACGAGATCATCGAGGCCTTCCGCGAGCGCTACAACGCCGTGGTGGAGCTTGCCGATACGGTCGAGGAGAACGAGCACTTCCTCGTCAATCGCGAGCTGCGCAACATCGAGCTGACCTCCGGCGACATGGCCTTCGTCAATGGGGAATGAGGCATTGCACGCCGCGATGTTCGCGCCGTGAATTGCCTTCATCCCGTCCCATCCGATTGATCCATCCTGCAATTTTGAGACCTGCCGTGGCCGTCTATACCGATATTAACGAAGACGATCTCTCCCGCTTCCTGACCGCCTATGACGCGGGCACGCTTTTGTCCTACAAGGGCATCGCCGAGGGTGTGGAGAATACGAATTTCCTGCTGCACACCACCAAGGGCGCCTTCATCCTGACGCTCTATGAAAAGCGCGTGGACCCGAACGACCTGCCGTTCTTCCTTGGCCTGATGCATCATCTCGCCGAGCGGGGCCTGTCCTGCCCGCTACCCCTGCCGCGCAGCGACGGCGCGCTGCTGGGCGAACTGTCCGGCCGCCCCGCCGCGATGATCTCCTTCCTCGAAGGCATGTGGCTGCGCAAGCCCGCGGCAAGACATTGCCGCGAGGTCGGCCGCGCGCTTGCCGAAATGCACCTTGCCGGCGAAGGCTTCGAGATCACCCGCAAGAACGCGCTCTCCGTCGATGGCTGGCGTCCGCTGTGGGACAAGTCGGCCGAGCGGGCCGACGAGGTGGAGAAGGGCCTTCAGGACGAGATTGCCGGCGAACTGGCCTTCCTCGAGGCCAACTGGCCCAAGGACCTGCCGGCCGGCGTCATCCATGCCGATCTCTTCCAGGACAATGTCTTCTTCATCGGCGACGAGCTGTCCGGCCTCATCGATTTCTATTTCGCCTGCAACGATCTCCTGGCCTATGACGTCGCCACCTGCCTCAATGCATGGTGCTTCGAGAAGGACGGCTCGTTCAACCTCACCAAGGGCATGGCGCTGCTTGCCGGCTACGAGAGCGTGCGTCCGCTTTCCGCCGGGGAAGTCGAGGCCCTGCCGTTGCTTGCGCGCGGCTCGGCGCTGCGCTTCTTCCTGACGCGGCTCTACGACTGGCTGACGACGCCCGCCGGCGCGCTGGTCGTCAAGAAGGACCCGCTCGAATATCTGAGCAAGCTGCGCTTCCACCGCCAGGTGAAAAACGCTGCGGAATACGGACTCTCCCGATGAAACATGTCGATATTTTTACGGATGGCGCCTGCTCGGGCAATCCCGGTCCCGGCGGCTGGGGCGCGGTGCTGCGCTATGGCGAGGTCGAGAAGGAATTGTCCGGCGGCGAGGCGCATACGACGAACAACCGTATGGAGCTCTCGGCGGCTGTCGCGGCGCTTGGCGCGCTGAAGTCGCCCTGCGAGATCGATCTCTACACGGACTCGAAATACGTCATGGACGGTATTTCCAAGTGGATTTTCGGCTGGAAGAAGAATGGCTGGAAGACCGCCGACAAGAAGCCGGTGAAGAACGGCGATCTCTGGCAGGCCCTCGACGAGGCGCGCATGCGCCACAAGGTCGAGTGGCACTGGGTGAAGGGCCATGCCGGCCACCCGGAAAACGAACGCGCCGACGAACTCGCGCGACAGGGCATGGCGCCGTTCAAGAAGGGCTGAAGAAATGCTCCTCTTCCCGCAAGCGGGGAGAGGATGCCGGTAGGCAGGCGAGGGGCATCGCCCCCCGCTCATGAAAAGCTCAGCTCAAAGCTGCTCGATCATTGCGGCGGCGCCCGAGACGGTCGCCTGGCCGGGGCTTTCCTCGACGTTCAGCGTCTTCACCACACCGTCTTCGACGAGCATGGAGTAGCGCTTGGAGCGCACGCCGAGCGTGCCGGCGGACAGGTCGATGTCCATGCCGAGCGCCTTGGTGAAGGCGGCATCCCAGTCGGCCAGGAAGCGCAGCTTGCCCGCGCCGCCCGTCGATGTCGCCCAGGCGCCCATGACATGGTGGTCGTTGACGGCGACGACGGCGATGTCGTCCACGCCCTTGCCGAGGATCGCGTCACGGTTTTCCAGATAGCCCGGAAGGTGGTTCAGCGAGCAGGTCGGCGTGAAGGCGCCGGGGACGGCGAACAGCACGACGCGCTTGCCCTTGAAAAGGTCGTCGGTCGAGATTTCGGCGGGACCGTCCGGCGTGCGCTCCTTGAGCTTGAGGTCGGGCAGCTTGTCTCCAACGGCAATGGTCACGGCGTCTCTCCTTACTGGTAAGCGTAGTGGCAACCGGCCCCGATGGGCCTTGCCGCGGCACTATAGGGGAGCGCTAGTCGATGGCAAGCGGGCTTTCCATCGACGTCTCGCCCGCGCGCAGGGTCAGGAGAATCGGGTTCTTTTCGAGATCGAAGACCTTCGGCCTGTGCAGCACCGGCACCTCGGAAACGAAGGCGTCGCCCTCGCGGCGCACGGAGGTCGCCGCGCCGAATTCGAAGCTCGACGAGGCGGAGAGGAAGACATCCGGCAAGGGGCCTTCGGTAGGAGCCTCGAAGCGGACCGTCACGCTCTTGCCATCGGCGGCCCATCGGCCCGACAGCGGCTTGAAACCATCGCCTGCGCCACGGGGAAGCGATGCCTCGGCGCCGGCGATCGCCGTTTCCTCCAGCGGGTTGGCAAAGGGTTCACTGGCCGCATCCACCGTCAGCTCCGCCTGTACGGGAATGCAGATATCCTTGCAGACACCGAGAAAGACGGTCGCGGTGATCGCCGTGCCCACGGCCTTGTCCAGTCTGAGCGGCAATTGGACGGGTTCGTCGTAACCGACATAATGCGCTTCGTCGTCGCCCAGCCGCTTGGGCGCGGGATAGCCGATCGAGACAAGCTCCGCGCCGCTGATGGTGATCGATGGTGGAATGCCACTGCCGCCCGGATTGCGCCAATAGGTCTTCCAGCCGTCATGCAGGCGAATATCGAGCATGGCGCGCACGGAACCGTCGGCGGCGGCCGGTAGCGCGACGAGGCGCACGTCGCCACCCGGCGTCTCGACCCAGGCAGAGGTCTCCGCGGCGGCGGTCGAATTGACAAAAAGCAACGCTGCGAGAGCGGTTTGCAGGCGGTTCATGATTCCATATCTAGCCCCGGCTGGGTGCCCTTTCCAGCAGCAAACAGCGCCCGGCGATCATAATTGCTTGATCGCAGGCCGTTTTATCCTTGCTTTTTTTGCAAGGCTGGCGCGGACTACCAGCGAAAAAGAACGCTTTTCATTTGGCGGCGAATTGATAGGCTGGCCCGCACTATGGCTATGTCAGTGCTGAAGAACAGGCGAGAGCGCGGCTTTCTTGACGGTCAGTTCCTGATCGCCATGCCAGGCATGTCTGACGCAAATTTTGCCCGCACCGTCGTCTATATCTGCGCCCATTCCGCAGACGGGGCCATGGGCTTCGTGATCAACCGGCCGCAGCAATTGAACTTTTCCGACGTGCTGCTGCATCTCGACCTGTTGGGAGAGGACGAGGTGATCCGCCTGCCGGGCGAAACCCGCGATTTTCCGATCCGCAGCGGCGGCCCAGTCGAGAGCGGGCGCGGCTTCGTCCTGCATTCGGACGACTATCTGTCGGAATCGAGCATTCCGGTCAGCGACGATATCTGCCTGACGGCGACACTCGATATCGTGCGCGCCATATCCCGCGGACGCGGGCCGCAGCGCGGCCTCATGATGCTCGGCTATGCCGGCTGGGGGGCAGGGCAGATCGAGAATGAGATCGGCGCCAATGGCTGGCTTTCGTGCCCGGCCGAGGAAGAGCTGATCTTCGATACGAACCTCGACAACAAGTACGAGCGCGCGCTCGGGCTCATGGGCATCTCGCCCGCGATGCTTTCCGTCGAGATCGGCCACGCCTGAAAGGCGGCGTACTTCATCTTTCTTTCGGGAACCTGCCAGCGCCCAGCGACGTTGTTTGGCTGCGTGAATGGTCACGCTCTGACAACAGGAGTACGACGGTGGGCAGCACGAGCGACAAGATCAAGGGTACGGCAAACGAACTGGCCGGCAAGGCCAAGCAGGCAGTCGGCAAGGCAACCGATAACCCAAAGCTGCGCGCCGAGGGCGCGGGCCAGGAACTCAAGGGCAAGACCCAGAAGGCCGTCGGTAAGGCGAAGGATGCCGTGAAGGACAAGATCGACCGCCTCTGATCCATCGGGGTGACCGGTGTCACCCGTCATTCGTGACAAATGCGTACCCGTGTCGCCTCTGGCCGATGCGGGTATTCGTATGAAGCCACATCCGCCCGCAAGGGGACGTCATGAAGCTCTTTACCTGCAGGACCTGCGGCCAGACCATCCATTTCGACAATCGTCTCTGCGTGCGCTGCGGTTCCTCGCTGGGGTTCCTCGCCGGGGATGTGACGCTGCATGCGCTGGTGCCGCAAGGCGAGGGGGCCTGGTCGATCGCGCCCGGCCAGGGCCTCTACCGGTTCTGCGCGAACGCCGCCCACGACGTCTGCAACTGGCTGCTGCCGGCCGGCAGTCCGCATGCCTTCTGTGAGGCCTGCCGCCACAACCGCATCGTACCGCTGACCGACCCGAAGGGGCTGGAGCGCTGGCGGCGCATCGGATCGGCGCAGCGTCACCTCTTCTATTCCCTGCTGCGTTGGAAGCTGCCGCATCCGACCCGCAAGGAGGATCCGGCCGGCGGCCTCGTCTTCGATTTCCTGGCGGACGAGGTGGATGCGTCCGGCAATGTCGTCAATGCCGCGATGACCGGCCATGAGGATGGGCTGATAGGCCTGCGCGCTGCGGAAGCCGACGACGAGGTGCGCGAAAGCGTGCGCGTCTCGATGGGCGAACCCTACCGCTCGCTGCTCGGCCACTTCCGCCACGAAATCGGGCACTTCTACTGGGCGCAACTCGTTCGCGACGCGGCGACGCTGGAAGAGGCGCGACGCCTTTTCGGCGATGAGCGCGCGGACTATGCGGGCGCCCTGCGGCGCAACTACGAGCAAGGCCCGCCGCCCGGCTGGCAGGAGAACTTCATCAGCGCCTATGCGAGTTCCCATCCGGCCGAGGATTTCGCCGAATGCTGGGCGCATCTTTTCCATATCGTGGATACGCTGGAGACCGCCCGCTCCTTCGGCCTCAACATCGACCCGAAGGGGCATGAGGAACTGGAGGCCGAGGTCACCTTCGATCCCTACCGTGCGCCAGGCGCCGGCCGTCTCGTCGATGCGTGGATACCGCTCAGCGTCGCGCTCAACGCCATCCAGCGCTCCATGGGGCAGCCGGACAGCTACCCCTTCGTCCTGCCGCCGCCCGTCGTCGAAAAGCT
Organism: Shinella sp.; assembly: GCF_049651085.1. GTDB lineage: Bacteria > Pseudomonadota > Alphaproteobacteria > Rhizobiales > Rhizobiaceae > Shinella. The sequence continues at coordinate 76,764 of NZ_JBASBL010000007.1, forward strand.
CGATTTCATCAACCGACTGGTGCGCACCGCGACGGTCTAGCTGCCGTCCCTTACGCCCGCTTCATCAGCGGAAACCGTTCCTTGAGCAGCCGCAGGACCGAATCGTAGCCGATCGGCGGGCCGAAGAGATAGCTCTGGCCGAACTCGCAGCCCATATTGCCGAGCTCGATGGCGTCCTCCTCCGACTCGATACCTTCCGCGACGACCTGCATGTCCAGCTCGCGTGCCATCGACACGACGGAGCGCAGCAGCACGGTGCGCTTGTCGGAACCGTCGCGCACCAGTGCCTTGTCGACCTTGATCGTGTCGAAGGGGAAGCGCGTGAGATAGGAAAGCGAGGAATGGCCCGTTCCGAAATCGTCGAGCGCGAGGCCGAGGCCGATATCCTTCAGCTTGGTGAGGATCAGGCGGGCCTGTTCCGGGTTTTCCATCACCACGGATTCGGTGAGTTCCAGCTTGATCTTCTGCGGCTCGCAGCGCGTGCGGGCGAGCGCCGCGCGCACATCGTTGTAGAGTTCGTTGTTGAGCAGCTGGGCGCTGGAGAGGTTGACCGAGACGAAGACGGGCAGGTCCCCGGTCTGGTGCTGCCAGTCCATCAGGTCGCTTGCCGCCTTGTCGAAGGCGAAGAGGCCGAGCTGGTTGATAAGGTCCGAACATTCCGCAATCGGGATGAATTCGGTGGGCGAGATGTTGCCGCGCTTGGGGTGATCCCAGCGCATCAGGGCCTCGAAGCCGGCGATCTCGGCATCCGAGAGGCGCACGATCGGCTGGTAGACGAGCGAGAGCTCCTTGCGCTCGATGGCGCGGCGAAGGTCGGACTCGATCTGGAGGCGGTCGGCGCCGAAGGTGCGGAAGGCAGGGCGGAAGGGTTCGACGCGGTTGCCGCCGGCCTTCTTGGCCCGGTACATGGCAAGTTCCGCATCGTTGAGCAGCCCCAGCGCATCCTCCTGCTGGTCGACCCAGGAGACGAGCCCGATGGAGGCCGTCAGGATGATCTCGCGGCCGCCGAAATTGATCGGCACCATGATGGCCTTGCTGACCGCATCGGCGAAATCGGCGACCTTGGCCGGGTCGCGCTCAGACATCAGGATGAGGCCGAACTGGTCGCCGGCGAGGCGCGCCAGCGTGTCCTGTGGCTTCATCAGGCGGCGCAGGCGGCGGGTGAGGGCGATCAGGATATTGTCGCCGGCGGCAATGCCGAGCGCATCGTTGACCTGCTTGTAGCGGTCGATATCGATGGTCAGAACCGTCGGGCGCACGCTCTCGGTGCTGGCGGTGAGCGACAGGAGCGATTGCAGGCGATCGAGGAACACCTGGCGGTTCGGCAGGCCCGTCAGGTTGTCGTGCAGGGCGTCCTGCAGCAGCCGGTCGACGGAATTCTTCTGTTCGGTGATGTCGATGATGGTGCCGACGCAGCGGATGATCTCGCCATTGGCGCCGAGCACCGGCCGAGCGCGGATCGACAGCCAGTGATAGTGGCCGTCCTCGGCGCGCACGCGGAACTGATGGTTGAGGCGGCCCCTGCGATGCTCCAGCAGCACGTCGAGCGTCGCGCGGAAACGGTCGCGGTCGTCCGGGTGCAGGCGCGGCAGCCAGTTGCGCGCCGGGCCGTGCATGACGCCGGGCGCAAGGCCGAGCTGGATGGAGATGTCCGGAATGGTGACGACGCGGTCGCGAGCCACGTCCCAGTCCCATACCGTATCGCCGGAGCCTGTCAGCGCCAGCGACTGGCGCTCGAGATCGGAGAACAGGCCCTGGCTATAGGCGCCGCCGGCAAAGGCGTGCTGCATGACCGTGAAGCCGATGAGAAGCACGATAAGCACGAGGCCGCCGCCGAGAGCGGGCTGGATGATGTCGTTGTTGAGCTGGCCCGTCACCGTCAGCCAGGCGCCAAACAGCCAGACGAGGATCAGCGACCAGGCGGGCACCAGAAGGATCGCGCGGTCGTAGCGGTTGAATCCGAGATAGGCGATGAGCACGATGCCGACCGTGCCCGTGAGGGCGAAGGAGAGGCGGGCAATGCCCGAGGCGATCGGCGGATCGTAGATCGCGACGCCGAACAGCAGGCCGAGGCCGAGGATCCAGGCGAGCGTCGCATAGGACAGATGCGCGTGCCAGCGGTTGAGGTTGAGATAGGTGAAGAGGAAGACGACGAGGCCCGCCGCAAGCGATACTTCCGTTCCCGCCCGCCATATGCGCTCGTCGCCGGCCGTGATGCTGATAAGCTTCGACAGGAAACCGAAATCGACGCAGATATAGCCGAGCACCGCCCAGGCAAGCGCCGCCGTCGCCGGCAGCATGGATGTGCCCTTCACCACGAAGAGGATGGTGAGGAACACGGCCAGCAGGCCCGCGATGCCGAGCACGATGCCGCGGTAGAGCGTGAAGGCGTTGACCGTGTCCTTGTAGGCGTCCGGTTGCCAGAGATAGATCTGCGGCAGCTCGGGGGTGGCCAGTTCCGCAACGAAGGTGACGACCGTGCCGGGGTTGAGCGTGATGCGGAAGACGTCCGCCTCCTCGCTCGCCTGCCGGTCCAGCGCGAAGCCTTCGCTCGGTGTGATCGAGATGATGCGCTTGGCGCCGAGGTCCGGCCAGAAGAGCTTGGATTGCACGAGGCGGAAATGCGGCGCGACGATCAGGCGGTCGATCTGCTCTTCCGAGACATTGGCGAGCGCGAAGACGGCCCAGTCGCCCTGATGCGCGTCCGAGGTGGCGCGCACCTCGATGCGGCGCACGATGCCGTCCGTGCCGGGCGCGGTGGAAACCTGGAAGGCTTCGCCGCGGCCGGTGTAGATTTCCGTGGTGGCGGTCAGGTCCAGCGCGGTGTCGTCACGGGAGATCTTCACCGGCTCGACGGCAAGGGCCCGGCCCGCGAAGACGCCGAAAAGCAGCATCGCCGTGAGAAGGATGAGGGCGAGCAACCGGCTGGCATGCAACGCTTGCGGCGCGGATGGAGACGTCATTGAAAGTGCACTGTCCTTCGGTACTGCCCAGTCCTGCCGCGCCCTTCGCACCGCTTACGACTGCCGGTCGGCCGCCAGAAGCGAGAACATCACGTGGTCGCGCCACTCCCCGTTTATCTTCAGATACTCCCGAAGGTAGCCTTCCTGCCGAAAGCCGACCTTTTCAAGGAGACGGATGCTTCTTGTATTGTCTGGAATACAGGCTGCCTCGATACGGTGCAACTGAAGGCTGGAAAAGATATAGGGTATGGCCAGTTCCAGGGCACCGAACATGTGGCCCTGGCCGGCATGGCGCTCGCCCATCCAGTAGCCGATCATGCAGCATTGCGCCGCGCCGCGCCTGATATAGCCGATGGTCAGCCCGCCGAGCAGCACGTTTTCCGCACGCGTGAAGACGAGCAGCGGCACGGCCTGGCCGGATGAAAATTCCTGTTCATTTCTGATGACGCGGGTGCGGAAGGAGCTTTCCGTCAGCTCGTCGTTGCGCCAGGCCGGTTCCCACGGTTCGAGGAAGCGGCGGCTTTCCGAGCGCAGCGAATACCATTGGCGGTAGTCTTGATAGCGGGGAAGGCGCAGCAGGTGCCGGTCGCTGGCAAGCTCAAGGGTGTCGGGCTGCCGGGACAAAAACCGAAAAACCGACCGTGTCATTCCATCCTCCGCACACGACGCGCCAGTGGCGCGCCATTCCTTCAGATTATGCCGAGAGGCTCGGCATCGTCAAATGGTGCGCCGGCAGAAAACAAAACCCGCCTCGCGGCGGGTTCGATACGAGCAGGGTATGTTTCAAGCCACCACGAGGTGGAATGGCAGATGACCGGAACAAGCGCCTGTCGAAAAGCGCGCCATCGTCATCATGCCCGGCGCTTGGCCGTTCAGCCGAGTACCGTGAGGCCCTTTACGGCGGACTGGATGTTCGAGCGCGAAATGCCGAGATCCTGGAGGGCGCGGTCGTCGAGGGCGCTGAGTTCGCGCATTGCACGGCGGTCGGCGACGTTCTTTTTGAGCTTTGCGAAGATGTTCATGGTCAACTCCTTTGGGTTGCCCATGATATAAACAATCGCGTGCCCGGGGAAAATGCATATGCTTGCAGCGGAGGCATGCTTCCATTGCATAGCGGCTGGTTGATGATGCCCAAGAATGCGGCGCGTGGCGGAAGCGGTCGCTATTCCAGGTTCTCCTGGATCAACTCGTCGGATACGTGAAGATCGGTCGTCTCCAGCCGGCCGGGGCCGAGATTGATGAATTTGTGCGGCACATTGGCGGGGCCGAACACGATCTGGCCCGCGGTCGCCTCAAGCTGCTGGTCGCCCACCGTAAAGAGTGCACGACCTTCGCGCACGATGAAGACCTCGTCATAGGGGTGCCGGTGGAGCGGTGGCCCGCGCCCGGGTTCGTCCGTGGTGTAGAACACGACCGAGACATTGGTGCCGAACCGTTTTCCCTCGAATTCGCCCTTCCAGACGTCCGGCTTTTCCGCCCATTGGGCGCGTTCGAGCAAGGCGGCGATTTTTTCCATGGGCTTCCTCCCTTTCCTTCGCTCAACGCGCGGCGGCAAAACCGTCCATCAGGATGAAGGTGCCCTCCTTGCGCTGGTGGGCGTCGATCTGCGGGACGAGACGGCGGAAATGCTCCGTGGAGCAGTGAAGGTCCAGCGCTGCGCGGTCGGGCCAGGTTTCGATGAAGATGAAATGGCCCGGGTCTTTCTGGTCCGTGAAGAGATCATAGCTGATGCACAACGGTTCGCGGCGGGTGAGGTCCACGAGCTCTTCATAGAGCGGCGTAACGATGCTGATCGCTTCGGGCCGAATGAAATCCTGCGCAATGACCTTCAGCATCCCTGTCTCCGCTGTCCACACGTTCGCCGCGACGACTATCGCAAAAGCCGTATCGTGGCGAGGGGGTCAGTCCGCCCTGGCGAAATGCGCCATCTGGTCGGCAAGCGCTTTCCTGAAGGCCGGCCGGGCGGTGGCGCGGGCGATGTAGGCGCGGCACGCGGGCTGTTCCGCCAGCCCGTCGAACCGATCGATCAGGCGAAGCACATCGGCCATCAGGATATCGGCGATGGAGAAGGGCCCGGCCAACCATTCGCGCTGCAATAGGATCGGTTCCATATGCTGTACCCGCGCCTTGAGAAAGGCGTCGAGGGGTTTGCGCGCGGGCGTATCTGCGGGAAAGCCGGAGAAGATCATGATCGACCAGGGCACGCTCGCCATCTCGATGGAATTGAGCGCGGCAAACGTCCATTCCGTGACCAGGGCGCGGCCATGCGGGTCGGTGGGGATCAGCTTGTCGCTGCGTTCGCCAAGATGGAGCAGGATCGCGCCGGTTTCGAAGATCGAGATATCGCCGTCCACCAGCCACGGCACCTGCCCGAACGGCTGGTGGACATAGTGCCCGGCCTTGCGATCGCGGAAGGGCACGCTTTCCACCCGGTAGGGCAGACCGGCTTCCTCCAGCGCCCATCGCACGCGCAGGTCACGCACATGGCCGCGCGGCGTCTCGGGCACCCAGTCGAAGGTCGTGAGGACAAGATCGGTCATGGGGCGTCGCGTCTCCTTTCCCGTCTAAAGACAAGAACGGACGAACGGTTCCCATTGCGACATTGCTGGCGGTGTTATTTTTTCCCCGGCGGCTGACCGTCGGGGAAAGGCCGTCGGCTCTCAGCCAGCCGCGCGCTCCGGCAAGGCGGCGCGTGACAGGGAGCGGGCGATGTCGCCGGTCGGCACGAGGTGTTCCAGCGGGCCGATTGCCGAGATGGTCGGCATCGTGTCGAAGAACAGGCGGCCGGCAAGGTCCGTCAGGCGCTCGATGGTGATGCCCTGAAGGCGCTCCATTAGTTCCTCGTTCGGGATCGGGCGGCCGTAGAGCATCATCTGGCGGGCGATCTGGCCGGCGCGGGCGGCCGGGCTTTCCTGCCCCATCAGGAGCTGGGCGCGGATCTGCGCGCGGGCGCGCTCGATTTCCTGCTGCTCGATGTTTTCCGACGACTTCTTCAGTTCGTCGAAGATCACCGGCATCAGCTCGGGTAGGTTCTCGCCGCCGGTCGCGGCGTGGATGCCGAAGATGCCGGTATCGGAAAAGCCCCAGTGGAAGGCATAGATCGAATAACAGAGGCCGCGATGTTCGCGCACTTCCTGGAACAGGCGGGAGGACATGCCGCCGCCGAGGATGTTGGCAAGGATCTGCGAACAGTAGAAATCGCGGGCGTGGTAGGCCTTGCCCTCGAAGCCGAGCAGGACCTGCGCGTCCATGAGATCGCGCGTTTCGCGAATGTCGCCGCCGGTATAGCGCGCCGGCTCGAAGACCGGCGAAATCTTCGGCGCGGTCGGCAGGCTGGAGAAGCGATCCTCCACCTGGTGCACGAATTCGTCGTGGTTCACCGAGCCGGCCGCGACGACGAACATGCGGTCCGTCGTGTAGTTGCGGTCGAGATAGCTGCGGATTTCGCCGGGAGAGAAGGAAAGAACGCTGTCGGGCGTGCCGAGGATCGCGCGGCCGATGATCTGGTCGCGGTAGGCGACTTCGGAGAACTTGTCGAAGACCACGTCGTCCGGCGTGTCGTTCGCAGCGCCGATTTCCTGAAGGATGACGTGCTTTTCGCGGCGCAGTTCTTCCTCGTCGAAGACCGATTCCGTCAGGATGTCGGCGAGGATATCGACCGCGAGCGGGACATGGTCCTTCAGGACGCGGGCGTAGTAGGAGGTGGTTTCCGTCGAGGTGGCGGCGTTGACCTCGCCGCCGACATTCTCGATTTCCTCGGCGATCTGCCGGGCGGAGCGGCGCTCCGTGCCCTTGAAGGCCATGTGCTCGAGCAGGTGGGCGATGCCGTGCTCGTCCGAGGTTTCGTTGCGTGAGCCTGACTTGATCCATACACCGAGAGCCACGCTCTCAAGATGGGGCATGTTTTCCGTTACCACGGTCAACCCGGACGAGAGCCGGGTGCACTCAACTTTCATCATGCGCACTTTCTGCGTTCCAGCATTTCCGTCTTCTCGAGAATGACGGAAATGGCCTCCCTGTGATCACGCAATTCCGGTCGCGAACGCTCCTGGAAATGCTCTAGCCCCGGATTCGCGAGTGGTTGCCGATGAAGGCTTCCACGACGTCGAGTTCCGCACTCAGGACGTCGAACCGCTCCTCCCTTTGCATCAGGTCAGCAAGCCACGTCGGAAGCGCCGGGTCAATACCGCATGCCGATTTTACTGCGGCGGGGAATTTCGCCGGATGCGCGGTGGCGAGCGTCACCATGGGGGCGTTCGCCTTCTCGTGCTTTGCAGCCACGAAGACCCCGATCGCCGAGTGCGGATCGAGCAGATAGCCCGTGTCCTTCAGCGTGTCGCGGATGGTTGCCGCCACCTGTTTTTCCGAAGCGCGGCCGGCGCGGAACTCCTTGCGGATCGCCTTCAGCGCACGCTCCTCGATGTCGAAGGCGCGCGATTGCTTGAGGCTGTCCATGGCACGGCGCACGGCGCCTGCATCGCGGTCATTGGCCTCGAACAGCAGGCGTTCGAAGTTGGAGGAGATCTGGATGTCCATGGACGGCGAGGTGGTGGCCTTGACGCCCTTCATCTCGTAGCGGCCGGTCTTCAGCGTGCGGGCGAGGATGTCGTTCTCGTTCGTCGCGATGACCAGCTTGTCGATCGGCAGGCCCATGCGCTTGGCGGCATAACCGGCGAAGATGTCGCCGAAATTGCCGGTCGGCACGGTGAAGGAGATCTTGCGGTCCGGGCCGCCGAGCGCGACGGAGGTCGTGAAATAATAGACGATCTGGGCCATGATGCGCGCCCAGTTGATCGAGTTTACGCCGGAAAGCTTCATCCGGTCGCGGAACTTCGTGTCGTTGAACATCGCCTTCACGAGATCCTGGCAATCGTCGAAATTGCCCTTGATGGCGAGTGCGTGGACGTTCTTCTCGGCGGAGGTCGTCATCTGGCGCTGCTGCACCGGCGAGACCTTGCCTTCCGGGAAGAGGATGAAGATATCGGTGCGCTCGCGGCCGGCAAAGGCGTCGATGGCCGCGCCGCCCGTATCGCCCGACGTGGCGCCGACGATGGTGGCGCGTTCGCCGCGAACGGCAAGCGCATGGTCCATCAGGCGGGCGAGCAGCTGCATCGCGACGTCCTTGAACGCCAGCGTCGTGCCATGGAACAGCTCCATGACGAAGGAATTGGGGCCGGTCTGCACCAGCGGCGCGATGGCCGGATGGCGGAAGGTGGCATAGGCTTCGTCGATCATCGCCCGGAACTTGTCCGCCGGGATATCGCCCTCGACGAAGGGCAGGAGCACCGTGAAGGCGATCTCTTCATAGGATTTTCCGCGCAGCGCCCGGATGGCCTTCTTGGAGAAGGTCGGCCATTCGCGCGGCACATAGAGGCCGCCGTCGCGGGCAAGGCCCGCCAGAAGCGCATCGGAAAAGCCGAGGGAAGGGGCCTCGCCCCGCGTCGAAACATAATCCACGTTCACAGGTCCTTGAAATCGTTGGGGCTTGCGGACGGGATCGTCCGCCGGTCGTTCGGTCGCTGTGCTGCCATCGTCCTTCCGACCCTATCCGAAAGGCCACGGCCGCCGCAGGTCTCCTTGCGGCAGGTCGTGGCAATGTCATTGCGTCTTGCCCGTTCGCCTGGCGGAAAACGGGCCTCTCCGAAATTCTGCGCGCGGTTTCATTCGACAATCGATTTTTCACCACGCCGCTGCTATAGACCATCGCCTAGGGTCGTGAAAAGGCCCGTAAAACGAGTTCCGAAGGGCTTGGACGCCGGGGGCGGGGCCTGATTGCAGGGGTTGAAGCAACGTGTTTGGAATGACCATCCGCCGTTTTCTCGGCATTTCCCTTCTCGCCGTCGTCGCAGGCTGCAACCAGACAGACAAGCCCGCCGATCTCGGAGTGACGAGCGATCCGTCCGGCGTTCAGGCCGCGCACCAGCAGCAGACACAGACCGCTGTCGTGCAGGGTTCGTGCCCGCAGGTCTACCTGCGTGACGGCACGGCCGTGCTCCAGCGCCACGGCAAGGGTGCCAAGGACGACCCGCAGAACCTTGCCTATCAGGTGACGCTGGCCGACACGACGCGCCAGTGCGTGCTGAACGAAAACCAGCTCGTGATGACCGTCATGGTGCAGGGCCGTATCGTGACCGGACCGGCGGGCGCCGGCGGAAACTCCGTCAACGTGCCGATCCGCGTCAGCGTTCTCGATGGCAGCACCTCGCTCTATTCCGAGGTCGTGCAGCATCCGGTTGCGATCCCGGCCGATGGCGGCGCGGCGCAGTTCGTCTTCACGAAGACGGGCGTCGCCATTCCCGGCGGCTCGGGCGGCTTCACCAAGGTCTATGTGGGCTTCGACGACGGTGCGGTGCGCAAGAAGAAATAACGGGGCCGAAAGCCCTTGCAGGACAAAGGCCGCGGAAGATGCTTCCGCGGCCTTTGTTTTTGGCATGTCGCAGGCCGCTGCATGGTTTTGCGCGGCCCGCGTGAAATCAGATCGCGCCCTGCCATTCCGCCAGCGCGGCGATGACATCCGGCAGTTCGTTCATGCGCGAGATCACTGTTTCCGCGCCGGCTTCCGTCAGGCGGTCGGCGTGGGACGGATAGGTGTGCGAGGCGCCGGTGAAGCCGACGACGCGCATGCCTGCGGCCTTGGCGCCGGCGATGCCATGCACCGAATCCTCGATGACCAGCGTATGGGCCGGGTCCGCGTCGAACTGTTTTGCGCCGTGCAGGAAGATATCCGGCTTCGGCTTGACGCGATCCGGGCCGAGATCCTTGGCCGAATAGATATGCGGCGCGAAGACCTCCTTGAGGCCGACCTTCGAGAGCATCAGTTCCAGGCGGTGCGAAGCCGAGTTCGAGCAGATGCAATAGGGCTTGCGGATGCGCGAGAGCATCGACTTGACGCCGTCGATCACCTGCACCTCTTCGGCAAGCCGCGCATCGAGCAGCTTTTCCGACTTATCGAGCAGGGAGGCGGAGAGCGGAATCGACGCCTCGCGCTCGATGGTGAGCAGGATGTTGTGCCAGGTCATGCCGGCGAAACGCTCGCCCATTTCCTCGACACCGATCGGGTAGCCCGCCTCGGTGAGCAGCCGCGATTCCACTTCCGCCGCGATGATTTCCGAATCGACCAGAACGCCGTCGCAGTCGAAAATGATGAGATCGAAACCGTCCATGACCTGCTGTCTTTCAAAGAAGCAATCCCGGCAAGCGCCTGAAGCGGTTTTCGTCCGGAACTGCGGGAGAATGATGGGGCGTGACCGCCCGTGAAGCCGCCGCTTCCCTACACGAAAGGGGCCTGTGCGACAATTGCCGATTCCGGGAAAGAGCCATGCAGCGGCTTGCGTTTCAGGGAAACAGCGCCATGAACCGCCGCTCGCCCTCGCCGGTGAAGCGGATGGCGCGGCTGTCCTTTTCGCGTTTCGCCCAGCCGTCGCTGATGAAGCGGGCCAGCATCGCCTCGCCGAGCGAGCCGGAAAGGTGCGAGCGCCGCTCGCTCCAGTCGAGGCAGGTGCGGCAGACGGGGCGGCGCTGTGCCCTCAGGGCGGGAACGTCGATGCCAAGCGCCGCCACGCGCGCCTCGCCGGAGGGCGTCAGCGTTGCGTCGTCGCCGTCGAGCGTCACGTCGCCATAGGCAACCATCCGGTCCAGCATGCGCACGCCGAAATCTCCGGCGAGATGGTTGTAGCAGACGCGCGCCTTGCGAAGCGCCGGATCCTTCGGGCCGGGCCGGGTGCGCAGCAATCCGCGGCTGGCCGCAAAACCCATGATGCTTTCGAGCAGCAGCCCCACCTCGTCGTCGGCAAGCGCGAAATAGCGGTGCCGGCCCTGCTTGCGCTGGGCAACCAGCCCGCCGGCCTCCAGCCTTGAAAGGTGGGAGCTTGCCGTCTGCAGGGTGATGCCAGCCGCACCGGCAAGTTCCGTCGCGGTCAGCGCCTGCCCGCCCATCAGCGCGGTCAGCATGTTGGCGCGGGCGGGGTCACCGATCAGCGCGCCGATCTGGGAAATGTCCGGTCCTTCTTTCATAGTTCGATGATAACCGAAGCATTCGCGTCCGGCAATGTGGGAAAAAGACTCCGTCAGACAAGGAGACCCCGATGATCACCTGCTTCATCCGCTACGAGATCGACCCGTTCCGCAAGGACGACTTTGCCGTCTATGCCCGCAACTGGGGACAGGCGATCCCGCGCTGCGGCGCCGACCTGATCGGCTATTTCGGCCCGCACGAGGGCTCTTCCACCATGGCCTACGGCGTCTACAACATCGAAAGCCTTGCTGCCTACGAGGCCTATCGCGCCCGGCTTTCGGCCGATCCGCTGGGCCGGGAGAACTACGCGTTCGCCCGCAAGGAGCGCTTCATCCTCAAGGAGGACCGCATCTTCCTGAAGAACGTCTCGCTGCCGCACGCGCCGAAGGTGACGCCATGATCGCGGTGATCTTCGAAGTGGTGCCGGCGCCCGGCCGCATGGACCTCTACCTCGATACGGCGCGGGACCTGCGCCCGCTGCTCGAAAACATCGACGGCTTCATCTCCATCGAGCGCTTCCGCAGCCTGACCGACCAGACGCGGCTGCTGTCGCTCTCCTTCTGGCGCGACGAGGCGGCGGTGAAGGCCTGGCGCAACACCGAGGAGCATCGCGCCGCCCAGTCCCTCGGCCGCAACAACGTTTTCGACGCCTACCGGCTGCGCATTGCGAGCGTCGTTCGCGACTATGGCCTCAACGATCGCGACGAAGCGCCGGAGGACAGCCGGGCGTTTCATGCGGCCTGAAGAGAAACGGCCCGCTCCTGGCGGGCCGCTTGCTGTTCGCGGTGCCTACTGCACCGTCACTTCCGAGCGCTCGCCGGCCGTAACTGTCGCCTTCGCCTCCTTCGGCGCCACGTCGCCCTCGTATGTCACGCGAACCACATAGTCGCCGGGCGGCACCGTATCCTGGACCTCGGCGCCGTAGCTGGTGGAGATGGACTTCTGCTTGCCCTGGATGTCCTTCTTCGCGTCGAGAATCTCGATGCTGGAGGCGTCGGGCGCAGTGATCGCCAGCACGCCGGCATTGATGTTGACGATGACTTCCGTCATCTCGCCGGCCTTGACGGTGAAGGGAACTTCTCCCGTCGCCGAGCCGAGCTTGGCGGTCATCACGAGGTCGCCGGGCGGCACGTCCAGTTTCGTGCCGGTGCCGTAGCTGTAGGCGATGCTCTTGCGCTTGCCGTCGATGGCCTTTCTGGCCTCGACCACCTCGAAGAACACGTCGCCGGAATCGACCTCCGGCCCGCCTTCCGCATAGACCGCCTTGTTGAGCACGATGCCCGCGCCGATCACCAGATCGCGCTCGAGCGTCTCGCCGGCCTTGATCGCGACGGTTTCCTCGACGCTGGAAGGCCCGATCTTGCCCCTCAGCCGCACGTCGCCGGCAGATGCATAGAATTTCGCCGTGCCGTAATAGGTCGTCGAATAGCCGCCGAAGGCGATTTCGACCGACGCATTGGAATCGGCCTCCGCATCCTGCGGCGTGCGCTTCGGGTTGATCGTCAGGTGGCCGGCATCGAAATTCACGAAGGGCCTGGCGATTGCCCCTTCCTTCACCTCGAAGGGCGCCTGGCGGTTGATCGCGCGTTGCAGCATCGCGACGGCGACATATTTGCCCGGCGGGTAGTTGCCGGAAAAAGCGCCCTTGTACTGGCTTTCGATGGAATCGCCGGAAGGCGCGCCGTTCGCATCCGCCTTGTAGATCTCCCAGAAGACATCGTCGCTCGTGCCAAGCGACGGGCCGCCTTCCGCAAGAACGCTGTCGAATTCGGTGTTGAACTCGATGGCCGGTTCCGGCTCGGGTGCGGCTTCCACGACTTCCTGTTTCGGCTTGGACATCGGCGCGTCCACCACCGTCTCCGTCAGCGCGGCGACAAGCTGGGGCGCGTCGGCGGCCTGGAAATATTTGCCGCCGGTGTTTTCCGCAAGGCAGGCGACCTGCTTGCCTTCCTCTTCCGTCAGGCCGAAGCCGACGACATGGGTGGTGAAATCGACGCCCTTGCTTTCAAGCGCCGAGGCGAGGGCGCAGGGATCGGCCTCGCAGGTCTCCAGCCCATCCGTCACCAGGACGACCGTCGCCTTCTCCTCGGTATATTTGAGGATGTCGGCAGCCTGCTCGACGGATTGCGTCAGCGGCGTCTTGCCCTTCGGGTTGAGGCCGTTGACGAAGGCGGTAATGGTGTCTTGCGTGCCTGCGCCAGGCGGCACGGCCAGCTCGATATCGTTGCACGAGCCCTTCTCGCGGTGGCCGTAGACCATCAGGCCCAGCTCGGTGCCGGAAGGCACCGATTTCAGCACCGTGCCCAGCGTCTCGCGGGCGATCTCGATCTTGCTTCGTCCGCCGATCTGGCCCCACATGGAGCCGGAAGCGTCGAGCACGATCATCGTCTTGTCGGCGGCGATGCCCTCGGTGGCGGCAAGCAGCCCCGCCACAAGCATGAAGACGGCTTTCAATCGCACGATTGTCCTCCTCCTTTGCGAAAGACGCAGCCACCCTCGTTCCCCGGATGCGGCTCTGTCACCCGGGAAACGTGCGGGGAGCGGCGTCTATTCGCCGCTGCTTGAATTCAATGTCTGGTGCCGCTGGCGAATGGTTTTCGCTTTTTCTCCAATCCCTTCAGTCTTTGGTAACCATCTTCGGTAACCATAAGCACCATCAAACGCCGTTCCCAGTAAGCGTATCAGCGAGTATCAAATGCCATCTGTTCTTTCGCTTGCAGACGTCTCCCGTTCGCCCCGCAAGAGCGGTTGGCTCGACACGATCATCAAGGGCGATTGCGTCGCCGCGCTCGAGGCGCTGCCGGACCAGTCCGTCGACGTCATCTTTGCCGATCCGCCGTACAACCTCCAGCTTGGCGGCAATCTGCACCGGCCGGACCAGTCGCTGGTCGATGCCGTCGACGACGAATGGGACCAGTTCGCCTCCTTCGAGGCCTATGACGCCTTCACCCGCGCCTGGCTGCTGGCCTGCCGCCGCGTGCTGAAGCCCTCCGGCACGATCTGGGTCATCGGCTCCTACCACAACATTTTCCGCGTCGGCGCGACCTTGCAGGATCTCAATTTCTGGATCCTCAACGACGTCATCTGGCGCAAGACCAACCCGATGCCGAACTTCAAGGGCCGCCGCTTCCAGAACGCGCACGAGACGATGATCTGGGCGACCCGCGATCCCAAGGCCAAGGGCTATACGTTCAACTACGATGCCATGAAGGCCGCCAATGACGACGTGCAGATGCGCTCGGACTGGCTGTTCCCGATCTGCAACGGCGGCGAACGCCTGAAGGGCGCGGACGGCAAGAAGGTGCATCCGACGCAGAAGCCGGAAGCGCTGCTTGCCCGCATCCTGATGGCGTCCTCCAAGCCCGGCGACGTGGTGCTCGACCCGTTCTTCGGTTCCGGCACGACCGGCGCCGTCGCCAAGCGCCTCGGCCGCCATTTCGTCGGCATCGAGCGTGAACAGGCCTATATCGATGCCGCCCGCGAGCGCATCGAGGCGGTCGAACCGCTCGGCAGCGGCACGCTTTCCGTGATGAGCGGCAAGAAGGCCGAACCGCGCGTCGCCTTCAACACGCTGCTCGAGAGCGGCCTTCTCCAGCCGGGCACCGTGCTGACGGATGCGCGCCGTCGGCACAGCGCCATCGTGCGGGCAGACGGCACGCTCGCCTCGGGCAGCGAGGCAGGCTCGATCCACCGTGTCGGCGCGAGGGTGCAGGGGCTTGACGCCTGCAACGGCTGGACCTTCTGGCACTATGCGGACGGGGCCGAACTGAAGCCGATCGACGCGCTGCGCGCCGTCATACGCTCGGGAATGGCCGGCCTCGAATAGATCGCCGTTTCCCGTTAAAACTGTTCTCCAGCTGCGACCTCCGGTGTTCCCTGCACCGGGGGTTGTGGCTTTCAGGGGCTATGGTCCCGCTATTGCCTGTCCCCAACTTCGGCACGTTCGATTCAGGTGATGTTAACCATCATGCGCTTACTGTCATCTGGCAAATACATCAGGCCAAGCAACGGAAAACGTTGTGGAAAGCCAAGGCCGATCAACCGGCAAGGCAGGCCGGATATCGCTTTTCCGGTTTTTGTACCTTCAGTCCCGGAAATGCGAAAACGCCCGGAGCCCAATAGGCTCCGGGCGTTTCGGTTTCTGGCTTTTTTCAAAGCGCGATGCCGTGCGCGGCAAGGTCGCTCTTCAGCTTTTCCGGATCGGTGAACAGCACGGCGTTCCAGCCGGCAAGGCGCGCGCCCTCTACATTCGCCGGGGCGTCGTCGATAAACAGCGTATGGGCCGGTGACAGGCCGAAGTCGCGTGCGTGCTTCTCGTAGATCGCCAGATCAGGCTTGATGAGGCCGACCTCGCCGGACACGGTGACGCCGCGCGGCATGTCGAGGAAGGGGAAGAGCTTGCGGGCTTCCTTGAACGTATCGGCCGCGAAATTGGTGAGCATGGTCACGTCGCGGTCCTGCCGGATCAGCGCCTCCATGATCGCGACGCTCTCCACATAAGCGTGCGAGACCATCTCGTGCCAGTATTTGCGGAAGGCGCGGATATGCTCGACGCGGTCGGGAAAAGCCTCGATCAGCAGCGCCTCGGCCTCCTGCCAGTCGCGCCCGCGATCCTGCTCCAGGTTCCAGTCGTGGGTGCAGACATTGGCGAAGAACCAGTTGCGGTCGGCATCATCAGGAATGAGGCGGGTGAAGGGAATATGCGGATCGTAGTGGATCAGCACCCTGCCGATGTCGAAGACAATGTGTCGGATTTCGATGCTGGTCATGCTTTCCTCGCCTTCTGAAATGCGTCGGGTATCGCTTGTTTTATTGCCTTCTTCATGACGGTCGGCAGCGCTTCGCCGTCGAGCGTCTCCTTCGGCTGCCACCACCCGTCGCCCGCGCCCGCAGTCCGCAACACCTTGGAACGGTAGACGGTGAGGCGCAACTCGAAATGGGTGAAGACATGGGTGACGGTACCGCTCGCCTGCCATTCGGCCGGGAAGGGCGCGGCCGCGATGTCCGTCTCGCCGTCGATGCGCGCCGTCCAGGCGCTGCCCGGCACTTCCGTCATGCCGCCGAGAAGGCCGGTTGTCCCGCGCTTGCGCAGGAACACCGCGCCCGCCTCGTCCTCAGCGATGAAGGCCGCGCCGAGCCGCACCGGCTTTTCCTTCCTGGCGGCCTTGCGCGGATAGAGTTCCGGGTCCTCTCGCCCGAGCACCCGACAGTCCGCGTTGAAAGGACAGAGCGCGCAGGCCGGCCGGCGCGGCGTGCAGATCGTCGCGCCGAGGTCCATCATCGCCTGTGCGAAATCGCCGGGCCGGTTCTCCGGCGTCATGGCGGCCACGAGCGCGCGCATTTTGGGCTTTGCGGCGGGAAGGGGCGTCTCGATGGCATGGAGGCGCGAGATGACGCGCTCGACATTGCCGTCCAGCACCGCGCTCTTACGGTTGAACGCGATGGCGGCGATGGCGGCGGCCGTATAGTCGCCGATGCCCGGCAGGGCCTTCAGCCCCGCCTCGCTATCGGGAAACACGCCGCCATGCTCGAAGGCGACGGCCTCGGCGCATTTCTTGAGGTTGCGGGCGCGGGCATAGTAGCCAAGCCCGGCCCAGGATTTCATGACGTCTTCCGTGTCGGCGCGGGCAAGATCGTTCACCGTCGGCCAGCGCCCGGTGAAAAGCGCGAAATAGGACTTCACCGCCCCGACCGTCGTCTGCTGCAGCATGACCTCGGACAGCCAGATGCGATAGGGATCGGGCGTCACGCCGCGCGCCGCCATCGGCGGGCTCACCCGCCAGGGCAGATCGCGGTGGTGCCGGTCGTACCAGGCTAGAAGGAGGTCTGCGGGCGCGGTCCGGTGGGCTTGGGTCATGGTTTGCCTGAACGGATCGGAGCGACCCTCTTTCGTAACGCGGTGCCTGGCGCAAAACCGCTGCACACTTTCGCTGGAATTGCCCTATAACTGGCGGAGTGATCCGCGATCTTCAAGTGCTTCGCGGCGGAAACAGGAATATTTTCCCTGCCGCAACTCCAGTGAAAATGTGCGGCGGGATCGAATGAAACACAGACAAGGCAAAGCGTGAACAGCAAACCCCAGAAGCAGCGCCGTGGCATCGTGCAGATCAGCGAAGTGGCCAATGCCCTGATCGATCCGGTTCTGGCCAAGCGCGCCGGCATCAACACGATGCTGCTCGGCTCGTGGGACGAGATCGCCGGTTCGCAATTTGCCGATTGCACGCGACCCGAACGCATCGCCTGGCCGCGCCGGGCCTCCGAGATGGCGGGCGAGGGCGGCGGTTATCAGCCGGGCGTGCTGACGATTGCCTGCGAAGGCGCGCGCGCGCTCTTCCTCAGCCACCAGCAGGGCGAGATCATCCAGCGAATCAACGGCTTCTTCGGCTTCCCGGCAATCAGCCAGATCCGCATCGTGCAGAAGCCGGTTGCCGCCCAGTCGCGCCGCCGTCCCAAGCCGTGTCCGCTGACCGGCGAGGCCGCGCGCCACCTCGACGAGCTGGTGGAGGGCATCGAGGGCGAAGCGCTGAAGGCGGCGCTGAAGAGGCTCGGTACTGCGGTGATCGGACGCCGCCGCTAGGCCGGATGCGATCATCGAACGGTCACAATTCTTTGAAGTTACTGGCCTCAACGCCGCTTGTTCCTGCCCCAAAGCAGGTATAACGGGGGTACGCAGAGCAATTCCGGGAAAAGTGCGAAGCGGTTTTCCGGCCTATTGCATCAACGGATCAAGAATTCCCTATCCCTTCCGACAGGAGAGACCATGTCCCTTTCCGAAATGAGCCTGATGAAGCGCCTCTTTTCCGGCGTTGCCGTTGCGGCGCTCGCCGTGACGCTGGCCGCCTGCTCCGACGACAAGAAGGAGGAGACCGCCAAGGCTCCCGAAACCAGCCAGACGGCGACCAGCGAAAGCGCAAGCTCGACGCCGGCGACGACCGAGGCCGAAACCACGACGACCGCCAGCACGACAGAGACGGCCCAGGCCCCTGCTGCCGAGGCGAAGTCCGTCGAGCTTCCCACCGCTGACGGCGATGTGGACATGGCCGAAGCGGTGAAGCCCGGCTCGCTGCCGGACATGACGCTCGGAGAGGCCAATGCGCCGGTGACCATCGTCGAATACATGTCGACGACCTGCCCGCACTGCGCGACCTTCCACAACAACACGTTCGATGCGATCAAGACGAAGTATGTCGACAGCGGCAAGGTTCGCTTCATCCTGCGCGAATTCCCGTTCGACCCGCGCGCTGCCGCTGCCTTCATGCTGGCGCGCTGCAAGCCGGCCAACCCGGCCGAGCTGTCTGACGCTTCGCAGTATTTCCCGATGATCTCCATGCTGATGAAGCAGCAGGAAACCTGGGCTGCGGCACAGGACGGCCGCGAAGCGCTGCTCCAGATGTCCAAGCTTGCCGGTTTTACACAGGAGAGCTTCCAGGCCTGCTTGACGAACCAGAAGCTTCTGGATGATGTGAACGCGGTACGTGAACGCGGTGCCAAGGAATTCGGCGTCAATTCGACCCCGTCCTTCCTCATCAACGGCAAGCGCTATTCGGGGGACATGTCGGTTGACACCATGTCGGCCCTCATCGACAGCATGCTCTGATCCTTCGACCGGATTTCCGGCGGGCGACGGCGGAAGCCGTGCGCCCGCTTTTTACTTTGAGGGCAAGGTGAACGCATGAAGTTCACCAAGCTTCGCCTGCTGGGCTTCAAGTCCTTCGTAGAACCCACCGAATTCGTCATCGAGCGGGGCCTGACCGGCGTCGTCGGGCCGAACGGCTGCGGCAAGTCGAACCTTGTCGAGGCGTTGCGCTGGGTGATGGGGGAGAACTCCTACAAGAACATGCGCGCGTCCGGCATGGACGACGTCATCTTCTCGGGATCCGGCAACCGACCGGCGCGCAACACCGCCGAAGTCGGCCTCTATCTCGACAATTCCGACCGCACCGCCCCCGCCGCCTTCAACGGCGAGGACGAGATCCAGGTCACGCGCCGCATCGAGCGCGAGAACGGCTCGGTCTACCGCATCAACGGCAAGGAAGCGCGCGCGAAGGACGTGCAGCTGCTGTTTGCCGACGCCTCGACCGGCGCGCGCTCGCCCTCGATGGTCGGGCAGGGCCGCATCGGCGAACTCATCCAGGCCAAGCCGCAGGCCCGCCGCCAGCTGCTCGAAGAGGCGGCCGGCATTTCGGGCCTGCATTCGCGCCGCCACGAGGCGGAGTTGCGCCTGCGCGCCGCCGAAACCAATCTTGAGCGGCTGGACGACGTCACCTCGCAGCTCGAAAGCCAGATCGAAAGCCTGAAGCGCCAGTCGCGCCAGGCGAACCGCTTCAAGGCGCTGTCGGCCGATATCCGTCGCCACGAGGCGATGCTGCTGCATATCCGCTGGGTGCAGGCCAAGGAGCAGGAGGGTGAGGCGGAAAGCCAGCTCAACCAGGCGACCTCGCTTGTCGCCGAGCGCGCGAATGCGCAGATGCAGGCCGCCAAGGACCAGGCCGTCGCCAGCCTGAAGCTGCCGGAATTGCGCGAGAACGAAGCGAAGCTTGCCGCCGTGCTCCAGCGTCTCCAGATCGCCCGCACGCAGCTGGAAGAGGATTCCGCCCGGCTGCTGCGCCGCCGCGACGAACTCACCCGCCGCCTTGCGCAGCTTGCCGAGGATATTTCCCGCGAAGAGCGCATGGTGGCTGACAATGCCGCCGTGCTGGAGCGGCTGACGACGGAAGAGGAAGAAATCGGCGAAATCCTCGCCGAGGCCGACGAGCGCGCGCAGTCTGCTCGCGAGGCGATGGACGGGGCCGCCGGGAAACTTGCCGAAAGTGAAGCCGCCCTTGCCACGGTCACCGCCGCGCGGGCGGAAGCGCAGGCAGTGCGCAACCAGCTTGAAAAGGCGATCCGCGATCTTTCCGAACGCCACCTGCGGCTCGACCAGCAGCTCGATGCACAGGCGCGCGAGCTGACCGAGATGGACGCCCGCATCGCCGCGCTGCCCGACCCGGAAGAACGCCGGGCGGACGTTCAGCGGGCGGAGGAAGCGGTGGAAGCGGCGGGCGAGTTGCTCGTGGCTGTCGAGGAGGCGCTGGAGGAGGCCCGCTTCAACGAATCCGCCCTGCGCGGTCCGGTCGATGGCGCCCGCGCCCGCCTTGCCGGTATCGAGACGGAGGCCCGCACCATCCGCCGCATGCTGGAGGCGGGTGTTGCCGGCGGTTCCTTCGCGCCGGTGGTCGAGGATGTCGATGTCGACCGGGGATATGAAACCGCGCTCGGTGCCGCGCTCGGCGACGATCTCGATTCTCCGGCGGATATCGCCGCCCCCGTGCACTGGCGCCTGTCGGGTGACGCTTCGGGCGATCCGGTGCTTCCGCCCGGCGTTTCCGCGCTGGATGCCCATGTCCGCGCGCCTGAGGTGCTGCACCGCCGCCTTGCGCAGATCGGTGTTGCCGGCAGCCTGGAACAGGCGTTGTCGCTGTTGCCGCAGTTGAAGCCCGGCCAGCGGCTCGTGACCCGCGAAGGCGCGGTCTTGCGCTGGGACGGCCATGTTACCGGCGCCGATGCGCCGAGTGCCGCCGCGCTCCGCCTCGAACAGAAGAACCGCCTCGCCGAGCTCCAGGCCGAGCTGGAAGAGGCTCGCGCCGCCCTTGCCGGCGCCGAAGCCGATCTTGCCCGCGCCACGGAAACGATCCGCGCCGAAACGCAGCGCCAGCAGCAGGCGCGCGAGGCGCAGCGCGCCGCCGTCCGTTCGCTTGCCGAAGCCCGCGAGGCGCTGGAAGCCGCCGAGCGCGCTTCCGGCGATTTCATCCGCCGCCGCGCCGTACTCTACGAGACGAGGGGACAGGTTGAGGCGCAGGTGGAGGAGGCGGCAGAATCGCTGGAGGATGCACGCGCCGCGCTGGAAGACGCACCGGATCTCGCCGATCTGGAACTCGGCCTTCGCAGCCGCACGATGGAAGTTGCGACCGACCGGGCGACGCTTGCCGAAGTGCGCGCTGCCCATGACGGTCTTGCCCGGGAAATGGCCGACCGCCAGCGCCGGCTGATGTCGATTGCCGCCGAGCGCGAGACATGGCGCAGCCGGGCGGCCAATGCGCAGGGCCACATCACGACGCTGCGCGAGCGCGAGGAGGAAGCCCGCGAGGAGATGGAGGAACTGGCCGAAGCGCCGGACGAGATCGAGGAAAAGCGCCGGGAGCTTTTGACCGGCCTCACCAATGCCGAAGCCGCCCGCCGGGAGGCCGCAGACGCGCTTCAGGAAGCGGAGAACCGCCAGCGCGAGGCCGACCGCATCGCCGTGACGGCCCTGTCGCAGCTTGCCGAATCGCGCGAAACCCGCGGGCGCGCCGAGGAGCGCCTTGTTTCCGCCCGCGAACGCCGGGTCGAGGGCGAGACGCGCATCCGCGAGGCGCTATCCTGCGCGCCGCACGAGGCGCTGCGGCTCACCGGCCATGCGGTCGATGCGCCGTTGCCGGACCCCCGCGAGCGCGAACGCGAACTCGACCGGCTGAAGATCGAGCGCGAGCGCCTTGGCGCGGTGAACCTGCGCGCCGAGGAAGAGCAGACGGAACTCACGGAAAAGCGCGATGCCATCGTCGCCGAGCGCGAGGATATCATCGAGGCGATCCGCAAGCTGCGCTCGGCCATCCAGAGCCTCAACCGCGAGGGCCGCGAGCGGCTGCTGGCCGCTTTCGACGTGGTGAACGTGCAGTTCCAGCGCCTCTTCACCCACCTTTTCGGCGGCGGAACGGCGGAGCTGCAACTGATCGAGAGCGACGATCCGCTCGACGCCGGTCTTGAAATCCTCGCCCGCCCGCCGGGCAAGAAGCCGCAGACCATGACGCTGCTTTCGGGCGGCGAGCAGGCCCTGACGGCCATGGCCCTGATCTTCGCCGTCTTCCTCACCAATCCCGCGCCGATCTGCGTTCTGGACGAGGTGGACGCGCCGCTCGACGACCACAATGTCGAGCGCTACTGCAACCTGATGGACGAGATGGCGGCCTCCACCGAGACCCGCTTCGTCATCATCACCCACAACCCCATCACCATGGCCCGCATGAACCGCCTCTTCGGTGTCACCATGGCCGAGCAGGGCGTCTCGCAGCTGGTGTCGGTTGACCTGCAGACGGCAGAACAGCTGCGCGAAGCCGTCTAGCTTTGCGAGGCGGCGGCGCGATGCGCGGCCGGAAAAATACAATTTGTAATTTTGAAGCACTGCCATACCCTGTCGCAGGATATTCCGGGAACGATATCCGGGGGGTGTCATGGCTGATGTTGTCGATGGCAATGGCGGGCCGCAGGACGGACGCGAGCAGCAGGCGGGAAAGGCCACCACACCGCAAGAGGCGGGCAGGCGGGTCGAGCCCCGGACGTTCGACACGGTCTTCAAGGAGGAACTCCGCGAGGTCGTCGGCGCGGCCGAAATGGAAACCAAAGCGGAGTGGGCGGCGCCGCGCAAATCGAAGGATTCCCGGGAGATCGGCCTCTCGCTGTCCGGCGGCGGCATTCGCTCGGCGGCCTTCAGCCTCGGCGTCGTGCAGGCCCTTCACGTCCATGGCCTCTTTCCCAAGATCGACTTTCTCTCGACCGTTTCCGGTGGCGGCTATACCGGCGCGGCGCTGATTGCCGGCATCAAGCGGCTTCAGGGCAAATTCCCCTTCGGGATCGATGAAACGACCGACCGGCTCGGCATGGGAGCGAACGAGATCGCCGACAACGATGTCGTGCGGGACCTGCGCGACCGCAGCCGCTACCTGATGCCGACGGGCAAATTCGACCTTGTCGTCTCGCTCGGGATCATCCTGCGGGGGCTGGCGGTCAATGCGGTCATGGTGGCGGCCGCGATTTTCCTCGCCGCTAGCCTGACGCTTCTCGCCAGTCCCACGCGGGAGGCGCTCGGCCTTTCCTGGGTCCATACCGCATTCGGAGAGGAAGCCGGCAGCAAGGTCTATCTTGGCACATGGCTGGTGCTGACGAAGCTATTGGGTGTGGCGCTCGTCCTCTGGCTTGTGCTGTGGGGGCTGGTCCGGTCCGCCGCGCGCGGCGACAGCGATCAGTCGGACCCCGGTTCCCGCTGGGCCGGGCTCACGGCCGTGTTTCTCGTGGTGATCTTCGTGGTCTTCCTCTGCGAGTTGCAGGCGCCGATCATCGCGAAGCTGCTGCAATGGCGCGATACGGGCAGCATCTGGACAGGCTGGTTCTCGTTCCAGACATCGGCCTTCGTGTTGCTTTCCGGCAATGCGCTCCTCACCGTCTTCTGGCGCACGCTCGTCGGCTACATGCAGGCCGCCGACAAGAACGGCCCGTGGCGCGCCCGCTTCGACAAGATCGTCAGCGGTCTGGTGCTCGTCCTGCTCGCCGCCGCGCTGCCTCTCCTGCTCTACGTTCTCTATCTCTGGGTGGTGGTGCTGGCCCTGCATGATCATGGCAAGGGGCTCCCTGCCGCGTTCGTCTTCCTGCCGGATCGCCTCGGAGCGATCTGGCTCCTGCTTCTGCCGCTCTGGCTCATGGTGTCGGTCGCCATCTGGTCCTTTATGGTCGGGCTCGTGGGCGAAACCCTCCTGAGCCGGCGCTGGTGGAAAGAAGGCGCGTGGCGGAGCGCGGGCAGCGTCCGCTCGCTTGTGGCGATCGTCCTGCTTCTGGCGGTCGTCCTGTTCGTCGGCTGGAACCTGGCGCCGCATCTGGAGGCGTGGCGGCGCGGGGTCTATCGCATCGCGATCGACTATCTGGCGCTCTCCATGGTGCTGGCGATGGTGGGCAGCCTTTTCACCGAGAATGCGAATTCCCTTCATCGTCTCTATCGCGATCGTCTCAACACCGCGTTCAACATGGGGGACGGCAACCGGAGCTATCGGCTCACGGAACTTGCCACGGTGGGAAGCGGCGCGGACGAGCGTCCGCTACGGCCGCAGCTGATCGTCAATGCGGCGGTCAATATCCAGCATTCCGAGCACAACAAGCGGGCGCGCGATGCGGATTTCTTCACCTTCACGCCGCGGCATGTGGGGTCGGAAACGACGCAATATGTGCCGACGGAAGAGTACCAGAAGGCGGAGCCGTCTCTCGATCTTGCCACGGTGGCGGCAATTTCGGGGGCCGCCGTTTCCTCCGCCATGGGGCGGGCGGGGATCCCGCTCGTTGCGCCGACGCTAGCGCTGCTCAACATTCGCCTCGCCTACTGGCTGCGCAACCCCAACCGTCTTGTCGTCGGCAAGACGGGCAGCAAGGCGTCCGCATCGGACTTCAAGATCCCCTATCTCTTTCTCGAGATGTTCAAGCGGCTCGATGAGAACCGGCCGAAGGTCTATGTCTCGGACGGCGGGCATATCGACAATCTCGGGCTCTACCAGCTCCTCAAGCGCCGCTGCGACGTGATCGTGGTGTCCGACGCGGAGGCCGATCCGGCCATGACCTTCTCCGCCTTCGTCGATGTCGAGCGCTTTGCCCGCATCGACCTCGGCATCCGCATGGACGTGCCGGTCGCAGCCATCCGCGAGGCGGTGCTGAAGCGGCAGGCAGAGCTGAAGAAGGCGGATGTCCTGTCCTTCAAGGCGCCGGCGCATGGCCACGCGGTCGTCGGAAAGATCAGCTATCCCGCGCTTTTCGAGGCGAACAGGCAGGTCGCGCCGGAGAAGGAGGGGATCCTCGTCTATATCAAGGCTTCGGTCACGGGCGACGAAAGCACCTATGTGCTCGACTACGAGAAGCGCTACCCGAGTTTCCCGCATGAATCGACCGGCGACCAGTTCTTCTCCGAAGAGCAGTTCGAGGCCTACCGGGCGCTGGGTTTCCACGCCATGTCGCATGGGCTGAAGGATTCGGACGGGACGGCGCAGTCCGATACGCTGCGCAACCGGCTCCAGATCATGCTGACGCGCGACCCGCCGGAACAAAATCCGCCCTGACGCATTGACCGGCGCCTGTGCGATCCACAGGCATCCAGTTCAATTGGGGATCAAACGTGAATAGAAATGCACTCTACATGATCATCGGCGCCCTCGTCGTCGTGGTGGCCGGGTTTTCCTACTATGCCTACCAGCAGGAAAAGAAGCCGGACGGCGTCGAAATCCGGGTGGACGAGCAGGGGCTATCCATCGAAGGAAACTAGAACATTTCCAGCTGAAGCGGCATCGCTATTGCGGTGAAAATCGTTTCATCTGGCGGTCGCAGGCCGCGTTCCTCCCGGAGCGCGGCTTTTTGCATGGGATTTCCTGCGTTGTTGCGCTGCCGTCGCAATTTTGACGCAGTGCAGCAAATAACCTGTCATGCCGCGTTTTCAAAGGGATGCACTTCCTGTAGATTGCGCTAACGCATTTGGGGAGGCGTCGATGGAGAAGTGGGTCTATAC
This sequence comes from Shinella sp., assembly GCF_049651085.1. Taxonomy (GTDB): domain Bacteria; phylum Pseudomonadota; class Alphaproteobacteria; order Rhizobiales; family Rhizobiaceae; genus Shinella. The sequence continues at coordinate 102,070 of NZ_JBASBL010000007.1, forward strand.
CTTTGGGGGAGGCCGTGCCGAAGGCAGCGCGGGCGATCGCAATCTGCTCGGCGGCAAGGGCGCGAACCTTGCCGAAATGTGCAATCTCGGCTTGCCGGTGCCGCCCGGCCTCACCATCGTCACCGCCGCCTGCAATCATTATTACGACAATGGCCGCGCCCTGCCTGAGGGCCTGAAGGCCGAGGTGCGGACAGCGCTCCGCCAGATGGAGACGATCACCGGCCGCGTCTTCGGCGATATGTCCAGGCCCCTCCTGCTGTCCGTGCGCTCGGGCGCGCGCGCCTCCATGCCCGGCATGATGGACACGGTGCTGAATCTCGGCCTCAACGACCACACGGTCGAGGCGCTCGGCCACGACGCCGGCGATGCGCGCTTTGCCTGGGACAGCTATCGCCGCTTCATCCAGATGTATGGCGATGTCGTCATGGGGCTCGACCACGAGGTCTTCGAGGAGATTCTGGAGGATGAGAAGGGCCGGCTCGGCCACGAGCAGGATACCGAACTCTCCGCCGTCGAGTGGCAGCACGTCATTGCCCGCTACAAGGAAATCATCCGGGAAGAACTGGGCGAGGAATTCCCGCAGGATCCCGAGGTCCAGCTCTGGGGGGCGATTGGCGCCGTCTTCGCCAGCTGGATGAACGCCCGCGCCATCACCTATCGCACGCTGCACAATATCCCCGCCGTCTGGGGCACGGCCGTCAACGTCCAGGCCATGGTCTTCGGCAATCTCGGCAATTCGTCCGCCACCGGCGTCGCCTTCACGCGCAACCCGTCGACGGGCGAGAACAAGCTCTATGGCGAATTCCTCGTCAATGCGCAGGGCGAGGATGTCGTCGCCGGCATCCGCACGCCGCAGAACATCACGGAAGAGGCGCGCATCGCGTCGGGTTCCGACCGCCCGTCGCTGGAAAAGCTGATGCCCGAGGCCTTTGCCGAGTTCCGCGGCATCTGTGACCGGCTGGAGCGGCATTACCGCGACATGCAGGACCTCGAATTCACCATCGAGCGGGGAAAACTCTGGATGCTCCAGACCCGCTCGGGCAAGCGCACCGCCAAGGCGGCCCTGCGCATCGCCGTCGACATGGCGACCGAGGGGCTGATCAGCGAAGGCGAGGCCGTCGCGCGCATCGATCCCGCCTCGCTCGACCAGCTGCTGCACCCGACCATCGATCCGCGTGCGCGCCGCGACGTCATCGGCTCCGGCCTGCCGGCCTCGCCCGGTGCCGCGACGGGCGAGATCGTCTTCACCTCGGAAGAGGCGGTGAAGGCGGAGGACGAAGGCCGCAAGGTCATCCTCGTGCGCATCGAGACAAGCCCGGAAGACATCCACGGCATGCATGCCGCCGAAGGTATCCTGACCACCCGCGGCGGCATGACGAGCCACGCGGCGGTCGTCGCGCGCGGCATGGGCACCCCTTGCGTGTCCGGCGCGGGCACGCTGCGCGTCGACCTGCGCAACGAGCTGCTGATCGCGCAGGGCATCACGCTGAGGAAGGGCGACATCATCACCATCGACGGGTCTTCCGGCCAGGTGCTGAAGGGCGAGATTCCCATGCTCCAGCCGGAGCTTTCGGGCGATTTCGGCCGCATCATGGAATGGGCCGACCGCACGCGCCGCATGAAGGTGCGCACCAATGCCGAAACCCCGGCGGATGCGCGCGCGGCCCGTTCCTTCGGCGCGGAAGGCATCGGCCTGTGCCGCACCGAGCACATGTTCTTCGAGGGCAGCCGCATCAATGTGATGCGCGAGATGATCCTGGCCGAGGACGAGGCCGGCCGGCGCGCGGCGCTCGGCAAGCTGCTGCCCATGCAGCGCTCGGATTTTGCCGAACTGTTCGAGATCATGCACGGCCTGCCGGTAACGATCCGCCTGCTCGACCCGCCGCTGCACGAATTCCTGCCGAAGAGCGACGAGGAGATCGCCGAAGTGGCGAGCGCGCTCGCAATCGACGAGACCGTGCTGCGCCGCCGCGTCGATACGCTGCACGAGTTCAACCCCATGCTCGGCCATCGCGGCTGCCGGCTCGCGATTTCCTATCCGGAGATCGCCGAGATGCAGGCCCGCGCCATCTTCGAGGCCGCCGCCGAGGCGGCCCGCACGACGGGCGCTGCCGTCGTGCCGGAGATCATGGTGCCGCTCGTCAGCCTCAAGGCTGAGCTGGATTATGTGAAGGCGCGCATCGAGGCGGTCGCCCAAGCGGTGATCGCCGAGACCGGCGTTGCCATCGAATATCTCGTCGGCACGATGATCGAGCTGCCGCGCGCGGCCCTTCGCGCCCATGTCATCGCCGAATCGGCGGAATTCTTCTCCTTCGGCACCAACGACCTGACGCAGACGACCTTCGGCATTTCGCGCGACGATGCGTCCGCCTTCCTCTCGACCTATATCCAGAAGGGCATCGTCGAGCAGGACCCGTTCGTGCAGCTCGATTTCGACGGTGTGGGCGAACTCATCCGCATCGCCGCCGAACGCGGCCGGCGCACGCGCAACGACCTCAAGCTCGGCATCTGCGGCGAACATGGCGGCGATCCGGCCTCGATCCATTTCTGCGAAGAGGCGGGGCTTGACTACGTGTCCTGCTCGCCCTTCCGCGTGCCGATCGCGCGGCTTGCAGCGGCACAGGCCGCCTTTAACGGCAATTCCAGCAAAAGCGCGTAGCGGTTTTGCGCCAAAACAAGGCCTGAACCGCCTCAGTGGCGGCGTTCGTGTACGACGATGACGGGCGGCGGCATGAAGAGCGCGTCGCGGCTCGACTGGCGCAGGCTTTGCCTGCGGTCGAGGTCGATGCGCTGAAGGCATTCGGCAAAGGCATCGGTGCGGGGGCGGAAGCCGTATGATGCGCAGCGGTTCTCATCGTTGGCGCGAACCTCCTCCGCCGTCTGGCACCCTGCCAGAAGGATGGCGGCGGCGGCGAGGACGGCTAGTCTTGGAAAGATCGTGGACATGCAGGCTCCGGGCGAACTGTTACGCGCCATGGAGATAGGCCTGTCGGCTCCTGCCGGCAAGGTCTCAGATGCGTTCGAGCACATCGACGAAGGCATCAGCGAAACGCTTCAGGCCCTCGGTGTTTTCATCGGGATGCTCCACCCGGATCGTCGCGCCTTCTGTATCGAGCAGAGCGAAAACCACGGCAAGCGCGCCGTCTTCGCCCTTCGGCACGCGTAGCGCCGCGATGCGCAGGCAGTCTTCAGCAAGGCCGGAGGCGGGCAGGTCGAAGAGGAAATCGCCGCCGACCTGTGTTGCGGCATGGCGCACCGCCTCGGCAAAGCCTTCCTCCTCGCCGGCAAAGCCGTCGAGCGAAAGTTCGAGTTCCAGAAGTTCCAGGGGGAGGGCGGGCTCGCCAGCATTGGTGGCGACAGGTGTGTCGGCAGCGGTCTGCGTCGGCAACATCGTCTTGCTCCTAGCGCAGTTCCGTCGGCGCGGAACCGCATGAAAACAAACTTCCCCCGTCGGTGAAAACTCGTTAACGAGCATGGCAATTTTGCGGCACGCAAGGATTTTCGCCGCGCGTGGCCGGCAAGTCACGGACGCAATGCCGCACCGGAGCGGTGGAAAAACGCAGCGCTCTGCGCTAGGAACAGGAAGCGGCAGCGGCGCCGCGCGCATCCGGTGAGGCCATGGCAATCACGATCCAGTACGAACGGCCCGTTTCCCATGCGGCGCACTGGGCGCGGCGTCTGGCGCTGTTTTCCTGCCTGCTGTTCATTGCCGTCGTGCTGTCGCACCGCTTCGGGCCGCTGACGACGCCGCATTTCCTCGTACTCGCCGGATTTGCCGCCGCCATGGCGGGGCTCGCCTTGCTGCTGGCGGCGTTCGGCCTGGTGCGCCTCTGGCAGATCGGTGCGCGGGGCGGCAAGGCGTCCTTCATGGCGCTGCTGCTGTCGCTGCTGCCGCTCGGCGTGGCCGGGGCGGCCGCCTATTCCTATTTCTATAATCCCGCGCTCTACGACGTGACGACGGACGCCGCGATGCCACCGCCGTGGCTTGCCGTGCCCGCCGTCCAGCAGGACTGGCTGCCGCGCTCCAGCGTGGTGACGCAGCGTGACCGCGAGGTGCAGCTCGAAGCCTATCCCGGCCTGTCCGGGCGGCGCTATGAAGGCGCGCTCGATCGCGTCTATCAGGGCGTGCGCAAGGTGGCGACGGCCTATGGCATCACGATCACCGTCGAGGACGGGCTCGACAACATCCTGGCCGACCTCGAAGACCTCGTCGTCGATCCGGCCAAGACGGCGCGCAGCGCCGAACTGGCCAGCGAGGTGCCGATCCCCGAGGCCCGGCCGCTCGAAACGCCGCTCACCCCCCGCATCGGCGGCCCAGGCGACGTGCTGCTCCAGGGCGAATGGCGCTCGCCGGTCTTCGGCTTCCGCTTCGACGTGGTCATTCGCCTGCGCGAGGAGGCGGAAACGACGCTGGTCGACATGCGCGCGGCCTCGCGCTACGGGTCGCACGATCTGGGCATGGGCGCGCGCATGGTGGAAGGCTACCTCAAGGCGCTCGACGCCGAACTGCTCGGCATTGCGGGCGACTGAGGCGGAAGGGAACGTCAGGGGGCAGGGAAATAGAGCCCGGCCAGCGAGGGCGGTCCCTCGGTGACGACCTCGCCGCGCGCCACGAGATCCTCCAGATGCGCCAGCACCGAGAGCGCCGCTGCGCCATGCAGGCGCGGATCGGTCTCGCGGTAGATCACCTTCACCATGTCCGCGATCAGCCGGTCGCCGACACGGATGCGCTCGCGCACCGCCCGCTCGCGCATGCGCCGGTGGGTGCGAAGCCCCCGCAGGAACGCGGCAGGCTCCGTCACAGGCCCGCCATGGCCGGGGAAGTAGATGCGGTCGTCCCGCTCCAGCAATCGCTCCAGCGAGGCCATGTAGTCCGCCATGGCGCCATCGGGCGGGGCGACGATGGTCGTCGCCCAGGCCATGACGTGGTCGGCGGAAAACACGATGCCGTCCGGCCCGTCCAGCGCGAAGGCCGCGTGGTTGGCGGTATGGCCGGGCGTCAGCAGCGCCGTCAGCGCCCAGCCGTCGCCCTCCACCCTGTCGCCATGGCCGAGCGTGACATCCGGCACGAAGTCCGTATCGGAGCTTTCGGCGAAGGGATTGCTTTCGCCGGCATGCAGCGGACGCGCCGCCCGGTGGGGGCCTTCCGCCACTATGGTCGCGCCGGTCTCGGCCTTCAGGCGGCGGGCGAGGGGCGAGTGGTCGCGATGGGTGTGGCTGACGGCGATATGTGTCACCTCGCGGCCGGCAAGCGCCTGCATCAGCGCGTTGAAATGCGCCTCGTCTTCCGGGCCGGGATCGATCACCGCCACCGAACGGTCGCCGACAATGTAGCTGTTCGTGCCGTGGAAGGTGAAGGCGCTTGGATTGTTGACGGTGAGCCGCTGCACGCGCGCGGCCACCGGCAGGGCCTCGCCATAGGCCGGCTTGAATTCCAGATCGAAATGCGGGCTTTCGTCCTTGCCGGTGCTCATGGCGCGCGTCGCCTGTATTCGAGTTCCATGGCACTCATCGGCCTGTCGCCGCCCGGCTCGAAATCCGGGCACACGGCGCACGCGAGCCCATCGTCGAGAAGAGCGCTGGGCACGGCCGGCGGACGGGCGTGGGACTGGGGCATGCGGGATCCTTGGCAAGGGCAGGTTTCGGGCCGGACCCTATCGCCGCGCACCGGACCTGCCAAGCGCGAAGCGGCCCGGCCGGGCGAAATCGGCGAGGGGCTTGAGAATAATCGCACGAATGCGGAAGTTAACCATTGTCCGCACCGTCCCGCTTTGCTATCAGGCTCCCGCCGTGGTGGGGCGTCGCCAAGCGGTAAGGCACCGGTTTTTGGTACCGGCATTCCCAGGTTCGAATCCTGGCGCCCCAGCCACGGTTTATTTTTCAATAAAGTACTTGAAAACATTGGCGTTGAGTAAGTGTTGCGGACGCATGGATGCTTCACGCGGACCTTCTTTGCTCAGCAAGCGCACGAGCATGCCGAAGGGCAGCTTGCCTTGAAAATATCTGGCTCGTTCTGGGCCATCTGACCCGAAATGAAACCTATGCTGTTTTCTTTCTATTTTAGGGCGGAGATATCTAAACGGCGAATAGGGGGCGGGGCTTAACTGCCGGAAGTGCTCTCAAAGCGGTCGTGTTTTAGCGATCAAATTTATATACGATTAACCGACTTATTTATGCCTTTTTCAATCTCCGGTGGGCATAGTTGCTTCATCTGAGACACATGGAACCTTCTCAGTCACCTGTTCATATGGAGAAACTACATGACGAAGCTTCTTGCACGCCTGATGAAAGATGAATCTGGCGCGACGGCCATCGAATACGGCCTGATCGCTGCACTTATTTCTGTTGCTCTCATCGCGGGTGCAACGACGCTCGGCGGAACGCTGAACGAAACCTTTGGCGCACTCTCGAATAAGATGGACGAGGCACAGGGCAAGCATCTCGGCGGCGCCGCTGGCGGCACTGGCGGCACGGGCGGCACCGAGTAAGCCTCACGCAATCTTGACGTCGCGTGAGTTCCGCTCCGCCTAGGAGTTGGAACAATACAAACTGTAAGCCGGCCTCGCTTTGCGGGGCCGGTTTTTTGTTGCATGAGTAGCCGGGCGGCGAGTTCACCTATTCTAGGGGATTGAGCTTTTCCTTCAGCTTTCTGACTCCGGTATCGGCTTTTCCCCGAAAGCGTGGCGGAGCGTGGACGCCAGGCGGCAGGCCGGCGATCTGCCGGCGCGCGGGAATACGAAGCAACTTCATTGAAATGACGGGCAAGCTCCCTATTATCTCGTCACGCGGGGTCAGAGCCGGCGAGAATCAACAGGGAGTCAGATATGGGTATTTTCAGTTCCATCAAGGAAAAGCTGTTTGGCAAGGCAGCGCAGGACACGTCTGCGGAAACCGCCGCAAACGAGACGATCACCGCCGGAAGCACCAAGCCGGTGACGGCCGACGTTTCCGCGACGCCGACCACCGCCGGCAACGATGCGGCTGCAAAGCCGGCCGAGAACAAGACGGCTGGCGCTGCGGTGGATGTCGCCGCCATCATGGATGCAGCGGTCAAGAAAAACGGCCAGAAGCTCGATTGGCGCCGCTCCATCGTCGACATGATGAAGGCGCTCGACCTGGATTCCAGCCTTTCCGCCCGCAAGGAACTGGCCGATGAACTCGGCTATACCGGCGACAAGAACGATTCCGCCACCATGAACGTCTGGCTGCACAAGGCGCTGATGAAGGCGCTGGCCGAGAACGGCGGCAAGGTTCCGGCCGACCTCCTGGACTGATCCACGATCCCGGACCGATCCACAATGAAGCCCGCCGGTCATGCCGGCGGGCTTCGCATTTCCAGCCCTGCCATCCAGCCGTGCATTTTGCACGCAAGCCCCTTCGTTCATGCCGGCAGATAGTGTTATCACCGTCTTTCAACAATGGGAGACAACAGCATGAGCATGAACAAGGTAGCGGTCATCACAGCCGGCGGCAGCGGGATGGGGGCGGCGGCTGCACGGCGGCTGGCAGCGGACGGATTCAAAGTGGCGATTCTCTCCTCCTCCGGCAAGGGCGAGGCGCTGGCGAAGGAACTGGGCGGCCTTGGCGTCACCGGCTCCAACCAGTCGAACGACGACCTCAAGGGGCTGGTGGACCTTGCCGTGTCGACCTGGGGCCGCATCGACGTGCTCGTCAACAGCGCCGGCCATGGCCCGCGCGCCGAAATCACCGCGATCACCGACGAGGACTGGCACAAGGGCATGGACACCTACCTGATGAACGTCATCCGGCCGGTGCGGCTGGTGGCGCCCGTCATGAAGGCGCAGAAGTCCGGCGCGATCGTCAATATTTCCACCGCCTGGGCCTTCGAGCCTTCGGCGGTCTTCCCGACCTCGGCCGTTTTCCGCGCCGGTCTTGCCGCCTATACGAAGATCTTTGCGGACACCTATGCGGCGGACAATGTGCGCATCAACAATGTCCTGCCGGGCTGGATCGACAGTCTGCCGGGCACCGAGGCGCGCCGCGAAAGCGTGCCGATGAAGCGCTACGGCACGATGGAGGAAATCGCCGCCACTGTCGCTTTCCTCGCCTCCGAGGGCGCCGGCTACATCACCGGCCAGAACCTGCGCGTCGATGGCGGCATGATGCGTTCGATCTAGCATTTCCAGCCGAAGCGTTCTCGCTTCGGCGTCGGACAATGCGGCAGGCGAACACTGCATTTCCAGCCGAAGCGATTTCGCTTCGGCCTCGGACAATGCGTTAAAGCCTGATGTTGCGCATGTCAGGCGAGGGCGCCGAGGGGGATCAGTTCCTTGGCGCCCGGCTGCCATGCATTGCCGTCCCAGTCGCCCAGCCAGCGCTCGACCGCAAGGCCGGCTTCGGCGATCAGCGCCTCCAGCTCCGCCTTTTCGGGGAAGGCGATGCGGGACGTGGCCGAAAGGCGCACGCCCGTCGCGCGGATCTCGTAGTGGGTCTCATAGGTGACGATGCCGATCGCGGCGTCGAAATCCACGTCGTTCCACGCGGCGACCGTACCGAAGCGAGGGTGCTCGACGAGACGCATGGAGGCTTCCGGCCCCCATTCCTCCCATTCCCGACAGGTGGGGTTGCGGCTGTCGAAGATGAAGCGGCCACCGGGCGCAAGATGCGTGGCGATGGTGGCAAGGACCGCCCGGCGATCCTCTACCGTCAGGAAGACCTGGAAGGCGTGACCGGTCAGCACGACAAGATCGAAGCGGCGGGCAAGGCGCACCGTGCGCGCGTCGCCTTCCACGAATGTCACGCCCTGCGCGCCGGTTTTTTCCCTGGCGATGGCAAGCATGGGAGCGGCCGGATCGACCCCGGCAACGGTTCTGCCGCCCGACAGGGCAACGGCAAGTTCACCCGTGCCGCAGCCGAGGTCGAGCACGCTTGCCGCGCCCTCCGCAAGCGCCCGGCAGAAGGCGAAGTCTCCCGACCGATCCCAGGCGTTTTCCAGATCGTAGAAATCGGCAAGCGCCGGGTCGTGATACAGGCGGTCTTCGTCCATTCTCTCCTCCAGAAAAAAGGGCCATGCGTTGCCGCACGGCCCTTCGAACGATCGGTCTCAGCCGGCGATCACTTTGCTTCGCCGGCGGCGTCCAGAACCTTTTCACAATGGGTCGGGCCGCCCTTCGGATCGACGCGGTCGCCGACAGCGCGGATGTTGTTGATGCGGTAGGCCTCGTTGACAGTCAGTTCGACCGTACAGGACTTGCCCTTCACGAAACCGCCGCGCCACTTGTAGAGCGTCGTGCCGCCCGCGCTGGCCGTGTCGGAGACCGGCGGACCGTAGGCTGCGAAGAAGCTGCCGGCAGTCTTGCCGTTCCAGCGCGCCTGCAGCGGATTGGAAGCGATGGTGGCGGTGGTGCATGCGGTGAGGGCAAGCGCGAGACCTGCCAGGATTGCAATGCGGGACGTCATGGGTGCGATTTCCTCGGATTTCGTGCGCCATGCTCCGGCGACTCGGAGCTTGGAGCTTCGATTCGCCATAGCGCAGCTCGCGTAAAAGGGGAATTGCCGCCGCGCCGACTTTGCAACCGTCCCTATCGAAGGGTCGGGAAACTTGCGGATTTGCAACAGTTCGCGGGCCCCGCCGCACGCGCCGGCTCGTTGAATACTTCCTTTACTATTGTATCCGACAATATTCCCGCATGGCGTGTGCGGTGGCGAGGAGACTCGAAATGGCAGTACGGACAGAAAAGCAAAAGGCCTATGACCGGACCCTCATGCGGTTCGCTCTGGCAACGCTGGCCAGCCTGCTCGCTCTGGCGATTCCGCCGCTGATGTTCCTGATCTGACGGCAAGGGCGGTCATCGGCAAGCATGCCACCCGCCGTTGACGGGGCAGGCGATCGAATACTTTCGCCCTTTCATCCGTAAGTAATGACTGGAATGCAACCCGGTCGCTCATTTGTGGAGGGCAGATATGTCAAGCGCCGTGATCGTCAAAGTCTACAGTTCCGCAGTGCCGCCTGAATTGCTCGCGATGGTCCCTGTCTATATCGACAACGTGACGCCAGAGGATCGCGATCTGGTGGAGTTCGCCAAGTCGCAGCTTCAGACACGCATGTCATGTTCGGAAATTGACAGCTGCCGCTTCAAGATAGAACGGCCGCACGACGCACGGCCGCCAGAACCTGAACCAGAACCTGAACCCGCCCCGCATCGCGAAAGGCTCGCCTCGTCACGCAGCGTGGCAGGCTTGTCGTCGGCGGTCAGGTCCGCCAATCTTCAGCCATAGGCCTACGCGCTTCCGGCAGGTGGTCCTTCCAGATTGCGCGGCCGTCAATCGTCGATTGGCCCGTAGAGGCGCCGGCTCACGATCTCAAGCGATCGGTCCGGCAGGATCCGGTACACTTCCACATAATCCTGCCTCGTCGATGGATCGGAGACGTTGTGGCTGAACGTGCTGCCGATCGGAGCCTTTGTGAGCTTCGTGCGCGGCTGGCCGTTATAGGTGATGCTGCCCGGGATTGGCTCCAACCCGCCCGCAACGGCGGGAAGCGCCAAGAGAGCGGCGGTGAGGCCGATCAGAGAGGCCTTGAGGGCGTGCGACATGATGGTCTCCTTTCCTGTGCCACGCTAACCCGTAGCGTAGGGAGAGATTCCGACAGGGGGAAGACGTCGATCAAGCCGTTTTCCCCGCCTGCCGCGGATAGGCCCGGCCAGCCCGGATTTCCGGCAGGCAGCAGCAAGCGCGTTCCGACACGGTCGGCTTCAAATAAACTTGGATTTCTATGGTTTTTTTCGGGAAGTATCAAAGCCCCGAAAGTTGAGGCTTTTCCGCTGGTCGGAGTGGCAAGATTCGAACTTGCGACCCCCACGTCCCGAACGTGGTGCGCTACCAGACTGCGCTACACTCCGTGACCAGCGGCGCATCCTATAGAACAGGGTTTCCGTTTCGACAAGCGCAAAATATCAAAAAAATCCACTGGCTTGACGAAAATGCCGATGCGCCGGCAGAATTCTCGCATTCGTTCGCCTTCGAGCGGAACCGCTTCACGTTTCGCCCGTTTCCATCGCCATGGAACAGATCCTCGCCGATTTCTTTCCGAGAACCGAAGTGCCCTATCCGGTCATGCTTGCGCGCATGCTGGGCGCGATTCTGCTGGGCGCCGTTTTGGGCGCGGAGCGGGAATACCGGTCCCGGCCGGCGGGACTGAGAACGCACATCCTCGTGTCGCTTTCGGCCTGCGTCTTCTCGCTTCTTTCCATCGAGAGCGTGCACATGGCCGGCTTTTCCGACGAGCAGGTGCGCATTGATCCGTTGCGCGTGATCGAGGCGGTCACCTCCGGCGTCGCCTTCCTTGCCGCCGGGATGATCGTCTTTTCACGGGGCGAGGTGAAAGGGCTGACGACGGGGGCAGGCATGTGGCTGGCCGGCGCGGTCGGTCTTTCCGTCGGGCTCGGCTACTGGTTCGTCGCCGCCGTCGCCACCGCTGCTTGCTTCGTCGTGCTCTTCATCCTCGGCAAGATGGTTGTCCAGGGCGCGGAACGCGTTTCGGCCGAGGCCGCACCGCAGGACGGGAAGGATTGAAGCGCTGGCTGTCTTGCGAGGCTTTCCGATAGTTTCGTTGCATGCGCCCCAAGGAATGCAATCTTTCGGGGAAGAGGCATCGGGCGCAATTTTTCGCTAATTTTAGCGGGTTGAAATGCAGGGCCGCGAAGCGTAGGCCGTGCGCATGTCAACACGTGGAGTAAAACCGTGAAAGCCATTGCTTCTCTTTCCGCCTTCGTCGGAAAGACCTTCGCCCTCTGGGTCATCCTCTTTGCCGTTCTCGGCTTCATCCTGCCCGATACCTTCAAGCAACTGACGCCCTACATCGTTACGCTGCTCGGCATCATCATGTTCGGCATGGGCCTGACGCTCTCGCTGGACGATTTCAAGGAAGTGGCCAAGCGGCCGGTCGATGTCGGCATCGGCGTGGCGTCGCAGTTCCTGATCATGCCGCTGATCGCTGTCGCGCTCACCATGATCATCCCGATGTCGCCGGAAGTCGCCGCAGGTGTCATCCTCGTCGGCTGCTGCCCGGGCGGCACCTCGAGCAATGTCATGACCTACCTCTCCAAGGGCGACGTGGCGCTCAGCGTCGCCTGCACCAGCGTCACGACGCTGGCGGCCCCGATCGTCACGCCGTTTCTCGTCTGGCTCTTCGCCAGCCAGTTCCTGCCGGTCGATGCCATGGCCATGTTCATCAGCATCGTGAAGGTGATTCTCGTGCCGCTCGCTCTCGGCTTTCTGCTGCAGAAGCTGCTGCCCGGCGTCGTGAAGGCCGCCGTTCCGGCGCTGCCGCTCGTCAGCGTTGCGGGCATTGTGCTCATCGTTGCCGCCGTCGTCGGCGCCAGCAAGGGCGCCATTGCTACGTCCGGCCTGATGATCTTCGCCGTTGTCGTGCTGCACAACGGCATCGGCTACCTGCTTGGCTATTTCGCCGCCCGCGCCACCGGCCTTTCTGTCGCAAAGCGCAAGGCGATCGCCATCGAGGTCGGCATGCAGAACAGCGGCCTCGGCGCTGCGCTGGCGAACGCGCACTTCTCGCCGGTCGCGGCCGTGCCGAGCGCCATCTTCAGCGTCTGGCACAATATTTCCGGCGCGTTCCTGGCCAACTACTTCTCGCAGGTGCCGAACGGCGAGGAAGCCACCCGCGCCGAAGCGCCGGCCCGCTGATCGCAAGGGCGCTTCGGCGCCCTTCGTCGCCAACCGGCGATGGAACAAATCGCACCAGAGCACGTTTCCTGTCAGACAAGATTATGAAAGGAAAATGCGATGGCTCGGGCTTTGATCCTCTGGCTGATGGGCGTGCCGCTCTTCCTCGTGGTCCTGCTCTGGTACTTCTTCTTCTGAGCGGGATTCGGGGCTGCAAGTAAAAAGGGGCCTGAAGGCCCCTTTTTCATGTCTGCGGCAGCAAAATTCTATTCGTCCAGATCGGCCAGAAGTTCGAAGGCGCGGCCCGCGCTCGTGTGGCGCACGTCGACATCCTGGCGGCGGCTTGCGAAGAGTTCGCTCGCCATGATCCTTTCGGCGAGGTCCGCCGGCAGGGAGAGCAGCACGCGCTGGTCGTCCTTGTGGATGCCGCCAAGCTCCGAGCGGCGGCCGGTGATCATGCCGCCGGCCACCGTGTTGTTGGTGTCGGGATCGATCAGGATGAAGGCGCCGGTGGTGCGGTTCTGCTCGTAGGTGTCGAAGATCGCCTGCTCGTCGAAGGACAGGTGCACCTTGCCGATGCCGTTCATGCCGAGCTTTTCCGCCGCATTCCACTTCGAGGTTTTCAGGTCCAGCTGGCTGACCGGCTCGATGCTGACGCGCTGGCGGCGCGACCCGCTCTTCAGCCAGTAGCGCTTGCCCGGTTCGATGCCTTCCGGCTGGAGGGCGACGAGCTGGGCGTCAAAGCCCCGGCCGGTCATGGGCTGGCTGTCGATGGCGACGATCATGTCGCCGCGCGCCACATCCACCTGCCGGTCGAGCACGAGCGTGACGGCATCGCCGGCGACGGCCGCGTTGCGCACGAGGTCGAAGGTAACGATCTTGCTGACATTGGCCACCATGCCGGAGGGCAGCACGACGACCGAATCGCCCGGCTTCACCGAGCCGCCGGCGACCGTGCCCTGATAGCCGCGGAAACTCTCGCCGGGGCGCGAGACGCGCTGCACCGGCAGGCGGAAGCCGACCGTCTGGTTCGAGCGGGTCGTCGCCTTTTCCAGCGTCTCGACCAGCGTCGGGCCGTCATACCAGGGCATGGCTGCGCGGCCGTCATAGACGACGTTCTCGCCCTTCAGCGCCGAGATCGGGATGGCGGTGATCTGCTTGACGCCGAGCGTCAGGGCGAATTCCTTGAAATCGTGCACGATCTCGATGAAGCGGGCGCGGTCGTAGTTCGTCAGGTCGATCTTGTTGACCGCGAGCACGAACTGGCGGATGCCCATCAGCGTGGCGATGGTGGCGTGGCGGCGCGTCTGCTCGAGAATGCCGGTGCGGGCATCGACCAGAAGCACGGCAAGGTCCGCCGTTGAAGCGCCGGTCGCCATGTTGCGGGTATATTGCTCGTGGCCGGGCGTGTCGGCGACGATGAAGGAGCGGCGATCCGTCGAGAAATAGCGGTAGGCGACGTCGATCGTGATGCCCTGTTCGCGTTCGGCCTGCAGGCCGTCGAGCAGCAGCCCGAAATCGGGCAGGCCGAGATCGTTCTGCTTGCCGCTGTCGCGGTGGAGCGTGGCGGCCTGGTCTTCCTTGACCGCCTTGGTGTCCCAGAGCAGGCGGCCGATCAGCGTCGACTTGCCGTCGTCGACAGAGCCGCAGGTGATGAGGCGAAGCGGGCGGGAATCGCGGATCGCGCGTGCGGGCTCTTCGACCGGCAGGACGGCTGCGGTTGCAGTGGCGGAAACGGTCATCTCAGAAATACCCTTCGCGTTTCTTCTTTTCCATGGAGCCGGACTGGTCGCGGTCGATCGCGCGGCCCTGGCGTTCGGAGACGGTGGCGGTCTCCAGCTCGGCGATGATGTCGTCGAGCGTGGTGGCGGAGGAGCGGATGGCGCCGGTCAGCGGGAAGCAGCCGAGCGTGCGGAAGCGGATGACGCCTTCCTGCTTCGTTTCGCCGGGCAGCAGTTCGAGGCGCGGATCCTCGGCCATGATCATCATGCCGTCGCGCTCGACATAGGGGCGCTTGTTCGCGAAGTAGAGCGGCACGATCGGGATGTCTTCGGCCTGGATGTAGCGCCAGATGTCCACCTCGGTCCAGTTGGAGAGCGGGAAGGCGCGCACGCTCTCGCCCTGGCGGATCATGCCGTTATAGACGTTCCACAGTTCCGGGCGCTGGTTGCGCGGGTCCCAGCGGTGGTCCGGCGTGCGGAACGAATAGATGCGCTCCTTGGCGCGCGAGGCTTCCTCGTCGCGCCGTGCGCCGCCGAAGGCCGCGTCGTACTTGCCGGCATCGAGCGCCTGGCGCAGCGCCTCGGTCTTCATGATGTCGGTATAGCGGGAAGAGCCGTGGGTGAAGGGCGTGACGTTTTCGTCCGCACCGCGCGGATTGATATATTCGATGAGGTCGAGATCGTAGTCGGCGACGATCCTGTCGCGGAAGGCGATCATCTCGGAAAATTTCCAGCCCGTGTTGACGTGCAGCAGCGGGAAGGGCACGCGGCCGGGATAGAAGGCCTTGCGCGCCAGATGCAGCAGGACGGAGGAGTCCTTGCCGACGGAATAGAGCATGACGGGACGCTCGAATTCGGCGGCGACTTCACGGAAGATGTGGATGGCCTCGTTTTCCAGCGCCTTCAGATGCGGATCGAGCGGGGGTTTCTGCGTCGCATTGTGCTTGGCTTCCGCTTCGGGACGGATATCGGACATTAAAACTCTACTCCGGATGGATCGCCTTGGGAGGGGCGGGGTGTCTGTCAGGCGGCGGTGGGGGCCGGGATGGGGGAGGCGGCGGCCTCGGCAACGTGCAGGCCGCATTCGCGCTTCTCGTCGTTCTCCCACCACCAGCGGCCGGCGCGCTCGGGCTCGCCCGGCTTGATGGCGCGCGTACAGGGCTCGCAGCCGATGGAGGGATAGCCGCGGCCATGCATCGGGTTTACCGGCACCGCATTGTCGGCCACATAGGCCTTGATGCGCTCGATGTCCCAGTCGGCCAGGGGGTTGATCTTGACGAGATTGCGATCGGCGTCGAACTCGGCAAAGGGCGTGTCGGCCCGGTTGCCGGACTGGCCGCGGCGAAGGCCGGTGATCCAGAAGGATGCCCCGTCGAGCGCGCGCGCAAGCGGCTTCAGCTTGCGCACGCCGCAACAGGCGTGGCGGGCCTCGACGCTCTCGTAGAAGCCGTTGAGGCCGTATTTTTCCGCATAGGCGTCGATATCGTCCTGAACCGGCGCATGGCGGGTGATGGATATGCCGTACTGGCCCTCGGTCTCGTCGATGAGATCGACGGTCTCCTTGAAGAGCCTGCCGGTCTCCAGCGTCACGACGTCGATGGCAAGTCGGTCGGTGCCGATGGCGGCGGTGATGACCTGGTCCTCGATGCCGAGGCTGGTGGTGAAGACGGTGCGCCCGCCAAGCCCGGCCACGAGCGCAAGCCGCCCGCCAAGGTCGAGGCTGGCGAGTTTGTCGTTCAGGGCCTCAGCAGCCCCGTTTCCGGTGAGAGCAGTCATGCCGTGTCGTGCCTTTGCGAGAATTTCCCGGATTATCGCAGGCCCGGCAAAGGGGAGACAGCAAAACGGATTTCCAAAGCCTCAGGCGCAAGAGCAAATATCTCTCCATCTTCGCCCGGCAGCAGAAATCCTGCCGCCGGGGAAGGCTTTGATATTATTCTACAAAAATAGTAGATTATTGCCATGCCGTGCCCGCGCGGACGCCGTTCAAAAATGCTTGAACGCTCTCGCCGGGCAGCAAGTGTATTCTATCTTCTCCAGGGTTTCAGGAAGGAGCATGTCATGCAGATCGCAGGAAAGATGCCCGCCCTTGCAGCCGCCATCGTTGTATTGACCGCTATCGCCGCTTTTGCCCATCATGGATGGGGTTGGGCGGAGGAGGAGCAGACGGAACTCACCGGCAAGGTCGTTTCCGTCGTGGTCGCGCCGCCGCATCCCTCGCTGGACGTCGAGGCCGCCGACGGTCTGTGGAAGATCGAACTCGGCAATCCGCGCCAGACGGAGCGGGCGGGTTTCGACGATATGTCGGCCAAACCCGGCGACGAGGTCGTGGTGCTCGGCAACCGCTCGCTGGACGCAAACGAGAAGCGCATGAAAGCCGTGCGCATCACGGTCGCCGGCAAGGTCTACGATATCTACCCGGAACGGATACGGACCAACTGACGAGGCCGGGATGGAGGCGCTCGCCTGGCTCGCTGCAACGCCTGTCGCCGTCGCCCTGAAGGGGTCGGCGACGCTCTATCTCGCCGTGAATGCCGCGCATATCCTGGCGATCGGCCTCATCGTCGGCGCCATCGTGCCGCTCGATCTGCGGCTGCTCGGAGTTGTCCGATCGGCGCCCATCGCGGCCATCGGTCCGCTCCTGTCGCGCAGCGCGGCCGTCGGCGTCGCACTGGCGATCCTCACCGGCCTCTGTCTCTTCTCCGTCCGCCCGCAGGAATATGCCGGCAATCCCGCCTTCCTGGCGAAAGTGTCGCTTGTCTCCCTGGGCATTGCCAACGCCCTGCTCCTGCACCTTGGCGGCGGTTGGCGCACGGCGCTGGAAACGAGCACGATCAGCCCGGTGCTGCGGGTGCAGGCGCTATTGTCATTAGCGGTCTGGATCGGCGCCCTGCTAGCCGGGCGCTGGATCGCCTTCATCTGACGTCGGGGGTGGATGCCCCCCGACGTTCGCCCCACGGACCCTCCTCGTCGATGACGAGGCCGGAAATATCGGGCTGGGTCCGTGGGATTCCCTATGGTCCGAATTTCTACCGGTCGCTCACCGCGGCGCGGGGGTTCGTCCAGGGCTCCTGGTTGGAGCGGGCCAGCGGCTGCTTGCCGAGAATGTGGTCCGCCGCCTTCTCGCCGGTCATGATCGACGGTGCATTGAGGTTGCCGTAGGTCACATGCGGGAAGATCGACGAATCGGCGACCCTGAGGCCATCGACGCCGATGACGCGGGTTTCCGGATCGACCACCGCCATCGGGTCGCTCGCCGCACCCATGCGGCAGGTGCCGCAGGGATGGTAGGCGCTTTCCAGATGCTCGCGCAGGAAGGCGTCGATCTGATCGTCCGTCTCGACACCTTCGCCCGGCTGGATTTCCGGCCCCCGGAAGTCGTCGAACGCCTTCTGGCCGAAGATTTCGCGGGTGAGGCGCACGCAGTGGCGGAACTTCACCCAATCTTCCTCGTGGCTCATATAGTTGAAGCGGATGACCGGATCGGCCATCGGGTCGGACGAGCGCAGGGTCACGTTGCCGCGCGACTTCGACAGGTTGTAGCCGACATGCACCTGGAAGCCGTGGCTCTTGGCCGCCGCCTTGCCGTCATAGGAAATGGCGACGGGCAGGAAGTGATACTGGATATCGGGCTGCTTCAGCCCCGGCGCCGAGCGCAGGAACGCGCAGGCCTCGAACTGGTTGGAAGCGCCAAGCCCGCCCTTGGAAAGCAGCCATTGCGCGCCCGCCACGCCCTGCCAGAACCACGGCAGCCAGGAATACAGCGAGACCGGCTTGGTGGAGATCTGCTGGAAATAGAACTCCATGTGGTCCTGAAGGTTGGCGCCGACGCCCGGCCGGTCGACCTTCACCTCGATGCCCATGTCCTTGAGGTGCTGCGCCGGGCCGATGCCGGACAGCATCAGGAGCTTCGGCGAGTTGAAGGAGGAGGCCGAGACGATCACCTCGCGGTTCGCCTTCACCACCTCGACCTTGCCGTTCCGCTCGATCTCGACGCCGACCGCGCGACCGTTTTCGATAACGACCTTGCGGGCGAAGCAGCGCACCAGCGAAACGTTCTGGCGCTTCATGGCGGGGCGCATATACGCGTTGGCCGCCGACCAGCGCCGGCCGTTGTGGATCGTCTGCTCCATCAGGCCGAAACCTTCCTGCTTGGAGCCGTTGTAATCGTCCGTCAACTCGAAGCCTGCCTGCTGGCCTGCCTGGATGAAGGCGTGGAAGAGCGGGTTCGTCACCGGCCCGCGCCGCACATGCATCGGCCCGTCCGTGCCGCGCCAGCCAGCTTCGCCGCCCTGCGAGGTCTCCATGCGCTTGTAGTAAGGCAGCACGTCCGCATAGGCCCAGCCGCGCGCGCCAAGCTCTTCCCAGCGGTTGAAGTCCTCCGCATGGCCGCGCACATAGACGAGCCCGTTGATCGAGGACGAGCCGCCGAGCACTTTTCCGCGCGGCGCGGTGATGCGCCGGTTGTTGAGGTTCGGCTCGGGTTCGGAGAGGTAGCCCCAGTTGTAGCGCTTCATGCTCATCGGCCAGGCAAGCGCCGCCGGCATCTGGATGAACGGCCCGATATCCGAGCCGCCATATTCCAGCACCATGACCGTATGCTTGCCGTCCTCCGAAAGCCGGTAGGCCAGCGCCGAGCCTGCGGAGCCCGATCCGACGATGATGTAGTCTGCGTTCTGCATGGCGGTCCCCAGCCCGTTTTTCTTCATGCGCCCATCGTCAGGACGGGCGAAACCTCAGTAAGGCGCCTCGACCTTGCCCATCGAGACGTACACCGTCTTCAGCTCGGAATAGTGCTCCAGCGCGGCCAGCGAGTTCTCGCGGCCGAAGCCTGACTGCTTGGAGCCGCCGAAGGGAATCTCGACCGGTGCAAGATTGTAGGTGTTGATCCACAGCGTGCCGGCTTCCAGCTGGTCGACGACGCGGTGCGCCCGGGTGATGTCGGTGGTGAAGACGCCGCCCGACAGGCCGAATTCCGTGGCATTGCCGCGCGCGATCACCTCGTCCTCGTTGTCGAAGTCGAGCACGCACATGACCGGCCCGAAGATCTCTTCGCGCGCGATGGTCATCTCGTCGGTGACATCGGCAAAGACGGTCGGCTGGATATAGTAGCCTTCGCCCGAAACGTCGTTCGGAATGCCGCCGCCGGTGATGAGCGTTGCGCCTTCCGCCTTGCCCTTCTCGATATAGTCGAGAACCTTGTCGCGCTGTGCTTTCGAGACCATCGGTCCGAGCTGCGTCGCCTCTTCCATCGGGTCGCCGATCAGGATCTTTTCCGTGCGCTCCTTGAGGCGGGACAGGAACCGGTCCTTGATGCCCTTCTGCACGAAGACGCGGGTGCCGTTGGAGCAGACCTGTCCGGTCGAATAGAAGTTGCCGAGCATCGCGCCGCCGATGGCGCTTTCGAGGTCGGCGTCGTCGAACACGATGAGCGGCGACTTGCCGCCAAGTTCCATCGTCACATGCTTGAGATCGGAGGCGGCGGCGCCCGCCACCTTCTTGCCCGTCGGCACGGAGCCGGTCAGCGACACCTTGGCGACATCGGGATGGTTGACGAGCAGCGGCCCGGTCGTGCGATCCCCCTGGATGACGTTGTAGAGGCCCTTCGGCAGGCCGGCTTCATGGAGGATCTCCGCGATCTTCAGCGCGCCGAGCGGCGTGTTTTCCGAAGGCTTGAAGACCATGGCATTGCCGCAGATGAGGGCAGGCGCGCCCTTCCAGCAGGCGATCTGCTGCGGGTAGTTCCATGCGCCGATGCCGACGCACACGCCGAGCGGTACGCGCTTGGTGAAGGCGAAATCGCCCCCGAGCGGGATATAGTCGCCGTTGAGCCCTGCCGCCGCTATGCCGCCGAAGAATTCGAAGGCGTCCGCGCCGGAGGTCGGGTCGGCGACGATGGTCTCCTGGATCGGCTTGCCGGTATCGAGCGTTTCGAGTTCCGAAAGCTCGCGGTTGCGCTCGCGCATGATGTCGGCGGCGCGCTTGAGGATGCGGCCACGCGCCGTCGGGCTCATCGCCGCCCATTCCTTCTGTGCGCGCTTGGCCGAGGCGATCGCCTTCTCGACGATGGCGGGTGTTGCGGCATGGAGCTTCGCGATCACCTCGCCGGTGGCGGGGTAGAGGCTCTCGAACGGCGCGCCGGCAACGTCTTCGACATATTCGCCGTCTATGAAATGCGAGGCTTTCGGTTGGGCTCTCATCTTATTCTCCCCGCGGGTAGCGTTTGGATTCCTCGAGATTGTCGAGGTTCATGTGGTTGCGCATGTAGCGTTCGGATGCCTTTTGCAGCGGCTGGTGGTCCCATGGATAGTAGGCACCGTTGCGCAGCGCCTCATAGACCACCCAGCGCCGCGCCTGGCTCTCGCGCACGGCTTCGTCGAAGGCGGCCATGTCCCAGCGCGCCTCGCGCATCTGTCTAAAGGCCTCTAGCGTCGCCTTGATGACCGGGTTTTCCGAGGTCGCGAGATTGGTCAGCTCCAGCGGATCGGTTTCGAGGTCGTAGAGCTGTTCCGGGTCGAGTTCGCAGTGGATGTATTTCCACTTGCCCTCGCGGATGCCGACGAGCGGCGCATAGGAGGCTTCCGCCGCATATTCCATCAGCACGGGCGTGGTGCGCTCGGCGCCGTCGATGACGGGCAGGAGGCTTTCGCCGTCCGTCCATGGCATCACCTCGTCCATGGAAATGCCGGCAAGGTCGCAGAGCGTCGGCGTCACGTCGAGATTGGAGACGGGCGCGAGATGCAGGCCGGGCGTCACCCCGGGGCCGGATATCATCAGCGGCACGCGTGCCGAGCCCTCGAAGAAGTTCATCTTGAACCAGAGGCCTCGCTCGCCGAGCATGTCGCCATGGTCCGAGCAGAACAGGATCAGCGTGTCGTCCAGCATGCGCGTTCGGGTCAGTGTATCGACCAGTTCGCCGACCTTCTCGTCGAGATAGGAGATGTTGGCGAAATAGGCCTGGCGCGAGCGGCGCACGTCCTCGCCGCTGATCGCGAAGGCGGGGTAGTCGCAGGAATGCAGGATGCGGGCGGAATGGGGGTCCTGTTCCTCCAGCATGCCGACCTCCGGCATCAGGTGTTCGCAATCCTCGTAGAGATCCCAGAACCTGCGGCGCGCCACATAGGGGTCATGCGGATGGGTGAAGGAGACTGTGAGGCACCAGGGGCGGCGGTACTGGTCGTCGTTTTCGCGCGCGAGCTGGTAGAGCTTCTGGCCGGCGAGGAAGGCGACCTCGTCGTCATATTCCATCTGGTTGGTGATTTCGGCGACGCCCGCGCCTTTCACCGAACCCATATTGTGATACCACCAGTCGATGCGCTCGCCGGGCTTGCGATAGTCCGGCGTCCAGCCGAAATCGGCCGGGTAGATATCGGTGGTCAGTCGCTCCTCGAAACCGTGCAACTGGTCCGGCCCGACGAAATGCATCTTGCCCGACAGCGCGGTGTAGTAGCCGGCGCGGCGCAAGTGATGCGCGAAGGTGGGGATGGAGGAAACGTATTCGGCGGCGTTGTCATAGACCCGCGTGCGGCTCGGCAGCTGCCCGGCCATGAAGGAGGCGCGGGCGGGGGCGCAGAGCGGCGAGGACGTATAGTTGTTGCGAAACCGCGCCGAGCGCGCGGCCAGCGCCTTCATATGCGGCGCATGCAGCCAGTCCGCCGGCCCGTCCGGGAAGAATTTCCCGTTGAGCTGGTCGACCATGATGATCAGGATGTTCGGTTTGCTGGCGGTCACGGAGCAGTCCTTGAAAGGCAGGGGAGCGGCATCTGGATGTTCTACGCCTCCCGTGCGACGGGTGATCGCCGGGCTGCGGCGGCGGAGGAAGCGCCTGCGACAGCGGCAAGCTGGGCAGTCAGGTAGCGTTCCGTCAGTGCGATGGAGGATTCGATGCTGACGGGCGCGGATTTCAGCGCCTGGCGCAGGTATAGGCCATCGATCATCGCCGCTGCGCCGTCGGCGATCTGCGCCGCATACCCGGCGGGGCAGAGCAGCCTGAGGCTCGACAGCAGGTTGGAATTGAGCCGCCGCGCATAGACGACGAGGAGCCGCCGCACCGCTTCCGAGCGCTGCGCCTCGGAATAGAAGGCGAGCCAGGCGGCGACCGTTTCCGGCGCGAACTGGTGCGCCTGGAAATTGACGCGGATGATCGCCGAAAGCTTTTCGCGCGGTGTGGCGGCGGCCTTCAGCGCGGTTACCGCATCCTGGCGCAACTGGCGCAGCAGGCTGCGGATCGTCTCGATGACGAGCTGCTCCTTGGAGCCGAAATAGTGATGGGCGAGGGCAGGCGAGACGCCGGCATGGCGGGCGATTTCCGACATGGTGACGGTCAGCGAGCCGTGATCGCCGACCGCCCGCAGCGTCGCGTCCACCAGCGCCTTGCGGCGCACCGGCTCCATCCCGACCTTCGGCATTCCATCCTCCAGAGTTGCGGCAAGGGTATTTTTAATTGAGTGATCAATCAATAAAAATCTTGCACATTCGGACGCCCGCAATCAGATGTCGCAAGAGCAATCGTTTCTGTGCTAACCTACCTTTGTTTTCATTCAATTTTCGAGGTGTGTAATGGTCCTCTCTCCCGGAATGAACCCTCTCTCGGAGGTCCGCGCCAAATGGGGCTGGTTCGTCGCCCTCGGCGTCGTCCTGCTCGTCTTCGGCGGCATCGCGGCGGCCAACCTGTTCATGGCGACGGTCGCCTCGGTCTATTATGTCGGCATGTTGATGATCGTCGGCGGCGCGGTGCATCTGGCGCATGCCTTCCAGGTCAAGGCCTGGCGGGAGACGATCGCCTGGGCGCTGAGCGCGCTGCTCTATCTTGCGGCCGGGGTGCTCGCTTTCGTCAATCCGGTGCTGACCTCGGCCGTGCTGACCCTCCTGATGGCGGCGGCCCTCCTGGTTGCCGGTGTCTTCCGCATCTTCGCCGCCTGGCGCGTCCGGCCGGAAAAGGGCTGGGGCTGGCTGATGGCCGGCGGTATCGTCACGGCGCTCGCCGGGGTGGTCTTCCTCATCGGCTGGCCGGTGAACAGCCTCTGGCTGCTCGGTCTCTTCCTCGCCTTCGACCTTGCCATGCAGGGCTGGGCGCTGATCGCCTTCGGCCTGGCGCTGCGCAAGTAGCCACCGGCCTCCGCCTCCCGCCGCACCGGCCCACGATGCCGGCGGGAGGTTTCCTCGCGTGTACCGGTCTCGAACGGCGGCGCCGAGCCGTTTGACAGGCACGGCATCAGCGCCTAGAAATCGCCTTGTGGGATGGGGATGGAGCTCCCCGACAACCGCCGTTCACCGGCTGATAGCTCCTGCCAGACCGGCCAAGGATGGCCGTCGACGGCGGGAGCATGTTTGGCGACCGCCCGAGGGCGGTTTTTTGTTGTCCGGATGTCGGATCGCTGAACCTTGAGGGCAACGGGCATGAACTATCTGATCGTCTTTCTCGGCGCGGGCATCGGCGGTGCCGGCCGCCATGGAGTGAACGTGCTGGCCGCGCGGCTCTTCGGCACGGCCTTTCCGGCCGGAACGCTCGTCATCAACGTGCTCGGCTGCCTGATGATCGGCATCGTGGCCGGCATCTTCGCCTTCCGCGGGCACCTGCCGCAGGAAATGCGCCTCTTCCTGACGACGGGCATCCTCGGCGGCTTCACCACATTCTCCGCTTTTTCGCTTGATGCGGCGCTGCTGTGGGAGCGTGGCGAGGCGGGGCTGGCGGCGCTTTATGTCGGCGGCTCGCTCGTCCTGTCGCTCGTCGCCGTGGCGGCCGGGCTTGCGTTGACACGGACAATGCTCGCAGGAGGTGTAGTGTGAAGGCGTTTTTGACATCCTGGCAGGGCTGGGCGCTCGGCTCTGCCGTCTTTGCCGCGCTCACGGCGATTTTCGCCAAGATCGGCATCACCGACGTCAATTCCGACTTCGCGACCTTCGTGCGCACCGTCGTCATCCTCGTCGCGATCGCCCTCATGCTGACGCTTGCCGGCAACTGGCAGGCGCCGGGTTCGGTGCCGGTGAAGAGCTGGGTTTTCCTCGTTCTCTCGGGCCTGGCGACCGGCGCCTCGTGGCTCTGCTATTTCCGCGCCCTGCAGATCGGCAAGGCCTCGCAGGTCGCGCCGGTCGACAAATTGAGCGTCGTGTTCGTGGCGGTCTTCGCCGCGCTCGTCCTCGGCGAGCAGCTTTCCACCGCTCACTGGATCGCCGTCCTGATGATCGGTGGGGGCGCCCTGCTGCTGGCGCTCCCAATATGAGAGATGTCTTTTTCAACTCCTTGTAGCCGTTGAGGTTTCATGGAACTGTCATACTAGCGAAACGGTTTCTTCAGGGATGACGGCGGACACTTCGCGGCAAAGTCCCCATGCCGGAGCCATGCATGTCCGCCGCCGAACTGCTTGCCCTCAGACGTTTCGGCGACGGCGAAATCGTCACCCTCGCCAAGCTGGTCATCGAAACCGCATTCCAGCCCATCGTGGAAGCGGCGACAGGCGTGGTGTTCGGCTACGAATCGCTGATGCGCGGCTTCGACCGGCTCGGCTTCCGCTCGCCGCTCGATCTCCTCGACCGGGCTCATGAAGCGGGTCAGCTTCTGGCGCTGGAGCATATGGTCAACAGCCGCGCCATTGCCGCCTTCGCGGCGCTGCCGGATTTCCGCTCGCGCACGCTCTTCGTCAATCTCGATTCCCGCCTCGTGCCCGAGGGCGCCGATCTCGTGGAACGGCTTGCCGGCTACCTTGCCCGCGCCGGCATACCGGCCTCATCCATCTGCTTCGAGATTTCCGAGCGTTTCGACAACGAAGCGCTGCCCGATTTCGCCGTGCTGGTGCGCAAGCTGCGCCTTGCAGGCTTCAAGCTCGCCATCGACGACTTCGGCGTCGGCCATAACGGCCTGAAACTGCTTTGCGACCACCCGGTCGACTATCTGAAGATCGATCGCCACTTCATTTCCGGCATGGAAGGAGATGCCCGCAAGCGCCATCTGGTGCGAAACACGGTCAATGCCGCCCATGTGCTCGGCACGCGGGTGATCGCCGAGGGCGTGGAGACCGAAGCGGAGTTCGTCGCCTGCCGCGAGGCGGGCTGCGATCTCGTGCAGGGCTGGTTCGTCTCCCGGCCGGTCACCGATTTTTCAGCGTTGAGCCCGGTCTATGCGCAGGTGACCCGCGCGGGCGGCACGCGCCGCAATTCCCGCTCGCTCGACAGCATCCTCATCCGCCGCGAGATCGAGCAGGTCGCGGTGCTGCGCGAGGACGACTGCCTGGAAGCGGTCTTCGAGTTCTTCCGCCGCGATCCCAAGCGCACCTTCTTCCCGGTGCTCAACGCCAATGACGAGCCGCGCGGCATCCTGCACGAATATCATGTGAAGGAGATGAGCTATCATCCGTTCGGCCGCGACCTGCTGAAGAACAGGCTCTACCAGAAGAGCCTGTCGCACTTCGTCACCGCCGCGCCGATCGCCGATCTCGATACGCCCGCAGAACAGCTTCTCGACGTCTTCACCGGCATGGGCGGCAATGAATGCGTGATCCTGACGGAGAACCTGCGCTATGCCGGCATCCTTTCGGCCTCCTCGCTGCTCAAGATCATCAACGAGAAACGGCTGAAGACGGCCGAGGACCAGAACCCGCTGACGGGGCTTCCCGGCAACCGCTCGATCCGCGACTACCTGCAGGACAAGGCCCTCGATGGCGATCAGCTCCGGTGCCTTTGCTATTTCGACTTCGACAATTTCAAGCCGTTCAACGATCACTACGGTTTCCACAAGGGCGACCTCGCGCTCTCGCTCTTCGCCTCGCTGATGCGCCGCGAATTCATCGGCGAGGATGTTTTCATCGGCCATGTCGGCGGGGACGATTTCTTTGCCGGCGTGTGCGGCCGGCCGGTGGAAGCGGTGCGCGAGACGCTGGAGCGCCTGCTTGCCGATTTCACCCGCGAGGTGCGCCTGCTCTATCTGCCGGAGGACCAGCTGGCCGGCGAAATCCGCGGCCACGACCGCTCCGGCAATGCGACGAGCTTTCCGCTGATGCGCTGCTCGGCCGTGGTGCTGGTCGTGCCGCAGGGCGAGGTGATCGGCGAGGCGGGGCAGATCAGCAGCCGGATCGCTGCCCTGAAGGCCGATGCCAAGGGCAGCGATCTCGGCATGGTGGTGTCCTCGACGCTGGACTGAGAGTTCAGCTTTTGCCCGGAACCGATTCAAAAGACTCGTGCTTTGGGCTAGAACCTGAGAATTAAGGTTCTACTTGAAGCGCGGGAAGGAAAGCCATGTCAGTTCCATCGTCCATGTCCCATGTCGGGCTCAGCGAACACGGCGGGCCGGACAATCTGGCGGTCACAACGGGCGAGACGCCGCAGGCGCGGGCCGGGGAAATCCTCGTGCGCGTCGAGGCGGCGGGCATCAACCGGCCGGATGTTCTCCAGCGCAAGGGCGAGTATCCGCCGCCGCCTGACGCCAGCCCCATCCTCGGCCTGGAAATTGCCGGCGAGGTCGTGGCGCTCGGCGAGGGCGTGCGTGACTACCGGATCGGCGACCGGGTCTGCGCGCTGGCCAATGGCGGCGGCTATGCGCAATATTGCGCCGTGCCCGCCACGCAGGCGCTGCCCATCCCGAAAGGCTATGACGCGGTGAAGGCGGCGGCGCTGCCGGAAACATTCTTCACCGTCTGGGCGAACCTCTTCATGATGGCGGGCTTGAAGCCGGGCGAAAGCGTGCTGATCCACGGCGGCTCCAGCGGTATCGGCACGACGGCCATCCAGCTTGCCGCCGCCCTCGGCGCGCGCGTCTTCACCACGGCCGGTTCGGCCGAGAAGTGCAAGGCCTGCCTCGACCTCGGCGCCAGCCGCGCCATCAACTACCGCAGTGAGGATTTCAGCGCGGTGATCGCGCAGGAGACCGGCAAGGCGGGCGTCGACGTCATCCTCGACATGATCGGCGCGGCCTATTTCGAGCGGAACCTCAAGTCGCTCGCCCGTGACGGGCGGCTGTCGATCATCGCCTTTCTCGGCGGCGCCGTAGCGGAAAAGGTGAACCTCGTGCCCATCATGCTGAAGCGCCTTCACATCACGGGCTCGGCGATGCGCCCGCGCACCGCGGCTGAAAAGCAGGCGATCCGTGACGAGCTTCTCGAAAAGGTCTGGCCGCTGCTGGAAGCGGGGCGCATCGCCCCGGTCATCCATGCGGTCATGCCCTATGGCGAGGCCGCCGCCGGCCACCGCATGATGGAAGAGGGCGATCATATCGGCAAGATCGTGCTGACCTTCGACTAGGGTATTTCCGGGCCGGTCAGTCCGCCCGCGCCGCCTTTTCGTTCGGAAGGGTGATGGCGAGCAGGATCGCCAGCGCCGCCGGAATGGCGAGCAGGGCATAGAGCCAGCGCGCTGCCGTCACCGCGCCCTCGGTGCCGCCGGGCTCCACGAGGCCGGTCGAATTGACGATGACGCCGGCAAGCGCCGCACCGAAGGCTGCGCCCAGCGCCTGCATGGTGGTGATCGCCGCCGAGGCCTTGTCCGTCTCTCCGCTCGGCGCAAGGTGCAGCACATGCGTCACGAGATGCGCCCAGCCCATGCCGATGCCGAAGCCCATCAGGAAGATGAAGACGGTGGCGAGCGTCAGCAGCATGAGGCTGCCGTCCGGGTTGTGCCGGGCGAGCGCGAAGACGAGGAGGGCGGTGGCGAGCGCCTCCAGCGCCGCGCCGGCGATGATGACCCGGTTCGCGCGCCGCCCCTTGAGGCCTGCCGTGGCGAAGGCCGCCGCCGTCCAGCCGAGCGCCAGCAGCGCCACGAGATAACCGGAGACGAGCGGCGTCACCATGTGCAACACCTGCAGGAAGTAGGGGATGTAGATGTCCGAGCAGACCGTCACCAGCAGCATCAGCATGATGAGATAGACGCGGGCGAGCGGCGAGGAGAGGCTGATCGTGCCGGCCGGCAGCAGCCGCGCCTCCGCCCGCCGTTCGATGGCGATGGTGACGATGACCGCAATGACGGCGGCGCAGGCCAGAGCCGCGCGCAGCGCCGGCGCGCTCACCGAGCTTGCGAAGGAAAGCGTGACGACCGCCGAGACGAGCAGCACGATCTGGAGGAAGGGCGTCTTCGTCGTCACCCGGTCGCCTTCGCCGGAGGGCAGCAGCTTCGGCGCGGAAACGGCCATGAGGATGGAGAGCGGAATGAGCAGCGCAAAGGCTTCGCGCCAGGCGCTGCCGGCCGCGAAGATGCCGCCGATCGTCGGCCCGAGGAAGGTCGCGATGCCCCAGGCGGCGGCATAGAGCGTCGAGGCCGTGCTCCACAGCGGTTCGGGATAGACGAAGCGGATGAAGGCATAGCCGAGCGCGACGAGGAAGCCGGCGCCAAGCCCCTGCACCGCCCGGCCGGCCAGCACCGTCTCCATGGTCGGCGCGATGGCGCAGACGAGGCTGCCGATGCCGAACAGCACCGCACCGACGACATAGCAGCGGTTGAGCGTCACGCACTCCGGCCGCACGGCCACGAAGGTGGACCCGAGCACCGAGGCCGCGACATAGATCGTCGTTGCCCAGGCAAAGAGCGACAGGCCGCCGATATCTCGCACGATCGAGGGCATCAGCGTCGCGGTGATATAGGTCTCCACCGCATGCAGCATGATGCCGCCGCCGAGCATCAGCGTCCCGAACAGATAGGCGCGGGAAAACAGGCTGGAAAGCCGCGGTGCGGCTTCCTTGGGGGTGGTGACACTCTCGGACATGGAAACGGGCCTTGATATGCGAAAAATATGGCGACAGACGTCGCATGGCCCCAAACGGAGCGCAAGCCACGACTTTTCACGCTGAAGGCGCGGCCCGGAGCCGCGCCTTTTGCGTCAGGGGGTCCACTCGCCTGCAACCTGCCGCGTCGCGACGTTGAAGCGGTTCCAGACGTTGATGGCGGCGATCTCGACGACGAGGCCGGCGAGGGCCTTTTCGTCATAGTGCCGTGCGGCCTCGTTCCAGATCGCATCCGGCACCGGTTCCTCGCGGTCGGCGATGCGTGTCAGCGCTTCCGTCAGCGCCAGCGCGGCGCGCTCAGCCTCCGTGTAGAACGGCGCTTCGCGCCAGGCGGCGACGGACAGGATGCGCCGGTCGCTCTCGCCGGCCTTCTTCATGATGCGCGGGTGGAGATCGACGCAGAAGCCGCAGCCATTGATCTGGCTTGCGCGCAGATGCACCAGGTGGGCGGTCTTTTCCGGCAGCTCCGTCTTTCGAGAAGCGCCCTGAAGCGCGCCCATCGCGGCCATGACGTCGGGAAGGACGCTAACGATATTGGTCATACGGGATTGCATTTTCTGGCTCCTTGCCTTGATTTTCGCTTCGACGCTTGCGAGCCCTGTCACACCGGTGCGGCTTCGTTCGTCATGGTCTTGACGCCACGGAGCGAAGGAGTGTGACCGATGGGTGGAAGAAATATCTGGGCTGACCGTTTCGAGGCCGAGCGCGGACGTCTTCGCGCTGTCGCCTACCGCATGCTGGGCTCGCAGGCGGAGGCGGAGGACGCGGTGCAGGAGGCCTGGCTGCGGCTGGAGCGGGCGGATGGCGACGGCATCGACAATCCCGGCGGCTGGCTCACGACCGTCGTCGGCCGCATCTGCCTCGACATGCTGCGCGCCCGCACGAGGCGGCGCGAAGACCCGATCGACGGCGGGGAGGGCGCGTTGCAGCACGCCGATCCGGCCGCCGGCGCCGACGAGCAGGCGGCGCTTGCCGACACGGTCGGCCTTGCGTTGCTCGTCGTGCTGGAGCGCCTGACGCCGGCCGAACGCCTCGCCTTCGTCCTGCATGACATGTTCGACGTGCCCTTCGAGGAGATCGGCCGCATCGTCGATCGATCGCCGGTCGCCGCGCGCCAGCTTGCCAGCCGCGCCCGCCGCCGGGTGCAGGGCCTGCCGGAAACGCCGTCGGCCGATTACGACCGCCGCAAGGGCGTCGTCGCGGCCTTCCTCGCCGCCTCGCGCGACGGCGATTTCTCCGGCCTGCTCGCCGTGCTCGACCCCGAGGTTTCCTTCCACGCGGATGCCGATGCGATCCGGCTCGGCGCGCTTGCCGAAATCCATGGCGCGGAGGCTGTGGCGACGAACTTCAAGGGCAAGGCGACGGCCGCAAGGCTCGCGCTCATCGACGGTGCCTTCGGCCTTGCGGTCATCCTCGGCGGCCAGCTCCGGATCGTCGTGCGCATGGAACTGGAGGGCGAGCGGATCGTCGGCATCGAATCGATTGCTGACCCGGCCCGCATCGCCGCCTTCGACGTGGAGTATCTCTAGATCCCGATGCGCCCGATCGCCGGTATCTTGATCGCCGGCCGTGCGAAATCCACGCCGGCGACGAGGCCCATGATGTGCAGTTCGATCCCGGAGCGCAGGCCGGCCGAAATGCCGAGAAGGCCGTAGAGCGTCGCATGCACGTCCCTGCCGTCGGGATCGACCGCGAAGAGCTTGCCCTCCGGCAGGTAGTCGCGGCCCACCGCATCCGGCGGCAGTACGACGCCGAGTTCCGGCACGGAGCGCAGCACATGGGCGACGAAGGTGTTGGAGTTCGGTCCCGGCCAGATGCGGTAGCCACCGGGCCTGGAATAGGGATAGGCGGCGATGGCCGCTTCGATCTTGGGGATCAGCCGTGTGGCTTCATCGCCGCTGACGCTCACCACCACGCGCGGCGTGTTGGAGTACCAGTAGGCATCCGGCGCATAGCCGTTCTTGCGCACCGGCGTACCCCAGCCGACCTTGTCGTAGCGGTTGTAGGTCCTTGCGTTCGCCTCCTTGGTGACGATCCAGGCATGGCTTGCCACCGCGCCCTTCATGCCGCCCGTCGCGGCGGAGAAGATGTGGATCGTCGCCTGCGGCGTCTCTTCCGCATTCGGCAGGACGCCGGCGGATTTCCAGTTCGCGTCGCGCCACGTCTGCGGCCGGTCCTTGATGTACCAGTAGCCCGCAGAGGCGAGCACCGGCATCAGATAGATCACCAGAAAGAGGACGAGGACGTTCCTCAGCATTTTCATGGACGGCTCCGAAAGCGAGTGTGCACCGGCGTGGTTTTCGGGTAATACCGCACCCGAAACCGGAAATTTGAGGGCATGATCATGGCAAACCCCGTCCTTGTTGAAGTCACGCGCGGCAATCTCGTCGAAAGCCGTCATCGCGGCATGGTTGTCGCGGTCGATGGCGATGGCAAGGTGGTGTTTTCGCAGGGCGATATCGAGGCAGGCGTGTTCCCGCGCTCGGCCTGCAAGGCCATGCAGGGCCTGCCACTGGTCGAAAGCGGCGCGGCGGACGCCTATGGCTTCGGCAACAGAGAACTGGCGCTCGCCTGTTCTTCCCATAGTGGCGAGCCGGAGCATGCGCGTCTTGCCGGCGCCATGCTTGCCGCGGCCGGCGTCGATGAGAGCGTCCTGGAATGCGGCGCGCACTGGTCCTTCGATCAGCCGGTGCTGATCGATCAGGTCCGCAGCCTCGACCACCCGACCGCCCTTCACAACAATTGCTCCGGCAAGCATGCCGGCTTCGTCTGCGCCGCCTGCCACACCGGCAAGGACCTCAAGGGCTATGTGCGCTATGAGCATCCCGTGCAGGCGGAAATCCGCGGCGTCATGGAAAGCCTGACGGGCGCCGCGCTCGCCGCCGACAATTGCGGCGTCGACGGCTGCTCGATCCCCACCTATGCCATGCCGCTGAAGAGCCTGGCGCACGGTTTTGCCAGAATGGCGACCGGCACCGGCCTTGCCCCCGTGCGCGCGAAGGCCGCGCGCCGTCTGGTCGAAGCCTGCATGGCCGAGCCCTTCTACGTGGCCGGCACCAAGCGCGCCTGCACGCGCCTGATGAAAACCGCTCCGGGCCGCATCTTCGCCAAGACCGGCGCCGAGGGCGTCTTCTGCGCCGCCATCCCGGAAAAGGGCATTGCGATCGCGCTGAAATGCGAAGACGGCACCACCCGCGCCGCCGAAAGCATGGTCGCCGCCACGCTCGCCCGCTTCTTCAAGGACGAGCCCGACCTCAACGCCGCCCTGATGGCCCAGGCCAACCGCTCCATGTCCAACTGGAACGGCATTCATGTCGGCGACGTCCGCGTCACGGACGCCTTCGCCGCCTGAACTGACGAGCGACACATAATTTTTCGCACGTCTTGTCGGGAAGGGAAGGTCCGTTACGTCCTTGTGGCACGACGGGGTTAAGGCCCCGCGTCAAAACCAACCAGGAGGACTTCCATGCGCATGATCTTCGTCAACCTTCCCGTCAAGGACCTGCCGGCAACCCGCCGCTTCTTCGACGCACTCGGCTTTTCCTTCAACGAGGACTACAGCGACGACACGGCCGCTTGCATGGTGGTGGACGAGAACATCTTCGTCATGCACCTGACGGAGGAAAAGTTCGGCCAGTTCGTGACGGGTGCGGTTGGCGA
This sequence comes from Shinella sp., assembly GCF_049651085.1. GTDB lineage: Bacteria > Pseudomonadota > Alphaproteobacteria > Rhizobiales > Rhizobiaceae > Shinella. The sequence goes on from NZ_JBASBL010000007.1 coordinate 134,798, forward strand.
TCCGGAAAAGGCGACGCAGGTGCTGACCTGCCTGTCGGCCTCGAGCCGCCAGGAAGTCGACGACGTCAAGGCCAAGGCGCTTGCCGCGGGCGGGCGTGAATGGAAGCCGAACATGGAGTTCGGACCCATGTATGGCTGCTCCTTCCAGGACATCAACGGCAATGTCTGGGAGTTCATGCATATGGACCAGTCGGGCGGCTGATCCGGAACACCCGGATCCGAATGAGCGCCCCTCAGCCGCCCGCAGGCGGCTGAGGGGCTATTGCATCAATCGTCGTGGCTGTGCGCCTCGGCGACGAAGCTCAGTGTCGCGGTGTAGCCGGTCTTGTCGGCCCTGGGGTCGTTTTCCAGCGGCACGCTGTTATCGGCCGCAAGCACGTTGAGCCCGTCATTGCGGATCGTCACCACCACTTCGCCGTCCGCGTCCGTCGGGTCGCTCTTCAGCGATGCCTGGTTCACGTAGTCGAGCGCTACGACCGCGCCGGCGAGCGGCTTGCCATCAAAGAGCACGCGCAGCCGGATCGGATCACCGGCCTTGCGGCCGACCGGATTGTCGAGCGGGACGATCTGCAGGTCCTGCTTCGGAAAGGCGGGCAGGGCGTCGTGTACGTGGATGAGCGAGAGGCTGTTCTTGATGTAATGGCCGGTTTCCTTTGCGTCCTCGACCTTGTCCTTCGGTTCGTTCACCCATTTTCCGTCAGCCTTTTCCGTCCAGTAGCCGTTGTCGAAGGTGAGTGCGATGGCGGCCGGTTCGCCCTCCGGCTTGAGGATCGCGTGTTTCTCGCGTCTGTCGATGGCAAGCGGGCTCGCCGTTCCGTCCTCCGCAATGGCGACGGCCTCGGCGATGCGGGCCGGGTCATAGGCGTCGTCCCCTGCGCCGTGGCCGTAGACGACGCCGAGTTCGCCCCAGCGTTCCGCCACCCATGCGCCATGTGCGCCGGCCATTGCGGGGATGGAAAGGACGAGCGCGAGCGCGCCCGAAACAGCCATGATCTGTCTCAGCATTTTGGTCTCCAGATTCGTAATGTTATTACGTTACTTGATTGGTGTAGCCTTCCGCCCGGAACGCTGTCAAGCGCCGATGAAGAGGAGGGGATGGGTCAGTCGCGCTGCTTGCGGATCTTCGCGGGGGCCTTCGCAGTCCAGGCGTCGACGAGCCGTTGCCGCAGCTGCGCATCATCGATCGCGGCGGCGCGCACGAGAAGAGCGGGCCAGCTCCGGTAGTGATCCGTCTCGTAATAGATCTCGGGCGCCATCTCGATCAGGCGCTCCTTCTCGTCCAGTGGGGCCATCAGCACCAGCGTGCCGGCATCCTTGATGCGAACGAAGAGCTTGCCGCCGACTTTCAGCGCCGGCGTGCCGTAGGACGTGCCCGTCTCGACGCCCGGCAGGCCGTGCGCGAGGCGCTGGAGCCGCGCCAGCAGCGGCGCATCGTCATTGTCCGGCATGCGAAGATCCTCCCCGGTGGAGCTTACACCGGGGAGGGCGGGACTTCGAGGGAGGATCAGGGGAGGATCAGGCTGGACGGCAGGTGCGCGGCCGGGTCTCGGCAGCGCAATTCAGCGGGCGGAAGAGGCCGAAGGGCAGGTCGCCGAGCGAACGGGAATCCATCGTCCTGATATCGGGATGGGACAGCGGGTCGCGCATCCAGACGGGGGCTTCCGCAGCCTCTGCCTCGGCTTTGAGAGCGTCGGCAACTCTGGAGAAAATCTTGAAGATTGCCTTCTCCTTTCAGTTCGTTACCATTGGGTATGCTCGATAATCGCGCCAAAAGGCCAGAACGGCAATCGAGTAGTTCAAGATGAGGCTATAGGAAATCTATATGCGAAACCTCAATCGCGTTCATCTCAACGGCTTGCGGGCGCTGGAGGCGGTGGGGCGGCTCGGCTCGCTGCAGGCCGCCGCCGAGGAACTGGGCGTGACGGTCGGCGCGGTCAGCCAGCAGGTCATCAAGGCGGAGGAGCAGCTTGGCCGGGCGATCTTCGAGCGCACCGCGCGGGGCCTGCGCGAGACGACATTCGGCGCGCCGTTCCTCGCCCGGCTATCCACCGCCTTTCGCCAGCTTTCCGAGGCCGTCGCGACCACCCGGCGTCGCGACGACGCGATCCTGACGATCTCCGTCGCGCCGATCTTCGCCTCCCGCTGGCTGATCCACCGCATCGACCGGTTCAGCGCGGCCCATCCGGATATCAGCCTGCGCATCGAGGCGACGATGACGCTGGTCGATGTGGCGCGTTCGGATGTCGATCTCGGCATTCGCGTCGGGCCGGGCGGCTGGCCGGATGTGGCGGCGGAGTTCCTGATCCCGCAGGTCGTGTTTCCGGTCTGCGCGCCGGCGCTGGCCGAAAGGATCAGGACACCGCAGGATCTCGCCGCCCAGCCGGCGGTGGTCGACGGCAACGATGCCTTCACCTGGGAGCGCTGGCTGAAGGCGGCGGGCTTCGACGTGCCCGCGCCGAAGACGCGCCACGTCTTTTCCGATGCCTCGCTGTGCCTCGATGCGGCGCTGTCGGGGCAGGGCGTGCTGCTCGGCTATCCGGTGCTCGCCTCCTGGGCGCTGAAGGAAGGGCGGCTCGTCGCGCCGTTCCCGATCCGGGTGGAAACCGGCATGGGCTACTATTTCGTGGTGGCCCCGGGCATGCCGGAGCCGCGAAAGGTCACGGTCTTCAAGCGCTGGCTGCGCGCCGCCCTCGCCGAGGACGAGGACGGCTTTGCCGGCGCCGTCATTCCGGCTCGGTCTGCCGCACTGCCATCATCGCCTTGAAGGCGGCGCGCGACTGGCAGGCCGCGAGCCAGGCCTTGACGTTCGGCGCTTCGTCGAACAGCTGCGGCTGGCCCATCGCGTAGCGGAACACTTCCGCAAGGTTGAGGTCCGCCACGGTAAAGCGGTCGCCGACGACATGGCCGGTCGCGGCAAGATGCGCGTCGAGCCGCCTGAAGCACTTCTTCAGCGCCTTGGCCGCGCCGCGGATGGCAAGGCGTCCCTGTTCGCTCTCGGCGGCATTGGCATCCAGCGTCAGGATGATCCGCACGGCATGCGGCTCCACTTCGGTGGCCGCCCACATCGTCCATTGCAGCATTTCGGCCTCTTCCGTCACCGTCTGGCCGGAAAGCGTGCCGCCATGCTTGCGCACGAGATAGAGGTTGATGGCCAGCGATTCCGTCATCACGAAGCCGCCGTCGTCGATGCAGGGAATGAGGCCGGTCGGGTTGACCGCGAGGAAATCCGGCGACTGGGTGTTGAGCGGAGCGTCGGCCGCCAGCGGATCATCGAGGCGGCGGGCCTGCAACACCGGAACGGAGGCGAAGGGCAGGCCAAGCTCGCCGGCGAGCCAGTAGTTGCGGGACGCGCGGGAACGGTAGACGCCGTAGATGGTGAGCATGGATCCTCCTTGGACGACCCGCTATGGCGCGGGCTTGTGTCAACAGGCAGCTGCGGCGATTTCGGCGCTGGAAGGAAGGCGAAACGGTCGAGCGGCGCCGTCACCATAGGCTGCGGCCCGGTTCGGCGGTAGGGTGCGCGCCTGATCGATCCATCAATTGTCGTGATGGGGCGCACCCTTTGTCGCATTGACCTTCCGCCGGCATGGGTCTAATCGCGAATTGTCCCGCGCATCGCGGACGAGGACGGACGATGACACGACGTATGACACGCTGGGCCGCCTGCCTGCGCATTCTCTGCGCGGTCGCCCTGCTGTCTGTCGGCTTCGCCCACCAGCCGGCCTTCGCCGGCCAGCCGGATGCCTACGAGCTGGCCCAGTATGTCCTGCCGGACGGCACGATGCCGGACCTCTGCCTCAACGACATGGTCGATGGCAAGGTCGGGCATGTCATGCCGGTCAAGTGCGAGGCCTGCCGGATCGGCAGCGCCATGCTGATGCCGCAGCCGGCCGATCTTGCCGGCGCGGTGCTCGCCTTCCGTCAGGTCGCCGCCCTCCCGCTTGTCGAAGAGGCGCTGCATTCCAGGCGTGAGCGCCCCGGCGCGCCGCCGCGCGCGCCACCCCTCCTGTCCGCCTGATCTTTCGCCCGCACGCGGCAAGCCGTGTTGCGCCTGAACTTCAGCTGACGGGACGTCTTCATGTCCGTAATCTCCGATGCGCCGGCCATTGCCGCCGGCGAACCCTCGGCGCTAGCACAGCGCCTCTACCGCGCCATCTGGCGCTGGCATTTCTTCGCCGGCCTCCTGGCCGTTCCCTTCATGATCAGCCTCGCTCTCACCGGCGGGCTCTACCTGTTCAACGACGAAATCGACGCCAGCCTCTTCCGCTACCGCAACTATGTCGCGGCCAGCGGCCCGGAACTGCCACCATCGGCCATCGCCGAAAAGGCCGTCGCCGCGGTGCCGGGCTCCACGCTCGCCTCCTACCGCACGCCCGCCGATGCGGGCCGGTCGGCGCGGGTCGCGGTCTCCACGCAGGCCGGCAAGGTGCTCGTCTTCGTGGATCCCTACAGCGGCGCCGTGCTCGACACGGTCGGCGCGAACGAGGAATTCAACCAGGTCGTCGAGGACCTGCACAGCCTCGATTATTTCGGCACCTCCTGGGAGCGCATTGTCGAGGTCGTCGCGGGCTTTGCCATCGTGCTCGTCCTCACCGGCATATATTTGTGGTGGCCGCGCAGCCAGAGCGGCGGCGTCCTCAGCGTGCGCGGCACACCGGCCCGGCGCGTCTTCTGGCGTGATCTCCATGCCGTCACCGGCATCTTCGCCGGCGTCGTCATCCTGTTTCTCGCCTTCAGCGGCCTGCTCTGGTCCGGCTTCTGGGGCGCGAAGGTCAACGCCACGCTGACGGCGAACGGCATGGGCTATCCTGCCCAGCTCTGGGACAGGGTTCCGCAATCCATGCTGATCACCACCGATGTCCTGTCCAAGCCCTCCTGGCTGATGGAAAATGCGCCGGTGCCGCAATCCGCGCTGCCGGGCGAGGGGCAGATGGCGTTGCCGCCGATCGGCCTCGACAATGCGGTGAGCATCGCCAGCGCCGCCGGCATGCTGCCCGGCTACGAGATATCGCCGCCCGCGGGCGCAACGGGCGTCTACACGGCGGCGATCTATCCGGCCGACCTGCAATTCGAACGCACCATCCATATCGACCAGTATTCCGGCGAGCGCCTCGTCGATATCGCCTATGGCGATTATCCGGCGACCGGCAAGGCCATCGAATGGAGCATCAACCTGCACAAGGGGCAGGAATGGGGACTGTTCAACCAGCTCCTGATGCTCTCTGCCTGCCTCGCCGTCATCGCGATGAGCGTATCGGGCGTCGTCATGTGGTGGAAGCGCCGGCCGAAGGGGCGCATCGGCGTACCGCCGGGCCCGCGGGATGCGCGCATCTATGCCGGCCTCTGGGGCATCGCGCTCGTCTTCGGTCTGCTCTTCCCTCTGACCGGCCTCACCATTCTCGCCATGATCGTCCTCGATCAAGTCGTCATCCGCTTCGTGCCGCCGCTGCGGCGCATCTTCTCCTGATCAGAAACCGGAAAGGAACCTCCATGAAACGCATTCTCGCAACCGTCGTCGCGCTGGCGCTTTCGGCCTCCGCCGCCTTCGCCCATGACTTCACGCTCGGCAATCTCGAAATCCACCACCCGGCCTCCAAGGCGACGCTGCCCGGCCAGCCCGTCGGCGGCGGCTTCATGACCATCACCAACAAGGGAGCCGAGGCGGACCGGCTCGTTTCCATCACGGCAGCGGATGTCTCCGATGACGTGCAGATGCACGAAATGGCCGTCGAGAACGACGTGATGAAGATGCGCCAGCTGCCTGACGGCATCGAGATCCCGGCAGGCGCCAAGGTGGAGCTGAAGTCCGGCGGCCTGCACGTCATGTTCATGAAGATCAAGCACCCCTTCAAGGAAGGCGAGAAGTTCAAGGCGACGCTGACCTTCGAGAAGGCCGGCAAGATCGACGTCGACTTCAAGATCGAGGCGGCAAAGCCCGGTGCGGCGCATGGTGAGGGCGCTTCCGGGAACCACGAGGGCCATCAGCAGTGAGCATGTCGACGAAACGGGAAGCAGCGGCCAGGCGGCCGCTGCTTCTCAGGCTTCTCTTTGCCGTTCCGGTGATCGGCTGGATGCTGAAGGAAGCCGTCGGAGGGTCCGAAACCGCCAAGACGCTGTTCGTGATCAACTGCGTGCTGATCTGGATATTGGCGATCGTCTTCTTTGGCTATCCCGCCATCATCCTGCCGGCGCTTGTCCTCGTGCCGACTGTCTTTGTCCTGCTGATCCTGATTACCAAGGGGTGATCCTGATTGCCCAGGGGTAGTCCTGACTGCCTGGGGATGAGAAGCGGATGAGGGGGCAAGCGCAATGCTACCCCCTCATCCGCCCATTGCGCCTCCCCGTTCGGGCAGAAGAGGAGACGCTTGCCGGGACGGGCTCAGCCCGTCCGGTTCCGTTCGATCGTCAGGTGCGCAGGCGCCGCGCTGCCGTCTGGGGCAAGCTCGCCTGTCGTGCGCTCTTTCCAGCGGTAGCCGGCGATCGCAGCCTCGGGGGTGTCCTCGAAGATATTGCCGGAGATCAGCGCCGATCCGGCATTTTCCACCACCGTCACCGCGCAGCCGACCGGGCTCGAGCGTACCAGATTGCCGGAGACGACGAGGCCGCGCATGTAAGGTCCCCAGCCGAGCACCAGCCCCCATTTCGGGGCGTTCTCGATGGTGTTGCCGGAGACGACCGTATCGGCCTCCACCGCGATACCGAAGCCGAAGCCCGCGCCGTCATGCACATAGGGGCCTTCGAGCCTGAGATTGCGCACGACATTGCCGCTGACCGTGGCAAGCCTTCCTCCCTCGTCGAAGTTGACGATGAGGATGCCGTTGGCAGCCCCGTCGATCAGGTTGCCGTTGACGATGGCGCCGGTGAAGCCGAATTCGGAATAGATCGCCGTCTCACCGCTCTCGAGGCAGGTATTGCCGGTGATCTGCACGTTCGAGCCGGCATTGGCGCGGATGGCGGAGAAGGCGCAGCCGGAAATGTGGTTGTTGGTAATCATCACGTCGTCGGCGCGGAAGATGTTGATGCCGTTGCCATATTGCCCCGTGCCGCCATTGGTGGCGGCGATGCGGGCGATGCGGTTGCCCGAGACCATCGTGCCGTCGCGGCCCTTCTGCCAGCGATGGATGAGGATGCCGCCGTTGCCGCAGTCGAAGACGTGGTTGCCGGTGACGGAGAGGTCCCGGCTCTCGACGGCGTAGAGGGCATGTTCGGCAGCGCCCGAAAGCCGGTTGCGCTCGATGCGCCCGCCGGAACGCTCCAGGCTGATCGCGGTTTTCGAGGAGCCCTGGATTTCGCAGTTCTCGATGATGACATTGGCGACATTGCGCAGATGGACGAGGCCCTGCACCGTGTCGTCCAGCCAGCGGTTCGCGCCGTCGATGACGAGATTGGCAAGTTCGATCCGGTTCGCCCCGTCGGCGGCGAAGAGGTGGCCGTCGCCGCCATAGACGATGCGTGTCGCGCCCGGCACGCCGGTGAGCCGCGTGTTGTCGGGCAGGGCGATGTTGGAAATCACATAGTCGCCGGGCGGCAGGAAGACCGGCGTGTTCTTGGCGGCGGCATCCTTCAGGAGCCTGGCAAAGGCCTTGCTCTTGCGGTCGCTTGCGCCGGGGCGCACGCCATGCTCGGAGGCATCGATGCTGCCCCGCAGATCGACATCGACGATCGGCAGCCGCTGCGTGCGGGCCGCTGCCGTACCGGCGATACCCGCTGCACCGAAACCGAGGCCTGAGAGAAATAACCGTCTGGTAACCATGGAATCTCCTTGCCAGGTCTCGTAGCAGGAAGCGTGCCAGATAATTCTGTGCCGAAACGGAGCACGTCCGGTTTGCTCCTCCAGGTTGTTTAAGCTGTCCGGAAATCGCTCGTTCAGCTGCATTTCGTCGGTTTTTTTCAGGGTTGGCTAACGAGTCCGGGTGTATTTTCAGGCGTTCCGGAAAGAGGAGCGGCCGGCAGGGTCCTTCCTTTCGTCAGGAAATTGCAGGGGCCCCATGTCGACGAAACCGTCCCACCTTGGCAATGAGGACACCGACGCAACAGAGCGCCTGATGTCCGCCAGCCAGCGCCTCATCGACGAGGCGGCGCGGCTTTTTCCGCTGGCGCTGGCACAGACCGACCGCACGATCTGGCTCGAAGCCATGATCGACGAAGTACCGGACTACCTCTATTTCAAGGACCGGAACGGCCGCTTCGTCGTCGCCAACCGCGCCATCGTCAATGACAACCGGCGCGAAGGGCTCGACGGTCTCGAAGGCCTTTCCGATTTCGACATCCACCCCGAGCCGCTTGCTCGCGGTTTCTTCAATACCGAACAGGAGATCATCCAGACCGGCCGTGCCATGCTCGACATGGAGGAGTTGATCCGCGATTCCAGCGGCCGGCTCAAATGGCTGCTCAGTTCCAAGCTGCCGGTGCGCAACGGCGCGGGCGAGGTGATCGGTATTGTCGGCATCGCCCGCGACATCACCGAGCGAAAGCGCGCCGAGAGCCTGCATCTAGGCCAGGCGCACCTGCTCAAGATGATCGCGGTCGGCGCGCCGCTGCTGGAGATATTCTCCTCGCTCATTCTCTTGATCGAAGCGCATGTGGAGGGTGTCACCGGCTCGATCCTCGTGCTTGGGCCGGATGGCAAGCGCATTGTCCACGGAGCCGCGCCGAACCTCGATCCCGCCTTCTGCAAGATGATCGAGGGGGCTGAAATCGGCCCGGTCGCCGGCTCCTGCGGCACGGCCATGTGGCGCGGCGAGCCGGTCATCGTCTGCGATATCGAGACCGATCCGCTCTGGGCGGATTTCAGGTCGCTGGTTGCGCCATACGGTTTTCGCGCCTGCTGGTCCTCGCCGATCCGTTCCTATCAGGGAAAGGTGCTGGGCACCTTCGCGCTTTATTCGCGCAAGTCCGGCGCACCCACGGCCGAATGTATGAAGCTCGTCGGTATGGCGACGCACATCGCCGGCATCGCCATCGAGCGCAAGGCGGCGGAAGACAGCATCCAGTTCATGGCCCACCATGATACGCTGACGGGCCTTCCCAACCGCAGCGTGCTGGAGGAACGCGTGACCTCGGCCATCAAGGCGGCGGACAAACGCGGCAGCACCACGACGCTTGCCTTCCTCGATCTCGACAATTTCAAGCTGGTCAATGACAGCCTCGGCCATCATGCGGGCGACGAGCTTCTGAAGATCGTTGCCGGGCGGATGCTGGGCTGCATACGCGCCAGCGACACCATCGTACGCCTCGGCGGCGATGAATTCGTCGTGCTGATCAACGGCGCGATGCGCAAGGGCGAGAGCGTGGAGGACCGGCTGCGCGCCGTACGAGACGCGATTGCCGAACCGGTGGAAATCGAGGGCCGTTCCTTCCAGATCACCTGTTCCATGGGGGTTGCCGCCTATCCAGAGCATGGCCGCAACGCCACCGAGCTGCTGGCGCGCGCCGATGCCGCCATGTACCGGGCCAAGGAGATCGGCCGGGACGCCATGCAGGTGTTCACTGCGGAACTTGCCAACCGCGCGCATGAGAAGCTGGAGCGGCAGGAAGAACTGCGCCGCGCGCTCGCGCAGGACGAACTCTTCCTGCAATACCAGCCGCAGATGGACCTTGCGACCGGCCGCATCTTCGCCGTCGAAGCGCTGATCCGCTGGCGGCATCCCGAACGCGGCCTCATGTCGCCGGGCGATTTCATCCCGTTGGCCGAGGAGACGGGCCTGATCGGTCCCATCGGCGACTGGACCCTGCATGCCGCCTGCCGGCAGAACAAGGCCTGGCAGGTATCCGGCCTGCCGCCTGTCGTCGTCAGCGTCAACGTGTCCGCCCGGCAGTTCCAGGAGAAGGACTGGGTGGAGCGCGTTGCAGCGGCGCTGGAGCAAAGCGGGCTGGAGGCGCGCTATCTCGAGCTGGAGCTCACCGAAAGCATGATCATGCAGGATGTGCAGCAGGCGGTGGAAACCATGCACCGGCTGTCACAACTCGGCGTGCACCTTGCCATCGATGATTTCGGCACGGGCTATTCCAGCCTTTCCTCGCTGAAGCGGTTTCCGGTCGGACGGCTCAAGATCGACCGCTCCTTCGTGCAGGACCTGCCGAGCAACAGCGACGACGCGGCGATCGCCCGCGCCATCATCTCGCTCGCCCGCACCCTCCAGCTGCGCGTGATCGCGGAAGGGGTGGAAACCCGCGAGCAGATCGATTTCTTGCGCGAAGCCGGTTGCGACGAGATCCAGGGCTTCTATCTCAGCCGTCCCATCGACGCCCGCGCCCTTCAGGCGATCCTCTGCATTCCCGATCACCAGCCCTGATTCTGCTGCCGTTTCGAGCCAGCGCGCGCCATTTACGCATGCGCCACTTGACATTGTTATGTTGATATCAACAGTAGGTAATATGTCGGACGATGCCCTGATTCCTTACGAAGCAACGCTGTTCGTGCGAGACCATTGCCTTTGCCTGCATGCGCAGCGCGCTGCGCGGGCGCTTGCCCGCCGTTTCGACGATGCGCTTCGCCCGATCGGCCTCACCAACGGCCAGTTTTCGCTGCTGATGGCGCTGAACCGCCCGCAGCCGCCGCCGATGGGGCCGGTCGCCGCCGTGCTTGCCATGGACCGCACGACGCTGACGGCGGCGCTGAAGCCGCTGGAGCGCCGCGGCCTCGTCATCGTCGAGCCTGATCCGCGCGACCGGCGCGGCAGGCTGCTGCGCCTGACTGAGGCCGGTCGCCGGCTCCTGACGGAGGCTTTCCCGATCTGGAAGGACACGCATGCGAAGGTAGATGCGCAGCTCTCCGCCGTCGACATGGCCGCACTTCGCGCCGGCATGCTGGCGATTGCCTGAGCGGCCACTGGCAGAGCGGGCGAAAGCCGCTATCTTTCCTGCCATGAAGCCCGATCAGCTCCTCCATCCGGCCCCCGCCGGCCTCTATTGCCCCGCCGGTGATTTCTACATCGATCCCGTCCGCCCCGTGGCGCGGGCGCTGATAACGCACGGCCATTCCGACCACGCACGCGCCGGCCACGGCGCGGTGCTGGCGACGCGCGAGACGCTGGACATCATGGAAATCCGCTACGGCGCGGATTTCTGCGGGTCCAGGCAGGCGGCCGCCTTCGGCGAGCGCATCGATCTGGGCGGCGTCACCGTGTCCTTCCATCCCGCCGGTCATGTGCTCGGTTCGGCGCAGATCGCGGTTGCGAAGGATGGGCTCACCATCGTTGCCTCCGGCGACTACAAGCGTGGTGCCGACCCGACCTGCGCGTCCTATGAGCCGGTGCCCTGCGACGTCTTCATCACCGAGGCGACCTTCGGCCTGCCGGTCTTCCACCATCCCGAGCCGAGGGCTGAGATGGGCAAGCTCCTCACCTCGCTCAGGCAGTTCCCCGAGCGCAGCCACCTCGTCGGGGCCTATTCGCTCGGCAAGTCCCAGCGCGTCATACGGCTGCTGCGTGATTGCGGCTATGACGCGCCGATCTACATCCACGGTTCGCTCGCCCGGCTCTGCGACTACTATGTCAGCCGTGGCATCGATCTCGGCGACCTGCGACCCGCCACGCTGGACAAGGGCGACACGACCGATTTTCGCGGCGCCGTCATCGTCGGTCCGCCATCGGCCTTCGCCGACCGCTGGGCGCGGCGCTTCAACGAACCGCTCATCGCGTTTGCCTCCGGCTGGATGATGGTGCGCCAGCGGGCGAAACAGGGCGGCGTCGAGCTGCCGCTCGTCATCTCCGACCATTGTGACTGGCCTGAACTGACCCAAACGATCCGCGAGCTTGCGCCGGGCGAGGTCTGGGTGACGCATGGCCGCGAGGAGGCGCTAGTGCGCTGGTGCGAGCTTGCCGGTATCACCGCAAGGCCGCTGCATCTGATCGGCTATGAGGACGAGGGGGACTGATGCGCGCCTTCGCAACCCTCCTCGACCGCCTGGTCCTCACCCCCTCGCGCAACGGCAAGCTGAAGCTGCTGGCCGACTATTTCCGTGATACGCCCGATCCCGACCGCGGCTACGGCCTTGCCGCCATTGCCGGCACGCTGGACCTGAAGAGCGTCAAGCCGGCGCTGCTGCGCGAGCTTGTGCTGGAGCGCATGGACGAGGTGCTGTTCCGCTATTCCTACGATTATGTGGGCGACCTTGCGGAAACCATTGCGCTGGTCTGGGACCAGGAGCGCAGGGAGCGCGTGGCGGACGAGGACCAGCCGCGGCTCGGCGCGGTCGTTGCCCGCATGAACGCGCTCGGCCGCACCGAGGTGCGCGGCGCGGTGCGCGACCTCCTCGACCGGCTCGATCCTTCCGCCCGCTTCGCCTTCCTGAAGCTGGCGACTGGGGGCCTGCGCATCGGCGTCTCGGCGCGGCTTGCCAAGCAGGCGCTGGCCGATTTCTCCGGCAGGGACATCACCGAGATCGAGACGCTCTGGCATGGCCTGACGCCGCCCTATCAGCCGCTCTTCGCCTGGCTGGAGGGCACGGCCGAACGCCCGGTGCTGGCGACGCCCGCCATCTTCCATTCCGTCATGCTCGCCAATCCGGTGGGCGAGGGCGACCTCGACAATCTCGACCCCGCCGATTTCGCCGCCGAATGGAAATGGGACGGCATTCGTGTGCAAATGTCGTCTGCCGGCACGACGCGCCGCCTCTATTCCCGCTCCGGCGACGACATTTCCGCAGCCTTCCCGGACGTGCTGGACGCGATCAGTTTTGCAGGCGTGGTGGATGGCGAGCTGCTGGTCGGCGGCACGGCGCGCACCAACAGCCCGACGCGTACCTTTTCCGATCTCCAGCAACGCCTCAACCGCAAGACCGTCAATGCGAAGATGCTGGAGGACTATCCCGCCTTCGTGCGCGCCTATGACGTGCTGTTCGACGGCGAGGAGGACGTGCGCCATGAAACCTTCTCAGTCCGCCGCACCCGCCTTGCCAGCATCATCGAAAAGGCGCCGCACGATCGCTTCGACCTCTCGCCGCTGGTGCCCTTCGAAAGTTGGGATGAGCTGGAAACGATCCGCCGCGAGCCGCCCGATCCGGTCATCGAGGGGGTGATGATCAAACGGCTCGACAGCCCCTATCAGGCCGGCCGCCTGAAGGGGCCGTGGTTCAAGTGGAAGCGCGATCCGTACAATGTGGATGCGGTGATGATGTATGCCCAGCGCGGCCACGGCAAGCGCTCGAGCTATTATTCCGACTTCACCTTCGGCGTCTGGACGGAAGGCGAGGGCGGCGACGTGCTGGTGCCTGTCGGAAAGGCCTATTTCGGCTTCACCGACGCCGAACTCGAAGTGCTCGACCGCTTCGTGCGCAACAACACGACCGAGCGCTTCGGCCCGGTGCGCGCCGTGCGCGCCGAGCCCGGCCACGGCTTCGTGCTGGAAGTCGCCTTCGAGGGCATCAATCGCTCCACCCGCCACAAATCCGGCGTCGCCATGCGCTTCCCCCGCATCGCGCGCCTGCGGCAGGACAAGCTGCCCGCCGATGCCGACCGGCTGGAGACGCTGATGGCGTTGGTGGAGGCGAAGGAGGGTTAGAGCCCCAGCGCCGAAAGGTCCGGCCCCAGCGGCACGATGCGGTTGGGGTTGAGCGCCTTGATCGAATAATAGCCGTGCTTGATGTGGTCGATGTTGACCGTGTCGCGCACGCCGGGAAGGTCCAGCACGCGCTTCGTGTAGGCCGTGAGCGCCGGGTAATCGGCAAGGCGCTGGCGGTTGCACTTGAAGAGGCCGTAATAGGCGGCGTCGAAGCGGATGAGGGTGACGAAGAGGCGGATGTCGGCCTCGGTGAGGGTTTTTCCCGTCAGGAACGGCCCGCCGTCGGCAAGGCGCGATTCCAGTTCGTCGAGCATGGCGAAGACGCCCTGATAGGCTTCCTCATAGGCGACCTGCGTGGTGGCGAAGCCGGCGCGGTAGACGCCGTTGTTGAGCGCGGGATAGATGCGTTCGTTCAGCGCGTCGATCTCCTCGCGCAGCGCCTCCGGGTAGAAGTCGACGCTCTCGTCGGCCAGCGCGCCGAAGCCGGTGTTCAGCATGCGCACGATATCGGCGGACTCGTTGTTGACGATGGTCTTGCGGTCCTTGTCCCACAGCACCGGCACGGTGGCGCGGCCTGTAAAGGTCGGCTCGGCGCGGGAATAGAGTTCGTGCAGGTAGGTCGCGCCGTTGAGGTCGTCACGGTCGGACCCCGGATAGTCGCCGAAATGCCAGCCCTGATCCGACAAGGCGGGTTCGACGACGGAGACCGAAATCACATCCGAGAGCTTCTTCAGCTTGCGGGCGATCAGCGTGCGCGAGGCCCAGGGGCAGATCAGCGCGACATAGAGGTGGTAGCGGCCGCTGGCGGCGGCAAAGCCGCCTTCGCCCGTCGGGCCGGCGCTGCCGTCCGGCGTCACCCAGTTGCGGAAGCTCGAGACCTGCCGCACGAAGCCGCCCTTGGTGTCTGTCGCCTGAACCGGCTGCCAGTCTTCCGTCCATTTGCCGTTGACGAGCATCGCGTCACCTCACATCGGTTGATCCTGCTACCGGCGTATCGCGCGCGCGCGAAAACGGCAATTGCCCGGCCGAGAGACACAGCGTTCACCAAATCACGCCATCAGCCGGTCGATCAGTGCGGAAGCCGCATCCGCGATCACCGTGCCGGGCGGGAATATAGCGTCGGCGCCGGCCTTTTCCAGTTCGGCAAAATCCTGCGGCGGGATGACGCCGCCGACGGCGATCAGCATGTCGCGCGCGCCGCGCTTGACCAGCGCCGCCTTCAGTTCCGGCACGAGCGTCAGATGCCCGGCGGCGAGCGACGAGGCTCCGACGATATGCGCGCCCTCGCGGATCGCCAGCTCCGCCACTTCCTCCGGCGTCTGGAACATGGCGCCGACGATGACGTTGAAGCCGAGATCGGCAAAGGCGGTGGCGATGACCTTCTGGCCGCGGTCGTGGCCGTCCTGTCCCATCTTGGCGACGAGGATCGAGGGCTTTTCCCGCTTCAGCTTCTCGAAGGCGGCGACCTTGTCGATCGCCGTGTTGAAGGCCCGGTCGTTGGCGCCCATCTCCTTGCGATAGACGCCGGAAATGGTGCGGATTTCCGCGACATGCCGGCCGAACGCCTTTTCCAGCGCGAGCGCGATCTCGCCCACTGTCGCGCGGGCGCGGGCCGCCTTCACCGCGAATTCGAGCAGGTTGCCGTCGCCGCTTCTCGCAATGTCGGTGAGCTTGTCGAGCGCGCTTTCGGCCGCGCCTGTGTCGCGCGTGCCCTTCAACTGCTGGAGCTTGGCCAGCTGGCGGGCACGCACCTCGGAATTGTCGACCTTCAGCACATCCACCTCGATGTCGCGCTCCGGCCGCGAGAAGTTGACGCCGACGACGGTCTGCTGGCCCGAATCGATGCGCGCCTGCGTGCGTGCGGCCGCTTCCTCGATGCGCAGCTTCGGAATGCCCTTCTCGATGGCCTTCGCCATGCCGCCGAGCGCCTCCACCTCCTCGATATGGGACAGCGCGCGGGCGGCCAGGTCGTGCGTCAGCCGCTCGACATAGGCCGAGCCGCCCCAGGGGTCGATGATGCGCGTCGTGCCGCTTTCCTTCTGCAGCAGGATTTGCGTGTTGCGGGCGATGCGGGCGGAATGGTCGGTCGGCAGCGCCAGGGCCTCGTCGAAGGAATTGGTGTGCAGCGACTGGGTATGGCCCTGCGTCGCGGCCATCGCCTCCACCATGGTGCGCATGACGTTGTTCATCGGGTCCTGCGCCGTCAGCGACCAGCCGGAGGTCTGGCAATGGGTGCGTAGCGCGAGCGAGCGGGCGTCCTTCGGCGCAAAATTCCGCTTCATCAGCGCGGCCCAGATGAGGCGGGCGGCCCGCATCTTGGCGACTTCCATGAAGAAGTTCATGCCGATCGCCCAGAAGAAGGAAAGCCTTGGGGCAAAGGTGTCGATATCGAGCCCGGCGGCAACGCCGGCGCGGGCATATTCGATGCCGTCGGCGATGGTGTAGGCCAGCTCCAGGTCCGCCGTCGCCCCGGCTTCCTGCATGTGGTAGCCGGAGATCGAGATGGAGTTGAACTTCGGCATGCGCCGGCTGGTATAGCTGAAGATGTCAGAGATGATCCGCATCGAGGGCTGCGGCGGGTAGATATAGGTGTTGCGGACCATGAACTCCTTGAGGATGTCGTTCTGGATGGTTCCGGACAGCTTGTCCTCCGAGACGCCCTGCTCCTCGGCCGCGACGATGAACAGCGCCATGATGGGCAGCACCGCGCCGTTCATGGTCATGGACACGCTCATCTGATCGAGCGGAATGCCGTCGAAGAGCTGGCGCATGTCGAGGATGGAATCGATGGCGACGCCCGCCATGCCGACATCGCCGGCAACGCGCGGATGGTCGCTGTCATAGCCGCGATGGGTGGCAAGGTCGAAGGCGACGGAAAGGCCCTTCTGCCCGGCCGCAAGGTTGCGGCGGTAGAAGGCGTTCGATTCCTCGGCCGTCGAGAAGCCGGCATATTGCCGGATCGTCCAGGGCTGCTGGACATACATGGTCGGGTAGGGGCCGCGCAGATAGGGGGCGGCGCCCGGCCAGGTGTCGAGATAGGGAAGGCGGGCAAGGTCGGCCTCGCCATAGGCACCGCTGACCGCAATGCCCTCCGGCGTCAGCCACGGCGCCTCGCCGGTGGCGGCGGCAGGCGCTGCGGCCTTCGTCCAGGGAAGGGTGGAGAAATCGGGAATCCGGCTCATGCGGCGGCTCCTGCAATGCGATGGTGCTGACGGGTCGCGGCGGTTCGCATCACGCGGCCTCCACGCTATCGGCCAGCAGCTGCGGGCGAAGACCGGATGTCGCAGCCGGGTCGGACAGCGGCCCGAGCACGGTGACCGGCCGCTCGTCCTTCAGCGCAAACAGCGTGGTGCCGACGATGGGTCTTGCCTTGCGCGCGGTGCGTGACGCCTCGACCATGGCCCCGATCTCGCCCGACGCGATGGCGGCGGCAAGGCCGCCCTTCTTCTCTATCTGCGTGAATATCTCCCAGGCCTTTTGCGCCAGCGCATCCGTCAGCGCCTCGATGCCGCCAGCGCCCGCGGCGGGATCGACGACATGGGCAAGGTTGCTTTCGGTGATCAGCACGACCTGCGTGTTGCGGGCGATGCGCCGTGCGAACGGGTCCGGCACGCCGAGCGCCAGCGTGTGCGGCAGCACGGTGACCTCGTCCGCCCCGGCGGTGCCGGCGGCGAAGACGGCGATGGTGTTGCGCAGGATGTTGGTTTCCGGGTCGCGCCGCGTCAGCATGCGCCAGCTCGTCTCGGCATGGATATGCGCCGGCTTCGGCCCGGACAGGCCGCAGGCGACCTGCATGCGGGTGTGGATCAGCCGTGCGGCGCGCAATTTCGCGGTGGTGAGGAACTGATCCTGATCGGCGGCAAGCGACAGGGTGGTCGCGGCGAAGACGTCTTCAGGGGCGATGCCCGCAGCATCGAGCAGGCGGAGGTTTTCGGCAAGCGCCGCCGCGACGATGGCTAGCTCCAGCGCCTCGCTTGCCCCGGCATTGTGCGCGAGCCGCCCGTCGGCGTTCAAGACCGTTCCGGAAAAGCCGAAGCCGATCAATGTCTTGACGAGTTCGGCGGAATCTCTTGCTTCACTGGAACCGCCGCTGAGCGCGGCGGTGAACGGATTGAGGCCGAAATGCACCGGCGCGGTGCGCGCGCCCGCCTTGTCGAGGGCATCGGCGAGCGTCGTCGCCAGTCCCCGATCGGCGAAGCCGGCTTCGAGGCGCAGCGAGAAAGGTGCGGCGGCGCGCGAGGCGGCGGTCTTGCCGAAGGCGGTGTCGCTCCTGGCCGCAATGCCGGCGCCATGCGCTGCGGCGCTGCCCGAAAAGACGAGGGCGATGCCGGTCGCGCCGTTTTCGAGGTCGTCGGCCATCTGCGCGCGGGCGCGGACAGGATCGGCATCGTCGCGGCGCTGGTTTACGGTCCAGGCATCGCCGGCATGGGGCGTGGCTGTATGGCTATGGGAGAGCGGCAAAGCGCCTTCCCGGCGGGGGTAGATCGGCCGGATGGCAATTCCGTCATCGCTGTGGGAGACGAGCGTTGCGTCGAAATCCGCGCCCTTCAGCGCCTTTTCCGCCAGCGCCCGCCAGACCGCTTCGTCGACGGGCGTAAAGCCCGCCTGCTTCAATATCCTCGCGTCCATCCCGTCGAGTACTCCGTTTTCCGGCATTTCTATCTATCCGGAATACAGCGTAAAGCTCCACTTTGGTAGCGTGACCTACAGACGACAGTGGATGCAAATTGCGGCGCGCAAGCTTGAGGTCAGCCGCATTTGCCACAATTAGGGCAGGGTTATGGACCTAGTTCGCCTTTCGTTAGCTAGTGATTCAGCCTCTTCGTTCATCCTGCCTTTCCGTCAAACGGATATCGATTGCCCCCATGACAGATACCGCGCTTTCCCGCCGCCGTTTCCTCCAGTTCTCCGGACTTGCCATGGCGAGCGGCCTTGCGGGCTGCAGCACCTCGTCCATGGATACGGACCGTTTCCGCGAGGAGACCCGTCCCTATTTCCGCAATCCTGCGCTGGAAGGCCGGCCGGAACAGTTCGACGGCAGGGGCCCGATAAGCATCTACGGCCAGACGCCGCCATCGGGCCTCTTGCCCGAATCCTCGCGCTACGCCTCGATGTATTCACAGGTCTACGATGGCGGCTATCAGGTGCCGGCCGTGCCCTACCAGCAGATCGATCCGCGCTTCTACCGGCAGGAGGTCGAAAGCCCCTTCGCCGAAAAGCCGGGCACGATCATCGTCGATACGGGCAACCGCTTCCTCTATCTCATCCTGCCGAGCGGGCGCGCCATGCGCTACGGCGTCGGCATCGGCCGTCAGGGCTTTTCCTGGTCGGGCCGCGGCGTCATCCAGTGGAAGCAGGCCTGGCCGAAATGGACGCCGCCGGACGAGATGATCAAGCGCCAGCCGGACCTTGCGAAATATTCCGGCGCCAATGGCGGCATGGCGGGCGGGCTCGCCAACCCGCTCGGCGCGCGCGCGCTTTACATCTTCCAGAACGGACAGGACACGCTGTATCGCCTGCACGGCTCGCCGGAATGGAAGTCGATCGGCAAGGCCGTCTCCTCCGGTTGCGTGCGCCTGCTCAATCAGGACGTCATGGATCTTTATGATCGTGTGAAGGGCAAGGCGCCGATCCTCGTCATCTGAGGACAGGCGCCGCTTGTTCGGCGCCCCTTGCTATCCCGCCGCCGGCGAGATCAGATGCGCGCCGTCCAGTTGCGGCAGGTCCATGGCCGAGACGGCCTTGCCGTCTTCCATGCGCACCTTGCCCTCGGCAACGAGGCGCAGCCCGAGGGGATAGGCGCGATGCTCGACGGTGAGCACGCGTCCGGCCAGGATATCCGACGTATCGCCCGGCAGGACCGGCACGGCCGCCTGCACGATCACCGGGCCTTCATCCATGCCTTCCGTCACGAAATGCACGGTGCAGCCGGCGATCCGCATGCCCGCGTCGATGGCGCGCTGATGCGTATGGAGGCCGGGGAAGAGCGGCAGCAGGGACGGATGGATGTTGAGGATGCGGCCTTCATAGCGATTGATGAACGTGCCCGACAGCAGGCGCATGTAGCCGGCAAGGCAGACGAGATCGGGCGAGAGCGCGTCGAGCGCCTCGAGGATTGCCGCCTCGTGCGCTTCCTTGCTGGCAAAATCCTTGCGCAGGAAGGCCCGGGTCGGGATGCCGAGCGCCTCGGCCTTCGCAAGGCCGCCGGCCTCTGCCTTGTCGGAGAAGACCGCGACGATCTCGGCCGGGTAGTCCGGCGCCTGCATTGCCTTCGCCAGCGCCAGCATGTTGGAGCCGCCGCCGGAAATGAAGGCGACGACGCGCTTGCGGGCCGCTGCGTTCATAGGGCGAGCGTGCCCTTGTAGATCGTGCCGGCGGCGCCTTCTTCGCGGGCGACCATGCGGCCGAGGTGGAAGACGCTCTCGCCTTCGCCCGAAAGCGCGGCGGCAACCATGTCGGCCTTGTCAGCCGGCACGACGGCGATCATGCCGACGCCGCAGTTGAAGGTGCGCAGCATTTCCGTGGCTTCCACGCCGCCCGTCCGGGCGAGCCAGGCGAAGACGGCCGGCGCCTTGATGGCGGAAAGGTCGATCTCGGCGGCGAGGTGCTTGGGCAGCACGCGCGGAATGTTTTCCGGGAAGCCGCCGCCGGTGATGTGCGCCAGCGCCTTGATCGCACCCGTCTCGCGGATCGCCTTCAGGAGCGGCTTCACATAGATCTTCGTCGGCGTCAGCAGTGCTTCGCCGAGGCTCTTGGCGGTGTCGAAGGGGGCGGGGGCGTCCCAGCCGAGGCCGGAAACCGTGACGATCTTGCGCACCAGCGAATAGCCGTTGGAATGCACGCCGGAAGAGGCGATGCCGAGAATGACGTCGCCTTCCGTGATGTCGCCGGCCGGCAGCAGCTTGCCGCGCTCGGCCGCGCCGACGGCAAAGCCCGCAAGGTCATAGTCGCCGTGCGAATACATGCCCGGCATTTCGGCGGTCTCGCCGCCGATGAGGGCGCATCCGGCCTGACGGCAGCCCTCGGCAATGCCTTCGACGATGGCTGCGCCCTGGTCGGGGTCGAGCTTGCCGGTGGCGAAATAGTCGAGGAAGAAGAGCGGCTCGGCGCCCTGTACCACGAGGTCGTTGACGCACATGGCCACGAGGTCGATGCCCACCGTGTCGTGGCGGTTCGCGTCGATGGCGATCTTGAGCTTGGTGCCGACGCCGTCATTGGCGGCAACGAGCACCGGATCCTTGAAACCTGCCGCCTTCAGGTCGAACAGGCCGCCGAAGCCGCCGATCTCGCCATCTGCGCCGGGACGACGGGTCGAGCGCACCGCCGGCTTGATCTTCTCGACCATGAGGTTGCCCGCGTCGATGTCGACGCCCGCATCGCTATAGGTGAGGCCGTTCTTTTCCGACTGGCTCATGCTATCGATCTCCTGGAGTGCCACGATTGGCTAGGGCAGCGGCAAGGCCGTGCATTTTCCGTGCGATTGGCATGATGGGGCCTCAAGTGCAAGCGCGATGCCGGGAAAACCGGCATTTTTTCACCGATTTACCCATGATGCCCACCCTTCGCGCCGCCGAGCCTTGACCAGTCTCGGCTACGCATCTTATCTCCGTCGGTAACGGCGGCGGTCCGGCGACCGGCCAGAACATACGGAAAGAGCACGATGGCAGCCCATATCAGCGGCGCGGGATTGAAGCGGCAGGTGGTCTTCTGGCTCATTGCGTTCGTCTTTTTTGTCCTTTTCCTCCTGGTGTTCAGCAATATCCTGCTGCCCTTCATTGCCGGCATGGCGCTGGCCTATTTCCTCGACCCGGTAGCGGACCGGCTGGAGCGCATCGGCCTCAGCCGCATGATGGCGACGGTGGTCATCCTCGTCGCCTTCGTCGTGCTCTTCGCGCTGTCGCTGATGATCGTCATCCCGCTGCTGGCCACGCAGGCGGCCGATTTCCTAGAAACGCTGCCGGGCTATGTCACCCAGCTCCAGGAACTTGTGGCGAGCTTCAATCCCGACCTGCTGCCCACCTGGATCAGCAGCCAGATGGGCACGATCAAGCAGAGCTTCTCGACCATCCTCGCGGAAGGCGCGGGCTTCCTCGGCACAGTGTTCAAGCAGATCTGGAACTCCGGCATGGCTTTGGTCAACATCGTCTCGCTGCTCGTCATCACGCCGGTCGTCGCCTTCTATCTGCTGCTCGACTGGGATCGCATGATCGCCAAGGTCGACAGCTGGGTGCCGCGCGACCATGTCGCCAATGTGCGCCAGATCGCTGCTGAAATGGACGCGGCGATCGCCGGCTTCGTGCGCGGGCAGGGCTCCATCTGCATCATCCTCGGCCTGTTCTACGGTATCGGCCTGTCCTTCGCGGGCCTCAATTTCGGCCTGTTGATCGGCCTGTTCGCCGGTCTTATCAGCTTCATTCCCTATGTCGGCTCGATGGTCGGCCTCGTGCTGGCGATCGGCGTCGCCGTCGTGCAGTTCTGGCCGGACTACTGGATGATCGTCCTCGTCGCCGTCATCTTCTTCGCCGGACAGTTCATCGAGGGCAACATCCTTCAGCCGAAGCTGGTCGGTTCGCGCGTGGGGCTGCATCCGGTCTGGCTGATGTTCGCGCTGGTCGCCTTCGGCGCGCTCTTCGGTTTCGTCGGCCTGATGATCGCGGTGCCGGCGGCGGCGGCCGTCGGCGTCCTTGTCCGCTTCGGCCTCAGCCGCTACCTTGACAGCGACCTTTATTACGGGGCGAGCAAGCCCGTTCTTCTCGAAGAGAGCACGCCGGACGGCGAGTAAGAGTGTACCCGAGCAGACCCATGACTTCGCGCAAGACCGCCGAACAGCTGCCGCTGGCCTTTGAGCACGACCCCGCGACGGGACGCGACGATCTGCTGATCGCCGAACCTGTCAATGCGGCGGTCGCGATGATCGACGCCTGGCCGCATTGGCCTGCGCCGGTCGTCATCATCGCAGGCCCCGTCGGCTCGGGAAAATCGCACCTCGCCGCCATCTGGCGCGAAAAGGCCGGCGCAACGCCCGTGGAGGCAAGGGCGGGGCAGGGCGCCGAGCAGGCGGCCGAGCTCGGCCCGGTTCTCATCGAGGATGCCGACCGCGCCGGTTTCGACGACCGCACGCTGTTCCACATCATCAACAATGTCCGCCAGCACGGCCATACGCTGCTCATCACAAGCCGGCTCTGGCCGATGTCCTGGCCGGTCGAGCTACCGGACCTGCGCTCGCGCCTCAAGGCGGCGACGGTGGTCGAGATCGGCGAGCCGGACGACGAATTGCTGTCGCAGGTCATCGTCAAGCTCTTCGCCGACCGACAGCTCTTCGTCGAGGAAAAGTTGGTCGCCTATATCGTCGCGCGCATGGAGCGCTCGCTGGAAGCCGCGCAGACGCTGGTGGAGCGCCTCGACCGTCTGGCGCTTGCCCGCGGCAGCCGCATCACCCGCACGCTGGCGCAGGAAGTGCTCGGCGAGATGATCGGCGGCGAAGATTTGGCGGACTGAGTGCGCAAACGCGACCGGAGTTTTCACCGCAAGCATTGACTGTCACAGTTCTGTCGTCAAACTGCGCTAAGCGCTTCGAGGAAAAGCAGAAATTGTTCTCCGTTCGAAACCGCGCCGGATATTCGGCCGGGCTGACGGCAAAGTGGGCGGAACCTTCAATGGATACAGCGACTTCTGATCTCTCCCAGGAAAATCCCGCCGAGAATGGCGCGCCGGAAGGGGAGACCGTTGATCTCGCCGCTCTGATGGCAAGCCCCGAGCGTTTCATCAACCGCGAGTTCTCCTGGCTCCAGTTCAACCGTCGCGTCCTTGAGGAAACGCTGAACACCGCGCATCCCCTGCTGGAGCGCGTGCGTTTCCTGTCGATCTCGGCGGCCAACCTCGACGAGTTCTTCATGGTGCGTGTCGCCGGCCTTGAAGGGCAGGTCCGCCAGGGCGTCGGTATCCGCAGCCCCGACGGCAAGACCTCGGCCGAACAGCTCGACGGCATCCTCAAGGAGATCGACAATCTCCAGATGGAACAGCAGGCATCCTTTGCCGTGCTGCAGCAGTATCTCGCCAAGGAAGACATCCTGATCGTCCGCCCGACGGCGCTGTCCAGCGATGACAAGGTCTGGCTGCAGCAGGAGTTCACCCAGTCGATCTTCCCGGTGCTGACGCCGCTTTCCATCGACCCGGCGCATCCGTTCCCCTTCATTCCGAACCTCGGCTTCTCGATCGGCCTCCAGCTCGAAAGCACCATGGGCAAGGAACCGATGACGGCGCTGCTGCGCCTGCCGGTGGCGCTCGATCGGTTCATCCGTCTGCCCGACGCCAAGGGCGCCATCCGCTACATCACGCTGGAGGATGCCGTTGGCCTCTTCATTGGGAAGCTTTTCCCCGGCTATATCGTGCGCGGCTCGGGCACCTTCCGTATCATCCGCGATAGCGATATCGAGGTGGAGGAAGAGGCGGAAGACCTCGTGCGCTTCTTCGAGACCGCGCTGAAGCGCCGCCGCCGCGGGTCGGTGATCCGCATCGAGACCGATTCCGAAATGCCGGAATCGCTGCGCCGTTTCGTGGTCGGCGAGCTCGGCGTGCCGGACAATCGCGTCGCCATCCTGCCGGGCCTGCTCGCCCTCAACATGCTGTCGGAGATTGCCAAGGCTCCGCGCGACGACCTGAGGTTCGAGCCCTACAATGCCCGATTTCCCGAACGCGTCCGTGAACACGCCGGAGACTGCTTCGCCGCCATCCGCGAAAAAGACATGGTCGTCCACCACCCCTACGAAAGCTTCGACGTGGTGGTCCAGTTCCTTCTCCAGGCTGCGCACGATCCTGACGTTCTGGCGATAAAGCAGACGCTCTACCGCACCTCCAACGACAGCCCGATCGTGCGTGCGCTGATCGACGCGGCCGAGGCCGGCAAGTCGGTGACGGCGCTCGTCGAGCTCAAGGCCCGCTTCGACGAGGAGGCGAACATCCGCTGGGCGCGCGACCTCGAGCGCGCCGGCGTGCAGGTCGTCTTCGGCTTCATCGAGCTGAAGACCCATTCCAAGATGTCGATGGTGGTGCGCCGCGAGGAGAACAGGCTTCGCACCTATTGCCACCTCGGCACGGGCAACTACCATCCGGTGACCGCCAAGATCTACACGGACCTGTCCTTCTTTACCTGCAACCCGACCATTGCCAGCGACATGGCGAACATCTTCAACTTCATCACCGGCTACGGCGAACCGGAAGCCGGCATGAAGCTCGCCTTCTCGCCCTATACGCTGCGCCCGCGCATCCTGCGTCACATCGACGAGGAGATCGCGCATGCGAAGAGCGGTGCGCCTGCGGCGATCTGGATGAAGATGAATTCTCTGGTCGATCCGGAGATCATCGATGCGCTCTACCGCGCCAGCCAGGCGGGCGTGGAGATCGATCTCGTGGTGCGCGGTATCTGCTGCCTGCGCCCGCAGGTGCCGGGGCTCTCCGACAATATCCGTGTCAAGTCGATCGTCGGCCGGTTCCTGGAACATTCCCGCATCTTCTGTTTCGGCAACGGTCACGGGCTTCCCTCGGACAAGGCGCTGGTCTATATAAGCTCCGCGGACATGATGCCGCGAAACCTGGACCGGCGCGTCGAGACACTTGTGCCTCTGATCAACCGGACTGTGCATGAGCAGGTTCTCTCGCAGATCATGTTGGGCAATCTCATCGATAACCAGCAGAGCTACGAGATTCTTGCGGACGGAACGTCCCGGCGCATGGAAGTGCAGCCCGGCGCCGAGCCGTTCAACGCTCAGCACTACTTCATGACCAACCCCAGCCTGTCCGGCCGGGGCGAAGCCCTGAAGTCCAGCGCACCGAAGGCGATCGCGGGCTGGCAAGGCCGCCGGAAGAAGTAAACTGGATATGCATGGTTGAGTCTGAAGCCCAGGGGCGTCTGCCTGGAATTGCCCCGGTGTCAGTCGTGGATATCGGTTCCAACTCGATTCGCCTCGTTATCTACGAGGGCATGAACCGCTCTCCCGCTATTCTCTTCAACGAGAAGGTCATGTGCGGCCTCGGCAAGGGGCTCGCCAGGACCGGCCGCATGGATGAGGCGAGCGTCGAGCGGGCGCTGGCCGCCCTGCACCGTTTCAGGGCCCTGTCGAAACAGGCCCGTGCCTCCACCATGTTCGCGTTGGCGACTGCCGCCGCGCGCGAGGCGGAAAACGGCCCCGACTTCATCCACAAGGCGGAAATGATCCTCGGCCAGAAGGTTCGCGTGCTGACCGGCGAGGAGGAAGCCTATTTCTCCGCGCTCGGCATCGTCAGTGGCTTCCACTATCCCGACGGCATCGTCGGCGACCTCGGCGGCGGCTCGCTCGAACTCAGCGACATTGCCGGCGGCATGATCGGCAAGGGCATCACGCTGCCGCTCGGCGGCCTGCGGCTGTCGGAAGCCTCCGGTGGATCGGCCGCGCAGGCGCGGATCGTCGCGCGCAAATACCTGCGCACCGCAAACCTGCTGAAGCGCGGCGAGGGCCGTGCCTTCTACGCCGTGGGCGGCACCTGGCGCGCCATCGGCAAGCTGCACATGGAGGTGCAGAACTATCCGCTGCACATGATGCAGGGCTACGAACTCGGCTTCTCCGACGCCATGGATTTCCTGACGGATATCGTCACGGCCAGGGAGCCGAAGGATCCGGCCTATGCGGCCATCTCCAAGAGCCGCCGCAACCTCCTGCCGTTCGGCGCCGTCGCCATGCAGGAGGCGATCGCCATCATGAAACCGTCGCGGATCTTCTTCTCCGCGCAGGGCGTGCGCGAGGGCTATCTCTATTCGCTGCTGCCCGAGCGGGAAAAGGCGCGCGATCCGCTGCTGTCGGCGGCGAGCGAACTGGCCATCCTGCGTGCCCGCTCGCCGGAACATGCGCGCGAACTGGCCGAATGGACCGGCCGCATGATGCCGCTCTTCGGCATTACCGAGAACGAGGAGGAGCGGCGCTACCGCGAGGCGGCCTGCCTGCTCGCAGATATCAGCTGGCGGGCGCATCCCGACTATCGCGGCCTGCAGGCGCTGAACCTCATCGCGCACGGCACCTTCATCGGCATCACCCATCCCGGCCGCGCCTTCATCGCGCTGACCAACTATTACCGTTTCGAGGGGTTGAACGACGATGCCGTCAGCAGTTCGCTGGCGGGCGTCGCGACACCGCGCCTGCGCGAACTCGCCAAGATCGTCGGTGGCCTGCTGCGCGTCGTCTATCTCTTCTCCGCCTCCATGCCGGGCGTCGTGCCGAATATCGCCTTCCGCAAGTCGGAGGGGCCGGATACCGACCTCGAACTCGTCGTGCCGGCGGACTATAGCGAGCTTGCCGGCGAACGGCTCGATGGCCGTCTCCAGCAGCTTGCCAAGCTGACCGGCAAGAAGCTCGCTTTCCGGTTCCTGTGAGGCGCGCCATGCGGACCCTGCCGACGCTCGCCTTCATTGCCGGCCTGTTCGTGGCAGGAAGCGCTGCGGCTGACGGCTGGCAGGCGGTCGAGCGCGTCGAGCCCTACACGGTGCAGGGCACGACGGGCCTGGAAATCTACCAGTCGATTGGCGAACGCGGCCCCAAGCTCGGCGTCGCCCGCGTCATCGCCCATACCGGCTTCAAGCTCACCTGGACGCGCAAATACGAGCGGCAGGGCAATGCCTGCGTGATCACGGTCAACAAGCCGAAGCTGATCATCACCTACACCCTGCCGAAGCTGAAATCGAAGCTTTCCGGGCCGCTGCAAAGCCGCTGGGAAACCTTCATTTCCGGGGTGACCGCGCATGAAAAGATCCACGGCGACTTCATCAGGGACATGGTGAAGGAGATCGAGGCGATGAGCGTCGGCATGACGGTCGAGAACGACCCGGACTGCAAGAAGATCCGCCCGCAGCTCCAGGCGCGTCTCGGCGAACTCTCGCAGGCCCAGCGCGCCCGCAGCCGCGATTTCGATCAGGTCGAACTGAGCGAGGGCGGCAACGTGCACCAGCTCATCCTGCAGCTTGTCGATCCGCGGTAGATATGGCGGGCCATTGAAAAGAGACGGCAGCGCCCGAAGACGCTGCCGCTGGCCTGATCACTCGGCTTTCAGAAGCTCACCCACTTCGAGCAGCACGAACTCGTTGTCGTCTGCCTTGTCGAGTGCGCGGCCGGCCGAGAAGGGCAGGTTGTTGTCGTTGCCGACGATGATGTGGGTTTCGTCCACGCGGTCGACATTCTCGATCGTCAGGAACGGCATGTCGTAGAACCCGTCGCCGCCGCCCTGGCGCTTCCTGTTGTCCGGGTCGGCGATCTTCAGAAGATCGATATATCCGATCTTGCGCACGGCCTTGCCGACGTTCTCCTCGGTCATGGCGATCTTGTAGATGCGCTTGACCTTGGAGGCGGGTGCGAAGCAGTCCGGCTTCGGGTCCTTCGGATCGGCGCAGGCCTTGTCGGCCGTGCCGACGCCGTTGTCGCGCTCGATCACCAGCGCCGTGGTTTCGTCCAGCATGTTGAAGTCGCCGATCGCCTCGCCGCCTTCGGCGAGCGGATAGAGCCAGCTGCGGCCCGTCCATGCCTTGGAAGCGACGTCGAGTTCGATGATGCGCAGCGCCGGGCGGCCGTCCGCCTGCTCGACGCTCTCGCTGTCGACCCAGAGCGGGCCTTCCAGCAGGCCGTAGAGCTTGCTGCCGTCCTTCGACATGGCAAGGCCCTCATAGCCGCCGGAGCGCTTGAGGTTGAAGGCGGGCATCTTCTTGGACGGGTCCGCCTGGACGGCAAGCGTCGGGTTGTCCGGCGACGTGACCGGCTTGTCGTCGACTTGCGTGCCGATCACGTCGGTCAGCTTTCCGGCAAGGTCGAACTTCAGGATGTAGGGGCCGAATTCCTCGCCGACCCAGAAACCGTCTGCCACCGGCTGGATGGATTCGACGTCGAAATCGCCGCCCGTGAGATAGCGCGTGGCCGCGCCTTCCATGACGATGGGGAAGGGCGCCTTCTTGTCCAGATCGGAAAGGAAGACGGTGGTGATCGGCTCCATCGTGCCCTTGTCCCAGTCGAAGCGGACGTGATGGAGCATCAGCATGGCGTCGGTCGAGTTCAGCTTGTTGCCGAAGCCGTTGTCGGAGAGCGTCCAGAAGGTGCCGTCCTGCATGGCCTTGATGCCGGAAAAGCCCTGCATCGGCTGGCCGTCGAAGGGCAGCGAAAGGCCGGTCTCGCGCACGCCGTCCTTGCCCATGACGGTGCCGAGCGCTTCGGTGCGCTTGCGGTCCGCCGTGGTGAACTTGCCGGAGGTCTTGAGGTAGTCGGCAGCGTCCGCCGGCGCGGCGATGATGGTGTTGGCCGGCAGGATCGCATGGGCCTTCAACTTGGCCGGAAACTCCTGTTCCGCGGCAAGGGCGGTGGTCGTCATCAGAAGCGCAAGCGCGGCGGTGGTGAAAAGATGTTTGGTCATACTATCCCCATGGGTTGGCAAAGCGACGCCAGTTGATAGGACCCGCAGATGACCGCTGCTTGACAGTTGGATATCGCTTTCGTGACGGGCCTCGGGGTCAGGCCCGCCTTTCGCCGGCAAGCGCAGCGAAGCGCCCGGACGTCATGCCGGTACTGTCCAGCCGGGTTCGGCCCGGCGGACAAAAAAGCGCAAAGCTGGACGTTCGGGAGGCTAGAGCTCCACCGCCTCGATCTTCTTGTCGACGAAGCGCAGCGCCACCTTGCCGCCGATGAGGCTGAGGGCGGTTTCGCCGAACAGCTCGCGGCGCCAGCCGGACAGGGCCGCGACCTCGGCCGCCTCGCCGTCGATGGCGATCTTTTCGAGATCGTCGGAATTGGCGATGATCTTGGCCGCGACGCCTTCCTTCTCGGCGACGATCTTCAGGAGAACCTTCAGCATCTCGGTTGCCGAGGCGGCGCCTTCCGGCACGTGGCTCTGGCGCGGCAGGCGGGGCAGGTCGGTTTTCGGGATGGCCAGCGCCTCGCCGATCGCCTCCAGCAGCGCAGCGCCGGATTGCGAGCGCTCCCAGCCCTTCGGGATGGTGCGCAGGCGCGCCAGCGCCTCGGAATCGGCTGGTTGCTGCTGGGCGATCTCGTAGATCGTGTCGTCCTTCAGGATGCGCGAACGCGGCACGTTGCGGCTGCGGGCCTCGCGCTCGCGCCAAGCGGCGACCTTCTGCAGCACGGCCAGTTCCATCGGCTTCTTGACGCGCATCTTGAGCCGCTTCCAGGCGTCGTCGGGATGCAGGTCGTAGGTGGCGCGCGATTCAAGGACCGCCATTTCCTCGGTCAGCCAAAGTGAACGGCCGGCCTCCTCGAGCTTTTCCTTCAGCGCCAGATAGACGTCGCGCAGGTGGGTGACGTCGGCAAGCGCATATTCGAGCTGCTTTTCCGTCAGCGGGCGGCGGCTCCAGTCGGTGAAGCGCGAGGACTTGTCGATATGCACGCCCTTGATCTTCTGCACGAGCTGGTCGTAGGAGACGCTGTCGCCGTAGCCGCAGACCATGGCGGCGACCTGGGTGTCGAAGATCGGGTGGGGAATGAGATCCCCGCGGTTGACGATGATTTCGATGTCCTGCCGCGCGGCATGGAACACTTTCAGCACCGCCGGATTGCCCATCAGTTCGAAGAAGGGCGTCAGGTCGAGGTCCTTGGCGAGCGGATCGACGATCACCTCGATCTCGGGGCCTGCAAGCTGGACCAGGCACAGTTCCGGCCAGAAGGTCGTCTCCCGCAGGAACTCCGTGTCGATGGTCAGATATTCGGAACGGGCGAGCGTCTCACAGGCGTCGCGAAGGGCTGCGGTGGTTTCGATGATCTGCATGGGGCTCGCGCGGACTTTTCTTGAAATTTTTGATCGGGCAGCTTTAGACGTTCCACCGTTTTGCCACAATCGAAAACTTGACCCCCGCCAAACCTCACGTCACCCGCACATAGCTCGTCATGCCGGTCTTCTGGTGCTCGATGATGTGGCAGTGGAACACCCAGTCGCCCGGATTGTCGGCGACGAGGGCGAGCTGCACCTTTTCGTCCGGCAGGATGAGGTAGGTGTCGGAGAAATGCGGGCGCAGCTGCTGCTTGTTGGAATTCATCGGCCGGAAGACGAGGCCGTGCAGATGGAGCGGATGCACCTGCGGCGTCGGGTTCTCGACGTTGAAGATATAGGTCTTGCCCGCCTTCATCTCGGCGAGCGGGGCGGTCGGGTCGCCCGTATCGTCCGCCCACGGCACCTTGTTGATGGCCCAGAAATTGTAGCCGAGCGAGCCGCAGATGCCGTCCTTCGGGCGCTCCTCCGCCGAAGCGCTGAGGATGAAGGGAATTTGCGTGGCGGCGGAAAGGTCCGGCTCGGGCAGGGAATTGGCCGCCAATGCCGGCAGGTCGCCGATATGGCGCTTCAGGGAGGCGCCGACGGCGCGGAAGGTGGCGAGCGTCGCCGGCCTGGTGCCGCGCAGATCCCTCAGCGTGGCGATGGCGCCTTCCGCGTCGGGCATGCGCAGCACGAGATCGAGCCGCTGGCCGGGGCCGATCAGGAGGTGGTCGGGCACGAAGCGCTCGGCCACCGGATTGCCGTCGGCGGCGATGACCTGCGCCTCGGCACCCTCTACCACGATCGCCAGGATGCGGGTGACGTCGGTCGCGGCAAGACGCAGCCGCACCAGCCCGCCGGCCGGCGCGTCATATTGCGGCGATTGACGCCAGTTGGCCGTGCGCACGGTGCCGAAGGTGCCGGCACGGGCGGCGTCGCGCGGCTTGAACTGGGCGATGAACTGGCCATCGCCGCCAAGCCGCCAGTCGCGCAGGTTGAGCACGATCTCGGCGTCGAAGACGGGGTCGGCCGGGTCCTCGACGACGACGAGGCCGGCAAGGCCGCGGCCCATCTGTTCCAGCGTGTTGCAATGGGGATGATACCAGAAGGTGCCGGCATCGGGCGGCGTGAAGGCATAGTCGAAGCCGTCGCCGGTATAGACATAGGGCTGGGTGAGGAACGGCACGCCGTCCATCCTGTTATCGATGCGCAGGCCGTGCCAGTGGATCGTCGTCGGCTCGTCGAGCCGGTTGTCGAGGCGCAGGTTGAAGGCCGCGCCGCGCCGCATGCGCAGCACCGGCGGCACTTCGCCCTCGCCATAGGTCATGACGCCCTTCGTCGGCCCCTTGTCGGTGATCAGCGCCTCGCCGGTGCGGGCGACCAAGGGCATGGCCGCTTGCGCGCTCGCCATCCCGCCAAGGCGGCCGGCAAGGCCGAGCCCGCCGGCATAGGCCCCGGCGACGAGTGCGCCCTTCATCAGCGTGCGGCGTGTCAGCATGGCAATCCCTCCGGTGCGTCACGCGCTTTTTAAACCTGAGACAGATGCTCAGCAATAAGCGGCCGTTGACCAGATTGCCGCAGCGTCACTGCTCGCCGTTGCGGTCCTTGTCGGAGGCGGCGAGCTTGTTGAAGAAGAAGGAGGTGCGCAGCAGGTTGCGGAAGCGGCTGCGCCGTTCGCCGGCGGGCACGGCGGGACGCACGTTTATGCGCAGCACCGTATAGACCATGAAGGCGACAAGCACGACGGCCGTGTAGAGGAACAGCGCCTGCGGCCCGAAGAACTGCAGCAGCACCGAGGCGAAGAGCGGACCGATGATCGCCCCGCAGGACCAGAAGAACAGCATGCCGGCGGAAACCAGCGCATGCTCGCCTTCGCCTGCGTGGTCGTTGGCATGGGCCGAGCAGAGCGAATAGAGCGGCATGGCGAAAGCGCCGAAGATGAAGATGCCGACAAGGTTCCTCAGTTCGTCGCTGCCGGCGAAGAAGGCGAGGTAGAGCGCCGAAAGTGTCGAGCCGAGCGTCGCGACGAGAATGATGAGGCGCCGGTCGAGCCTGTCGGAATAGAGGCCGAGCGGATATTGCAGCACCACGCCGCCGACGATGCCGGCGCTCATGAAGCTGGCGATGGCCGTCACCGAAAGCCCGATATCATGGCCGTAGATCGGCCCGAGGTTGCGGAAGGACGCATTGGTGAGGCCGACGACGATGCAGCCGACGGTGGCGAGCGGCGAGATGTTCCAGAGTTTCCTGATGTCGAAGCGGATCGCCTCGGGCACGGTCGGGCTGGAGCGGTCGGCCAGCGAGATCGGCACCAGCGACAGCGACAGCGCCATGGCGACGATGGCGAAAAGCTCGAATCCGCCGATGCCGATGCCGGGAATGAGATATTGCGCGGCCGTGACGGAGCCCAAGTCGACGAAGCGGTAGATGGAGAGCGTGCGCGCCCGGTTGGCATTGGTGACGGAGGCGTTCAGCCAGCTTTCGACGGTGGCGAACAGGCTGGCGAAACAGATGCCCGCGACGAGGCGCATGGCGAACCAGAAGAGCGGATCGATGACGAGCACCATGGCGATGGCCGAGGCCGAGGCGATCGCCGCCATGGCGGAAAAGGCGCGGATATGGCCGATGGCGCGCAGCACGCGCGTCACATAGATGCAGCCGATGGCAAAGCCGATGCTGTAGCCCGCGCCGAGGAAGCCGATGAGAGAGGTGGAGAACCCTTCCTGCGAGGCCCTGAGTGCGATGAAGGTGCCTTGCAGGCCATTGCCCCCGATGAGGATGCCAGCAGTGACGAGAAGGGGAATCAGCGGACGAATCGTGGACATGCGGCCACTATGGCGAAGGTTTTGCGGAAAGGGAGGGGGAATGTGGAACGGGGTTTCGAAATTGTGTATGCGGCGCTTTGCAACCCTGCATCCGGCAGGCCCGGCCGCAAACCTTCAGCAATTTCACCGCTCTATGCAGAAGAGGGGCCGGGGCGGAAGGCGGGAGCCGCCATCAGGCCGCGTCGTCGCCCGCCTGGCCCGCCTCCAGCCGCTCGGTCAGCATCTGGAGTTCGCCGGTCAGCGCCTGCAACGCCTCCAGCGAGCAGCCGGTCGCCTTGCCGATGGCCATGCGGATGGCAAGCGCCTCGCGCTCCATGGCGCGGCCCTTGTCGGTGAGGGTCACCAGCACCTGCCGCTCGTCGCTCTTGTCGCGGGTGCGGTGGATGTAACCGGCCGCCTCCAGTCGCTTGAGAACGGGCGAGAGCGTGCCGGAATCGAGCCCCAGCTTCGCGCCGAGCGTCTTCACCGTGCGCCCGTCTTCCTGCCACAGCGTCATCAGCGCGATATATTGCGGATAGGTGAGGCCATAGGGATCGAGCAGCGGCTTGTAGGTGCGGTTCAGCGCGTGGGCGGCCGAATAGACGGCAAAACAGAGCTGCGCATCGAGCGCCAGCATGCCTCCCGGCCCCGTCGGCGCACTATCGTCCGTCTCAGCTTCGTCATGTTTGTCGATCATGCTGCCATTGTCGCACAAGCGGCCAAAATTGCAATTTGCAAAATCATATTGCGCGCAATCTAATTTTGCGCTACCTATGTCCGTCATCAACCGAAGGAAGGAGACATTCATGCCCATTCTCTACAGGACCAAGGCTTCCGCAACCGGCGGCCGCGCCGGTCATGGCGCAACGGAAGACGGCACCGTCGACGTGACGCTGACGGTTCCTAAGGAACTCGGCGGCGATGGCGCGTCCGGCGCCAACCCGGAAAAGCTCTTTGCCGTCGGTTATTCCGCCTGCTTCCTCGGCGCGCTGAAATTCGTCGCCGGCCAGCAGAAGGTGAAGATCCCGGATGACGCCAAGGTCACCGCCACCGTGGGCATCGGTCCGCGCGAAGACGGCGGCGGTTTCGGCATCGAGGCTGCGCTCGAAGTGTCCGTGCCGGGCGTCGACAAGGCCGTGGTCGAGGACCTCGTCAAGAAGGCCCATGTCGTCTGCCCCTACAGCCACGCCACGCGCGGCAATCTCGACGTCAAGACCACTGTCGCCTGATCCAATCGCCTCCATTGAGAAAAGGCCGCCCGGCTCCGTTCCGGGCGGCCTTTTTATGTGTTCCTCGCGGAACAGCGGCGGGAAAGGCGATGTGAGACCTTCTGATCACCGGACGAGAGAGGCTCATCCCCACCCGAAGGCTCGGACGTCCCTGCGTCCGGGCCTTCTTTCCATGCGCAGGCGCGCATCTTGACGTGCAATAATTCTATTGCATATTCTCCGCATGACAGACGACGACCTCGACCGCATCTTCAAGGCGCTCGGCGATCCGACCCGCCGCAGGATCATGGATCGCCTGCGCGCGCGGCCGCGTCAGTCGCTGTTCGAAATCTGCGCCCATTCCTTTGCGCAGGATGGTGCGCCGCTATCGCGGCAGGCGGTGACGCAGCATCTCGATGCGCTGGAAAAGGCCGGCCTCATCCGCATTGAGTGGTCGGGCCGCACGAAATTTCATTCGCTGAATCCCGGCCCGTTGCAGCAGGCCGTCGAACAATGGCTTCACAGCCATCTCTAGAAAGGAAGTGTCATGCGAATCTACATCACCAGCGTCCCCGTGGACGATCAGGCGAAAGCCGAGGATTTCTATACCCGCGTGCTGGGCTTCAGGGTGAAGCACGACGTGCCTATCGGAGCCGACCGCTGGCTCACCGTCGTCTCGCCGGAAAATCCCGAGGGCACCGAATTGCTGCTGGAGCCGAGCGGCCATCCGGCCGTGCCGCCCTACAAGGAGGCGCTTGTGGCCGACGGCATTCCCATCACCTCCTTCATGGTCGATAGCATCGATGCCGAGCATGAAAGGCTGCTGTCGCTCGGCGTGTCCTTCACACAGGCGCCGATGGATGCCGGGCCTGTGCGGATGGCAGTGTTCGACGATACCTGCGGAAACCTCATCCAGATCATCGAGATGAAAGCCGCCGCCTGAACCACATCCTTGTCATGAGAAAAATAAGTGCTATATTATTTCTCATGAAAGGAGATCGTGTCATGCAGCGCAAACCCGTCCCGCAAACCAATGCCGAAGGCGTCGTGCTCACCAAGGCGACCGTCAATGCGGCGGACCGGCTGGGGCTGACGGCGCGCATCCTCTCGGCGGTCATCGGCGTTTCGGAGGCGACAGTCTCGCGCCTGAAGCGGCAGGACGTGCTCTTGGAGCGCGGCACGAAACCCTTCGAGCTTGCCGTGCTGCTGGTGCGGCTGTTCCGCTCGCTCGACGCCATCAGCGGCGGCGACGAAGGTGTCGCCCGCGCCTGGATGACGGCGGAAAACACCATGCTCGGCGCGCGCCCCGTCGATCGCATCATCTCCATTTCCGGTCTGGTCGATGTCCTTGCCTATCTGGACGCCCGCCGCGCTCTCGTCTGAGGCGCGGCCCTTTGCGGGCGCGGTCTGGCGCTTCGTCGAGGCGCAGCACCGCGTCTCGACGCTGAAGCTCGTCGATACGCTCGACGAGCAGGCGCTGCTGGAAGATATTCTCGAAGAGAGCAAGCCGGTGCTGCCGCCCGAATGCGCCGGGCTCGACTACCTGCTTGCCACACCCTTCCGCTACGGCGCGGTCTATCCGCACGGCTCGCGCTTCCGCCGGGCAGGGCGCACGCTCGGCGTCTACTATGCGGCGCTGACGGTGGAGACGGCGCTTGCCGAAATGGCCTTCTACCGGCTGCTGTTCTTTGCAGAATCGCCCGCAACGCCGCTGCCGGCAAACGCCGCCGACTATACCGCCTTCTCCGCCGCTGTCGCGACGGACAGGACCATAGACCTTGGGCTGCCCCCGCTCGACCACGACGCCCCGCACTGGATGCATCCGACCGACTACGCCGCCTGCCAGTCGCTGGCCGACGGCGCGCGGACGGCAGGCATTGCCGCCATCCTCTACCGTTCGGTGCGCGATCCCGGTGCCGGCACCAATCTGGCGCTGCTTACCGCAACCGGCTTCGCCCAGCCAAGACCGGTGGAGCGCCAGACCTGGCGCATCCGTCTGTCCGCGCTCGGCGTGCAGGCGCTGTGCGACCACCCACCAAGACGCATCAGTTTTTCGCGTGAGGATTTTCGTGGCGATCCGCGCATCGCCTCACGGCGATAGCGCCGCTTCGGCGAAGAAATCCTCCGGCCCGTCCACCTCGATCAGCCGCCGCTTCTCGATCAGCCAGAAGCGGTTCGCCACCGCGCGCACGAAGGCGCGGTCGTGCGAGACGAACAGGCAGCTTGCCTCCTGCGCCATCAGTTCCCGCTCCAGTGCTTCCTGCCCTTCGATATCGAGATGGTTGGTCGGCTCGTCGAGCAGGAAGAAGTTCGGGCTGGTGAGCCGCAGCACCAGCATGCCGAGCCGCGCCTTCTGCCCGCCGGAAAGCTGGCCGACCGGCCGGCCCTGCCTCTCGATGGAAAAGCCCGCGCCGGCGAGCAGGCTGCGCGCCCGCTGGTCGCCGATATCGAAGCGGTGAATGATCGTGCCGTGCGGCGTTTCCGCGTCCGAAAGGTCGGACAGCGCCTGGTCGCCATAGCCGAGCACCAGCGAGGGCGTCGCCTTGATGCCGGGCTGTGATGCGCCGTCCGGATCGATCGCGCGGCGAAGCTGACCGACCAGCCGCGTCTTGCCCGCACCGTTGAGGCCGAGCAGCACGATGCGGTCGCCCTGGCAGATGAACTTCTGGCCGGTGCGGAACAGCAGGGTGCCGTCCGGCGTCTCCACCGGCGCGTCCTCCAGTGTCACCAGAACCTTTGCATGGGTGCCGCGGCTGGCAAGCCGGATGGCGCCGGCGGAATTCTCCTGGTGCGCGGGGCGCGCCGCCTCCTCGATCCGCTCCGCCCGCGCCTTGAGCTGCTTGGTCTTCACCACCAGCAGGTCGCTGCCGGAATTGATGCCGATATTGTTGAGCTTGGCCGCCTGCTGGCGCAGTTGCTGGGCGGTCTTCATGTCCTTCTCGAAACGCCGCTCCTCGGCCGCGTCCGCCTCGTCGAGCGCCGCTCGCGCCCGGGAGTAGGGCAGGGCGAAGAGCTGCGAGCGTTCCGGCCGCAGGAACAGCGTGCGGTTGGTCACGGCATCGAGGAAGGCGCGGTCGTGGCTGGAGATGATCACCGGCATGTCGCGCGGCAAAGCGGCGAGCCAGGTCTCCAGCATGGCGATCTTCGACAGGTCGAGATGGTTGGTCGGCTCGTCGAGCAGCAGCACGTCCGGCTCGCTGACGCGCATGCGCGCGACAAGCGCGATGCGCTGCCAGCCGCCGCTGAGCGCGTCGAGCCGGCGTTCTCGCAGCGCCTCCGGCACCTCCAGCTCCTCCAGCGTCACATCGGCGCGCCAGCTTTCGCTTTCCTGCTGTTCGGGCGAAAGCGCGCCGAGCACCGCCTCGCGGAAGGTGCGCGTTTCAAGCCCGGCGGGCAGGTTCTGCTCCATATGGCCTATGGTGAGGCCGCGCGTGCGGGTGATTTCGCCCGTCGTCGGCTCGAATTCGCCGGTGATGCAGCGCAGCAGCGTCGATTTTCCCCGCCCGTTGGCGGCGACGAGCCCGATGCGGTCGCCGGCGGCGACGGAGAGGGTGAGGTTGGCGAAGAGGTCGGTGGAAAGCGTGACGCCGAGCGCACGGATATTGATGAGCGACATGGAAAATCTCTGGTCTTCAAGGCCCTTGCGGTGCGGCTTCAGCCGACGAACGCGCGGATAGGCTCAAGGGAACTGATGCGGGCAGCACAGGCAACCGCATCGCCGGATAGGGCAGACCAGAAAAGAAAGTGTGTTCGTTCCGATCAGCCCTGCAAACGCATTTGCAGGGCAAGATCAGGACCATGCGTGCGATGTGGCAGGCAGTCGAGCTTCACGGCACAGTCCTCTCTTACGTGTTGCGAACGGGAGAGAACTACCATTGGAAGGGGGATGTTGGCAATGGGGGCCCGCCGAAGGCGTTACCGCCGCAAACTGCCCAATATCCCCCGTACCAGCGCCCGGCCGAGCGAGTTGGCGACGGTTCGCGCGACGGACTTCATTGCCGCTTCCGCCACCGTCTCGCGCTGGTAGCCGGCGCGGGCCTTGGGCTGCTTGGGCGCGGGTTGCGCCGGGGCGTCCTCGTCGCCGAAGCCGGGCAGCGTCCAACGGCTGCCGCCGGCGGGCTTTGCTTCGGTCTCTGCCTGTTCCTGCGCGGCGGCGGCGTCGGCGGCTTTCTGGGCGCGGGCCATGAGGATTTCGTAGGCCGATTCGCGGTCGAAATCCTCGTCATAGAGGCCGGCGACCGGGCTGACGTCCATGATCTGCTTGCGCTCGGCATCCGTGACGGGGCCGAGGCGCGAGGAGGGCGGGCGCACCAGCGTGCGCTCGACCATGGAGGGCGCGCCCTTGCCTTCCAGCGTCGAGACGAGCGCCTCGCCCGTGCCGAGCTGCGTGATGACTTCAGCGCAGTTGAATTCCGGATTGGGGCGGAAGGTGTCGGCGGCGGTCTTCACGGCTTTCTGCTCGCGCGGCGTATAGGCGCGCAACGCATGCTGCACCCGGTTGCCGAGCTGGGCGAGCACCGTTTCCGGCACATCGAGTGGATTCTGCGTGACGAAATAGACGCCGACGCCCTTGGAGCGGATGAGACGGACGACCTGTTCGACGCGCTCGGTCAGAACTTTCGGCGCGTCGTTGAAGAGCAGATGCGCCTCGTCGAAGAAGAAGACGAGCTTGGGCTTTTCCGGATCGCCCACTTCCGGCAGCACCTCGAACAGTTCCGAGAGCATCCAGAGCAGGAAGGTGCCGTAGAGGCGCGGGTTCATCATCAGCTTGTCGGCGGCCAGCACCGAGATCGCGCCGCGCCCGTCATTGGTGGTGCGCATGATGTCGGAAATCTTCAGCGCCGGCTCGCCGAAGAACTGTTCGGCGCCCTGCTGTTCGAGGATCAGCAATTCGCGCTGGATCGAGCCGACGGACGCCTTGGAGATGAAGCCGAACTGGTTGGACAGCGCCGAGGCGTTCTCGCCCATATAGTTGAGTAGTGCCTGGAAATCCTTGAGGTCGAGCAGCGGCAGGCCGCCCTGGTCGGCGATCTTGAAGGCGATGTTGATGACGCCTTCCTGCGCATCCGTCGCGTTCATCAGGCGCGAAAGGAGGAGGGGGCCCATCTCGGAAATGGTGGTGCGGACGCGGTGGCCCTTCTCGCCGTAGAGATCCCAGAAGATGACCGGGAATTCCTGGAACTCGTAGGGCGTGAGGCCGATCTGGTCGGCGCGCTTCTGGAGAAAATCCTTCGCCTCGCCCATCGCGCCGATGCCGGAAAGGTCGCCCTTCACGTCGGCGCAGAAGACCGGCACGCCGGCATTGGAAAAGCCTTCGGCCAGGATCTGCAACGTCACGGTCTTGCCGGTGCCGGTCGCGCCGGTGACGAGGCCGTGGCGGTTGCCGAACTTGAGATCCAGGTATTCCGGCTTGTTGTTGGCGTCATCCGGCTTGCGGCTGGTGCCGATATAGAGTTTTCCGTCCTGAAGAATGGAATCCGTCACGTTGAAACTCCCTGAAGCCGGACTTTGGATCTTACGCAGTTCCGGACGCAAGCCGCTGCGCATTTTGCGATGGCGTCCAGATGTCGCCGGGCCATCTTTTCATTGAATCGTCTCACGCAGGTTATAAGGATAGTCCGCCACGGGAACAACACGCTTTCAGGCTCGGCCTCCTGTTGAACAGTGATATGCCGGCTTGAGTTTGCCGGATAATTATTTTACCTTGACGTTAACGTCAATTTTTTCGGAGGATTTTCCATGAACGATCTCGTTACCCGCGTTTCTGAAGCTGTCGGCATCGATGCGGCGCTTGCTGAAAAGGCCATCGGCATGATGCTCGGCTTCCTGCAGCGCGAAGCTGCCGACGGCCCGGTCGCCAAGATGATCGAAGCCATTCCGGGCGCTTCCGACCTCGTTGCCAAGTACAATGGCGAAGGCCAGGGCGGCGGCGGCCTGCTCGGCGGCCTGATGAGCGCCATCGGCGGCGGTGGCGTTATGGGCCTCGGCCAGCAGCTGATGAGCCAGGGCCTCGGCATGGGCGAAATCACCGGCCTTGCCAAGGAAACCATTGCGGTCGCCCGCGAACATGCCGGCAGCGACGTGGTCGACGAAGTCGTCGCCTCCGTTCCGGGCCTCAGCCAGTTCGTTTGAGCGTAAATCTTCGCCATCCCGTGCTCGCGCGGGATGGCGACTCTCATGCTTTTGTATGGGATTTCAGCCATTTGCGCAGGCGGCCGCGCGCATTGGCATAGGGCGATGACGTGTTGAACTGGATCATCCTGCCCATCGGCCATTTCTCGTACCATGGACGGCCATAGAGCGCCGCATCGTCATGCCGGCCGATCGTCGCGACGATCCTGCTTTTGGCTGCATGAAGCCGCTCGACAAGCTGCGGATAGGGAATATCCGCGTAGTCGCCGTAGAATTTCCCGGCAAGCCTGCCCAACTCGTTCCATTTGAAACCGGTTTCTGGAAAATCGACCGGCTGGCCCGCGGCATCCCGCTCCAGCCATTTGAGGACGAGTTCGTTCCAGCCGGTGAGATAGGCGACGAGATCGAAGGGGCTCATCTGCGTGCCCTTGGCGTGCCCCTCCATCGTGCGCTGGTGGATGAGCGCGGGAGGAACCTCTTCCAGCAGCCTTGCGAGTTTTGCGAACTCCGTGTCGATCGCCGCCAGCAGTTCGTCCTTGTCTTGCGGGATCGCCATCGGACCTACCGCCGCCGCGCCAGCATCAGTATGGCGGTG
The DNA here is from genome assembly GCF_049651085.1 of Shinella sp. Taxonomy (GTDB): domain Bacteria; phylum Pseudomonadota; class Alphaproteobacteria; order Rhizobiales; family Rhizobiaceae; genus Shinella. Next base: position 175,804 of record NZ_JBASBL010000007.1, read on the forward strand.
AAGAGGACGAGGCCGATGCCCACCGAGAGCGGCCCGGCCTTCGGTCCGCCGGCCTCCATGATCGCGCCGGTGATGCTCGATCCCGCGCCGCTGCCGGCGGCGTAGGCGAGCGCGAAGGCGGCGCTGCCGGCCACCAGCATGGCGCCGTTGTAGCGTTCGCCGAGCATGGTGAGCGCGCAGGTATAGAGCGAGAAGGCCGCCGTACCCATCAGCGCGAAGACCGAGAGAATCGCGATTTCCGACTGCATCGACGGCAGCACGAGGTAGCTGGCGGCCGCGACGCTGACGGCCACCATCGCGACGCGTTCACGCGGCAGCTTGTCGAGCAGAACGCCGATGAAGGGCTGGGCGATTGCCGTCGGCAGGGCGAGCACGGTGACGCTGATCGCCGCGAAGGCCTCGCTATGGCCCATTTTCACGAAATAGACCGGCATGGCGGAGATCGCCGCGATATCGGCAAAGCCGAAGACGAAGACCATGCCGACAAGGAGGGGCGCGGCCTTGAAGAAGCGGAAGACGTCGCCGGTGGAGGAGGGCTCCGGCACCGTGCGGGTGGAGAACATCAGCATGGCGGTGGCGAAGGCGACGATGGCGAGATAGACGGCCGTCATCGCGAAGCCGAGCCCGCCCTCGCTGCCGAGCAGCGGAATGGCGAGTGGCCCGGCGGCAAAGCCCGCGCACATGCCCGCGCCATAAAGGCCCGAGACGCGGCCGCGCAGCCGGTCCGGGCAGGCAGCGTTGAGCCAAGCCTCGCCGAGCATGAAGATAAGGCTGGCGAAGAAGCCGAGCAGGAAACGCGCGACAAGCCACACCGTGAACGAGCCCGAGGCCGCGAAGGTGGCAAGGCAGAGCGAGCAGCCGACGAGGCTGGCGATAATCAGCCGGTCGGCCCGCCAGCGCGCGGTGAGGCTGCCGAGCAGCAGCGTCGAGGCGGCAAGGCCGGCGGCGAAGGAAAGCGCATTGACGCCTATCAGTGCCGGCGAGAAGCCGCGCGCTTCGAGCGTCAGCGAAATCAGCGGATAGGTGAGCCCCTGCGCCACGGAAAAGGCGGTGACGCCGAGAATGACGGCGGCAATGGCCGGCCAGTCCGGCGCGAGGACGGTCGAAGACGAGGACGACATGAAGGGCTCCCTGCCGCATGCGAGGCGGCGCATCACCCATATCCGGCCGGCGGGCTTTTGAAAAGCCGGGCAGGCGGGGCCTCAGGGCCGGTTCAAGCCTTCACGGCGATGATGAACAGGCGCGGGAAGCGCAGCAACCGCCGCCCGTCCGCCATCGGCGCATAGGCCTTGGCGATGCGCTCCTCGTAGTCGGCAAGAAAACCGTCGCGCTCCTGCGCCGGGATGCGGTCGAGATAGGGACGAAGGCCGGTGGCCTTCACCCATTCGACGATCGCGCCGGCATCCGCCATCGGGTGGTTGTAGGCGGTGTGCCAGACGTCGACGCGCGCCGCCTTCGGGCCGAGCGCGTCGAAATAGGCCGCCGGGGCCGGCAGCGACTTGCGGCGCGGCGTGCCTTCGGCAAAGGCCGTGCGCCACGGGCCGGCGACAGCGCTTTCCTCCATCAGCAGGTGCGAGGGCTCGGAGAGATTGTCCGGCATCTGCACGGCGAGCACGCCGCCGGGGCGAAGGCCGTCCATCAGCTGCGTCAGCAGCGCCACATGGTCGGGCAGCCACTGGAAGACGGCATTGGCATAGAGCAGGGCGGCCGGTGCGGGCGGTCGCCATGCGGCCAGGTCGCATTCGACGAAATCGACGCCCGGCAGGCGCTGGCGGGCCGCCTTCAGCATGTCGGCCGCGTTGTCGACGCCTCGCACGCCCCGGCCGGGGAAGCGCCTGACGAGCAGTTCCGTCGAATTGCCCGGCCCGCAGCCGAGATCGTAGACCGTGCCGGCGATGAGATCGGCCGGCACCTGGGCGAGGAGGTCGGAGGCCGGGCGCGTGCGCTCGTCCTCGAATTTCAGGTATTGCGCGGCGGACCAGGCCATTCAGAGGCTCTCCAGTGTGGGAAGGATAAGGGATGGCCCGAGGTCGAAATACTCGTCCGGCATGTTGCTGCGGTTGATCCAGACGGTGCGGAAACCGAACTTCGTCGCCCCGGCAATGTCCCAGCGGTTGGAGGACTGGAACGACACGACATTGGGATAGAGCCGGTAACTGGTCGTCACCAGATCGTAGACAGCGGGCGCGGTCTTGTAGGTTCTCAGCGCATCGACCGAGAAGATGTCGTCGATCACCGTGTCGAGCGCGGCATTTTTCACCGCCGAGGCGAGCATGGCGGGCGAGCCGTTGGAAAGGATGGCGATATGCGCGCCGCGCTGCTTCAGCGCCTTCAGGACGGCCGGCACTTCCGGATAGCAATCGAGCTTCCAGTAGGCGTCGAGCAGCTTCGGGCGCAGCGCCGGGTCGACGCCGCCGATGCGCTGGAAGGTGTAGTCGAGCGCCTGCTCGGTCAGCTGCCAGAAATCGGCATAGGCTCCCATCAGCGCCCGCGTCCAGGAATATTCGAGCTGCTTGGCGCGCCAGATCTCGGAGAAGATCTGGTAGTTCGGCCCGACATCCCCCGCATGGCGGCGCACCGCCGCGTGCACGTCGAACAGCGTGCCATAGGCGTCGAACACATAGGCGGCATGGGACATGGCGGCGATTCCTTCTGGCATTCTCGCCGGCGATTGGCGCGTATCGGCAGGGGAATGTCAATCGTCCGGAGCGGGTGGCGCGGTCCCCTCAGAACCGCGTGATCACGCTGATGCCGAGGTCCGTCGCGCGGTCCATGGCCATCAGTGCCGGCACGGCCTCTTCCAGGCTGATATGGCGGCCGATCAGCTTTTGCGGGGCGAGCTTGCCGCTCTCGATCATCGCAAGCATGGCATCATAGCGCCAGGCCTGCATGCCGTGGCTGCCGTAGATTTCCAGCTCGTGGCCGATGACCTGCGCCATGGGGATCTGCGGCGTCGCATGATCGGCGAGCATCAGGCCCACCTGCACATGCCGCCCGCGGCGGCGCAGGTTCCTGATCGAGTTGAAGCAGGTGACGGGCGAGCCGAGCGCATCGATTGAGGCATGCGCACCGCCGCCGGTGATCTCGCGCACCGCCTCGGCGACATCGGCCACCTCGCGGGCGTTGATCGCGGCGACCGCGCCCATCTTTTTCGCGAAGTCCAGTTTTTCGGCGGAAATGTCGATGGCGATCGGGTTGGCCCCGAGCGCGGCCGCGATCATGATCGCCGACAGGCCGACCCCGCCGCAGCCATGCACCGCAACCCACTCGCCGCCCGTCACCCGCGCCTGGTCGACCACCGCGCGGAAGGACGTGGCGAAGCGGCAGCCGAGGCTGGCGGCAGTGGCATAGTCGATCGCTTCGGGCAGATGCACGAGATTGTGGTCGGCGTGGTCGATGGCGACATATTCGGCAAAGGAGCCCCAATGGGTGAAGCCCGGCTGGAACTGTTCCTCGCAGACCTGGCTGTGCCCGGCGCGGCACTCGCCGCAATGGCCGCAGCCGGAAACGAAGGGCACCGTCACCCGTTCGCCCTCGCGAAAACGCTGCACCGCCTTGCCGACGGCCATCACCGTGCCGGCAAGCTCGTGGCCGGGCACATGCGGCAGCCGGATATCGGGATCATGCCCCATCCAGCCGTGCCAGTCGCTGCGGCACAGCCCCGTCGCCTCCACCTTGACGACGACGCCGCCGGGCGTCGGTGTCGGGTCGGGCAGAACCCGGATTTCCGGTGTCGTCTCGAAGGCTTCGTAATACATTGCACGCATGATCATCTCCCTTTGGTTCTCTATCGCACGCACCCCGAAGGCCCTCAACCACGCCATCCATGATAAGACCTGATGCACCCATTCAACATCTTGAATGGACAAGCGGCGCGTGCTGTCGGAAGGAAATTTCGACTTGACCGGCCGTGCCGGCCGGGCGTTGATGGCGAAAAGGAGTTTGAAAATGGCAGTCGATACCTCACCACGCTCGACGACCTGGACCTTCGTGGATGGCGAATGGATTTCGGGCAACCCGCCGCTCATCGGCCCCACCTCGCATGCCATGTGGCTCGGCTCGACCGTGTTCGACGGCGCGCGGTGGTTCGACGGCATCGCGCCGGACCTCGACCTGCATTGCCAGCGCGTGAACCGCTCTGCAGAGGCGCTCGGCCTCATGGCGACGATGAAGGCCGAGGAGATCGAGCGGCTCTCCTGGGAAGGCATCAAGAAATTCGACGGCAAGACCGCTATCTACATCAAGCCGATGTACTGGGCCGAGCATGGCTCTTCGACCAGCGTCGTCGCGCCAGATCCGGGCTCGACCCGCTTTGCGCTCTGCCTCTTCGAGGCGTCGATGGGTGACCCGAACGCTGCCTCCTCGCTCACCGTCTCGCCGTTCCGCCGCCCGACGGTGGAATGCATGCCGACCGACGCCAAGGCCGGCTGCCTCTATCCGAACAATGCCCGCATGCTGATGGAAGCCCGCAAGCGCGGCTTCGACAATGCGCTCGTGCGCGACATGCTTGGCAATGTCGCCGAAACCGCCTCGTCCAACATCTTCATGGTCAAGGACGGCGTCGTCTTCACGCCTGCCGCCAACCGCACGTTCCTCGCCGGCATTACGCGCTTGCGCGTCATCGGCCTCCTGAAGGAAGCCGGGTTCGAAGTGGTCGAAACCACGCTGACCCCCGCCGATTTTGCAGCCGCCGACGAGATCTTCACCTCCGGCAACTATTCCAAGGTCGTGCCCGTCACGCGTCTCGAAGACCGCGAACTCCAGCGCGGCCCTGTTACCGCCAAGGCCCGTGACCTCTATTTCGACTGGGCCCATTCCAACGGCGATGCATGAATGAAAAGAGCCGGCCCCGGGGCCGGCTCTCTGCTTTGGATGCGGGTCGGGCGACGGGCCGCGCGGCCTATTCCTGCCCCGAGGCATCCTCCGTCTTGTTGTCGCCGGTTGCGGCCTTGGCCTTTGCCGCCGCCTCGCGTTCGCTCTCGCGCACCACATGCAGGAATTCGGCGGCGATCGGCGGCGAGATTTCCACCGTCTGCTTCTGCTTGTCGTAGATGCAGACATAGGTGATCAGGCTCTTGGATTCCGGCGAAAGCCCCTCGATGGCGGCGATGCCGTAGGATTCGGTTCCCGTCGGCTCGACGAAGACGTTGGGTGTGCCGAGCGCTTCCGGCAGGCTGGCAAGGCAGCTCTTCTCCACGTCGGCGCGAAATTCCTCCCAGGCATCCGGCGAGGAGGCGTGGGCGGCAGGGACGGCCAGCGAAAGGGCGAGGATGGCAGAGGAAATGATGCGCATGAAAGGCTCCGGGTTGGCAGGGGCGGGACAAAACGTCCCGAATCGGACCTGGGTTCCGCTTGTCATTGATCTGACAGGAAAAACGGGAATGATTTTGTCGCTTGTCAGGAAAATTTGGAGGACGGGCGGTTGCCTCTTCCGGTTGCCGCTCCTATGTTCAGCTTACGGATTTCCTTCATAAAATTCCGTCGCTCAGGCAGTTCCGGCGAAGGTGCGAAGCAGTTTCGCCTCCGGAGTTGCGCCAAACAAAGAGGAGACATCACGATGGCTTTCGAACTTCCGCCGCTTCCCTATGATTACGATGCGCTGGCGCCCTTCATGTCGCGCGAAACGCTCGAATATCACCACGACAAGCACCACAAGGCCTATGTCGACAACGGCAACAAGCTGGCGGAAGAAGCCGGCCTCGCGAACCTGTCCCTCGAAGAGATCGTCAAGAAGTCCTACGGCACCAACCAGGGCCTCTTCAACAATGCCGGCCAGCACTACAACCACGTCCATTTCTGGAAGTGGATGAAGAAGGGCGGCGGCGGCAAGAGCCTGCCGGGCGCCCTGCAGAAGGCAATCGACAGCGATCTGGGCGGCTATGACAAGTTCAAGGCCGATTTCGTCGCCGCCGGCACGACGCAGTTCGGCTCGGGCTGGGCCTGGCTTTCGGTAAAGGACGGCAAGCTTGCCATCTCCAAGACCCCGAACGGCGAGAACCCGCTGGTGCACGGCGCAGAGCCGATCCTCGGCGTCGACGTATGGGAGCATTCCTACTACATCGACTACCGCAACGCCCGCCCGAAGTACCTCGAAGCCTTCGTCGACAGCCTGATCAACTGGGACTACGTCCTGGAGCGCTACGAAGCCGCAACGAAGTAAGCCTTCCTGCTTGCTGGTTTTTCGAGAGCCCCGGCCGGAAACGGCCGGGGTTTTCTATTGGGCCTGCCCGTTTTCGGCCCAGCCGGAAATCCAGAGCTGCCTCAGCCCGTCGCCCTTGCCGCGGAAGTGCTCGCCCGTCGGCGCGCAATCCTCCACCCGGTCGGCGCGGAAATTGCGGATCGCTTCGCGCAATTCGCACCAGCCGACGATATTGGCCGTTTCGGAATAATAGATGAGGGCGATCGGACGGATGGTTCGCTCGGTGGCGCGGGCATACTCGTCACGATAGTCGATGAGGAGCTTTTCCTCGTCGCGGATCGCCCGGCGCACGGTGGCAAGGTCGATGCCCTCGGGCTGGCGCGGCGTCGTGCCCCAGGCATGCAGCGCGCGGGCGGAAAACGTCTGGCGCAGCGGCGGCGGCACGGCGCCCGCGATCTTGTCGCCGACCCTGCGGGCGGCGGCCTTCAGGTCCGTGTCGCCCGTGCGCTCCAGCAGGGCCAGCGCCAGAACCACGGCCTCCGTCTCCTCGATGGAAAACATCAGCGGCGGCAGATCGAAGCCGGGGCGCAGGATATAGCCGATGCCGCGCTCGCCCTCGACCGGCACGCGCATCGCCTGCAGGGCGGCGATGTCGCGGTAAATCGAGCGCACCGTCACCTCCAGCCGCTCGGCGATCGTCGCGGCGGTGACCGGGTGGCGGGCGAGCCGCAGGATCTGGATGATCTCGAAGAGTCGCGATGCCTTGCGCATGGATTTCTCCGTCTCTACTGACACATCCCTGTCAGTTGGCTTTCGGTATAGAACATCTCAAGCGTTTGAAACAAAAGGCAGCATAGGGCTGCGGCGCGAGAGAAAACAATGGCCAACTGACATGACCTACAGCGAAAACCTCTGGCTCTTCTTCCTGCTCGTCTCCGGCATCATCGTCGTGCCGGGCATGGATATGGTCTTCGTGCTGGCCAGTTCCCTGTCCGGCGGCCGCAAGGCCGGGCTTTCGGCCACCTTCGGCATCATGGCCGGCGGGCTGGTGCACACGCTCTATGCCGCACTCGGCGTCGGCATGCTGCTGCATTTCGCGCCCGGTCTCTTCAATGCCCTGCTGGTGATCGGCGCGGCCTATGTCGCCTTCATCGGCTGGCAGCTGTTCCGCAGCTCCATCGTGGTCGATGCGGTGGACAGCATCGATCGGCGCGGGCTCCTGACGCGGTTCCGGCAGGGCGCGCTGACCAGCCTGATGAACCCGAAGGCCTATCTCTTCATGCTCGCCGTATTCCCGCAGTTCCTGCGGCCGGAATTCGGGCCGCTCTGGCGGCAGGCGCTGGTCATGCTGCTGCTGATCTGGATCACGCAGCTTGCCGTCTATGGCGGGCTGGCGCTGGCCGCAGCCCGCAGCCGCGACGCCCTTGTCGGCAGTCCCGCCGCCACCCGCTTCATCGGCCGCGCCGCAGGCGTGCTGCTCGTCGCGATCGCGGTGTTTACCGTATGGCGGGGCTGGGGCGGTTTGTGAGGCCGACAGTCCGGTTTCAAAAAAATTTTACTTTCATCGACTTGCCAAAATGCCATCATGCCCCCGCATCGTAAAACCGGTGGCACGGAATCAACCGGCCGCCTGGAAAGGGAGTTGTCGATGAAATTCAGGACTTTGGCTGTAGCGGCCGCACTTGCGGCGCTTGGCGCGGGTGCCGTCGTGGCTGCGGACGAGCCGCAGGTCGTCCGCCAGGAAATGATGAAGAAGGTGGGCGGCGCCATGGGCGCGCTTGCAGGCATCGCCAAGGGTGAAAAGCCTTACGATGCGGAGATCGTCAAGGCATCGCTGACCACGATGAGCGAAGTGGCGAAGGCCTTCCCGGACCAGTTCCCGGTCGGTTCCGAGGCAGGTAGCGAGACGGAAGCGAAAGCGGCGATCTGGGAGTCGATGGACGACTTCAAGGCTAAGTCTCTCAAGTTCGGCGCGGACGCCGAAACCGTGCTCGCCGGCATGCCGGCGGACCAGGCCGCAGTCGGCGCGGCACTCGGCACGATCAGCCCCAGTTGCGGCGGCTGTCATGAGGTTTACCGCGTCAAGAATTGATCGCGGTAAGCCGAACCACCCCCACAGCAAGCGCACCGTCCCGACGCCCGTCGCCGGGATGGTGCCTTCATGTTTGGACGCCGCAGCGCGAGGCAAGGGCTCATGGCATTTAAGAAGATTCTAGGCGGCATCGTCGTGCTCGGCGCGATCGGCGCGGGCGCGTTCCTCCTCGTCACGGCGCCCGAACGGCTGCCGGCGGAGACCTGGGCCGCGGCGGGCGAACCCGACCTTGCAAACGGCGAGCGCATTTTCCATGCCGGCGGCTGCGCGAGCTGCCATGCCGCGCCGGGGTCAACGGACGACCAGAAGCTGGTTCTGGCCGGCGGGCTTGCGCTCAAGAGCCCGTTCGGGACCTTCCATGTGCCGAATATTTCGCCAGACGAGACGGCGGGCATCGGAGCTTGGACGCTGGCCGAATTCGGCGATGCGATGCAGCGCGGCACCGGCAGGAATGGCGAACATCTCTACCCGTCCTTCCCCTACGCCTCCTATGCGCGCATGACGGTGAAGGACGTGGGTGACCTGTATGGTTACCTGAAGACGCTGCCGGCGAGCGCGAATGTCGCGCCCGGGCATGAGCTGCCGTTCCCGTACAACATCCGCCAGGCGCTCGGCGGCTGGAAGCTGCTGTATCTCGATGAGGAGCCGGGCGTCGAACTGGCCAATGATGCCGACGACGTGGTCAGGCGTGGCCAGTACCTGGTCGAAGGCCCGGGGCACTGCGGCGAGTGTCACACCCCGCGCGACATGCTCGGCGGGCTGAAGACCGACCAGTGGCTCGCCGGCGGGCCGAATCCTGAAGGCGAGGGGCGCATCCCCAACATCACGCCCAAGGAAGGCGGTTTCGGCAGCTGGAGCGCGGGCGATATCGTCAGCTATCTGGAAACAGGCTTTACCCCGGAATTCGACAGCGTCGGCGGCTCGATGGTTTCCGTGCAGAAGAACATGGCGCAATTGCCGAAGGAGGACCGCGAGGCGATCGCGGCCTATCTGAAGGCCATTCCCGCCCGCTGACGGGCGCACTGCGACGAAACGCCCGACCTGGAGCCGAAAGGTCGGGCGCCGCGCCATTGCGGCATCCCTCAGCCGAGAGCCTGAACGTAGCGCATGCCGGTCACGGGGCCGGCCCGGAAATTCAGCTGCTCGTAGAAGCGGTGCGCGCCGAAATTACCCGTTGCAGCGCTCACCGAAAGGTAGCCGCAGCCAGCGATGCGGGCATGTTCGCGGGCGCGCGCAACGAGGTGATGGCCGACGCCGTGGCCGCGATGACCGTCGCGCACGAAGATCTGGTGCAGTTCCATGCCGCGCAGGCCTTCAAGCGCGCGGTACAGGGGCACGAGAAGAGCGTAGCCGATCAGCCGGCCGCCGGTCTCGGCGACGAGTGCGGTGATCCAGGGGCTGGCGCCGAAGAGGTCGCGGTCGAGATTGACGGCCGAGATATTCGCCGTGTCGCCGTGGCATTCGGCGTGCAGCGCGATCATGTCGAGAATCTGCTGCAAATCGCCCGGACGTGCGGCGCGGATGTTCAGCATCGGCGGGCGGTCGGCGGCGTGTGGATCGAGTTTGATGACGGTATTTTGCATTTCAGGCTCCTTCGGTTTTCTGCCATCAGGTGCCTGGAAACAACAAAGCCGCCTGACGGCGGCTTGTTGACATGATCAATCAGCCGCTCCCTATCGGAACAGCCAAAAATACGTCGCGGCGATGTGCGTGTGCTTGATCATGGGCGCGATATTCTCCCTTTCGCGCCGTTTGTCAATCGGGTTTTTCATCGCCCCCGTCCGGGCAGCCGGGAGAAGGAAATGAAGCGAAGGCTGGTCAGGCCTTCGCTTCCTGCCGGCCGGCGTCGGATTGCCCTTCCGTACCGCCGGCCTGTTCCGTGCCGTCGATGCCGAGCCGTTCCTTGATGGTGCGGGCGATCTCTTCCTCGATCTCCTTGCGCTGTTCGGGCGGCAGTTGCGCAAGGCTCTCCTCGGTAAGCCCCATCGCCTCGAGCAGTTCCTTGCGTAGCCGCTCGAGCGGCGACATTTTCGAAAGCTCCATGAAGTCGGCGAGCAGGCTGTCACTCTCGCTCTCGGCCTTTTCCAGCTTGGCCGCGTTCAGCCAGAGCGCGTTGGCAAGGCCGGACGGCATGGCGGCGGCGGGTCCGATGGTCGGGATGTTGCGCGCCGAAGAGCCGCCGCCGCTGCCGAGGCCGCCCGAAAGGCTGTTGTCGCCGGTGGCGGGGCGCTGCCGGCCGAGCGCATAAGCGGAAAGCATGCTGCCGTCGATCTTCATCAAAATGGCTCCTGAAATCGCTTGCAGGCACCATTAGCGGTTGCAGCTTTTGCGAGACTTGCGGGTGTTCAGGTCTCGCTTTCGACGCGCCCGGCGGCAAGGCGCAGGACATGGTCGGACGGGGCGATCACGCTCTTGCGATGGGTTACGGCAAGGATCGTCACCTCGCCGGCAAGCCCGCGGATATGCTGCATGATGCCGGCCTCCGTGGCCTCGTCCAGCGCCGAGCTCGCCTCGTCGAGGAAGAGGAATTGCGGATCGGCATAGAGCGCGCGGGCAATGGCGATGCGCTGACGCTCGCCGCCCGAGAGCTTCATGCCGCGCTCGCCCACCAGCGTCTCGAAGCCCTCCGGCAGGTCCTCGATGAAGGCGAGGATCGCTGCCTTCTCGGCCGCCCGCCGCAGCCGGTCACGGTCGATGGCGCGGCCGAGCACGATGTTGACGGCGAGCGTTTCGTTGAGCAGCGTCGGCTCCTGCGGCACGATGCCGACGGCGGCGTACCAGTCGCGTTGCGAAACGGCCTGGAGATCGACGCCGTCGACGGCGATCCGGCCGGCGGCGGGGCTGAGCGATTTCAGCGCGAGGCGCAGGAGCGTGGACTTGCCCGAGCCGGTCTCGCCGACGAGATAGGTGATCCGGCCCCGTTCGGCGGCGAAGCTGACGTCCTCGATCCCGCGGCCGTTCTCATGGGCGTAGGAGACGCCTTCAAAGGCGAGTCGGCCTTCCCGGGCTGAAAATCCGCCGGGCGTCGCGGCATCGGGCTCCTCGGGCGCGGCCCAGATGCGGGCGAGCGGCAGCAGCGAGGCGCGTGCCCGCACCACGTCGTCGAGCGCATGGCCGATCATCTCGAAGGGCATGTTGAGCTGGAGCAGCAGCGTGTTGAACAGCACCACGTCGCCGACGCTGAGATCGCCCGCCCGGTAGCGCGGCAGGAGCAGGAGGAAGGTAACGACGAACTGCAGGACAAGGCCCGCCCCGAGCACCGACGAATATCCGATGCGGCGGCGGCAGAAGGCGGCCCAGTTGTCACGTTCCTCGCGGGCCTTTTCGGCAAAGCGCGCCTGCATCCAGTGGTGGCTGCCGAAATGGCGCAGCGTCTCCATCGCCGTCATGGCGTTACCGACGAACTTGGCGTTTGCCTGTCCGGCCTCGATGGCCGCATCCAGGTAGCGGCGCGTGCGGTGGTTGGCGATCGCGGTGAGGGCGATGAAGCCACAGCCATAGGCGAAGACGATCAGCACGACCTCCAGATTGATCGTCGCGCCCAGCATGAGGAGGGCGAGCACGATCTGCGTGGCGCCGGGGATGAAGACGACGAGGCCGAGCTGCACGAGCGTCATCAGCGCGCCCTGGCCGCGCCGCCGCGCGCCTTCGATCTCGGCGGGATTGTGCTCGACGAAGAAGCCGGCGTGCTTCCTGAGCAGCCGTTCGAACAGGCTGGTGCTGGCGATGAAGCTGAGGTTTTCCGCGCTCATGTAGGAGAGGTACTGCACCATGTGCTGCATCGCCGCCGCCATGCCGATGAGCAGGGCATAGACGACGAGGCCGAGGGCCAGCGTCTCGGCGAATCGGTCGGCTGTCATGGCGTCGATCAGCCGCGAGAAGAGATAGGGCGCGGCGACGGCCGAGATCGCCGACAGGAAGACGATGACCGCGACGAGCGCCAGGAGGCCGCGCGAGGAGCGCCAGTAGTTGCCAAGGATGATCTTCACCGGCGCGGCGATCAGCCGCCAGTCGTCTTTCAAGGCGAATCTCCCTGGGAGGATGGGCAAGGCGGGATAATGGGAGGAGCGAGGCGGGGAGGCAAGCCGCGCCGGCGATATTGCCGCCTGCGAAGATGGGCCTGACGAAGGGGGCAGCAACGCGCCTGCTGCTGCGTCGCCTCGGGGATGGGGAGGCCGCGCGGCGTGCTTGCCGCGCGACCCGGTTCAGGCTCCCTATGGAAGCGTATAGGCGATGATATAATCGCCCGGCTTGGTGCCGACGGAGCCGTGGCCGCCCGCGACCATCAGCACATATTGCTTGTCGCCGACCGTGTAGGTCATCGGCGTTGCCTGTCCGCCGGCGGGAAGCCGGGCTTCCCAGAGCTGGCGGCCGTTGGTCACGTCATAGGCGCGCAGGTAGTTGTCGACGGCCGCGCCGAGGAAGGCGAGGCCGCCCTTGGTGATCATCGGGCCGCCGATGCCGGGCACGCCGACCTTGAAGGGCAGCGGCAACGGCGTCATGTCCATGACGGTGCCGTTCTTGTGCTTGTAGGCGATATCGCCCGTCGCAAGGTTTGCCCCGGCGACATAGCCCCACGGCGGCGCCTGGCAGGGGATGCCGAGCGGTCCGAGGAACGGCCCCATGAAGACGCCATAGGGCGCGCCCTCATTGCGGTTGAGGCCCTGTTCGGAACCCTTCTCGTCCTGTCCCTTCGGCGGGATCTGGTCACGCGGCACAAGCCGGGAGGTGAAGGCGAGGTAGGTCGGCATGCCGAACATGATCTGCCGTTCCGGATCCACCGCCACCGAGCCCCAGTTGAATGTGCCGAAATTGCCCGGATAGACGATCGTGCCTTCCAGAGACGGCGGCGTGTAGCGGCCCTCGTATTTCAGCGACAGGAAGTCGATGCGGCAGGCGAGCTGGTCGAACATGCTGACGCCCCACATGTCCTTTTCCGTGAGCGGCGGCGGCATGAAGGTGAGGCCGGAGACCGGCTGGGTCGGCGCGGTGAAGTCTTCCGGGATCGCGCCGGTCGGGGCGGGCACTTCCTTGACCTCGATGATCGGCTCGCCGGTGCGCCGGTCCAGCACGTAGATGTCGCCCTGCTTGGTCGGGCCGACGAGGGCGGGAATGGTCACGCCCTCGCGGGTAATGTCGATCAGCGCCGGCTGGGCCGGAACGTCCATGTCCCAGAGGTCGTGGTGCACGGTCTGGCGCACCCAGCGTACCGCGCCGGTCTTGATGTCGAGCGCGACGATCGAGGACGAATACTTCTCGACATGCTCGCTGCGGCCCATGCCGAGCTGGTCGGGCACCTGGTTGCCGAGGGGGATATAGACGAGGCCGAGGGCATCGTCATAGCTGAATACCGACCAGGAATTCGGCGAGTTGGCCGTGTAGACCTGACCCGCCGGCAGTGGCGTGGTGACATCCGGATTGCCGGAATCCCAGTTCCATATCAGCGCGCCGGAATTGACGTCGAAGGCGCGGATGACGCCCGACTGCGACTGCGTCGAGTAATTGTCGTTGACCGCCCCGCCGATGATGATCTTGCCGTCGGTGATGACGGGCGGCGACGTGGAGTAGTAGTAACCCGCCGGGTTGTAGGGCATTCCCTGTTCGAGCCGCAGCACGCCGTTCTGGGCAAAGCTGGTGCACACGTCGCCGGTGGCCGCGTCGAGCGCGATCAGCCGGGCGTCGGAGGTTGGCAGGTAGACGCGCGTGGCGCAGGTCGTGCCGGCGGTGGCGAGCGGATCGGCATAGTAGGTCACGCCGCGGCAGGTCTGGTGCTGGCGGTCGGGGTTCATGCCGGAATTGGAATCGTATTTCCACTTCTGCTTGCCGGTCGCCGCATCGAGCGCGATTGCCCAGTTGTGCGGGGTGCACACGTAGAGCGTGTCGCCGATCTTCAGCGGCGTCACCTGATAGGTGGTCTCGCCCACGTCGTCCGGTAGTTTCACGTCGCCGGTCTGGTACTGCCAGGCGACCTTCAGTGTCGAGACATTGTCCGTGTTGACCTGATCGAGCGGCGAATAGCGCTGGCCGTATTGCGTGCGGCCGTACTGGTGCCATTCGCCGGCCGGCACGTTGCCGCCGAGGGCGGGCGTGGCGTTCACGACGTCGGCCGGCAGGTCACCGGCAATGTCGTGCGGGTCCTGCGTCATCGAATAGCCGGCAACGGCGATGGCGATGATGGTGGCCACGGCGAGCGGCAGGGCCGATGCGGCATAGGATGTGCCCGTGGGGCTCGAAAAGCCCAGCGGCCGGCGGATGGCCGGCAGCATCAGCCACAGGCCGATCAGCACGATGACGCCGCCGCGCGGGCCGAGCTGCCACCAGTCGAAGCCGACTTCCCACACTGCCCAGGCAAGCGAGCCGAGGACGATGAGAGCATAGAGCCACAGCGCGGCGCCGGAACGGCGGAAAAGAAGAACCGCCGTGACGAGGAAGGCGATACCGGTGACGATGTAATAGGGGCTGCCGCCGAGCGAAAGCAGCCAGCCGCCTCCGCCCGTCAGCACCAATCCGATCAAGGCGACGACGGCGGCGGTAAATGCTAGCAACATGATGATCTCCGTTAGCAATGCCGGTCGGGAAGGGCCGGCATGACGTCCGGCTCAAGGAGGGACATCGGAGAAACTAGGGCGCAAGCGGGGCGCTTCAATGCCGGGCGTCACGACTTTGCCGCGCCGTCCGGCAGGCCCGGGGTCAGGTGCCGCAGAACGTGGCGGTGACTTCCTCGCCGGGCTTCGGCGGTTCGGCATAGGCGGCGAAACCCGGCTGGTCCTCGTAGGGGTTCGCAAGCACGTCATTCAGCGCCTCGAACAGCGAGAAATCCCCTTGATCAGTGGCCGCCGCAAGGGCTTCCTCGACCTTGTGATTGCGCGGAATGAAGGCGGGGTTGACCCTGCGCATCGCCGCTGCGCGGTCCTGCGGCGGGGTCTTGTCCTGCGAAAGCCGTTCACGCCAGACGGCAAGCCAGGGCGAAAGCGCGTCCGGGGCTTCCAGCAGTGCGCCGAGCGTTTCGTCCGTCGCGTCGTTCTCCGCCGCATCGGCCAGCCGGCGGAAGGTCAGCGTATAGTCGGCCTTCTGCTCGTAGAGCGTGACGAGCAGGTCGCGGATCAGCGCCTGATCGCTCTCCTGTTCGTCCGCGCCAAGGCCGATCTTGGCGCGGATCACGGCTTTCCAGTGGTCCTGGAAGCGCTCCATGAAACGGCCGACCGCCTCGTTGGCCATCTCCACGGCCTTGTCCTGATCCTCATCGAGGATGGCGAGCATCGCTTCGGCGAGCCGCGCGATGTTCCACTGGCCGATCATCGGCTGGTTGCCGAAGGCATAGCGCCCGTTCCGGTCGATGGAGGAAAAGACCGTGCGGGGGTCGTAGCGATCCATGAAGGCGCAGGGGCCGAAGTCGATCGTCTCGCCCGAGATCGTCATGTTGTCGGTGTTCATCACGCCGTGGATGAAGCCGACGCCGAGCCATCGGGCGATCAGCGACGCTTGCTGGTCGGCCACCGCATCGAGCAGCGCGAGATAGGGGGGGGCGATGCCCTTCAGTTCCGGATAGTGCCGCTCGATGACGTGGTCCGCCAGAACCCGCACATTCTCCGTATCGCCGCGCGCGGCGAAGAACTGGAAGGTGCCGACACGGATATGGCTGGCGGCGACGCGGGTGAACACCGCGCCGGGCAGCACGCGGTCGCGATAGACCGGCTGGCCGGTGGACACCGCCGCCAGGGCGCGCGTCGTCGGGATGCCGAGCGCGTGCATGGCCTCGCTGACGATATATTCGCGCAGCACCGGGCCGAGCGCGGCGCGCCCGTCGCCGCGGCGCGAGTAGGGCGTCTGGCCGGAGCCCTTGAGCTGGATATCGCGCCGCCTGCCGTTCCGGTCGACGACCTCGCCGATGAGGATCGCCCGCCCGTCGCCGAGCAGCGGCACGAACTGGCCGAACTGGTGGCCGGCATAGGCCATGGCGAGCGGCAGTGAGCCGGGCAGGAGGACGTTGCCGGAGAAATAGCCCGCGCCGTGCCGCTCCAGCGCATCCGCGTCAAGGCCAAGCTCCTCGGCGAGCGCGCGGTTGAGCTTGATCAGCCGCGGCGCTTCCACCGGCGTCGGATCGACCGGCGAGAAGAACGCGTCCGGCAGGCGCGCATAGCTGTTGTCGAAGGGGATGGCGCGGGCCGTGCCCGCCGCTGCCGTCGTTGCGCCGCTCATGATCGTCCGTCCGTTGCTGTTTCACCCTATCAGATAGGGTTTCCGGCCGCCGAACGAAAGGTTCGTCAGGCGATGATCAGGAAAAGCCCGACGCTTTGACCGAACTGGGCAAGGCGGCGGACCTTGTCGGGCAGGCTGCGGTAGAAGCGTTGCAACGGCGGTCGCAGGCCTGCCGTCCAGAGGTTGGTATAGGCCTTGCCGACAAGGGTGACAGGCACCGCATAGGTTTCGAGGCCGATTGTCTTGTTGCTCCAGCTGTCCTTGTAGTCGGTCGGATTGGCGAGCAGGTCATAGGTTTTCACGCCCTGTTCGATCAGCCAGCAGACCGTCATGTCCATCTGCGCCTTGCCCGGTGAAACGTCGCGCAACGCCCAGTCGAAGGCGCCGAGATAGGCATAGTAGTGGCCGTGATGCAGGAAGCCGAGTTCGCCGGCCACCATGCGGTCCCCGGCCTTGAGCGCGAAGAAGCAGGCGCCGGACAGGGTATCCCGGTCACCGGTCAAGGTGTGGAGGAAGCGGTCGAATTCGGGATAGGCGATGGCATGGCCGCGCCGCACCGTTTCCCGTAGCCATTCGCGCTTGTGGCTCATGAAGACGGGAAGGGCCTGTGCGAAGCCGGCATCGCCCGGAAAATGCACCTCGAAGGAGAGTTCGCCGTGCCGCGCAAGCGCATTGCGCCGCCGGTTGCGGTTGCGACGCTGGGTCTTGCTGAGCCGGTTCGTGTAGTCGTCGACCGATGCGAACCCGGAAAGGTCGAGCATGGAGGCCGTGTTGCCGCGACCGGACAGCGGCGACGTGTCCTCAAGCAGCGCGGCGAGGGCGGAGCCCTGCGGCACGCCTTCGATCAGCGCCAGGTCGTGGTTGCCGTTGGCAAGGGCGGCCAGAAGCTTCTGCACCGCTGCCTTCCCGAGACCCGGATCGACAAGGACGTTGGCGTACTGGCAGTGCGGCGAGGTCAGAGGCTCGATGCGCTTCACCCTGCCGCCCGTCAGCATCAATGGCCAGACGGCGACGAGCCTAGCGCCATGCCAGAGCGTGTGGATTTCCGGCTGGCAGCTTTCGCTGCCATAGGTGCCGATCCAGCGATGGCACCAGTCATAGCTCTGGAAATAGGAAAAGGGGTCGGCGGCGCGGGCATCGAGCGCTCGCCAGGCTGCAGCCACGTCTTCCATGGCGGCACGGTCGCGGAGCACACGGTGCTCCACGCCGATATCCCCGGTGACGTCGATGCTGTGAATGGTCATGGCACTTTCCTTCGGTCTTGTCCGCGAAGGTAGCCGGGGGCACTTAATAAATCTTTTCCGATAGTTCGCGTCGTCTCTTGCGGCGCGCGCGGAAGGGAATTTCATCACAGTCTGAATAAGCGGGCGGGACGGTCCGTTCCCTTCTTCAGCGGGGAAGCGCGCAGGTTCGGCATGCTGGCCATTCCGGCTGGCTCGAACCGTTTTCTTGGAGGGTATCGTGCAGCGGAAAGTCGAACGACTGGTCGGGGCGCTTGCCGCCTGTCTCCTCCTTCTCCTTGCAGCGCCCGCGGCCTTCGCCGCCGAACGCTACGCGCTCCTCATCGGCAATGCCGAATATGAGGATGCCGCGCCGCTGGAAAACCCGCTGAACGATGTCGACCTCGTCGGCGAGGCGCTGGAGCGGGCCGATTTCGACGTGACGCGCGCCACCGACGTCGACTATCTCGGCATGCTTTCGGCCCTCAACAATTTCACGCGGGTTGCGGAAAAGGTCGAGAATCCGGTGCTTTTCGTCTATTTCTCCGGCTATGCGGTGCAGATCGACGGCGACAACTACCTGCTGCCGACGGATGCGTCCGGCCGCACCATGACGGGCCTGCGCAATCGCTCGCTTGCCGTCTCGCAGCTGACCGACACGCTGCGTAAGCTCGGCACCGGGCTCAAGGTCGTGCTGTTCGACGCGGCGCACGAAAATCCGTTCCTGACGCTGCGCGACATTCCCGAGGGCCTTGCCGAGCCGAAGAACGCGGACGGCATCCACTATGCCTACGCTTCTGCGCCCGGCACGGCCTATGACTATGACGGCACGCCGATCAGCCCCTTCGCATCGGCCTTCGTCGATGCGGTCAGCATTCCCGGCATTGCGCTGGAAGAGGCGTTCGACAAGGTCGCCGGCATCGTCAAGGAGCGCAGCAAGGGCAGGCAGGAGGTCTGGCAGAGCGATGCCGACTACGGCAGGTTCGCCCTGAGCGCGAAGGACGCCAAGGCCGACGAGGCGGAAATCGCCTTCTACGAATTCGCCTCGCTCTCAGACAACCGCGAGGCCTATGATCGCTATCTCAGCCGCTACCCGCAAGGCGTCTTCGCCTATGTCGCCGAGCGCAAGATCGAGCTTCTCGGCAAGCGCTTCGACCGCGAGCGTGAGCGCGCGGACCTCGACAACCTGCCCTATGTGACACTCGCCAACGACCGGCGCGATCCCTGCGGCCGGCTGGCCTTCGGCGGCAAGGACCGCGACCGGCGGCTCTCCGACCTCTACAAGGACGGCCAGCTCGTGCTGATCGACGTCAGCTTCTGGGCCCCGCCGGAGAGCTGCGACTATCTTTCCTACTTCTCGACCGTCTATTCGCGCGAGCGCCTGCGCAACATCATCACCTCGGCAAGCATTCCCGAGCGCCGCATCTACGTGGCGGGCGAGGACGATCTCAGCCCGAGCGAAGAGCGCGCCATCTACGACTATTTCGACGGGGACCGGCGCGGTTACGCCCAGTCGCTGATGTTCCGCGCGATCAATGACGAGCGCCGCCACAGCCTCGGCATCGCGGTGAAGACACCGGACGACAATGCGCGCGAATATGTCGACGAGGTCGCCTGCGGCGAGGGGTGCCTGCGCGTTCGCGGCCTCGTGCGCTTCCGCGACAATTCGGTGCGCGCGCTGGAGGACTACGAGTTCGAGTTCGTCGACGTGCGCCGTCTCGGCTACTACGACCGCTACCGAGATGCGCTGCGCGACTTCCCGGTCGAGGATCATGCATCGAACGAGACGGGCCACGACACGAAGACGGATGGCTATGCGCAGGGCAGTTCGCCAAGCCATGACGACGGCTACGGCTCCGATGCCGATCCCTATCGCGCCGCGCGCACTGTGAGCGGCTGGGATATCGTCGCGGACTTTTCCGATGATCGCCGCTTTTCCAACTGCCGCGCGGTCCGGCGCGGCGATGGCGGCCGCTTTGCCGCCTTCCGCTGGTACGATGACGGCCACGTAACCTTCGGCTTCCAGGACACGTCCTACGACTATGCCGACGGCTACATCAGCGATGCGAAATACTGGATCGACGACGGCGAAGGCTACGACGTCGTCGGCAAGGCTTATGGAAGCCAGGAGATCGCCTATGACCTCGGCAGCGACCGGGCGATCATCGACGCCCTGAAACGCGGCAACCACATCCGCATCGGCGACGTGCGCACCAGCCTGAAGGGCTCGAGCGCCATGCTGAACGACCTGCAGGAATGCGTGGGGGCATTCCGCTGATCCCGGTCAGGTCGACCCTCTGACCGGATTCTTGGCCGGCGCGAACGATGCGCCGGCTTTTTCTTTGGAGCGCTTTGCTGCTCCTACATCTTCCCCGCCACCTTGATCGCGAAGGCGTATTCGAAGGCGATTTCCTCCAGGCGCTGGAAGCGGCCGGAGGCGCCGCCGTGGCCGGCGCCCATATTGGTCTTGAGCAGGATCGGTTCCGAGCCGGTCGTCTTCTCGCGCAGCCTGGCCACCCACTTGGTCGGCTCCCAATAGGTGACGCGCGGGTCGGTGAGGCCGGAAAGGGCGAGGATGGCGGGGTAAGCCTTGGCCTCGACATTGTCATAGGGCGAGTAGCTGGCCATCAGCTGGTAGAAGCCC
Source organism: Shinella sp. (assembly GCF_049651085.1). Lineage (GTDB taxonomy): Bacteria > Pseudomonadota > Alphaproteobacteria > Rhizobiales > Rhizobiaceae > Shinella. The sequence continues at coordinate 196,098 of NZ_JBASBL010000007.1, forward strand.
TTGCTGTCGATCGGGTTGCCCCATTCGGGCCATTCCGGCGGGGTGAGCGGCAAGGTGTCGTCCAGCATCGTGTTGAGCACGTCGACGAAGGGCACGGCGGCGATGATGCCGCCGAACTTTTCCGGCGCCATGTTGGCAATCGCCCCCATCAGCATGCCGCCCGCCGATCCGCCCTCGGCGACGATGTTCGCGTAGGAGGTGAACTTCTCCTGATTCAGATAGTCAGCGGCGGCGATGAAGTCCTTGAACGTATTGGTCTTCCTGTCCATCTTGCCGTTTTCGTACCAGGCAAAGCCCTTGTCCTTGCCGCCGCGGATATGGGCGATGGCATAGACGAAGCCACGGTCGACGAGCGACAGGCAGTTCGTGTTGAAGGATGCCGGGATGGTGATGCCATAGGCGCCGTAGCCGTAGAGCAGGCACGGGGCCGAGCCGTCGAGGGCGGTATCCTTGCGATAGAGCAGGGTGACCGGCACCGTCTCGCCGTCCCATGCCGGAGCGAAGACGCGGCGGGTGATGTAGTCGTCCGGGTTGTGGCCGGAGGGCACTTCCTGCGTCTTCAAAAGCGTGCGCTCGCGCGTCGCCATGTTGTAGTCGAAGAGTTGCGAGGGCGTCGTCATCGAGGAATAGGAGAAGCGGATGACATCCGTGTCGTATTCCGCCGCGCCCGAAAGGCCGAGCGAATAGGCTTCTTCCGCAAAGGCGATGGCGTGTTCCTCTCCGCTCTCCCGGTCGCGAACGACGATGCGCGGCAGGCCCTCGTGGCGCTCCAGCCAGATCAGGTGGCGGGCAAAGGCCATGTGGCTGAGGATCAGCGTGCCGGGGCGATGCGGCACGACTTCGGTCCAGTTCTCCCGGTTCGGCGCCATGACCGGCGTCTGGCAGATCTTGAAGTCCTTGGCACCATCGGCATTGGTCAGGATGTAGAAGACGTCGCCGCCCTCCGTCATCGAATATTCGAGGCCCACCTGGCGCGGGGCGACGATGGCCGGGGTGGCAAATAGATCGTTGGTCGGGAGCAGGCGATACTCGCTCGTCTCGTGGTCGTGGATGTCGATATAGATGAAGTCGTCGATCAGCGAGCCGCCGACCGACAGGAAGAAGCCTGCGTCCTTCTCCTCATAGACCAGGCGATCCTTTTCCTGCGGCTCGCCGAGGATGTGATGGAAGATTTTCGACGGCCGGTGGTTCTCGTCGAGCGCGGTGTAGAAGAAGCTTCCGGCATCCGGCGCCCAGACACCGTCGCCGCCGGAATTGAGGATCGTATCCGTGCGGTCCTCGCCGGTCGCAAGATCGCGCACCTTCAGCGTGAAATATTCCGACCCCTTGTCGTCATAGCCCCAGATTCCCAGCGAATGGTCGGTGGAATGATCGACGCCGGAAAGCCGGAAATAGTCCTTGCCGGCGGCCTCCTTGTCGCCGTCGAGCAGGATGGTGCGCGTTCCGCCATCGCGGGGCTCGCGGAAGAAGCGCGGCTGCTCGCCGCCGGTGACATAGGCGGTGCCGTAGGCGAAGGGGCCGTCCTTGACCGGTACGGAGCTGTCGTCCTCCTTGATGCGCCCGCGCATCTCGGCGAACAGAGCCTTCTGCAAGGCTTCCGTATCGGCCATGGCAGCGGTCATATAGGCGTTTTCCGCCTCCAGATGCGCGCGGATCTCCGGCTGCAGGATGGAGGGATCCTTGAACATCGCCTGCCAGTTGTCGTCGCGGAACCACGCATAGTCGTCGGTGCGGGTGATGCCGTGGCGGGTGTCGGAGACCGGCTTCTTGGCGGCGACGGGGGCGGCGGGCAGGTTTTTGAAGACGGACAAGATTTCACTCCGGCAAATCGATAGGCGGGATCAAACAGATAGAGAGGCCCGCCCTCCGCATCAAGGTGTCTTGCCGATTGCCTCAGGCGGCGCGACGGGCAAGAAAGCGGTCATGCGCCACCATGCCGCCCACCATGAAGGCGACGAAAAGAAGCGGTTCGACAATGCCGAGCGAGAGCGCTGCGACGGCCGGACCGGGGCAGAAGCCGCCAAGGCCCCAGCCAATCCCGAACAGCGCCGAACCGAGGACAAGCCTGCGGTCGATGGTGCGGTTTTCCGTCAGGTCGAAGCGCTCCGCGAAGGCCGGTCGCGGCAGGCGGCGGATTGCGAGGTGGCCGAGGAACATGACGCTGACCGCGCCGCCGAGAACGAAGGCAAGGCTCGGATCCCATCTGCCGGTGACGTCGAGGAACCCCTGGATACGGGCCGGATCAAGCATGCCGGAAAGGGCAAGGCCGAGGCCGAACAGGGTGCCGCAGACAAGCGCGGCGAGCATTTGCAGGGCGGAGCGGGTCACAGGCCGAAACCTCTCAGAATGGTGACGGCGACGACGCCGGCAAGAAGGAAACTGGCGACGGCGGCGAAGGAGCGCGGCGAAAGCCGGGCGAGCCCGACGATACCGTGGCCGCTGGTGCAGCCCGAGCCCATGCGCGTGCCGAAACCGACAAGAAGGCCGGCGACGGCGATGAGGGGCAGCGGCGTGGTGATCGTCACCGCCGGCCAGCCGCCGGCAAGGGCGCGGTAGAGCACGGGGCCGAGGAGGAGGCCTGCGACGAAGCTGGCATTGACCGCGATGTTCGCGCCCTGCGCGAGCCGCCCGACAATGCCGCTGATGCCGGCAACCCGGCCATTGAGCGCCAGCAGCAGGAAGGCGGAGAGCCCGATCAGCATGCCGCCGAGAAGGGAGGGAAGATAGGTGGTCATGCTGCGTGTTCCTCCGCGCAGAAGATGGCATGGAGCGCGCCGACCAGTCTGGCAGCCTTCTGCTCGGTCAGGCGATAGAAGATCTGCTTGCCTTGCCGCCGTGTCTCGACGATGCCGGCCTCGCGCAGCACGTTGAGCTGCTGTGAAAGCGTCGGCTGATGGATGCCGAGCGCCTGTTCCAGTTCGCTGACGGAAAATTCGCCCTCGACGAGGGAGCAGACCAGCATCAGCCGTGCGGGATGGGCAAGCGTCTTCAGGTGCCCGGCGACCTCCGTCGCGCGTGCGGCCATGGCCTGCGGGCCAGCCGAAGGCGCGGTGTCCGGGAAGGTGTGTGCGATCACGGAAATGTCTCCACAAGTACAATATACATTTTCATATAACGTATATTGTTATCCCGCAAGCCTGAATCCGGCCCGGCAGGAGAGGGGGCGGCAATGACGCCTGTAACCTTGGGTAAGTTGCAGCCTGTCACCGAATGGGGGTATTGCGTATTACTCCGAACGAGATGTCGTCACGATGGCACGAAGAGGAGGCAGATTGTTGAAACGGCCGGCAACCAGGCTACGAATCGCCCTTTGCACCCTGGCGCTCGCGCCGCTCGCCGCATCGCCAGCGTTTTCCATCGACGCGCGCATACGCGGCCAGCTCGAAAAGCTCACGCCGGAAGAGCGGCTGGAGCAGCGCTGCGATATCGAGGCGATGGACAGGATCAGCGACGGAAAGGGCGGCTTTCGCCCGGACAAGGTGATCGCCTATGCCTTCGGCGATCCCAAGCTCGATGGCACGACCCTCAAGACTAGGGGCGCCGTGTTCCGCAGCCGGGGCGAATGGTTCCGCCTGTCCTACAAGTGCGAGGCAAGCGACGACCGGCTGGAGGTCAACGCCTTCAAATACACGGTCGGCGACAAGGTGCCGCATGAAGAATGGGCGGCGCACTATCTCTACGATTGAGAGCGATCGGCCGGCACCTTCTCCCCGAAGGGAGAAGGCGGAAATCGCGACGCTCAGGCTGAAAGCTTGAGGCTGATGCCCCAGGGATCGACGAGCGAGATCGCGCCGTCCGCGCGGGTTGTCGGGATGGCAAGCTCGTCGAGCTTCTTCACGGCCGTTTCGAGCCGTGCCGGATCGTTGAAGCGGATCGTGTAGCCCGCAAGGCCGGTCATGCCGGTTTCGCGCTTCGGCTGGCCGCGCGAGTTCCAGACATTCGCCGCGACATGGTGGTGGTATTTACCGCTGGCGAAGAAGCTTGCGCCCGGATACCGCGCCATCACGTCGAGGCCGAGTATGTCCTGGAAGAAGGCGTCGGCCTGCGGAATGTCCGAAACCTGCAAATGCAGATGGCCGATGACTGTGCCGCTTTCCTGGCCCGTCCAGTCGTCCTTCGGCGCCTCGTCGTAGAGCGCCTGCAGATCCAGCCGGTTCGTCGCCATCTTCACGGTTCCGTCCGGCACATAGGTCCATTCGGAACGGTCGCGGTCGCGATAGATCTCGATGCCGTTGCCTTCCGGGTCGTCGAGATAGATCGCCTCGCTGACGAGGTGGTCCGAAGCGCCGGTGAGCGCTATGTTGTTGTGTGCGGCATGGGCCAGCCAGCGGCCGAGTTCCTTGCGATCCGGCACGAGGAAGGCGGTATGGAAGAGGCCCGGCGCATTGCGCGGCGCACGCGCGGCATTGCTGCCCGTCGTCAGCGTCAGGAGCGGCCGGCCGGCAACGCCGAGCGTCTCGCCGGAAGCGGATTTCTCCAGAACCGACAGGCCCATGGCCTTCTGGTAGAAGGAGGATACCATCGGCAGGTCGATCACCGTCAGGTGCGAATGATCGACGAAGGCCGGCATGTCGACGGCATGGGTGCTGGTGTTCATGGTTGCGCTCTCCGCGTGAGTGGGGCCGGCCTTGCTTGCGACGATGCCAGCGGCGGCTGCGCCGAGGAATGTCCGTCTGTCTAGGTCCGTCATGATATGATCCCTGTTTCGGTTTCCCTCGGAAACCGTTTGTCGGGAGGAATATGGCGGAGCAGCATCGTTCATGAAAGGTGGTGTTTTGGTGATTTACTGTCAATACTGCGTTGACGATGCGCCGCGCGGAGCTTGCTCCCGATCAATGCCGCCCGGCATGGGCGATGCTAGACTTTCTGCATATCCAAACGAAGGGAGACGGAAATCGTGACGGACCTGGCGCACTACAAGGACATTCTTCACAGCCGCAAGCGCGAGCTTCATGGCCGCTTGAACAGGATCGAGAAGGATCTCGACACGCTGAAAAGCGATGACAGCGGCGAACGCGCCATCGAGCGCGAGAACGACGAGGTCCTGGAGGAATTCGGCACGACCGGCCTCAAGGAACTCGCCGCCATCGACGCCGCGCTCGACCGCATTGCCGCTGGCACCTTCGGCATCTGCGCCAAGTGCGGAAAGCCGATTTCGCCTGCGCGCCTTGCCGCCGTGCCGCACGCCGCCTTGTGCGAGGCCTGTATCGCGGGGCAGTGAGGATCCATGTCGGGCGGCAAACTTTCGTGATCCGTCCGCTGCTTGCTCCCGCGCCGCAAACACGCCAACATGGCCGTTCGGGCAATGCAGGATCGGCGGCAGTGGAAATCAACGGCGTCAAGTGGAACTACGACCGCTACGAAGTGATCGCCGACGGCATCGTGCATGGCGTCGGCGTCGTCCTTGCGCTGATCGGCGTGACGGCGCTGATCTTCTACGCCACGGTCTGGGCGACGAGTGGGCAGCTGGCGGCCGCCTGGGTCTATGGTGTCGGCCTCCTCCTCGCGCTATCCACCTCCTTTGCCTACAATCTCTGGCCTGTCTCGAAGGTGAAATGGCATCTGCGCCGCTTCGATCATTCGGCGATCTTCGTCTTGATCGCGGCCACCTACACGCCCTTCCTGCAACGCGGCATCGAGGATCCGTTCCTTGTCGGCATGCTCGTCTTCATCTGGAGCATGGCGGCGGCGGGCGTGGCGCTCAAATTCTTCTTTCCCGGCCGCTACGACCGGCTGGCCATCCTCATCTATCTCGGCATGGGCTGGAGCGGCGTCTTTGCCGCAGGACCGCTGCTGACGCATCTATCGGTCGCCACGATGACGCTGATCGTCGTCGGCGGCGTGCTCTATTCGGTCGGCGTCATCTTCCATGTCTGGGAAAAGCTGCGCTTCCAGAACGCCATCTGGCACGGCTTTGTCGTGACGGCGGCGGCCGTGCACTATTCGGCGGTCCTCACCAGCGTCGTTTCTATCTGAACCTGTTGCCGCGCGGCCGTGCCGGCGGCATCAGGTTCGGCCGTTGGCTGGACCTAGCCTGCATGGAATTCAGGGTTTCCAGGCGGCAGGCCGCTCAGTCGGGATCGAAACTGAGCGCCACGCCGTTCATGCAATAGCGCAGGCCCGTCGGCGGCGGGCCGTCCGGAAAGACGTGGCCGAGATGGGCGTCGCAGTCCGTGCAGCGGATTTCCGTGCGCGTCATGCCGTAGGAATGGTCGGAATGGCTCGCCACCGCGCCCGGCTCGATCGGCTCGTAGAAGCTCGGCCAGCCGGTGCCGGAATTGTACTTCGTCTCCGACCGGTAGAGCGCCCTGTTGCAGCAGATGCAGCGATAGGTGCCCTTCTTGGACAGGTCGAAATCCGGGCTGGAGAAGGCGCGCTCCGTGCCGTGTTCACGCGTGACGCGGAACTGTTCCGGCGTCAGGATCTGCCGCCATTCTTCCTTCGTCTTGTGGACCTTCAATGTCGTCGTCTCGCTCATGGCGTCCTCCTGTGGGCTCCATAGATAGGGCCTGAATTGTGGCAAGACAATTGGCGCGCGCGCCAATGCAGGGTTCCCGATCGACATCGTTCGCAATTCACGCCGGGGGCGAAAGGTGGGTGATAACGTCGCGTCTTTGTTGTTCAAGGGTGGTCATCTTGTACAAACCGACATAGAAACTGCGCTCTGACAATTTGTGGCGGACGACGGGCCAAGCTTGCGCAAGAAGGAGAAGGAATGACACCAGACACGATGGGCTTGACCTTCCTTGTCTTCTGTCTGCCGTTTCTCGGCGCGCTGATCGCTCCGGCCCTTACGCGGCTTCTCGGGCACAACGCCGCCTGGCCGCTGGCGCTCGTGCCGTTCGCCATCTTCCTGCATTTCCTCGGTTTCAACGCGGAAGTCTCCCGCGGTGAAGTCGTGACCGGGGGATATGCCTGGGTGCCGTCCTACAATGTCAGCTTCTCCTGGATGATCGACGGCCTGTCGCTCGCCTTCCTGCTGCTGATCTCCGGCATCGGCACGCTGATCGTGCTCTATGCCGGCGGCTACCTGAAGGGCCATCCGCACCAGGGGCGGTTCTTCTCCTTCATCCTGATGTTCATGGGCGCGATGCTCGGCCTCGTCGCCTCCGACAGTTTCCTGATGCTCTTCGTCTTCTGGGAGCTGACCTCGATCACGTCCTTCCTGCTGATCGGCTTCGACCATGCGCGCGAGGCCTCGCGCCGGGCGGCCCTGCAGGCGCTGGTGGTCACGGGCGGCGGCGGTCTCTTCCTGCTTGCCGGCCTGCTGCTGTTGTGGAACGTCACCGGCGTCACGCAGCTCTCGCTGCTGATGTCCTTCGGCGCGGAGGTGCGGGCGAGCCCGTTCTATCTCGCCATGCTCTTCCTCGTCCTCGGCGGCGCCTTTACCAAGTCGGCGCAGTTCCCGTTCCATTTCTGGCTGCCGAACGCCATGGAAGCGCCCACGCCGGTCTCCGCCTACCTGCATTCGGCGACCATGGTGAAGGCCGGCGTCTATCTGTTGATGCGGCTCAACCCTGTCATGGGCGATACGCTCGCCTGGGAAACGATCCTTCCGGCCTTCGGCGGGTTGACGCTGCTTGTGGGCGCGGTGCTTGCGATCCGCCAGACCGACCTGAAGCTGATGCTCGCCTATACCACGGTCGCCTCGCTCGGCCTGCTGGTCATGCTGACCGGCTTCGGCTCGGAGCACGCGGTCGCGGCGGCGGCGCTCTATCTCGTCGCCCATTCGCTCTTCAAGGGGGCGCTGTTCATGGTCGCCGGTCTCATCGACCACGAGGCGGGAACGCGCGACATCACGAAACTCGGCGGTCTCCGCCGCGCCATGCCCATCACCTTCCTTGCCGCGCTTCTCGCCGCGCTGTCCATGGCTGGCCTTCCGCCCTTCTTCGGCTTCCTCGCCAAGGAGGAGATCTATGTGGCGCTGGCCGGCGGCAGTCTGCGCGCCATCGCCTTCACGCTCGCGGCCATCATCGGCAACGGCCTGATGTTCGCCGTCGCCTTCGCCGTGGCGCTGAAGCCGTTCCTCGGCGCGCCGGTCAAGACGCCGAAGCATGCGCATGAAGGGCCGGTGCTGCTGTGGATCGGACCGGCGCTGCTTGCCGTGAAGGGGCTTCTCATCGGCCTGTTCTCCGCGCTGACGCATACGCTGCTGACCTCTCCGCTTGCCTCCGCCATTGCCGGCAAGCCGGAAACCGTCACCATTTCGGCGGTGCCGCATGTCGGCATGGCGCTGCTGCTTTCCGTCCTCACCGTGGCCTTCGGCGTCATCGTCTTCCTGTCGCTCGACAGGGCGCGCGCGGCGGCCAACCGGCTGGTGGAGGATATCGGCTGGGGGCCGGACAAGGGGTTCGACCAGGCGATGCGCGGGCTGGTGCGGGCAGCTTCCTCCGTCAGCCGCCTGACGCAGCCGGGCCTCATGGAAATCTACATGACCGCGACCTTCGCGGTGGTGGCGCTGGCGCTGCTCGTGCCGCCCGCCATCTATGGCGAATGGCCGCGCCTGCCGGTCTGGCCGGCAAATGTGCCGTTCCATGAACTGGCGGTGATGGCGCTCGCCGTCCTCGGCCTTGCCGGGGTTCTGACGGCCAGGACCCGCCTGATGGCCATCGCCGCACTGGGCATCCAGGGGTTCTGCGTGGCGCTGCTCTTCCTGCTCTTCGGCGCGCCGGACCTTGCCTTCGTGCAGTTCATGATCGAGACGCTCTCCGTCGTCATCCTTACTCTCGTCATGACGCGGCTGAAGCTGACCCCGCGCGACCACAGGCCGATGCGCGAGAAGATCCCGGATATCGTGATCGCCATCGCCTGCGGCCTCGGCTTCTCCCTCTACCTCCTGAAGGTCACGCAGGGCCGCTTCGACACCGCGCTCACCGACTTCTTCAATCTCTATTCCAAGACGATCGCCCATGGCGCCAATGTGGTGAACGTCATCATCGTCGATTTCCGCGGCACGGATACGCTGGGCGAGATCGCCGTCGTCATGGTGACGGGGCTGGCGGTGCTGTCGCTCATCCGCATTCGCAAGGGCGGCAGGGGAGCGCAGTCATGAACACGCTCATTTTCCGCACGGTCGCACCCTTCCTGACGGCGCTGCTGGTGCTCTTCTCGATCTTCATACTTCTGCGCGGCCACAACGAGCCGGGCGGCGGGTTCACCGGCGGGCTGATCGCGGTCTCGGCCCTGGCGGTCTTCGGTATCGCCAACGGGATTGCCGCCGTGCGCAAGGCCCTGTGGTTCCACCCGATGGCGATCTCGGCCTTCGGTCTGTTCATCGCCTGTGTCGCCGGGCTTGTCTCCATCCTCTTCGCCGTGCCCTTCATGACGGGGCTCTGGGTCTATCCGGTGATCCTCGGCGTCGAGATCCCGCTGTCCACCGTCATGCTGTTCGATACCGGCGTCTATCTTACCGTGGTGGGCGCGATCACCTCGATCGCGCTGGCGCTCGAAACGGAGGAGGAGGTCTGATGGAATTTCCCTTCGCCATCCTGATCGGGCTCTTCTTCGCCGCCGCGGTCTATCTCATGCTGTCGAAGTTCCTGGTGCGCGTGCTGCTCGGCGTCGTGCTGCTCGGCAATGCGGTGAACCTGCTGCTCTTCACCAACGGGCGCATCCTGCGCGACGTGCCGCCGATCATTCCGGTCGGCCATGACGTGCCGGCGACGCTCACCGCCAACCCGCTGCCGCAGGCGCTGATCCTGACGGCCATCGTCATTTCCTTCTCCTTCTTCGCCTTCCTTCTCGTGCTCGTCTACCGCGCCTATCAGGACCTCGGCACCGACAATGGCAACGAGATGCGCGTGGCCGAGCCCGAGAACGATCCCCTTCCGCCGACCGGCTACTGACAGGAACCGCCCCGCCTATGGCCGTGAACACCGTTGATCTCTCCGCAGCCTTCGTCATGACCCCGGTCGCGCCCGCCGACTGGCTGGTCGTGCTGCCGCCCGCCTGGTGCATCCTTGCCGGCGCGGTGCTTCTGATGATGCGCAAGTCGCTTCACCTGCAGGGATGGCTCGCCGTCCCGGCGCTCGCCGTGCTCGTGCTGCTCGATGCGCTGCTCCTGATCCATGTATCGACGAACGGTCCCGTCACCATGGTCATGGGCCGCTGGCTGCCGCCCTTCGGCATCGCCTTCACGGCGGACCTGACGGGGGTGCTCTTCGCGCTTGCCGGTGCGGTGGTGGCGCTGGCCGGCGCGGTGCATGCGCTGAGCGATATCGACGGCAGTGGCCGGCGTTACGGCTTCTATCCGTTCCTGCTGCTCTTGATGGCCGGCGTTTCCGGCGCGTTCCTGACGGGCGACATCTTCAATCTCTATGTCTGGTTCGAGGTGTTGCTGATCTCGTCCTTCGGCCTGATCACGCTCGGCTCGGAGCCGCGGCAGGTCGACGGCGCGATCAAGTATGCATTCCTGAATCTCGTCGCGACGACGCTGTTCCTCGTCACCACCGGCTATCTCTACGGCATCTTCGGCACGCTCAACATGGCCGATATCGCCACCAAGGCGGCGGCCGGGCGCGCCGACCTGCCGCTGATGACGCTCGCGACGCTCTACCTGCTGGCCTTCGGCATGAAGGCGGCGGCCTTCCCGGTGAATTTCTGGCTGCCGGCCTCCTACCATACGCCGCGTGTCGTGGTGTCGGCGCTGTTTGCCGGCCTTCTCACGAAGGTCGGCGTCTATGCGCTGCTGCGCACGCAGATCATGCTCTTCCCCGTCGAGCGCGAAGAACTGAGCTTCGTCATCGCGCTTGCCGCTGCGGCCACCATGATCCTCGGTGCGCTCGGCGCGCTCGCCCAGAGCGACCTGCGCCGGCTGCTCGGCTATGTCGTCATTTCGGGCATCGGCGTCATGCTTGCCGGGCTTTCGCTCGGCAGCCCCGGCGGCGTGGGCGGGGCGATCTTCTATGCGCTGCATTCGATGGTGGTGATGACGGCGCTCTACATGGCGGCCGGGCTTGCCGGCCGGCTGACGGGCAGCTTCGACCTCAACAGGCTCGGCGGCCTCTACACGCGCTCGGCACTGTTTTCCGCCCTGTCGCTTGTGCTGTTCTTCTCGGTCTCCGGCCTGCCGCCGTTCTCCGGCTTCTGGCCCAAGGTCATGGTGGCCAAGGCCGCCATGGATATCGGCGCCTGGTGGCTGGCGGCCACGGTGTTCCTCACCGGGTTCATCACCACCATCGCGCTCGGCCGCGTCTTCCTGCTCGCCTACTGGCGTCCGGCGGGCGAGGCCCTGCCGGCGCAAACCATGCCGGCAAGCGCGCTGCTGCCGCTGGCCGTCCTGACGGTGCTGACGGTCGTCTTCGGCCTGTTGCCCGAGGCGCTGCTGTCGACCGTCCAGCTTGCCGCGCAGGGGCTTGCCGATCCGCGCGCCTATATCGGCTCCGTCTTTCCGGGGGTGAACTGACATGCGGCCCGCAGCCATCATCGCCGTCTTCGCCCTCGTCTGGCTTGCCGTTTCCGGCAGCTTCACCATCCCCAATCTCGTGCTCGGCATCGTCGCCGGTGCGCTGTCCCTGCTGCTGATCCGTGGCCATATCCAGCCCGATGGCAGGCGCATCCGGCCGCTGAAGCTGTTGTCGCTGGTGGTGCTGTTCATCAAGGAACTCGCCCTGTCGGCCTTCAAGGTCGCGGTCCTGGTGGCGAGCCCGAAAATGGTGCTGAAGCCCGGCATCTTCGCCTTTCCGCTGAAGGTCGACCGGGATTTCGAGATCACGCTGCTCGCCAATCTCATCACGCTGACGCCGGGCACGCTGTCCGTCGATGTGTCCGAAGACCGCAAGGTGCTCTACGTGCACGCGCTCGACTGCTCCGATCCGGTCGGCGCGCGCCGCGACATCGCCAACGGCTTCGAGAAGAAAATCCTGGAGGCCTTCCGCTGATGGATGCCGAAACCGTCATCTCCGCCGCCGCGACGATCGCGCTCTTCCTGATGTGCGCGGCCCTTTTCCTGACGGCCTTCCGCGTCATCCGGGGGCCGACGCTGCCGGACCGCATCGTCGCGCTCGACATGCTGGTCGCCATCGCCATCGGCTTCATCGCCGTGATCGCGATCCGGACCGGCTTCAACCTCTATATCGATATCGCCATCGCGCTCGGCCTCGTCGGCTTTCTCGCGACCGTCGCTTTCGCGCGTTTCGTCATGCGCCAGGGCATGCAGGCGGGCGAGGAAGACGAAACCGCGCCGAGGACGCAGCGGCAGGGCAGGCAGGGCAAGAAGGGGAGGGCGCGTCGATGATGGAACTGGTTCTGGCATTCGTGGCCGGCGCCATGCTGGTTGCAGGCGGCGTATTCACCTTCCTCGCGGCGCTCGGCGTCGTGCGCCTGCCGGACGTCTATACCCGCATGCACGCGGCCTCCAAGGCCGGCACGGTGGGGTCCGGGCTGATGCTGTTTGCCGCCGGCATTCATTCGATGGATGTGGCGATCTTCGCGCGGGCGCTGGCCGGTTTCGTCTTTTTCGTGCTGACCGCGCCGATTGCCGCCCATCTGGTGGCGAAGGCCGCACATGGCGCGGGCTATCGCCTGACGCGGGCGAGCGTGATCGACGATATGCGCGACGCACAGGAACGCAACGCCAAGAAGCGTTGACGGACAGTTAATGTGCCTATCCCGAAAATTTACAGTATCCTTTTCTTTTCAGTGGGCAGAGCGATTGGATAGAAGCTCTTGCCATATATTATTCAAATTAATACTGGACAACGAATTGAAGAGTGATATCTCAATCTAAGTAAAGCGTGTCTGTTGATTTAGTTTGCGCGTATATTTCCAGTCTAAGTTGTGTGTACGCTGCATCTGAGTTCAATCGGTATATGCGCTCGATAAGCTATCTTGCGGAAGTCGCCTCCGCTGTGGTCAAAAAATATATTGTCGTTGGCGACAGTGCTTTGAAGCGCATCATGCATGCGAGCATCGCCACGCCATACAATCAGCCCGTAACGGGCTTTATCTGAAATTCAACAATCGCATCGATGACGGGTCATCGGTTTTGCGTCATCCGACAGGAGAAACAAATGTCTGAAACTACCCTTGGCGCCGGCTCCAACCTGCTTGTGGAACTGACTGCGGATATCGTCGCGGCCTATGTCGGTAACCATGTTGTGCCGGTTTCGGAACTGCCGGGCCTGATTGCCGACGTGCATGCAGCCCTCAACAACACGACGCAGCCCGCCGCTGTCGTCGAGGCTCCCGTCGTCGCCGAAAAGCCCAAGCCGCCGGTGCCGGTGAAGAAGTCGGTGCAGAACGACTACATCATTTGTCTCGAGGACGGCCAGAAGTTCAAGTCGCTGAAGCGCCACCTGATGACCCATCACGGCATGACCCCGGAAGAGTACCGCGAAAAGTGGGATCTGCCGGCCGACTATCCGATGGTCGCTCCCTCCTATGCCGAAGCCCGCTCGCGCCTTGCCAAGGAAATGGGCCTCGGCCAGCGCCGCAAGGGCAAGTAAGCACCGCATTGTCCAATGCCGAGGCGATGCCGCTTCGGCTGGAAATGCTCAAATCGAAATCGCAAGACCGGGGCCGCAAGGCCCCGGTTTTTTTGTTTTGCCGGCAGGAAAGCCGCTGAATCCGGGCAGGGGGAGTGACGCAGAGGAATAAAAGCCTTAATTGGGGATATATGTCTAAAATATAGTTAAAAATTCAAGGACTGGTTGCGGGTTGATACTTCATTCATCCCCGCCCATCCTCTAGGGTGTATGAATAAATTCCTATCAATGGAGTCGCAAGCCATGCACCAGTTCCTCGTTTCCCATCGGCAGCCTTTTCCCCAGCCGGTTGCCGGCAACAATCCGGCGCCGGAGACCAAGAGCCGGGAGCCGGATGAAGCGGCCGGACGCGCCCGCGGCATGACGGATCTGCCGCAAGCGCCATTTGTTCCTGCGCCGGTCGCCTGCCGCATCGTGCGCCAGCTCGTCCTGGAAATGACGGCGATGGCGAGCGACTGGGCGCTGCGCCGCCGCGACGGGCGGCGCTCCACCTGCCATGTGCGCCAGATCGCCATGTATGTCTGCCACGTCGTGCTGCGGCTGTCGCAATCGGAGATCGGCGCCGCCTTCGGCCGCGACCGCACCACTGTCGGCCATGCCTGCAATGTGGTGGAGGACCGCCGCGACGATGCCGCCTTCGACGCCTTTGTTTCCGCCATCGAGCGGGTCGTCATTTCCGTCTTCGGCCCGGCGGGGATCGGCAGTCATGAATAGGAGCGCTGCGAAACAGAACGATGCCGAACTGGCAAGGCTCCTGCGTTTCCTGCTGGCTGGCGGGCCGGCAGAGATCGCCGCCAATGACAGCCTGGTCTCTCCCGACGGGCGTGCGCAACCGCTCCTGCTCCCGGTTGTCGAGGTGGCGGTGCGCCTCGGGCTCGTTTGCCGCAGCGGCGACCGGCTCGCGGCGACGCCGGAGGCGCGCGCGCATCTGAAACGCCGGCTCTGCGAAACGGGGATGCCCTATGCCGGCCAGCACCGTGATCTGGCCGAGGTGGTCGTGCTGCGCGACGGGGTGCGGGAGAAGGTGCTTTCCAACCGGCTGGAATCGCCGCTGGCGGGTCTGGCGCGGCTGAAGGAAAAGACCGGCGAGGCTTACCTGCCGGAAAGCGCCATCGCCGCCGGTGACCGGTTGCACGCCGATTTCACCCGTGGCGGGCTGCAGCCGCGCATGACCATGTCGTTCGAGCCGCGCATCGCCACGCGCCAGAAGGGCGAGGCGGGCATGGCGCGCGAACTCACCGACACGGCGCTTGCCGCAAGGCTGCGCGTCGCCCGCGCCGTCGAGGCGATCGGGCCGGAGCTTTCCGGTGTCGCGCTCGATGTCTGCTGCTTCATGAAGGGGCTGGAGATGGTGGAGCGCGAGCGGCAATGGCCGGCGCGCTCGGCAAAACTCATGCTGCGCGCCGCGCTGATGGCGCTCGCCCGGCACTATGCCCCGCCATCGCCCGCCGGGCGACGGTCACATGTCTGGGGGGCTGAGGGGTATCGGCCGGAAATGTAGCGGTAGCCGGCGCGCCTCATCCAGCCTGCCGGCAGGCGGATGAGGGGCAGTCCCGGAACATTGCTCAGGCCGCGACCTTCACCGCCGCTTCGTTGCGGATGCGCTTGACCATCGAGCGCAGGCCGTTGGCGCGCTGGGAGGAGAGGTGTTCGACAAGGCCGATCGCGTTGAAGGTGTCGATGGCGTCGAGGGCGGCGATTTCGGAGGCGCGCTTGCCGGAATAGATGGCGAGCACGATGGCGACGAGGCCGCGCACGATATGGGCGTCCGAATCACCGTCGAAGGTCATCACCGGATCGACGCCGTTGTCGGTGCTGCTGACGAGCCAGACCTGGCTGGCGCAGCCCTGTACCTTGTTCTCGGCCGTGCGCTGGTCTTCCGGCAGGTCCGGCAGCGCTTTGCCGAGTTCGATGACATAGCGGTAGCGATCCTCCCATTCGTCGAGGAAGGCGAAGTCGTCGATGATCTGCTGTAGCGTGGCCATGGGGTATCCGTCTGCGGGCATTGTCTCCTTATAGATAGGTGAGCGCACCCGCAATTTGAACCGGAATCCGCCCGAATAGAAAGAAACGCCGTATGGAACGGATCCATACGGCGGTTGCAGGGCAACAGTCAGGCAGGCAGAAACTTGAAAGCAGGTCCGGCAGGATGGGAAGCCGGAATTGCGCGGGAAAGAAACGGTCGGCTCAGCCCTCGTGGGCGGGGCGGCGGGTCGGGACGGCGACGGTGCCGGTGATGACCTCGTCATCGGCATCGATTTCGGCGACGGCCGGAAGCGGCTGGCCGAGCGCTTCCTTCTTCTCCGGCATCGCCTTGGCGATATCGGCGCCTTCTTCGGCAAACTGGGTATCGAGGAACTGGTAGGCGATGCGGGCGCCCTCGCGGGCCCGGTGGCCGAGGGCGACGAAGGTTTCCGCACCCTTCTCGCAGACGTCCGGCTTCTCCAGGCACATGGCGGTCACATAGTTGAGCGCGTCGGTTGCGGCGCTGAACGTATCACCGATCTGGACGGTCGGCCCCTTTTCCAGTTTCGCGGAGGATTCCGCGTCCAGGAAGGGGAGCAGTACGAGAACCATCGAGAACCAGAACGTTCCCTTGATCAGAAACCACATCGCTTGCCATCCTTATATTGGGCCTCGGCTCTTTGCGGCCTTCGGCTTGTCTGGTCCTTGGCGAACCGTTGATGCGAGAATACGGGCCGGAAGGAAATTCCCCTTTTCTGGAATCACTCGGCTTTTGCCCAGTTTTGATTAAAATGCGAACTAATCCGCACCTTGCAGGCATTTGAGGCAGATTTTAGCGATTGCCGTTAAGGATGATGGCGGGGCTTGCCGCTGGCAGCGCCCGGAATGCCGGGAGGGCGGTTTGCGGCGCTTTGCCCCAGAAGTTAATATGAACAGAAAAATGCCGCAAAATGAGGCGCTTACGCCCCGTTAACCACGCCGGACGAATGGCCTTTGGATTGACCCGAAATGGGACTTTTGGGCCTTTTTCCGCCCTTTCCGGCCCCTGGCGTTTATCCTTTCCTTAAGCCGCCAATGCGATTTTGGGCTCACACAAAAGAACACGAACGGCAGGGTTTTGCGTTGCGCCAATTGACCACCATCGCTGACAGAATGGCAGCCCGTCTGGGCGCCGTTGCTGGCGTTGCTGGCATCGACGCCGCCGCGGCCCGCCCGTCCGCGTCGCTGCGCGCAACGACGCTGGCGCTGCTTGCCGCCGTACCCGGCCTGCCGCTTGCCCTTTCGGCGGTCATGCCTGCTTCCGCCGCACTGCCCGCGGGCGTGGCGCTTGCCGGCGCCGGCGCGCTGTTTGTTGCCGCCGCAACCTCCGCGCGCCAGCCGGCACCGGCCGAGCCGAAGACCTTTGCGCAGGAACTGGCGAATGCCGCTCCCGCTCCTGTTTCTCCTTATGATCTCTTCGCGGGCCTCGTGACGCTGCACGATGCGCGCGGCTTCGTGACCGCCGTGCATGGCCGCGACCGCGCCGACATGCTGTGCTGGATGCGCGATCCGGCAGGACGCGGCTATCTCGACCAGATCCACGTTTCCGACCGTATCGGCTTCCTTGCCGCGATCGACCGCCTGCGCCAGGGCGGCACGCGCGAGACCGTCGACATCCGCATCGATCGTCCGCGCATCGAGGTGAATGCAGAGCAGTTCGTGCATATGCGCGTGGAAATGACGGCGCTGGCCGGTCCCGACGGTGCGCTTGCCGCCGTCGTCGCCCAGTCGCGCGACATTTCCGACGAGGCGAAGCTGAAGAGCGAGAACGCCCGCAAGGCGGAAGAAGCCGAATCGGCCAACGACGCCAAGACCCGCTTCCTCGCCGCCGTCAGCCACGAGCTGCGCACGCC
Organism: Shinella sp.; assembly: GCF_049651085.1. GTDB lineage: Bacteria > Pseudomonadota > Alphaproteobacteria > Rhizobiales > Rhizobiaceae > Shinella. The sequence continues at coordinate 213,439 of NZ_JBASBL010000007.1, forward strand.
GCTCAACGCTATTCTCGGCTTCTCGGATATCCTGACGGGCGAGTATTTCGGCAAGCTCGAAAACGACCGCCAGCGCGAATATGTGGCGCTGATCCACCAGTCGGGCGCGCATCTGCTTTCGGTGGTCAACACGATGCTCGACGTCTCGAAGATCGAGGCCGGCCGCTACGAGCTGCTGATGGAACCCTTCATCGTCTCGGACAGCGTCAAGGCCTGCGAGCAGATGCTCGGCCTCCAGGCGCGCGACAAGGGCATCAAGCTGACGAGCCGCGTGCCGCGCGCCATCGGCGAGGCGGTTGCCGACCAGCGGGCGATCCAGCAAATCCTGATCAACCTCGTCGGCAACGCGATCAAGTTCACCGACCGCGGCGGCATCGTCACCATCGATGCGGCGCGCGAGGGCAAGGACCTACTGCTCATCGTCAGCGACACCGGCATCGGCATTCCGGCAGACAAGCTGGCGCTGATCGGTCAGCCCTTCATGCAGGTGCAGAACGAATATACCCGCAAATACGAGGGCACCGGCCTCGGTCTCTCGCTGGTCAAGGGGCTGGTAGCGCTGCATGGCGGCAGCTTCACCATGCAGAGCCGGCCGGGCGAGGGCACGGTCATTACCATCCGCGTGCCGGCCGACGGTTCGGGCGTCGCGTGCGAGGGCGAGCCTGGCGCGGAACCTTCGTCCACCGTGGATTTCCCGCCGCGCCTTGCGGTGGCCCTGGAGACCGTTTACCAGCCATCGAAGGATGGCAAGGACACGCAAGATGAACGCGCACGTCAGAAGACAGCCTGAGCGGCGGCCGCAGGGCCAGGTCCGCAAGGGCCGGTCCGGTGCGCGCGCGCAGCCGCAGAAGCGGCCCAATATCGCGCTGAGGGGCCTCGTCGCGCTCGGCGGGCTGGCGGCGCGCCATCCCAGCAGCGTCGGCGGCACCTGCGCCTTCCTCGTCGTTTTCTCCTTCATTGCCGCCAATGCGCTCTGGTATCAGCCGGGAGGCCACCCGGCGCCGTTCCTGAAGATGCGTTCGGCCGACAATTCCCTCGGCTTCACCGCCGCCATGCCCGAGCCGCAGGATGTGACGACCTTCGTCATCGAGCGCGAGGAAGAGCAGGACCTGCCGGAAATCTCCGACGTGACGCCGGCCGAACGGCCTTTCGACGAGGTGGCAAAGGTCATCGAGCGCCAGCCCGCGCAGGACGAGGGCGACCCGGTCGCCGCCGCGATCATGGAGGCTGAGGCGGATCCGGCCGTCACCTCCGCCGTTGCAAGGCCCGCCCCGAGCGACCTGGTGATGAAGATTCAGAAGGGGCTCAGCAATATCGCCTATACGGATATCGCCGTGGACGGGCTGATCGGCGAGAAGACGCGCACTGCGATCCGCCATTTCGAGAAGCATTACCGCCTGCCGGTGACCGGCCAGCCAAATGACCAGGTGCTCGCCAAGCTCAAGGATATCGGCGCGCTGTAAAGGCGGCATGCGACCAAAGTCGTACTCCTGCAAGAAATACATCTGAAGGTTGTTTTTAAAGGATATCTTAACCATGTCTGCCGGATGATCTTCCGATAATCGGAGGATCGTCGAACTATGTCCAGCGCTGCCTTGCGTAAGACTACGGATACTTGGGAAGAGGGGGCTGTCGAGCCGCTGGCCGATGCCGCAACGCTGCGTCGGGTGGTGGGATCGCTGGCCGCGGAGGCATCCGATCTTGGGCTGCATCTCGTCGATATTGCCGGCTCTATCCAGGATACCGCCGCCCAGTCGCGCGAGCATGCGGCGCTCTTTACCCGCCTGACCCAATCGGCGACGGCGATTGCCGGCACCAATGGCGACATTGCCCGTGCGCTCGGCGAAACCGACCAGCTTGCCGCTAGCGCCCGCAAGGTGCTGGGCGAGCAGGCCGTGCAGCTCGACGGTTCGATTGCCGCCATCGACAACATGGTGACCGCCTCCAACGAAATCGGCGCGGAAATCTCGGCCTTTGCCGGGGCGCTTGCCGATGTCGGGCGGCTGGCGGATGCCATCGGCACGATTGCCCGCCAGACCAACCTGCTGGCGTTGAACGCCGCCATCGAGGCGGCGCGGGCGGGCGACGCGGGCAAGGGCTTTGCGGTCGTGGCGGCGGAAGTGCGGGCGCTGTCGCTGGAAACCTCCAACACGACGGCCTCCATCCAGAAGACGCTTCAGGAACTGCGCGCCCGGATCGACCGGCTGGAAGGGGCGGGCGAGGGCGCGCGGGTTTCGGCCGAGGGCGTCAAGACGACGGCGTCACAGGTGCAGGGCTCGTTCGCCGGTGTCGAAGAGGTCATGTCGAAAATCCTCGACAGCGCCTCCTCGCTGGCCGCGACGACGGGTGCGGTCGACAAGGAATGCAGCGAGTTCGCCCGTTCCATCGGCGCGGCTTCGGCGCAGATCATCCGCTCCAACGAAATGCTGCAGGGCGCCTCCGCCAAGGTCGTCGAGGTCGTGGCGATTTCAGAGCGCATCATCCAGGCGACGGCGAGCGCCGGCATCGAGACGCCGGACAGTCCCTATATCAATCTCGTGCAGCATCTGGCGGACACGGTGTCCCTCCGCTTTGCGGAGGCGGTGCGTAGCGGCGAGATCGGCATGGAGGCGCTGTTCGACCGCCAGTACCGCCCGGTCCCCGGCACGGACCCGGTGCAGATGGTGACGCGCTTCACCGACTTTACCGACCGCGCCCTGCCGGCGATCCAGGAACCGGCGGTGGCGGGCGACGAGCGGATCGCCTTTTGCGCGGCGATCGACGAGAACGGCTACCTGCCGACGCACAACCAGAAATTCTCCGCGCCGCAGCGGCCGGACGATCCGGCCTGGAACATGGCCAACTGCCGCAATCGCCGCATCTTCAATGACCGCGTGGGACTGGCGGCGGGCCGCAACAAGGAGCCGTTCCTGCTCCAGACCTATCGCCGCGACATGGGCGGCGGACAGTTCGTGCTGATGAAGGATATTTCCGCGCCGATCACCGTGGGCGGCCGCCACTGGGGCGGGCTAAGGCTGGCGATCCGGGTGTGAGGGACAGAGGGGCGGCGCCGATCCTTGCAGCGCCTGCTTGCGCCGTGTATGCCGCCGTCATGCGCCTTCGCACCGACATCTTCGTTTCCGCCCTGATGCGCCGCGTCTTTGCCCGCGGCGATTTTGCTGCCGTGGAGGCAAAGGGCGCGGAGGAGGCCGGGGCAGTGTTCGTGCGGCAAGCCTTTCGCGATGGCACCGAAAGCCTGCATGCCCCGGCGCCGCAGAGTTTCTTCGAGGAGGAGGACAGCGGCTGGCGGCTGTTCGAGACGCGGCTTGCGCGCGTCGAAGCCGGGGCGGTTGCCGAGGCGATCGCACGGGAACGTCGCTTCGACAGTGATCTGTGGGTGGTGAGCGTCGAGACGGACGAACTGGGCGACCTGATCGAATTTACCGGCGCTGAGCCGAAGGACGACGGGTTCTTCCGTCGTTAGGCCCTGTTCCGGCGGGAACAGCCGGCCGGAGCCCGACATGGGAAAAGGGCAGGCATGCAGGCAATGGCCTGTATCCAACCCTCGAAGGAGCGCCCCATGCTTGTCGTGCTGCCTGCCCTCGCACTGCTGATCTCGGGAATGTTCGTCGCGACCGTGCTGGCCGCGCTCTCCGCCGGACGGCGCGAGGATGCGGCGGTTCGCCTGTCGGCCAGACGCCGGGACTTCTAGCCGGGTCAGCCGGCGGCGCGTTGCCGGCCGCTATTGGAGGATTTGCCGTGGTCATCCTGCCGCTTCGCCTGAACGTCGTCACCATTGGCCGCCTTCGGCAGGCCGTCGCCGTTCGTGTAGCGATCCGCCCGCTGCCAGCTCTCGACCCGGCGGGTCGCCTCGGCCGGGTCTAGCGCCGCGAGCAGCGTTTGCGCGCCGCCCTCGGCCAGATGCGGATAGATGTTTTTCAGCACAAAGATGTTGTCTTCCTCGGGCACGGCGAGCGCCACGAGCGTTTCGGCCAGCTGTCGTCCCGAAACATCGAGAAGGATACGCTCCGAAAGCCACTGGCTGGAGGAAAGCGCGTCGGCGAGCGCCACGGCAATCATGCCGACCTCGCCGGTGCGCGCAAAGCGCACGAACAGCACCTGGTGCATCTCGCTTGCCGGCTCGAGCCGGACCGGGGCCTCGACCTGCGGTGTCGCGGCGCGCACGAGCGCGCGCAATTCGTCCCGGATCTCTTCTTCCCGTTCCAGCCGCGCGGCTTCCCGCAGGGCGGCTTCGCGGTCCTCGCCGGTGCGGCGGGCGGCGTGATACTGGTGCGTTCCGACCAGCGCCTCGACGACGGCGGGCGACAGGTCCGCACGCCGGCCGATGGCGTGGGCGTGCTCCGGTCCGGCCGCGCCGAGAATTTGGAGCAAAGTGCCGTCGGGGATCGCTTTCGAGCCCATGAGGAAGATGGCGGCGGTGCTGATCGGCTGGCGCGCGATGAAGACGGCGGTTGCTTCCGGCACCTGCGGGCAGCGGGAAAGGGCCGCCACGGCCTGCCGGCGCGCTTCCTCCGTAGAGGCGACATAAAGCGGCTCGAAGAGCTCTCCGAACTGCAGCAGGTCAGATTTCGACGGAAAGCGCAGGCTCTCGAAGCTGGAGACCGTGGCCATCAATACGATGTCCTTCGGCCGCCCGGCTTGCGGTCTCTCCAGTTCGCGAAACCTGTCCGCCACAAAACACCTGTCATCCCCGGACCGGCAGCCCCCTGCCGATCCCCGTTGTCGTTCATGAAAAATAGAGGAAAAGCGTTAGCGAGCCGTTAACCTTGCTCGCGCGGAAACCGCAATGTTAACAAGGCAGTGTCGCCGGGGTTGCAGCCGGCGGCCGGGCGAGCGCGTGCCGCATCGGGACGCTGCTTCCCGAGGCGGCTGTATCGCAGGAAACAGCGCAAGGCGGCCATTCAGGGTAGTGTTAAGAGTGTGTTAACCGAAAGGTCGCTAGTTTTAAGGACATGGATCGGCTCGTCGAATGCTTTGGACGTGGTATGATTCGACCATGGAAGCGGCTGCTCCCGCAGGGGGCTACCGTTTTGCAGGGAAAGGTGCGATGTTCCGGATACCGGGCGGCCACCAGACACTATCCCGAGAACGGGAAAATTCTGGGCCGTATCGCCGTTTTCCATCCGCATGCGACCGGAGTGCATCACGCTCATGTCGCGTCCGGGTGACGGAACCGGATGCACCGGCCCGTTCAACGGGCAGGGTGAGATTTGTAGGAGTACTTCATCCGTCTCGAATCTTCTTTTGGAGGCGAGAATGGCAGACGTGGTACGATTGACGGAATGGCTCGCGCGAACGCCGAGACGCGACACCGCTCGACCTGTGGCTCCGGCCCAGATACTGCTCTTTACCGGTGTGCGCTACGAGCGCCTGACGTCCGCAATGCTGGCTGCGCGCCGCAAGGCGGCCAAGCACGGCACGACGGATACGGCTCGCCGGCCGTAAAGCACTTTCGATCGCTGCGCGGCAGCGGTCGGTGGCGTGCGCGCCTGACTGCCGCGCAACGCGGATTGCGGGATACCCGCATCACGCTCCCTTCGGAGCGGCTTCCTATTGCTCTGCCGTGAAAAGCTCGCAGCTGGCCTCGCCAAGAAAGGCGGCGGCAGCTTCCTGGCGGCTTTGCGCGGGCACGAAGGTGCGCAGCACGGCATAGCCTTCGTCGCCGCGCATTTCCACGAGGATCGACTGTTCCAGCTCCTGTGGCACCGCCTTGCGGATGCCGATGAGCTGGATAGGCGTTGCGATCAGCGTATCGAGCGCGCCGGAGACCGAGGTGCGGTCGTTCATGCTGAAGACCTCGTTGGACGCGCTGTCATAGACGGCAAGCGACCAGAAGGGCACGTCGCCATCGGCGAACAGGCGGATCGGGCCGTTTTCGACCGAGAAGGCGCAGACGGCGGTCTTCATCGCCGGGTCGTCATTGATCGGCGCAATCGTGTCGCCGCCGCTTGCCAGCGCAAAGAAGCGGTTCGTTTCGCCGAAGGTCTGTACCCGCGTATAGGCGTCGCGCCCGGTAAAGCTCGGCAGCGACAGAATGATGACGATGTGGAGAAGCGCCGCGCCGACGAGGCCGATGGCAACGGCATAAAGGAAACTACGCATCGGCGCAGTCCAGTCGCGTGATGCCGGGCATGGCAAGGTCGATGACGCCGGAACTGCCGGCGGTCGGCGTATCGAGCAGCGTCATGACCAGAAGGAACGAGGCCGTGCCCTCCGGCAGCGCCAGCCAGTTTCCGGGCGTTGCCGTGGAGGCGATGCGGATGGAAAAACTGCTGTCGGGGCTGCGCAACACGGTCCAGGCGTTGAGGCCGGTCGGCAGGTCCGGGCGGGCGCCGGCGAGCGGGTTGCCGCGGCGGTCCGCCGCGTGCAGCGTCCACAGGCGGGCAGGCGGCGTGATGCCGGCGATCTCATAGCGGCAGTTCTCGACGAGCGTGCGGTTCTCGCTGTCCGTGGCGGCGGTGAAGGTGAGGCCTTCTGCACTGCCGAGCAGCAGCTTGCCGTCGCGCGCGCGGTGGGCCTTGGCATAGGGATCGGCGTTGATCGTCTGGGCGGTCGGGAAAGCCGTCCACGGTCCGAGCGTGATTGCGCCGAAGCCGACCGTCGCCCTCAGCGCATAGATCGAACTCAGGATACCGAAGCCGAAGGCGACGGCGAGCGCTGTGGCGATGACGAGGGGGGTACGGAACAAGACGGTCAACCGTTGGAATCAGCGTTTAGTCACTCTGTCCGGTTCGAAACAGTGCCGTCAAGCGCGGCCACGCGGCCTTCTGCCTTGAGCGGCTTTGCTTCGTTGAACTGGCGGGCGAGATCCTTCAGCAATCTGGTGACCTCCGTCGACAGCGAACGAGGCCGCACGAGCGCCGGCAGCGCGTTCTCGTCGGTCGCCTTGGCAGCGACTTCGGTTGCCTTCTTGCCGTCCGGCAACGGATTGTCGATGCCGGGGATGGGACGCAGCTCGATGCCCTGGTGGGCATAGTCCATCAGCCGCTTGAAGGTCATGGCGGGCAGTGAGCCGCCGGTCATGTTGTTCGTCGACGTATAGTCGTCGTTGCCGAACCAGACGGCGGTCGTGTAGTTGCCGGTGAAGCCGACATACCAGGCATCGCGGTAAGCCTGTGTCGTGCCGGTCTTGCCGCCCGACACGATGCCCCGGTCGAGCGCGCCGCGCCGTGCCGTGCCGCTGACGGGGATGGTGACGAAAATCCTGTTCATCGACGCATTGGCCGCCTCGGAAAGGACCCGGGCGGCGGGCGGTTCGTCGCGGCCGAAATCGTAGAGGATGTCGCCGTCGTAGTTGATGATCTGGCTGATGCCGTGGCGGCGCGACTGCATGCCGCCGGCCGGGAAGACCGCATGGGCGGTCGCCTGGTCGAGCACGGTGACTTCCGACGTGCCGAGCGGCATGGTCTTGTCGGTGCGCAGCGGTGTCTCCACGCCCATCAGCCTGGCGACCTCGGCGATGCGCTTGGTGCCGAGCTTGTCCTTGGCAAGACGCACGGGCACCGAATTGATCGACTTCGCCATCGCCGTCATCAGCGTCATGCGGCCGGCAAAGCTGCGGCCGTAGTTCTGCGGCGACCAGCCGTTCCAGCTGATCGGCGCATCGACGATGGTCGTCTCGGGCGTCATGCCGGCTTCCATCGCGGCGGCATAGGTATAGCCCTTGAAGGACGAGCCCGGCTGGCGCAGCGCGCGCGTTGCGCGGTTGAACTGGCTTTCGCCGTAGTCGCGCCCGCCGACCATGGCGCGCACCGCGCCGCCGTTCTCCACCATCACCAGCGCGCCCTGCTTGACGCGGTAACTGTCGCCATACTGGCGCAGGCCGCTTTCCACCGCTTCCTCGGCGGCGGCCTGCAAACCCATGTCGATGGTGGTGCGCACGATGAGCGAATGCTGGGCGAAGGGCTTTGCGATGCGCTGCACCTCGTCGAAGGCCCAGTCGAGGAAGAAATCGGGCGCGGTCTTCTCGTTGCGGTCGATGATGGTCGCGGGGTTGCGCCGGGCGGCGATCACCTGGCCCTCGGTCATCAGCCCGCCCTGCACGAGATTGGTCAGGACCTCATTGGCGCGGGCGCGCGCGGCGGGCAGGTTCACATGCGGGGCATAGCGCGCGGGGGCCTTGAACAGGCCGGCGAGCATGGCGGATTCGGCAAGGTTCACATCGGTGACGTTCTTGCCGAAATAGAACTGCGCCGCCGCCGCCGCGCCGAACGTGCCGCCGCCCATATAGGCGCGGTCGAGATAGAGGCGCAGGATCTCCTTCTTGGAAAGGTTCGCCTCCAGCCAGAGGGCGAGGAACGCCTCCTTGATCTTGCGCTCGATGGTGCGCTCGTTCGACAGGAACAGGTTCTTGGCGAGCTGCTGGGTCAGCGTCGAGCCGCCCTGCACCACGCCCCCGGCGCGCGCATTTTCGTTCATGGCGCGGGCAAGGCCGAGGAAATCGATGCCGAAATGGCTGAAGAAGCGGCGGTCCTCCGTCGCAAGCACCGCCTTGATCAGATGATCGGGCAACTCGTCGATCGGGGCGGAATCCTCGTGGATGATACCGCGGTGGCCGATCTCGTTGCCGTAGCGATCAAGGAAGGTCACGGCGAAATCGCTCTGGGCGCGCCAGTCGCCCTTGGTGTCCTCGAAGGCGGGCAGCGCAAGGGCGAGCAGCAGGACGAAGCCGGCCGTGCCGAGGTTCATGCCTTCGCCGGCAAGCTCGAAGACGGCCTTTTTCCAGCCCTTGACGTGGAAGCGACGGGAGAAAATGGTGATCTCTTCCCAGATTTCGCCCAGGCGAAAGCCGGCGTTCCAGACCGTGGAGTCGATCCAGGAATCGATGCGCAGGAAGAAGTGCCGCTTGCGGCGGCGGGGTTTTTCGGTTTTCTGGCTGTCGTCTTCCACGATCGCGGTCTCTCGCGTTCCTCGGTTCAGGCGCCGTGACACTGCCTGTTTCCGGTTAACGTCCTGTCACTACCGGTTTATTCGAACAGGATAGCAGTCTTTTGAAGGCAGCAGAACGAAATGTCGTTCCGTCCCGGCGGCGGTCGGCTCTTGACCTTTGGAGCCAAGGGGTTCAGGGGTCGGACATGATGACCAAGAATGCGGAAAAGCCGGGCGACCTGCCGTTCTGGAAGACCAAGACACTCGGGCAGATGAACGATGTGGAGTGGGAGAGCCTGTGCGACGGTTGCGGGCTCTGTTGCCTCAACAAGCTGGAGGACTGGGAAACGGGCGAGATCGCCTGGACCTCGATCCGCTGCGTGTTGCTCGACACGGACAGCTGTCGCTGCTCGGACTACGAGAACCGGCAGGCGACCGTGCCGGATTGCATCCGCCTCACCGTCGAAAGCGTCGCCGAAATCTCCTGGCTGCCGCCGACCTGCGGCTATCGCCTGATCCGCGACGGCCACGATCTCTACTGGTGGCACCCGCTCGTCTCGGGCGACCCGGACACCGTGCACCAGGCCGGCATTTCCGCCCGCGGCCGCACCGTGAGCGAAGTCGGCATCGATATCGAGGACTACGAGGACTATCTGGTGACCTGGCCGCTGGAAGTGGGCGAGGGGAAATAGGCCGGAGTATCCTGTTTTTTTCGCAGTTCCGGGCGCAAAGCCGCCGCGCACTTGTGCTGGAACTGCCCTAGTGAAGGCTTGTCCTGACGAGCTTCTTCGGCGCGACATTTCGCCAGGCGGTGCCGATGAGATCGCGCACCCGCTCGCCATCCGCGCCGTCGAAATAGAGCGAGGTCCAGCCCTTGCGGCCCCAGCCGCCGGGCACTGGCGCGCAAAGGCCCGGATCGGTTTCCAGTACCAAGAGCTGCTGGTCGGGCGTGAACTTGAGAACGGCGCGGCCCGGCTCCGGCAAAGTCATGAAAACCTTCTCGCCCACCCGGAAGTCGCGCTTGCCGAAATGGGCACTTTCCCGCGCCTCCGGCATGCCGAGCGCCATGGCGATGAGATCGTCGGATATCATGACGCAAGGATAGCACCGAATGGGGCGCCAGAAAAGTTTTTGCAAGAAATAGGAAAATAGTCCTTGACGGCGTGACGGTCGTTTGATAGGGTCATGGCATAGTCGGAAAGGTGCGGGCGGAGGGATCGCCGGGCTTTTCGGAGGCTGGAAGGTTTGGCGGTATCCGCCCGCGGCCGGCTCTACAGGAATATTTTGACAGGCGCTCGTTCCATCCGGACCGGGCGCTTTTTCATTTTCGGGTGTGCGATGGAAACGGATCTGGCGATCGATATCGAGCTGTTCGGCGTCCTGCCGGAGCCGGCGGCCTATGACGGCCTTGCCGGGTGGCGCGCGGATTTCACGGGCGGGGCGGCGGCGGTGCTCGATACCAAGGCCGCAGCGCCCGGCGATCCGTTCCTCGACATGCAGGCCATGCTGCTTGAAATGACCAAGGAGCTGCGCGAGCGCTTCCAGCGCTTCCAGAGCCAGAAGGTGCTGGCCGAGCGCGATGCGGACGCTGCCGACGACGAGGCCTTGCGCAAGGCGGCGCAGACCGACGCCAAGGCGGCGATCGAGGCGGTCTCGCTGATCGTGCGCACGCTGGAGAAGATCGACAGCCTGCAGCGCACGCTGATCGCCGAGCGGGCGGAGGCGGAAGCCATGGCGGGCGAGCCCGGGGACGAGGCGGCGCTGGCGGAGGAATTCGAGCGCCTTGTCGAGGAGCGGGTAGAGGACCGGATGAATGCGGCGAAACAGGACTGGATGCGCGAATTCGGGACTGGCGGCGATGCTGCCGCGCGAGCGGAAAGCGGGCCGTAGGGAATGCCTGGCCCAACGGGCGATCCGGCGCAAGCTCGACAAGACGATGAAGAAGGCGGCTGCGGGCTTGCGGATGATCGAGGAACAGCGGGCGCGAACGGATTTTGACAGGACTGCCGACGCGCTGGAGGCCGAGCTTCGGCAGCGGCGTGCGGGTATTTCCGATCCCCAAGCTTCTCCTGATGGGGAGGCAGGCCCTGCCGATGCGGGCGAGCCTCGAAAGCGGACAGGCTTCCATAGCTGGCGGCAATCGCGCGAATGGCGCTTTACCTACCGCACCGCCCAGATGCCACCGAAAGGCGACTGGCGGGTCTGGCTTCTGATGGGCGGGCGCGGCTCGGGCAAGACGCGGGCGGGGGCCGAATGGGTGCATGCGCTGGCGCTGTCGCGGCCTGACATCCGCATCGCGCTGGTGGCCGAAACCCTCGGCGATGCGCGCGAGGTGATGATCGACGGCGTTTCCGGCATCTGCCGCATCGCCGGGCGCCTGCGGCCGGAATTCGAGACCTCGCGCCGGCGGCTCGTCTGGCCGAACGGCTCGATCGGGCAGATCTTTTCGTCGGAAGACCCGGAGAGCCTGCGCGGGCCGCAGTTCCATCTCGCCTGGTGCGACGAACTCGGCAAATGGAAACATGCGCAGGAGACCTGGGACATGCTGCAATTCGGCCTGCGCCTTGGTGACGATCCGCGCGTGCTGGTGACGACGACGCCCCGGCCGGTGCCGCTGTTGCGGTCGCTGGCGGGCGATCCGGGGACGGCGGTGCGGCGCATCGCGACCTCGGATAATGTGAAGAATTTGTCGCCGGGGTTTCTTGCGGCCATGGCGGACCGCTACGGCGGCACGCGGCTCGGGCGGCAGGAACTGGACGGCGAGCTGATCTGCGACCGCGAAGACGCACTGTGGAGCCGGGCGCAGCTGGAAGCGATCCGCCTCAGGCATGCCGGGCCGCTCTCGCGCATCGTCGTGGCGGTCGATCCGCCGGCGACGGCCTCAGCGGCTTCGGTCTGCGGCATCGTGGTCGCGGGGCTGGGCGGCGACGGGCGTGCCGTGGTGCTGGCGGACTGTTCGGTGACGGGCGCAAGCCCGGCGGGCTGGGCGGGCTCGGTGGTGCGCGCCTTCCGCCGCTTCGATGCCGACCGGGTCGTCGCCGAGGTCAACCAGGGCGGCGACATGGTGACGGCGATGCTGAAGAGCGTCGACGCCAACCTGCCGGTTGCGACCGTGCGGGCGACGCGGGGCAAGTTCCTGCGCGCCGAGCCGGTGGCGGCACTCTACGAGCAGGGGCGGGTGGCGCATGCCGGGGCCTTTGCGGAGCTGGAGGACCAGATGTGCGATTTCGGCCCGGACGGACTGTCCTCCGGCCGTTCGCCGGACCGGCTCGATGCGCTCGTCTGGGCGCTGACGGCGCTGGTGATCGACCGGCAGGGCGAGCCGCGGGTGCGCGGGATCTAGATTTTCAAGGAACATGGCGATGATCGAACGCAGGGCGTTTTTCGACGGCGTGCGCGCGGCCCTCTATGGCGGGCGGCTGCGCGGCGGGCAGGTGGAGGGACTGGCGGCGATCATCGACCGGTTCGAGCGGGGCGGCGAGACGGACGACAGGCGCTTCCTCGCCTATGTTCTGGCGACGGCGCATCACGAGACGGGCGGGCGCATGCAGCCGGTGCGTGAGACATTCGCCGCGACCGACGAGGCGGCCATCGCCCGTCTCGACCGGGCCTTTGCGGCCGGACGCCTGCAGCAGGTTTCCGCGCCCTATTGGCGGCAGGACGACACGGGCAAGAGCTGGCTCGGCCGCGGCCTGGTGCAGATCACCCACCGGCGCAACTATCAACGCATGGCGGAGCTGACGGGCATCGACCTTCTCGCCCGGCCTGAGCGGGCGATGGAGATGGCGGTTTCGGTGGAAATCCTCTTCACCGGCATGCTGCAGGGCGCCTTTACCGGGCGGCGGCTGGCGGATCATTTTTCACCCGGCCGGGCAGACTGGGTGGGCGCGCGGCGCATCATCAACGGGCTCGACCGCGCCGAAAAGGTGGCGGGGTACGGGCGGGCCTTTCTTGCGGCGCTGGGCGGATAGTGGATGAGGGGCTGCTTCCCGCAGGTATTCGCATTTTCACAGGAACCGAGGACATCATGAAGCTACCCTCCTTCTTCTCGCGGCGGCGCCAGATGGCGGCGGAAACCAAGGCGTCGGGCTTTTTCGCGCTGACGGCCGAGGGCCGGGCGCACTGGTCGAGCCGCTCCTATGCCTCGCTGTCGCGCGAGGGGTTCATGAAGAACCCGGTGGCGCACCGCGCGGTGCGCATGATCGCGGAGGCGGCGGCCTCCGTGCCGTGGCTGGCCTATGAGGGCGAGGCGGAGCGGCCGGACGACGCCCGGCTGGCACTGCTTGCCCGGCCGAACGGGCGCATGGCGGGCACGGATTTCTTCGAGACGCTTTACGGGCACCTCCTGCTCTCCGGCAATGCCTTCGTCGAGGGCGTGCGGATCGGCGAGGAACTGCGCGAGCTGCATCTGCTCAGGCCCGACCGGGTGCGCATCGTCGAGGGACGGGACGGCTGGCCGGAGGCCTATGAATACCGCACCGCCAACCATGTGCGCCGGCACAGGGCGGGCGATGGGCAGGCGATCCTGCATCTGAGGCTCTTCCACCCGCTCGACGACCAGCTCGGTTTCGCCCCGCTGGAGGCCGCCTCCATGGCGCTGGACCTCTCCAATGCGGCGGCGATCTGGAACAAGGCGCTGCTCGACAATTCGGCGCGGCCCTCCGGGGCGCTGGTCTACCAGCCGAAGGAGGGCGGCAATCTTTCGCCCGACCAGTACGACCGGCTGAAGAGCGAGCTGGAGGAGGGCTATTCCGGCCCGGCGCGGGCCGGGCGGCCGATGCTGCTGGAAGGCGGGCTCGACTGGAAGGCGATGGGGCTCAGCCCCCGGGAGATGGATTTCGTGGAAGCAAAGAACGGCGCGGCGCGCGACATCGCGCTCGCCTTCGGCGTGCCGCCCATGCTGATCGGCATTCCCGGCGATGCGACCTATGCCAACTACCAGGAGGCCAACCGCGCCTTCTGGCGGCTCACCGTACTGCCGCTTGTCAGCCGCACCGCGGCGTCCTTCGCGGCCTGGTTTTCCGAGGAGGGCGAAGCGTTGCGGCTGGTGCCGGACCTCGACCAGGTGAACGGGCTGGTGGCGGAACGCTCGGAACTGTGGGCGCGCATGGGCGCGGCGGCGTTCCTGAGTGACGAGGAGAAAAGGCGGGCGGTGGGATATTGAGCGGGGGCGTCGCCCGGTGATTGGTCAGGAAAAACAGGTGCCTGCGTCGCGGGCATGATTCACTTTGCCGCCTGCCGGATTCAATCCGTGAAGTCCTTGAATCGGTTTTCGAAGAATACGGGACAAGGGATTCAAAAGACTCGAAGATTTCCCATCGCTGGCCCGCGTGAGCCGGCGATTTCCGGCCGACTGCGGCCGAACCTTCTGGATTTAGATAATAATCTGAAAGGCTTAACAATGGCTGACTTCGGAAACGACGGCGGGCTTTGGACGGCCCGACTGCTCGGCGCGTCCGCGGGCGCTGCCGTTTCGCTCATCTATCTGCTTCCCAGGAGCCGCCGCGAGGCGGCCTGCCGGTTCTTCACCGGCCTTGCCTGCGGCCTCGTCTTCGGCGGGCCGGCCGGGCTTTGGATCGCGGTCAGGCTCGGCATTGCGAGCTATCTCGGGCCGGCGGAGGTGCTGCTGACCGGTTCAGCGGCGGCGAGCCTTTCGGCCTGGTGGGGCCTCGGCGTGCTGGCGCGGCTGGCCGAACGGCTGCGGGAATAGGCGACGGCGGCTGCCGGCCTTCCCTTTCACATCATCGGAGAGAGCAATGATAACCGACGACCTGCCGGTCTGGCGGACGAAGAAATATGCCGATCTGACGCTCCAGGGCGTTTCCGGCGACGGGGTGTTTTCCGGCTATGCCAGCCTCTTCGGCGAGGTGGACCTCGGCAAGGACGAGATCGCGCCCGGCGCCTTCGTCCGCTCGCTGGAAAAACGCGGCGCCGCCGGCGTGCGCATGCTCTTCCAGCACGATCCGGCCGAGCCTATCGGCCGCTGGCGCAAGATCCGCGAGGATCAGCGCGGGCTCTATGTCGAGGGCGTGCTGTCGCCCGGCGTGGCCCGGGCCCGCGAGGTGCTGAACCTCATGAAATCCGGCGCGCTCGACGGGCTTTCCATCGGTTTCCAGACGGTGCGTTCGAGGACCGAGCGGGCAAGCGGGGTGCGCCGCATCCTGGAGGCGGACCTCTGGGAAATCTCGATCGTCACCTTTCCCATGCTGACCTCGGCGCGGGTGTCGAACGTGAAGAATGCGCGGTGGTTCCGCGACAGGGAAACGGAGCTCGTGCGCATCATGCGCCGGGCGGCCCGGATGCTGAAATGCTAACGGAGAAGAGCAGGACATGACCGAGACCATGAAGACCGCGCCGGAAATCAAGGCCGTGCCGGAAACGATGACCGCCGCCTTCGACGACTTCATGGAGGCCTTCGAGGCCTTCAAGGAGACGAACGACCGCAGGCTCGGCGAGATCGAGCAGAAAATGACCGCCGACGTGGTGACGCGCGACAAGGTGGACCGCATCAACCGCGCCATGGACGAGCACAAGCGCGTGCTCGACCAGCTGGCGCTGAAGAAGGCGCGCCCGGCGCTCGGGGGCAGCGGCGAGGGCGGCATCGAGGCGGCGGAGCACAAGGCGGCATTCTCCGACTATATGCGCCGGGGCGACGAAAGCGCGCTGCGGGCGCTCGAGGGCAAGGCCATGTCGGTCGGCTCGGCGGCGGATGGCGGCTATCTCGTGCCGCCGGAAACAGACACGGAGATCGGCCGCCGGCTTTCCGCCGCTTCGCCCATCCGCGCGCTTGCCACGGTGCGGCAGGTTTCCGGCGCGGTGCTGAAGAAGCCGTTCGCGACGAGCGGAATGGCCGCCGGCTGGGTGGCGGAAACGGCCGTGCGGCCGCAGACCAATACGACCCAGCTTGCCGAACTCTCCTTCCCGACGATGGAACTCTACGCCATGCCGGCGGCGACCGCCGCGCTGCTCGACGATGCGGCGGTGGATGTCGAAAGCTGGATCGCCTCCGAGGTCGACATGGTCTTCGGCGAGCAGGAGGGCACCGCTTTCGTTACCGGCGACGGCACCAACAAGCCGAAGGGGTTCCTCAGCTACACCAATGTCGCCGATGCCAGCTGGAGCTGGGGCAATCTCGGCTATATCGCCACCGGCACGGCGGGCGCCTTCAAGGCGAGCGGGCCGTCCGACACGCTGATCGACACGATCTATGCGCTGAAGGCCGGGCACCGGCAGAATGCCAGCTTCGTGATGAACCGGAAGACGCAGAGCGCCATCCGCAAGTTCAAGGATGCGGACGGCAACTACCTCTGGCGTCCGCCGGCAACGCCCGGCCAGGCCGCCTCGCTGATGGGCTTTGCCATCGCCGAAGCCGAGGACATGCCGGACGTGGCGGCCGACAGCTTCTCCATCGCCTTCGGTGACTTCCGCGCCGGCTATCTCGTCGTCGACCGCACGGGCGTGCGCGTGCTGCGCGACCCGTATTCCGCCAAACCCTATGTGCTGTTCTACACGACCAAGCGTGTCGGCGGCGGGGTGCAGAACTTCGAGGCGATCAAGCTGGTGAAGTTCGCGGTGAGCTGAGCTGAGCTTTCTTCCCATGCGTTTCCTTGCACCGGCGGTCGTCCCCTGACGCCGGTGCCGCGGGCGCGGTTTTCCTCCCGGCCGCGCCCGCATCCCCTTTCTTTCCGGACAGGATGATCATGACCATCGCCGAACTCTTGCCGCCGGCCGGCGAGCCGATCACGCTCGCCGAGGTGAAGGCGCATCTGCGCCTCGATACGAACGACGAGGACGGGCTGCTGACAGCGCTCATCCGCACGGCGCGCGACCATCTGGAAGACGAGACGGGGCTGTGCCTCATCGCGCGGCCAATGCGCCTCTATCTCGACGGCTGGCCTGCCGGAAAAGTGATTCAGATTGCCAGAGGGCCGGTGCAAACCATTGAACTGGTGACGGTTTACGACGCTGACGGCACGCCGGTGGAGGCCGATACGACAGGCTATGTGCTCGACGGCACGGCGCGGCCGGCGCGGCTTCTGCTACCCGTGCACCCAGCGACGGAACGTGCCGTCAACGGCATCGAGATCGATTTCACCGCCGGTTTCGGCGAGAGCGGCGCGGACGTGCCGGACACGCTGAAGCGGGCGATGCTGCTGCATGTCGCGGCGATGTTCGAGCTGCGTGGGGTCCTCTCCCTCGATGACCAGCCGGGCGCGGTGCCGCAGGGCTATGACCGGCTCGTCGCGCCGCATCGCCTGAGGAGGCTGTGATGGCGAAACACCTCGACCCCGGCCAGCTCAACATGCGTCTTACGCTGGAGCGGCCGGACGAAACGCCGGACGGGCAAGGCGGCGTCAGCGTGGGCTTTGCCGCGCTGGCGACGCTGTGGGCGCGCATCGAGCCGGTCGCCGCACGGGCGGACGAGGCGGCGGGCACGCTGCCGGTGACGGTGACGCACCGCATCTGGCTGCGGCGACGCAGCGACCTTGCCGGTGGCATGCGACTGCGCAAGGGCGCGCGGCGTTTCGCCATCCGCGCCTTCCGCGATCCAGACGAGACGGGGCGCTACACACTCTGCGACTGCGAGGAGATCAAGCCATGAGCGCGGCATCGGCCCTGCAGACGGCGATCTTCGCCCGGCTTTCCGGCGATGCGGCGCTGACGGCGCTTGTCGGCGCGAGCGGCATCACCGACCGCCGGCTCGCCGAGCCCGCTTCGCCGCTGGTGGTGATCGCCGGCATCGAGAGCATCGACCATTCGACCGCCACGGAGGCCGGCGAGGCGCATGTGGTGACGCTTGAGGCCTGGTCAGAGGCGGCGGGTCACCGGCAGGCACAGGCGATTGCCGCTGCGATACGCGCGGCGCTGCACGACGCGCCGCTGGCGCTGGCCGGTCACCGGCTCGTGCTCATCCTCCATCGCGACACGCGGCTGCGGCGCGACGGCAAATCCCGCTTCCACCGCGCCGAGATGCGGTTCCGGGCGGTGACGGAGCCGGATGTCTAACCAGATTTAACGGAAAGGGACCTTGCCATGGTGGCACAGAAGGGGCGGGAACTGCTGCTCAAGATCGACAACGGAGCGGGCTTCGTCACGGTTGCCGGGCTTCGCTCGAAGCGGCTGTCGTTCAATGCCGCGCTGGTCGACGTGACGGATGCGGAATCGGCCGGGCGCTGGCGCGAGCTGCTTGGCGGGGCCGGCGTGCAGCGCGCGGCGGTTTCCGGCAGCGGCATCTTCAAGGACCAGGCGTCGGACGCGCTGGTGCGCGCGCAGTTCTTTGGCGGAACGATTGCCGGCTGGCAGATCGTCATCCCGGATTTCGGGACGGTCGCCGGGGTGTTCCAGATCGCGGCGCTCGAATATTCCGGCGTGCATGACGGCGAGGTGCTGTTCGAGATCGCGCTGGAATCGGCCGGGTTGCTCACCTTCGGAGCGCTGTGATGGGCGTGCGGGCAAACCGGCATCGCGGCGAGATCGAGGCGTTCTTCGATGGCGAGCGGCGGGTGTTGTGCCTCACGCTGGGGGCGCTCGCCGAACTGGAAACGGCCTTTGCCGTCGACAGCCTGGAAGGGCTTGTCGAGCGCTTTTCCAGCGGCCGCCTGAAGGCCGACGACCTGATCCGCATCATCGGCGCCGGGCTGCGCGGCGGCGGCAACCTGTTCAGCGACGAGGACGTGGCGGCCATGGCCGTGGCGGACGGGCTTGCAGGCTTTGCACGCATTGCCGCCGAGTTGCTGCAGGCGACCTTCGGAAACGGAGAAGCTTCGCCAAACCCTCCGCTGCCGCATCCGGCCTGAGCGGCACGGACGCCGCCTTTCCCTGGAAGGCGGTGCTTCATGCCGGGCTGTGCCGGATGCGGCTTTCCACAAAGGATTTCTGGGCGATGACGCCGCGCGAGCTTGGCTATGCACTCGGCCTCCTGCGGCCCTCGCCGAAAGTGCCGGGGCGGGCTTCGCTTGCCGCGCTGATGCTGACCTTTCCCGATGAGGAGCAAGTGAACCATGGCGAACCCGGATGACGCGCCCTTTTCCAATCCGCTGGCCGGCACGCTCGACGATGCCGAACAGCTCTCGGCCATCTTCGACGACCTGGAGGCGCGCTCGCGCTCCTTCGGCTCGGCGCTGACCCATGCGCTGAAGGGCGCGGTGGCGGACGGCAAGGGGCTGGAAAGCGTGCTGCGCGGCCTTGCGCTGCGCATGAGCGACATTGCGCTTTCGGTGGGCCTGAAGCCGCTGGAGGGCCTGCTGACGTCCGGCCTTTCCAACGTGCTTGGCGGCGCAACCCCCTTCGCGAAAGGCGGCGTTGTGTCCTCGCCCACCTATTTCGGCAGCGGCGGTGGGCTCGGGCTGATGGGCGAGGCGGGTGCAGAGGCGATCATGCCGCTGAAGCGCGGGCCGGACGGAGCGCTCGGCGTCGCGGCCGAGGGCGGCGGCGGCGCGCGCATCGTGTTCAACGTGACGACGCCGGATGCGGCAAGCTTCCGCAAGTCCGAGGGCCAGATCGCGGCCATGCTGACCCGCGCCGTGGGGCGGGGGCAGCGGGGTTTGTGAAGGTGGCAGTCTGGGTGGCCCCTCATCCAACGCCGGGGCATTTTCGGAGATAGCGCATGGCAGGATTTCATGAGGTGCGGTTTCCGCTGCGCGTGGCGCTCGGCACCAGCGGGGGGCCGGTGCGGCGCACGGAGATCGTCAGCCTTTCCAACGGGCGGGAAAACCGCAATCGCCGCTGGCAGGATGCACGCCGCCACTATGATGCGGGTTCCGGCGTGCGCTCGATCGACGACCTTTACGCGGTCCTTGCCTTCTTCGAGGCGCGGGCCGGGCAGTTCCACGGGTTCCGCTTTCGTGATCCGGTGGATCACAAATCCTGCGCGCCGGCGGCAACGATCACCGCGCAGGACCAGTTCCTCGGGGACGCCGATGGCGCGACCGCGACGTTCCAACTGGTCAAGCGCTATGCGGATGCGGGCGGCGAGGCGGTGCGCCGGATCGACAAGCCGGTTTCGGGCACGGTGCTCGTTTCCGTGGCGGGCAGCCCGGTGCAGGCGGCCGACTACACCGTGGACAGCGCTGCCGGGACCGTGACGTTCAAGCCGGGCAAGATCCCGGCCTCCGGCGCGGTGCGGGCGGGTTTTGCATTCGACGTGCCGGTGCGCTTCGACACGGACCGCATCGACATCGACCTCGCGCAATTCGACGCCGGCCGCATTCCCTCCATCCCGCTTGTGGAGATCAAGCCATGAGAACCATTCCAGCCGGGCTTCAGGCCCATCTCGACGGGGAAGTGACGACGCTCTGCAACGCCTGGCGGGTGACCCGCCTCGACGGCACGGTGATGGGCTTTACCGACCACGATCACGACCTGTCCTTCGGCGGGCTGACCTATCTTGCCGCGAGCGGCTTTGCGGCGAGCGAGGCGGAGGACGGCAACGGGCTTGCCGCCGAGGGCGGCGATGTGTCCGGCGGCTTTTCCGCCGACACCATCCGCGCCGAGGACCTTTCCGCCGGCCGCTATGACGGCGCGAAGGTCGATGTCTACACGGTCAACTGGCAGGCTCCGTGGCAGCACCTGCTGCTGAGGACCGCGGAACTTGGCGAGGTCAGGCGCGAAGGCGGGCTCTTTCGCGTGGAATTGCGGCGCCTGACGCACCGGCTCGACCAGGTGCGGGGGCGCATCTACAGCCGGCATTGCGATGCGGTGCTGGGCGACGCCCGCTGCGGGTTGAACGTCGATGTTCCTGCCTTTCGCGCGACCGCCACGGTGAGCGCCGTGCCGGACGACTTGCATGTGCGGGTGACCGGGCTTTCCGGCTTTGCCGAGCGGTTCTTCCGCTACGGCGTGCTGACTTTCGAGAGCGGCGCGGCGGTGGGGCTTGCGGCGGATATCGAGGACCATCGCGCGGCGGGCGGGGAGGCCGAGCTGACGCTGTGGCTGCCGATGGCCGCGGGGATTGCCGTCGGCGACACGCTGCAGGTGACGGCGGGCTGCGACAAACGCTTTTCGACCTGCAAGGAAAAATTCGGAAACGGCCTGAATTTCCAGGGTTTCCCCCACATGCCGGGCAGCGACTTCAGCTACAGCTATGCCGATGGCCAGTCCGTGCATGACGGGAGCGCGCTCTATGAGTGAGATTTCCGGCGACCGGGTCGTCGCCATCGCGCGCGGTTTCATCGGCACACCCTACCGGCATCAGGGTTCGCTGAAGGGCGTCGGCTGCGATTGCCTCGGCCTCGTTCGCGGGGTGTGGCGCGAACTCTACGGGACGGAGCCCGAAATTCCCGCGCCCTATGCGCCGGACTGGGCGGAGCGCGCCGGCAAGGAGCGCCTGCTTGAAGCGGCGTTGCGCCATTGCGGAGCGGCCTTGCCGCTTTCGGCGCTCCGGCCGGGCGATCTCCTGATCTTTCGCTGGCGGGACGGCGTTGCGGCAAAACATGCCGGCATCGCCGCGCCGAACGAGCGGTTCATTCATGCCTACGAGCAGGCGGCGGTGATCGAATCGCCGCTGGTCGCCTGCTGGCGCCGTCGCATCGTCGGCGTTTTCCGTTTTCCGGAGCTTTCCTGATCCATGGCGACACTTCTCTTTCAGGCCGCCGGCGCGGCGCTCGGCAGCATCTTCGGCCCCTTCGGCGCGATTGTCGGGCGGGCGGTGGGTGCGCTTGCCGGCTCCGCCGTCGATCGCTCGCTCCTCGGCGGCACGAAGACCATCATCGGCCCCCGGCTGACGGATGCCCGCCTGCCGGGGGCCGACGAAGGCACGGCGATCAGTCGTGTCTACGGCACCGCCCGGATCGGCGGCACACTGATCTGGGCAACGCGCTTCGAGGAGCAGGTCCTCGTGGAGCGCGCTGGCGGCAAGGCGAGCGGCCCCAAATCCGAGAGCTACCGCTATTGCGCCAATATCGCCCTCGGGCTCTGCGAGGGACCGGTGGTCTCCTTTCGCCGCATGTGGGCGGACGGGCGGGAAGTCGACCTCTCGGCCGTGCTGATCCGCGTCTATACAGGCGCGCATACGCAGCCGCCCGATCCGCTGATCGAGGCAAAGCAGGGCGAGGGCAACACGCCGGCCTATCGCGGTCTTTCCTACATCGTGCTCGAGCGCTTTCCGCTCGATGCCTATGGCAACCGCATTCCCGTCATCCAGTTCGAGGTCATTTGCCCCATCGGCGCGCTGGAGGAGAAAATACGGGCGGTGACGGTCATCCCCGGTTCGACCGAGCATGGCTATGACCCGAACCTGGTGACGGATCGGCCGGGCGGAGGCTCGGGCCGGCATATCAATCGCAACATGATCCAGTCCTCGACGGACTGGCTCGCCTCCCTGGCCGAGTTGCAGGGTGTCTGTCCGAACCTCAAGAGCGTCGCGCTCGTCGTTGCCTGGTTCGGAACGGATCTGCGCGCCGGGGACTGCCGGATCGTGCCGGGCGTCGAGACCTATTCGCGCTCGCACGAAACGCGGCCGTGGCACGTATCGGGCATCTCGCGGCAGGACGCCTATCTGGTAAGCGAGAATGGCGGCGCACCCGCCTATGGCGGCACGCCCTCCGACAGAAGCGTGATTGCGGCGATCCAGGATCTCAGGGCGCGCGGCCTCAAGGTCTATCTCTATCCCTTTCTGATGATGGACGTGCCCGATGGCAACGGCCTGCCCGACCCCTATGGCGGGGCGGAGCAGGCGCCCTATCCGTGGCGCGGCCGCGTCACCTGCCATCCGCCTTCCGCCGACGGCACGAGCGCAGCGCGTGATCAGGTCCGGGCCTTCCTTGGCAGCGTCCATGCGGGGCACTTCACGATTTCCGGCGACAGTGTCGTGTCGCCCGCCGGTGACGAAGGCTATCGCCGGATGGTGCTGCACTATGCGCTGCTGGCGGAGGTGGCCGGCGGCGTCGACGGTTTCTTGATCGGCTCGGAAATGCGCGGCCTTTCGTTTCTACGTGACGATGAGGGGAGGTTTCCGTTCGTCGACGGGCTGTGCGACCTCGCCGGCGATGTGCGCGGGGTGCTCCGGCCGGACACCAAGATCACCTATGCAGCCGACTGGAGCGAGTATTTCGGCTATCACCCGCCGGGCGGCAGCGGGGAAGTCCGGTTTCATCTCGATGCGCTCTGGGCGCATCCCGCCATCGATGCGGTCGGTATCGACAACTACATGCCGCTTGCCGACTGGCAGGACGGCGACATGCTCGCCGGCAATCCGGACGGGTTCCGCCATGCGGAAGACGTGGTGGGCATGCGCGACATGCTCGGGCGCGGGGAGGGCTTCGACTGGTACTACGCCAGCGAAGCCGACCGGCGCGCGCAACCGGACGCCGATCACCGACGGGACGGCCGGAAAGCCCTGGGTATATCGCTACAAGGACCTCGCAAGCTGGTGGACGAACCCGCATTTCGACCGGGGCCCGGGCGGCGCGGAAGTGTCGAGCCCGACCGCCTGGGTGCCGCGTTCCAAGCCGATCTGGTTCACCGAACTTGGCTGCCCGGCCATCGACAAGGGCGCGAACCAGCCGAATGTCTTCGTCGATGCCAAGAGCGTGGAGAGCGCGCTGCCCTACCATTCCGGCGGAGGGCGCAGCGATTCGATGCAGCGGCGTTTCCTCGACGCCCATCACGAGTGGTGGCAGGGCAATGGGCCGGAGCCCGGCATGGTGGATCCCGACCATATTTTCCTGTGGACCTGGGACGCGCGGCCCTATCCGACCTTTCCGGAAAACCTTTCGCTCTGGGCCGACGGGGTCAACTGGCAGCGCGGTCACTGGTTGAACGGCCGGCTCGGCGCGGCCACGCTTGCCGATGTCATCGCGGCCATCCTCACCGATCACGGTTTCGCTGATTTCGACGTGTCCGGGGTCACGGGCGATCTGGCCGGTTTCGTGCGGGCCGACCAGGCCTCGGCGCGCGCGTTGCTCGAACCGCTATTGGAGGCATTCCAGATCGATGCACTCGAGGCGAACGGGCGGCTCACCTTCCGCTCGCGCCTGAAGTCCGCCTTGCCGGCGACAGAACTCGCCGTCCTTGCCGAACGACCCGACGAGGCGCTCTTCGAGGAGAGCCGGGGTCATATCAGCGACCTTTCGGGCGAGGCGATCCTCGATCATTTCGATGAGGCGCAAGCGCATATACGCGTCACCACCCGCTCCCGGCGCATGGCGGCAAATACGGATCGCGTGCTGCGCATGGCGCTGCCGGCCGTGCTGCATGCGGGCGCGGCGGCCGCAAGCGTCGAGACGGCCCTGCGCGACCAGCACGCCGGCCAGCGGCGCGTCAGCTTCCGCCTGCCGCCGACCGCGCTCGGCTTCACGCCCGGCGATGTGGTGCGGCTGGCCGACGGTCCGGCGGGCCACTTCCTGATCACGAGCATCACCGACGGGCTGGTGCGCGAAGTGGAGGCTCGCGGCATTGCGGCCGGCAACAGCGCAGCACCCGTATCGCAGGGCGGCGGGCGGCCGGTGGACGGGCCGGGACCGGCGGATGCCTTCGCCCCGGAGATCATCTTCCTCGACCTGCCGATCCTCGGCTCGGGTCCAGCACAGGATTTTGCCCGTATAGCGGCCTATGCGCGGCCCTGGCGCTCCATGGCCGTCTCCAGCTCCGACGGCAGCGAGGGGTATCGCACCCGGCTGCGCCTCGACCGACCGGCGGGGATCGGCTGGCTCACCGCACCGCTGGCCGCGGGCGTCGTCGGGCGTTTCGATGCCCTGCAGGCGGTCATGCTCGAGATGCCCTCGGGCGGGTTCGCTTCGGCCGATTCCCTCAGCGTCCTGAATGGCGCCAACCGCATCGCCGCGCGTGCCGCCAATGGAGGCTGGGAAATCATCGGCTTCCGCACGGCCAGCGAGATCGCACCGAAACGCTGGCGGCTGACCGGGCTTCTGCGCGGTCTGCACGGCACGGAGGACGCCATGGCGTCCGGGCATGCCGCCAATGGGCAGGTGGTGGTGCTCGATGACGCCGTCCAGCCGCTTGGCCTCGATGCGGAGGAGGCCGGACGCCCCTTCAACTGGATCATCGTTGCCTTCGGCGTTTCGGACGGGCAGGCCGGTCCCTTTGCCTTCGCCGGTGGCGAGCGTGCCCTGACGCCGCTTTCGCCGGTGCATCTGCGCGCCCGGCGCGGTGCGGACGGGATCGCCCGCTTTTCCTGGATACGGCGCGGGCGGATTGATTCGGACAACTGGCTTGCCGCCGAAATTCCGCTGGACGAGCCGGGCGAAGCCTACCGCATCGATATTCTCTCCGGGGGCGCGGTGGTGCGCAGCGCCGAGACGGCGACGCCCGAATATGCCTATCCGGCCGTCGAGGAGCTTGCCGATTTCGGCGCTCCGCAGGCCGCTCTTTCCATTCGCGTGCGCCAGCTTGGCCGCGCCGTGCCGCTCGGCCTGCCTGCCGAGGCCAGGTTCAACCTTTAGGAAGGAAACACCATGAACGATGTGAAAGCGTGGTACAAATCCCGCACAGTCTGGGGTGCGCTGGTCGCGATTTTCGCCTCACTCGCCCAGGCGGCGGGCGTCGAGGTGACGACCGGCGAGGCGGGCGAACTTGCCGATCTCATCGTGGCGGCGGTGGGTGCGGCCGGCGGTCTTATCGCGTTGATCGGGCGGATTTCGGCCCGCCGGCGGGTGATCTGACCGCCTGCCTTTTACTGTCCCCCATTCATTTGCCATTCAGCGTGGATCGTTTATTGCTTGCATCAGAATGATCCGCACCTGAAAGTATGTTCATGGCATCGCCACTTCTCATATCCGCCCTTGCAGCCAGTCTGATGCTTCCGGCACCCATCGAGTTGGGCACTGCACGGGATGTCGTCGAGGTGGCTGGCGACTGCAGCAATGCGGCCGCGCAGGTGGTGGCCCAGACTGGCGGCGAGCTTCTTTCCGCCGAGCCGAGCGGTGACAACTGCGTGGTGACCGTGCTTGTGCCCGGCAAGGGCAATGCCCGACCCCGCAAGATGACCGTGCGCGTACCGATGTAAGGCCGCCGGGCTTTTGAAACCGGCGTTGGAATAGCAGATAGAAAGAGGGCGAATGCGCATCCTGGTGGTCGAGGACGATGTCAACCTGAGCCGGCAGCTCAGCGAGGCCCTGAAGGAATCGGGCTACGTGGTGGACCAGGCCTTCGACGGAGAGGAGGGGCATTATCTCGGCGATACCGAGCCTTATGACGCCATCATCCTCGATATCGGCCTGCCGGAAATGGACGGCATCACCGTTCTCGAAAAATGGCGTGCCGACGGCAAGGCCACACCGGTCCTGCTGCTGACCGCCCGCGACCGCTGGAGCGACAAGGTGGCCGGCATCGATGCCGGCGCCGACGACTATGTGGCAAAGCCCTTCCATGTCGAGGAAGTGCTGGCGCGTATCCGGGCGCTGATCCGCCGGGCGGCGGGCCATGCGAGCCCCGACATCGTGTGCGGGCCGGTGCGGCTCGACACCAAGGGCTCCAAGGCGACCGTCAACGGCGAGACGCTGAAGCTCACCTCGCACGAATACCGGCTACTCTCCTATCTCATGCATCACATGGGTGAGGTCGTGTCGCGCACCGAACTGGTCGAGCATATGTACGACCAGGATTTCGATCGCGATTCCAATACGATCGAAGTCTTTGTCGGGCGGCTGCGCAAGAAGATCGGCGTCGACCTGATCGAGACCGTGCGCGGCCTCGGCTACCGGATGCAAGCACCGGCCAATGGCAAATAACGCCAGACGCTCCCGCTCGCTCACCTTCCGCGTCCTCGTCCTCGGTTCCCTCTGGGCCGCCGTTGCGCTCGTCGTCATCGCCATCGTCATTTCGACGCTCTACCGGCAGAGCGCGGAAAAGAGTTTCCGCGATCTCCTGCGCGCCCAGCTCTACAACGTCATCAACACCGTCTCGACGGGCGAGAACACACGGCTTGCCGGTACGCCGCAACTCGGGGACCTGCGCTTCTTCCAGCCGCAATCGGGCTGGTACTGGATCGTCGAGCCGATCGGCGGCGCGCTCGAAGGCGAGGCGCTGACCTCCTCTTCGCTCGGCACGGGCAGCATTCCCATTCCCGACACGGACAGCATTCCCTTCGACACGCGCTACGAGCGCTTCTACACGACCATCGATTCCTTCGGGAACGAAGTGGAAGTGGGCGAGACCGAAGTTGTGCTGGACGACGAGGGGCGCACGGCGCGCTTCCGCGTCGTCGGCAATCGCGACGTGCTGGAAAAGGATATCGATGACTTCTCCGGCAGCCTCTATCTCGCACTGCTCGGTTTCGGTATCGGCAGCCTGCTGCTCAACGCAGCGGCGATCCTCATCGGTCTGCGGCCGCTCGACCGGGCACGCAAAGCGCTCGAGAAAATCCGGGCCGGGGAGAGCGAACAGCTCGACGGTGATTTTCCAAGGGAAATCCTGCCTTTGGCAAGCGAAGTGAATGCGCTGATCGACAGCAACCGGCGCATCGTTGAACGTGCGCGCATGCAGGTCGGCAATCTCGCCCATTCGCTGAAGACGCCGATCGCGGTATTGCTCAATGAATCGCGCCACATCTCCGCGCCGCAGGGCGACCTCGTGAAAACGCAGGCCGAAGCCATGCAGAGCCAGGTCCAATCCTATCTCAACCGCGCGCGCATCGCCGCCCAGCGCGAATCGGTGCTTGCCCGCACCGAAACGCAGCCCGTGCTCGAGCGCCTGGTGCGGGTGATGCGGCGGCTCAATGTCGACAGGCAGTTTTCGCTGGCGGTCGATCCGCCGGGCCTCGTGCTGGCAATGGAGCAGCAGGACGTCGAGGAAACCGTGGGCAACCTTCTGGAAAATGCGGCGCGCCATGCCCGCACGACCGTCGCGCTGCGTGTCTGCGCCGCTCCGGGGGATGTGCGCGGCAGCGACGACGCGCGCAAGAGCTGGATCGTTATCGAGGTGGAGGACGACGGCCCCGGTCTCGAGCCGGACGAGATCCGCGTGGCGATGAAGCGGGGCAAGCGGCTCGACGAAAGCAAGCCGGGTACTGGGCTCGGCCTTTCCATCGTCAGCGAGATCGCGTCCGAATATCAGGGAACCTTCGGGCTTTCCCGCGGTTCCGATGGTGGGCTGCTCGCACGTCTCGTTCTTCCGGCCGTCACAAAGGATGTTGCCTGAGACCGCGGACAATGCAACAAGGGAGGGCTCGCGGTAATGAGGATCGCGGGATTGGCGAATTACGGTGCGGCTAGCCGCCCTTTGCGTGAAGAGAGACGGTCCCAGCGGATGAAGACGGGTTTGCGCGGCGCCTTTTTCCCACTCCTTCTGGCAACAGTAACAGTTTCGGGATGCACGACCACATCCGGCGGCAAGGGAGCGGCCGGTGGCATCATCGCGACCGGTCCGAAGAGTGCCGGCGTCTATATCACGGCGCTGCAGGGCGGCCTTGTAAGCCGCAACACGGCGGCGCAGCTTTCCAAGGCGGATATGCAGCGTGCGCTGGAGGCCGAGTATCGTGCGCTGGAAGCCGCCCCCGGCGGCCAGCCGGTCGTCTGGCAGGGCAAGGGTGTCGGCGGTTCTATCGTCGCGGCCGCGCCATACCAGGTCGGCTCGCAGAATTGCCGGCAGTATAGCCATACGCTGACGGTGGAGGGCCGCGACACCACGACGCGCGGCGCTGCCTGCCGCAATGCGGACGGCGCCTGGACGCCGCTTTCCTAGAATTGCCGGGTTCTTCCGGCATCGTCGTTTGACGGTTGCGGCGAAACGCCTCAAATTCGCGTCATCGACCCTTGGCCAATTGGAAACGTCCACGCATTCCAGTATTTGAACTGTCATGCTTTTCTGGATTCTTGTCGCCATCCTCACGGCAGCCGTAGCGGCCGTCCTTCTTCTCCCCCTGCTGCGACGCCCTGTGGCGGGCGCGGCCGACGCCAGCCATGACGTCGAGGTCTATCGCGATCAGCTCGAAGAACTGAAGCGCGACGAGGCGACCGGCCTCATCGGCCCCAACGAGGCAGAGCTTGCCCGCGCCGAGGTGGCGCGCCGGCTGATTGCTGCCAGCAAGGCCGAGGCGAAGGATCAGGCGAGCCCGGCGCGACGCCTCAACCGGCTGGCGCAGCTCTTCGTGGTCGTGGCGCTTCCCGCCATCGGGCTCTGTCTCTACCTCGGCACCGGCCGGCCGGATCTTCCGGCCCAGCCGCTCGCCGAGCGGCTTGCCAATCCCGGCAACGACATGAACATCCTGATTGCCCGGGCGGAGAGCCATCTGACGCGCAATCCCGAAGATGGTGCCGGCTGGGATCTTCTCGCACCTATCTACTATCGCAGCGGCCGGATGGAAGATGCGGCAAGAGCATTTTCCCATTCGATCCGCATCCTCGGGCCGACCACCGAACGGCTCGACGGTCATGCCGAAACGCTGATCGCGCTGTCGAACGGCATCGTGACGGAAGAGGCGCGCAAGCAGCTCGAGCAGTCGCTGGCGCTCAAGGGCGACAATCCGCGCGCCAAATTCTATCTGGCGCTGGCGCTGGAGCAGGAGGGCCGGAAGCCTGAAGCGCGCGCGGCCTTCGAGGCGCTGGCGAAGGAAACGCCGGCAGGCGCGCCCTGGCTGCCGCTCGTCAACCAGCACATCGCGGCACTCGGCGGCACGCAGGGCGGCGACACCGCCGGATCGCTCGGCAATCCGAGCACGGAAGACATGGCCGCCGCGCAGGACATGTCGACGGGCGACCGCCAGCAGATGATCGCGGGCATGGTGGACAGCCTTGCCGCGAAACTTCAGGAAAATCCCGACAATTTCGAAGGATGGATGCGCATCATCCGTTCCTATGTTGTGCTGGATCAAAGGCCAAAGGCCGAAGCGGCGCTACAGACGGCGCTGAAGACCTTCCCGGCGGACAGTGACAACGGCAAGCAGCTTCTGGCACTGGCCCGGGACCTATCGATTTCGGCTGAGGGCAGCGGACAATGACACGCAAACAGAAACGTCTGGCAGTGATTGGCGGCGGCGTCGCCTTCCTCGTGGTGGCGGTGCTGCTCGTGATGTTCGCCTTCAGCCAGTCGATCGCCTATTTCTATGTGCCCGGCGATCTCGCCAAGGCCAATGTAGCCCCCGGCACGCGCATCCGCCTCGGCGGCCTCGTCGAAAGCGGAACGCTCAAGCGCGGCGAGGGATCGACCATCACCTTCACCGTGACGGATACGCTGTCGACGGTGCCGGTGACCTATACGGGCATCCTGCCCGACCTTTTCCGCGAGGGACAGGGCGTGGTGGCGGAGGGCTCTTTCGGCACGGACGGATTGTTCGTCGCCGACACGGTGCTCGCCAAGCATGACGAGACCTACATGCCCAAGGACGTGGCGGACCGCCTGAAAGCGCAGGGCGTTGAACTCAGCGGCAAGGAAACGATCAAATGATCATCGAGCTTGGACACTATGCCCTGATTCTGGCGCTGGCGACGGTCATCGTCCAGTCGGTCCTGCCGCTGGTCGGCGCGATCCGCAACGACCGTTCGCTGATGGCCGTCGCGCCCGGCGCGGCCCTTGCCGGGTTCATGCTCGTGCTCTTCTCCTTCTCGGTGCTGACCTTCGCCTATGTCGTGTCCGATTTCTCGGTCGCCAATGTCTGGGAGAATTCGCATTCGCTGAAGCCGATGATCTACAAGATTACCGGCGTCTGGGGGAACCATGAGGGCTCCATGCTGCTCTGGCTCCTCATCCTCGTCTTCTTCAGCGCGCTTGTCGCGACCTTCGGCGCCAACCTGCCGGAGCGGCTGCGCGCCAATGTGCTGGCCGTGCAGGGTCTCATCTCCACTGCCTTCGCGCTGTTCATCCTGCTGACCTCCAATCCGTTCCTGCGCCTTTCGCCGGCGCCGGCCGAGGGGCAGGACCTCAATCCGGTGCTGCAGGATATCGGGCTGGCGATCCACCCGCCGCTGCTCTATCTCGGCTATGTCGGCTTTTCCGTCTGTTTCTCCTTCGCCATTGCGGCGCTGATCGAGGGACGGATCGACGCCGCCTGGGCGCGTTGGGTACGGCCCTGGACGCTTGCCGCCTGGAGCTTCCTCACCGCCGGCATCTCCATGGGCTCCTACTGGGCCTATTACGAGCTCGGCTGGGGCGGCTGGTGGTTCTGGGATCCGGTGGAAAACGCCTCGTTCATTCCTTGGCTTGCCGGCACGGCGCTGCTGCATTCGGCGATCGTCATGGAAAAGCGCGAAGCGCTGAAGATCTGGACCGTCCTGCTGGCGATCCTCACCTTCTCCATGTCGCTGCTCGGCACTTTCCTCGTGCGTTCCGGCGTGCTGACATCGGTGCACGCCTTCGCGACCGATCCGACGCGCGGTGTCTTTATCCTCGTCATCCTCATCATCTTCATCGGCGGGGCGCTCTCGCTCTTCGCCTTCCGGGCGGCGACGCTGAAGGCCGGCGGGCTCTTTGCACCGATCTCGCGTGAAGGGGCACTGGTTCTCAACAACCTGATCCTGACGACCGCAGCAGCGACGGTCCTGACCGGCACGCTCTATCCGCTGGTGCTGGAAGCGCTGAGCGGCGAGAAGATTTCCGTCGGGCCGCCCTTCTTCAACCTTACCTTCGGCCTGCTGATGCTGCCGCTGCTGCTGGCGGTGCCGTTCGGCCCGCTGCTTGCCTGGAAGCGCGGTGACGTCTTTGCCGCCGGCCAGCGGCTGTTCGCGGCGGTCGCAATCGGGCTCGCGCTGGCTGCGGTGGTTATCTACATCCAGAACGGCGGACCCATTCTCGCCTATCTCGGCATCGCCCTCGGGTTCTACATGATTGCCGGCTCCGTCACGGACCTCTGGCTGCGCGCCGGTATCGGCAAGGTTGCGAACAATGTCGCCTTCCGCCGCTTCATCGGCCTGCCGGGCTCGGCTTTCGGCACCGCGCTTGCCCATATCGGCGTCGGCGTCACGGTTATCGGCGTGATCGCCGTCACAGCCTTCGAGACCGAGCATGTCGTGGAAATGAAGCCCGGCATGCAGATCGAGGCCGGCGGCTACACGCTGACCTTTGACGGCATGCGCCGCGGGCAGGGGCCGAACTATTCGGAAGAATCCGGTCACTTCACCGTGGCGCGCAGCGGCGTGATCGTCACCGACGTCTGGTCCTCCAAGCGCTTTTATACCGCGCGGCAGATGCCGACGACGGAAGCCGGCATCCGCACCTTCGGGCTCAGCCAGCTCTACGTTTCGCTTGGCGATGCGATGGCCGACGGCGGTATCGTCGTTCGCGTCTGGTGGAAGCCGATGATCCTCTGCATCTGGATCGGCACGCTGATCATGATGGTGGGCGGCACCGTCTCGCTCTTCGACCGTCGCCTGCGCGTCGGCGCGCCACAGAAGGCGCGCAAGGTGAAAGCCGCGCTGGAGGCAGCCCAGTGATCCGCCGCCTGCTGCTTGCCACCGCCTTTCTGCTCGCCGCAGCCCCGGCCTTCGCGGTCAATCCGGACGAGGTGCTTGCCGACCCGGCGCTGGAAGCGCGCGCGCGTGCGCTTTCCACACAGCTGCGATGCATGGTCTGCCAGAACCAGTCGATCGACGATTCGAATGCGGAGCTTGCCCGCGACCTGCGCCTTCTGGTGCGCGAGCGGCTGACGAACGGCGACAGCGATGAGGCGGTCATCGACTATGTCGTCTCCCGCTACGGCGAGTTCGTCCTGCTCAACCCGCGCCTGCGCGGCGAGACACTGCTGCTGTGGGGCGCGCCGATCGTGCTCTTCCTTGCCGGGGCGACGGCCATGATTCTCTTCGTGCGCAAGCGTGGTGGAAAATCGACCGGAACGCCGCTTTCCGAGGCGGAAAAGGCCGAGCTGGAGCGCGCGCTCAAGCAGGATCAGGGCGCATAGCGCCGAAAATTCTCCAACATTACGAAAAATTCATGCTGTGGATAGTGTGCCGTAATGTGAAGCGGCCTATCTCTTTGTCATCGGTTGCCGAACGCAACCCCAGAAAGTTAGAGAAAAGGTGCAAAGAATGTCCAAGATTTCAGCATTCCGTCCGGGCCTCAAGACCGTACTGAAGGCGACCACCGTCGCCGGGCTTGCGGCCGTCATGCTTGCGACCGGCATTCCCGCGCGCGTTACCGAAAGTTTTGCGGAAGCCGTTTCCGTCGAAGCGCCGCAGGTCGCGAGCTTTGCCGATGTCGTGCAGGCCGTCTCGCCGGCTGTGGTTTCCGTTCGCGTCCAGTCCGACGTCAAGCCGGCCAGCGACGAGAGCAATTTCAGCTTCAATTTCGGTGGTCGCGGTTTTGACGACCTGCCCGATGATCACCCGCTGAAGCGTTTCTTCCGCGAATTCGGCGGCCAGGACCAGATGCATGGCGACCGCGGTCAGGATCGCCGCTTCGGTGACCGTCGTGGCCCCGGCCGCAAGCCGCATCTGCGCCCGACCGCGCAGGGCTCCGGCTTCTTCATCTCTGAAGACGGCTATATCGTCACCAACAACCACGTCGTCAACGATGGCTCGGCCTTCACGGTCGTCATGAATGACGGCACCGAGCTCAAGGCTTCGCTCGTCGGCAAGGACAGCCGCACGGACCTTGCCGTGCTGAAGGTCGACGAGAAGGACAAGCGCAAGTTCACCTATGTGAGCTTTGCCGATGACAGCCAGATCCGCGTCGGCGACTGGGTCGTTGCCGTCGGCAACCCGTTCGGCCTCGGTGGCACGGTAACGGCCGGCATCATCTCGGCTCGCGGTCGCGATATCGGCTCCGGCCCGTATGACGACTATCTCCAGGTGGACGCTGCCGTGAACCGCGGCAATTCGGGCGGCCCGACCTTCAACCTCAACGGTCAGGTCGTCGGCATCAACACTGCGATCTTCTCGCCCTCCGGCGGCAATGTCGGCATCGCCTTCGCAATTCCGGCCACCGTCGCCAAGGGCGTCGTCGGCGACCTGATGAAGGACGGCAAGGTCGACCGTGGCTGGCTCGGCGTGCAGATCCAGCCGGTAAGCCGCGATATCGCCGATTCTCTCGGCCTTGCGGATGCCGCCGGTGCGCTGGTCGTCGAACCGCAGACCGACTCCCCCGGCGCCAAGGCCGGTATCAAGAAGGGCGACGTGATTACGGCGCTCGACGGCGAACCGGTCAAGGATCCGCGTGATCTCGCCCGCCGCGTGGCTGATATCGCACCGGGCAAGACGGTCGATGTGGCGATCTGGCGGGACGGCAAGTCGCAGAACGTTCCGGTCGAGATCGGCACGCTGGCCGGCGAGCAGATCCAGGCTGCGACAGGCACGGACGAAGCCGCCCCGGAACAGGAAAGCAGCGAGCAGGCGCTTGCCGATCTCGGCATCTCGGTCACGCCCGGCGACAACGGCCTGACGGTCTCTTCCGTCGACCCGGACTCCGACGCCAGCGACCGCGGCCTCAAGGAAGGCGATCGCATCACCTCCGTCAACAACCAGGCTGTGAAGTCTGCCGACGAGGTTCTGAAGGTGATCGATGGCGCCCGTAAGGACGGCCGCTCCAAGGCGCTGTTCCAGATCGAGACCAAGGATGGCAGCCGCTTCCTGGCGCTGCCGATCGACCAGGGCTGATCGGCTCCGCACATTTGTCTGACGGCGCCGCGAGATCGCAAGGTTTCGCGGCGCTGCCGTATCCGGCAAGGCTCTCCAAAGGCAATTCCGGTGAAAACCGGATCACCGCAATTGCTCTATGAGTTTGTTTTTGCCGCATTATTCGACGCTCTAGCCAAGCCCCGCTGAACATGCTGTAAGGTCCGTACGATGAAGATATTGATTGTGGAAGACGATCTGGAGGCGGCCGCCTATCTCTCGAAGGCCTTTCGCGAGGCGGGCATCGTGCTCGATCATGCCAGCGATGGCGAAAGCGGCCTCTTCCTTGCGACCGAGAACAGCTATGACGTGCTGGTCATCGACCGCATGCTGCCGCGCCGCGACGGCCTGTCGCTGATCTCGGAGCTGCGCCGGCGCAACATTCATACGCCCGTGTTGATTCTCTCCGCCCTCGGGCAGGTGGACGACCGGGTGACGGGCCTGCGGGCCGGCGGTGACGACTATTTGCCCAAGCCCTACGCCTTCAGCGAGCTTCTGGCGCGCGTCGAGGTGCTTGGCCGCCGCAAGGGAACGCCGGAACAGGACATGGCCTACCGCGTCGGCGATCTCGAACTCGACCGGCTCTCCCACACCGTCAAGCGAGCCGGCAAGGAAATCATCCTCCAGCCGCGTGAGTTTCGCCTGCTCGAATATTTGATGAAGAATGCGGGGCAGGTGGTGACGCGCACCATGCTTCTGGAGAATGTCTGGGACTATCATTTCGATCCGCAGACCAACGTCATCGACGTTCATGTCTCGCGGCTGCGCTCGAAGATCGAGAAGGACTTCGACCAGCCGCTGCTGCGCACCGTGCGCGGCGCCGGATACATGATGAAGGACGAGGCGGCGGGTTGATCCCATGCAGCGATTGCTCGGCCGGCTGACCGCCCTTTACCGCACCACCGCAGTGCGCCTTTCGGCGCTCTATCTCCTGTTGTTCGCCGCCGGTGCGGCCTTCCTCGTCTTCTACGTCTCGTCCATGTCGGAAGGGCTGCTTCAGCAGCAGATGCGCGATGCCGTGGCGCAGGAAACCGAGCAGATCGAGCGGATCTTCGACAGCAGCGGCATGAACGGCCTCCTGCGCACGCTGGAACGGCGCGCGCGCCAGCCGGGCGCCAACCTCTATATCATCGCCAGCCCGACCGGCGAGGTGCTGGCCGGCAACGTGGCGTCGATCCAGCCCGGTGTGCTCGACACGGAAGGCTGGACGGAAACGCCGTTCCGCTACCAGCGCTACCAGGAAGAGGCGCGCGGCGGCAAACGCCCGATGGCCTATGCGCAAGTCATCCTGCTCTCCAACGGACTGCGCGTCCTCGTCGGGCGCGATCTCGGCGAACCGGAGAACTTCCGCAGGATCGTGCGCCAGGCGCTGATGGTTGCGCTCGGCGTCATGGGCGTCGGTGCCCTCGCCATCTGGTATCTCATCGGACGCAATGCTCTGAAGCGCATGGACCGCATGTCGGGGGCCAGCCAGCGCATCATGGCGGGCGATCTCTCCCAGCGCCTGCCGACGAGTGGCTCCGGCGACGAGTTCGACCGGCTGTCCGAATCGCTCAACACCATGCTCGGTCGCATCGAGAAACTGAACGAGGGCCTCAAGCAGGTTTCCGACAATATCGCGCATGACCTGAAGACGCCGCTGACGCGCCTGCGCAACAAGGCGGAAGCAGCGCTTGCCGGCGGCGAGAATGCCGAGTACCGCACGGCGCTCGAGGAAATGATCGGCGAATCCGACCAGCTCATCCGCACCTTCAATGCGCTTCTGATGATCTCGCGGGTCGAGGCGGGGCAGGCGCCGGCCGAAATGAGCACCATCGACGTCAGCGGCATCGCCCTCGACAGCACGGAGCTCTACGAGCCGGTGGCCGAGGATAGCGGCCTCCGGCTCGTCACCGAGATCGCGGAGGGCATCGAGATCAAGGGCAACCGCGAGCTCGTCGGCCAGGCGCTCGGTAACCTAATCGACAATGCGATCAAATATGCAGAAGGCAGCGACGGCGAGCCGGATATTCGTGTGTCGCTGGCGCATCGCGATGGCGATGTCGTGCTTTCCGTCGCCGATTCCGGCTCAGGCGTGCCGGAAGAAAAGCTGGATGAGGTGGTGAAACGCTTCGTGCGCCTCGATGCCAGCCGCTCCAAGCCCGGCACGGGGCTGGGTCTGTCGCTCGTCGGCGCCGTCATGGAGATGCATCATGGCCGGTTGGAGCTGGGTGCAACGCATCCCGAACGGGAAAACAATCGGGGGCTGACCGTCAGGATGGTTTTCCCCATCCGTCCGGACTGATACACCTCCTCGGTAAAAAGCCGAGGAGACATCATGGGCGTGACGGAAACGACGCGGTTTTCCGATCTTTCGATTTCACCGATCCGGCCCCTGAGCCAGACGGAAGTCAAATCGGTCCTGTCCGATCTCAAGGATTGGGCGAAAGAACACCCCGCCATCGCGGGGCTTCTTAGCGGCGAGGGACCGCTGAAGGATTTCATCGTCGCGGCCTTCACCCTCTCGCCCTATCTGCGCGATACCGCCCGCATCGATCCTCGCCTTCTCGTCCGCGTGCTGGAAGAGCCGATCCTGCCGGCCATCGAGGCGGCCATAGGCCGTGCCCGCGCGGCGTGGCAGCCGGAGGGCGGCGAGGTGACGGAAGCCGTGCTGATGACCCGGCTGCGTGTCGCCAAGCGCGAGGTCGCCTTCTTCACGGCGCTTGCCGACCTTGCCCGCATCTTCGATGCCCGCCGCACCACCGCGCTCCTGACGGACCTTGCCACCGCCGCCACCTCGGCCGCCATCGACCACCTCCTGCTCTCGGCGCATGAAAGCGGCAAGCTGACGCTGCCCGATCCTGCCCGTCCGAGCGAGAAGTCCGGCCTCATCGTGCTCGGCATGGGCAAGCTCGGCGCCTCGGAGCTCAACTATTCCTCCGACATCGACCTCGTCGTCTTCTTCGATCCGATGGCCAATGTCGCGGCCGATCCGAGTGAAGCGGTCGAGACGTTCTCGCGCCTCGTGCGCCGGCTGATCCGCATCATGCAGGAGCGCACGGCGGACGGCTACGTCTTCCGCACGGACCTGCGCCTGAGGCCCGATCCCGGCGCGACACCGCTCGCCATCTCCTTCGATTCCGCGATGCTCTACTACGAGGGCAGGGGACAGAACTGGGAGCGCGCCGCCTTCATCAAGGCCAAGCCGATTGCCGGCGACCTCCAGGCGGGGGAAGCCTTCCTCAAGGGACTGGTCCCCTTCGTCTTCCGCAAATATCTCGACTATGCGGCGATCGCCGACATCCATTCGATCAAGCGGCAGATCCATGTGCACAAGGGGCATGGCGAGATCGCGGTCAAGGGCCACAACGTCAAGCTCGGACGGGGGGGCATTCGCGAGATCGAGTTCTTCGTGCAGACCCAGCAACTGATCGCCGGCGGGCGCGTGCCGGCGCTGCGCCTGCGCGCCACCGAGCCGATGCTGGCGGAACTGGCCAAGGCCAACTGGATCGACGCGACGACCGCGGAGGAACTGACCGGCGCCTACTGGTTCCTGCGAGATGTCGAGCATCGCGTCCAGATGGTGCGCGACGAGCAGAGCCATGTGCTGCCGGACACCGAAAGCGAATTGAAGCGCATCGCCTTCATGATGGGTTTTCAGGACACCGCGGCTTTCTCCGCAAGGCTCGTCGAAGTGCTGAAGACCGTCGAGCGGCGCTATGCGGCGCTTTTCGAGCAGGAGGCGAAGCTTTCCTCCGAGACAGGCAATCTCGTCTTCACCGGGCAGAAGGACGATCCTGATACGCTGGAGACGCTGAAGCGCCTCGGCTTCGAGCGTCCCTCCGATATTTCCCGCACCATCCGTACCTGGCACTATGGCCGCTACCGCGCCACGCAGTCCGTCGAGGCGCGCGAGCGTCTGACGGAGCTGACGCCGCAACTGCTGCGCGTCTTCGGCGAAAGCAAGCGGGCGGATGAGGCGCTGCTGCGCTTCGACAATTTCATTTCCGGCCTGCCGGCGGGCATCCAGCTGTTCTCGCTGCTCGGCAACAATCCGGCGCTGCTTTCCCTCATCGTCAACATCATGTCCTCCGCGCCGCGGCTCGCCGAGGTGATCGCGGCCAAGCCGCATGTCTTCGACGGCATGCTGGATCCGGGCCTCCTTGCCGAACTGCCGACCCGCGCCTACCTTGCCGCCCGCATCGAGGGCTTCGTTTCCGGCGCGCGGCACTACGAGGAGATTCTCGACCGCCTGCGCATCATCGCCGCCGAGCAGCGCTTCCTCATAGGCATCCGCCTCTTGACCGGGGCGATCAACGGCAAGCAGGCCGGGCGCGCCCAGACCCATGTCGCCGATCTCATCGTCGCGGCGGCACTGAAGGCGGTGCTCGACGAGATCGAGGCGGCGCACGGCAAGTTCCCCGGCGGGCGCGTGGCGCTGGTCGGCATGGGCAAGCTCGGCAGTTTCGAGCTGACCGCCGGCTCGGACATCGACCTGATCCTGCTCTACGACCACGACAGCGACGCCCTCGAATCGGATGGGGCGAAGCCGCTGGACAATGTGAAATACTTCACCCGCATCACCCAGCGGCTGATCTCCGCGCTTTCCGCGCCGACGGCCGAGGGTGTGCTCTACGAGGTCGACATGCGGCTTCGGCCTTCCGGCAACAAGGGGCCGGTGGCAACGCGCATCACCTCGTTTGCCAAGTACCAGGAAGAGGAAGCCTGGACCTGGGAGCACATGGCGCTGACCCGTGCGCGCGTCCTGTGCGGCGACGAGAGCCTTGTGGGGCAGGCGCAGGAGATCTTCCGGACGGTGCTTGGTCGCAAGCGCGACACGGCCAAGGTCGCGAAGGATGTCGCGGAAATGCGCGCGCTGATCGACCAGGAAAAGCCGGCCAAGGATATCTGGGACCTGAAGCACATCGCGGGCGGCCTGATCGATATCGAGTTCATCACCCAGTTCCTGGCGCTCATCGCACCGGCGCGGGGTGCGGCGCAGCCGGAAAAGGTGCTGCCGACGGGCGATGCGCTGGCGGTGCTCGGCGAAGCGATGATGGATCCGAACGATCTCGATGCCGTACAGGCGGCGCTGTCGCTCTACACGGAGATTTCGCAGATCGTGCGCCTCTGCGTCGATGGCGGTTTCGATCCGAAGGAAGCGCCGGCCGGGCTCATCGATCTCGTCTGCCGCGCCGGGGACTGCCCGGATGTGCGCACGCTCGAAGCGGAAGTCCGCCGCCTTTCAAAGTCCGTGCGCAAAATTTTCCAGGCGACGGTCAAGGCCTGACCGTCGCTTCGTCTCATGCCGCCGCCAGATGCAGCGTCGCCAGACGCTCGCGGTCGGGAATGCGCACCGAGATGATCGTGCCCTTGCCCTCGATCGAGTGGATGCGCATGGCGCCGCCGTGCAGATGGGCGAGCGAGCGGGAGATGGCGAGCCCGAGGCCGGAACCGCCCTTGCTTTTGGCGTACTGGCTCTGCACCTGCTCGAAGGGCTGGCCGATCTTCTGGAGCGCGGATTTCGGGATGCCGATGCCGGTATCGGCGATCGTCAGGGTGATCGCGCCGTCCACCCTTCTCGCGCGCACCTTCACCTTGCCGCCGGCATTGGTGAACTTCATGGCGTTCGACAGGAGGTTCAGCAGGATCTGCTTCATGGCGCGCCGGTCGGCGACGGCGAGCAGGCTGCCGGGGCAGGTCTGCTGCACCTCGATGTTCTTCTTCTCCGCCTGCAGCATGGTCAGGCGCATCGTCTCCTCGATCAGCGGTGCGAGGTCGATTGTCTCGCAGCTGATGCGCATGTGCCCGGCCTCGATCTTCGACATGTCGAGGATATCGCTGATGACGTTGAGCAGGTGCTTGCCGCTCTCATGGATGTCGCGGGAATATTCCCGATACTTGTCCGAGCCGATCGGGCCGAACATCTGGTTCTGCAGGATCTCGGAAAAGCCGAGAATGGCGTTGAGCGGCGTGCGCAGCTCATGGGACATGTTGGCGAGGAATTCAGACTTGGCGCGATTGGCCGCCTCGGCGCGGTCCTTTTCCGCCTGGTAATTGGCATTGGCGAGGGAAAGCTCCGACTTCTGCCGCTCCAGCTTGGCGCGGGAGGCCGAAAGGTCGCCGATGGTCGCCATCAGGCGGCGTTCGGATTCGCGCAGGCGCACCTGATGGCGCTTCATCATGGTGATGTCGGTGCCGACGGACACGAGGCCGCCGTCGCGGGTGCGCCGCTCGTTGATCTGCAGCCAGCGTTCGTCGGCAAGCTGCACTTCGCTCGTATGGGCTGCGCCGGTGCCGTCCGCATCCGCGATGCGCCGCTCGATGACCGGGCGGGCAGCGGCGGTATGCACCGTCGCGCGCTCGGTGCCGGGCACCAGAACGTCGTCGGGAAGGCCGTAGGCTTGCTGGTAGTGCGCGTTGCACATGACGAGCCGGTCGTTCTTGTCCCACAGCACGAAGGCCTCGGAGGTGCATTCGATGGCGTCGGCCAGCCGCTGGTCGGCTTCCTGATAGCGCTGGGCGAGCCGGTGCTGCTCGGTGACGTCCATGGCGATGCCGATCATGTGCATGCGCCCGGACGCCATGCGGATGAGCTGGGCGCGGGCGCGCAGCCAGACATAGTGTCCATCGGCATGGCGCATGCGGAACACCTGGTCCACCTGCTTGGCCTCGCCGCGGGCAACCGCGCGGGCAACCTGGTAGATGCCGTCATCGTCCGGGTGCATCAGCCGGGCCGCGTCCCCGAAGGACAGCACGCTGTCGCGCGCCGGCATGCCGAGCATTTCATACATGGAGCGCGACCAGAACAGCCGGCGGTTCACAAGGTCGAAGTCCCAAAGGCCGCAACGGCCGCGGGCGAGCGCCGTTTCCACGCGCAGGTTGGATTCCGCGAAGATCGCGTCGGCATCGCGCGCACGCTTGGACTGGATGTAGTAGGCGTAGAGAATGACGAGCAGGATCGCCGAAATGCCGGCGAACAGCGTGACGTTGAGCGCCACTTCGTCGCGCCAGAACATGGCAAGCTGCCCGAGCGGATTGGCGACGACGATGAAGCCCCCCTTGCGCGGCATCTGCACGAGCGAGGCGTAGTATTCCTCGCCGCCGATATGGGTGCGGAAAACGCTGGTTGGATCGCCGAAATACTGCGCGGCCGCAAGCTCGGGTGAAAACCGCGCGAGGGACTGGCCGACATAGCTCGCCGCCGCCAGCGAGGCGCCGAACACGCGCCCCTTTTCCTCGACGAAGAGAATGATGCCGCCGGGCTGCATGCGGTCCTGCGGCAGGTGCACGGACAGGGCCGCTTCCGCCGCCATGCGGTCGGATTTGACAAGGCTCTCGGCCATCGGGCCGGAGAAGACGGCGCCGACGGCCATCGCCGTCAGCGAGGTCGTGTCGCGCACGCCCGTATCCATCCGGTCGTGCTCGATCAGGATGCCGACCATCCGGGAAATCGCCACGACAAACAGGAATGCGATGATCAGGATCGGTATCGACCGTTTCAGCACGGGCTCAGCCCGTGTCAGGTGCCGTGCGGCAGGCCCGGCGAAAATCTTCGCCTGTCCCGTCCGTTCATCTTCCCAGGCCGCCATTCCCGGAAATCTGAGACGAGTCCACCCGCCGGCTGCGCGTCCTCGTTGCGCGTCCGCCATAATCATAAACCTTGTAAACCTCTCGTGATTCGGCGCGCCGCTCGCCCGAATCTGCCCTAATGAATCAATTGTGATTCGGCTTGTCCATAGGAAAAGGTAAAAGTTTATTAACCATTTATTATGGTTGGAATTTCGTACTTGCCGGAAAGGATTCGGCGTCGTGAAAACGCCACTGTGGCGCGTCCGGGCAGCCGATACTCGCGCATCGGCTGCCATCGGGCGAATGTAAAGCGTTTGACGTTTGCCGAACGGCCTCAGCCCTTCAGCATGCGCTCCACGATGTCAGACACGTCGGAGGAGAGCTTTTCGCCCGCAGCAATGGTGCACAGGGCGTTGCGGGCGTGGTCGGAGCGGACCTCCTCCAGCGCCCGCCACGAGCGCATGGAGGTGAGGATGCGGGCGGCAAGCTGCGGGTTCTTCGGATCGATCTCCAGGATCTGTTTGGCGAGGAACCGGTAGCCTTCGCCGTCCACCCGGTTGAAGCCGGTCGGGTTGGAGAAGGCGAAGGTGCCGATAAGGGCGCGCACCCGGTTCGGGTTCGACCTGATGAAGTACGGGCTTTCCATCAGCGCCTTGACGCGCGCCAGTGCGCCGTCGCCCGGAATGGTCGACTGGATGGAGAGCCACTTGTCGATGACCAGCGCATTGTCGGCAAAGCGGGCGCGGAAGGCTTCCAGCGCGTTTGCCGTCTCCAGTGCATCCGGGAAGCGGTGGGCAAGGACGGTCAGTGCCGCGCTGAGGTCCGTCATGTTGTCGGCGGCGGCGAATGCCTCGGCCGCATGGGCCGGGGTGCCGTCGGACACGGCGAGGTAGGCGAGGGCCGCATTGCGCAGCGCCCGGTGGCCGGCGCTTGCCGCATCCGGCGTGAAGGCGCCTTCGATGCGATGGCTGGCGAACAGCGCGGCAAAGACTGCGGGATCGCTGTTTGCAACGAAGGCGAGCACGGCTTCGCGGCCGGCGCGGATGGCGTCCGGATCGTTGTTGCTGCCGAGTTCGCGGGCAATATCGGATTCGGACGGCAGCGCCAGAGCCTGCGCCCGGAAGGCGGGCTCGAGCGTCTCGTCGCGGGCAATGGCGATCAGCGTGTCGGCAAGAACCGGGTTGGTTTCGATCGGCTCGCCGGCGCGTGCCTTGCGCGCAGCCTCGACGAGACTCGGAAGCGCAAGGTCGTTCAGGGCCTGCCAGCGGGCGAAGAGGTCGCTGTCATGGCGTGCAATATGGGCGAGATCGGCGGAGGACTGCTCGAAATGCACGTTGACCGGCGCGGAGAAGCCCCGGTTGAGCGAGACGACCGGGCGCGAGGCTATGCCCGCGAAGGTCACCGTCTGGCGGCGCTGCTTGAGATGCAGCACGTCGCCGGTCACTTCCGCGCCGTTGACGGCGCTCGCAATTGCTTCGCTGCCGTCGGCAAGCAGCAGGCCGAAGGACAGCGGAATGTGCATCGGATCCTTGACGCCCTGGCCGGGTGTCGGCGGGATCACCTGTTCCAGCGAGAGCGTGAATTCGCGCTTGCCCTGGTCATAGCTCGACGAGATGCTGACGAGCGGCGTGCCGGCCTGATGATACCAGAGCGAGAACTGGGTGAGATCGACGCCGTTTGCCTCCTCGAAGCATTTGACGAAATCCTCGATCGTCGCGGCGTCCCCGTCGTGACGCTGGAAATAGAGGTCCATGCCCTTCTTGAAGCCGTCGCGGCCGAGGATGGTCGCGATCATGCGCGTCACCTCGGAACCCTTCTCATAGACGGTCGTCGTGTAGAAGTTGTTGATTTCGCGGTATTTCGTCGGGCGCACCGGATGGGCCAGCGGCCCGGCATCCTCGGGGAACTGTTCCGACTTCAGGTGCCGCACCTCGGCGATGCGCTTGACGGCGCGCGAGCGCTGGTCGGCGGAGAATTCGTGATCGCGATAGACCGTCAGGCCTTCCTTCAGGCACAGCTGGAACCAGTCGCGGCAGGTGACGCGGTTGCCGGTCCAGTTGTGGAAATATTCGTGGGCGATGATCGCCTCGATATTCGCATAGTCCTGGTCGGTCGCCGTATCCGGGTCGGCCAGC
This sequence comes from Shinella sp., assembly GCF_049651085.1. GTDB lineage: Bacteria > Pseudomonadota > Alphaproteobacteria > Rhizobiales > Rhizobiaceae > Shinella. The sequence goes on from NZ_JBASBL010000007.1 coordinate 257,489, forward strand.
ACGTATTTGTCGTTGAAGACGTTGAGCCCCTTGTTCTCCATGGCGCCCATGTTGAAGTCGGAGACGGCGACGATCATGAAGATGTCGAGATCGTATTCGCAGCCGAATACCTCTTCGTCCCATTTCATTGAGCGTTTCAGCGCGTCCATCGCATAGGCCGCGCGCGGCTCCTTGCCGTGCTCGACATAGATTTTCAACGCCACCTCGCGGCCGGACATCGTCGTGAAGGTGTCTTCCACCACGCCGAGATCGCCGGCAACCAGCGCAAAGAGGTAGGAGGGCTTGGGATGCGGATCGAACCAGGCGGCGAAGTGCTTGCCTTCGCCATAACCCGCGCCGCCAAGGAAATTGCCGTTGGAAAGCAGGAGCGGGCAGCTCGCCTTATCGGCGATGATATTGACCGTGTAGACGGCGAGCACGTCCGGCCGGTCGGGGAAATAGGTGATGCGGCGGAAGCCTTCGGCCTCGCACTGGGTGCTATAGATGCCGTTGGTGCGATAGAGGCCCATCAGCTGCGTGTTGGCCTCGGGATTGATCAGCGTGGTGATCGTGATCTCGAAGGGCTCCGTCGCCGGCAGGTCGCGGATTGTCAGGCTGTCGGGCGTCGCGTCGTAGCGGGCGGGGTCCATTTCGATCTGGTCGAAGAGAAGGCCGGCCACCGTGAGTTCGTCGCCGTCGAGAACGAGCGGCGAGGCAAGGTCGGCGCCTTCGCGGCGGTGGAAAATCAACCGGGCTTCGACCTTGGTTTCCGTCGGGTCCAGTTCGAAGGTCAGGTCGACACGCTCGAGAACGAAGTCAGTCTGGCGATAGTCCGCCAGGTGGATGATCTGGCCGTTCTCTGTCCGCATGGATATGTCCTGCCTGTTGCCGTCCGCTCCCGTATCACCGTGCATGACGATACGATCCGTCGGGACGGTCTGCCCCCAAGTTCCCTAAATAGATATGCTTATTGACTTAACATCTCATTTCCAGCGGCCTGGCCAAACTACAAAATCGTGCCATGCCGGCACAGGCCGTATCCGGGAAAGTTCGATCAATATTATCCGCGATGCATCACCAGAATTGATCGCATCGGGCAGGCAATCCCGCTAGACTTGCAGGCGTCTGAATCGGTTCTCCGGTCTTCCTCAACGCCTTGTGCCATGGCCAGCCGGCTGGTGGCGAGTTTTCCGCATGGACTTGCATTCTCCCAATCCCATGAAAGGGATTTTCCTCAAGGTCGCATCGGTCGTGATCTTCCTATGCATGTCGGCGCTGATCAAGGCGGCCGGCAAGGAGATTCCGGCGGGGCAGATCACCTTCCTGCGCTCCGCCTTCGCCATGGTGCCGATCCTCGTCTTCCTTGGCCTCAAGGGCCAGTTGCGCGATGCCTTCCGCACCAACGACATCTTCGGCCATTTCAAGCGCGGTTTCATCGGCATCCTTTCCATGGGCTTCGGCTTCTACGGCCTCATACACCTGCCGCTGCCCGAATCGATCGCGCTCGGCTACGCCCTGCCGCTCATCACGGTGATCGTCGCTGCGGTCGTTCTCAAGGAGCGGGTGGGCGCCTACCGTTGGTCTGCGGTGCTGGTGGGGCTGGTCGGCGTTGCCGTCATCAGCTGGCCGCGCCTCACGCTCATGCGCACCGGGGGGCTGGGCTCGTCGGAGGCGATGGGGGTGCTGGCCATGCTGGCCTTCGCCGTGCTCGGCTCCTGCGCCATGGTGCTAGTGCGCAAGCTGGTGCAGACCGAGCGCACGTCGACCATCGTGCTCTATTTCTCGCTGTTCGCGTCCATCTTCTCGCTCGGCACGCTACCGTTCGGCTGGATCGACCTCGGCTGGCCGGGGCTGCTCATGATGGTGCTGGCGGGGTTCTGCGGCGGCATCGCCCAGCTCCTGCTGACATCGAGCTATCGCTACGCTGATGTCTCGACCATCGCGCCGTTCGAATACACATCGATCGTGCTTGGCCTCATCGTCGGCTACTTCCTGTTCGACGATGTCCCGACGGGCACCATGCTAACCGGCACGGCCATCGTCATCAGCGCCGGCATCTTCGTCATCTTCCGCGAGCATCAGCTCGAACTGAAGCGCCGCGCCGAGCTCAAGCACCAGATGCATCAGGGCTGACGCCATTCCGGCGAGGTCGTGTCGTAGACGAGTTCCTCGGCAATGGTCTCCGGCTGAAGCGCCGCGGCGGCGGCATCCGCACCGAGCGGCTGCACGGACATCGCCTGATAATCCGTCTTGCTGACAAGGCCGTCGGCGTCTTCGCGCCGGCTGATGCGCCAGGCGGCATAGGCGCCGTAGAGCACGAAATAGACCGCGAGCACCACGAACAGCGAGCCTGGGCCGAAGCGGTCCATGATCGGGCCGACCATCAGCGGCCCGGAAATCGTGCCGAACCCGTAGACGATCATCATGCCCGAGGAGACCTCGACATACTCGTCGGGCTGCGCGCGGTCGTTGGCATGCGCCACGTTCAGTGCGTAGATCGGGAAAATGACCGAGCCGACGAAGGCCGCGGCGATATAGAGCAGCACCGGCGGCCCGCCCGCGACCAAAGCCATGACGAGGCAGGAAATCGTGCCGACAATGCCGCAGGCGACCATGACGAGGCGTCGGTCCATGCGGTCCGAGGCGCGGCCGATCGGGATCTGCGAAAGGACGCTGCCGAGCAGCACGCAGGCAAGCAACGTTGCGCCTTCGGCGGTCGAAAGGCCGGTGCGCTGGGTGAAGACGCCGCCAAGGTTCATCCAGGCGCCGGACAGCGCGCCTGCAAGGAAGGCGCCGACGACGGCGACGGGCGAGCGCCGGTAGAGCTTCGGCACGTTGAAGCGGGCCTGAGTCGGCGATGCCGGCAGCGGCGAGGAGGTCAGCGCCGTCGGCAGCAGGGCGATCGAGAAGATGATGCCGCACAGAATGAAGAGCGTGGTGTTGGTCGGATCGCCGAGCGGCACGAGATATTGCCCGGCGATCGTGCCGACCATCGTGGTGATGACGTAGATCGAGAAGATCGAGCCGCGGTTTTCGTTGGTCACGCGCTCGTTCAGCCAGCTTTCGATGATGAGGTAGCTGCCCGAAATGGCAAAGCCCGATATGGCGCGGAACAGCATCCAGGCGCGCCAGTCGACGACGAGGGCGCAGAGCAGGATGCCGACGGCCAGGAGCGTGATCAGCGCCACGAAGACCCGCACATGGCCGACGAGCAGCACGAATTTCGGCGTGACGATGCAGGAAAGCGTGAAGCCGATCGTATAGCCCGTCGCGATCATCGAGATCGTCTGGGTCGACCAGCCTTCGGCGACCGCACGCACCGGCACGACATAGCTTTGCAGACCGAACGCCACCATCATCAGGAGGGTGGACAGCATCAGGCTGAGGATGGACGCAAGGCTTGCCAGCATGGGGGCTCCGAAAAGGGGCGCGAAGGACGCATTCAGTTTCGGAGTGTCGCTCTATTGCGGTGCGCGCGCCCTGTCCACTGCGACAGCCTCTGGCGTAAACCAGAAACCTCGCCGGAAAGCGGGGGCATCGAGAATTCGAGGAAAGGTGGCGTTGAGCGGGCGTGCCGGGCGAAGGCCCGGCAAAACGAAAGGCGGCAAGCCGCCTTCCTCACAATCTAGAATGTAGCGCGGCGCAGGTCGGTCTCAAGCTTGCCTCAGTTGGGCAGGAAGGCCTTGAGCGGATCGCGGCGCTGCGCGGCATCGCGCGGCAGGGAAGCCAGCACGGAATATTCCCGGGCCGCGTTCACGGCGGCGCGGATATCGGAGATATCGGACATCAGCTTGCGGATATTGGCCATGGGGTGCTCCTGGGGTCAGTTGCGTTCGAAGGCGCAATGCGCCTCACACCGTTCAGCGGGTGATGAATTCGGAAAAGAGCTGAACGGGGCGGATGATGCGGGCAAAGCCGGCGGCCGTGAGTTGCTCGTTGGCCGGGGCTGCGATGCCGCTGAAGCCATAGCCGGTGCGCAGACCGGAGTGGCGGAGCGTTTCGAAGCTCGAATGGATGGGCCGAAAGCGGGCGGTCATTGTCGTTTCCTTAAAATCTGTCCTCCCGTCGTGATATATTGCGCCGCAGCATTGATTTTGCAATGCGACATTCCGCCCGGGCAGATATGTGCAATTCGCATGGCTGCTGAAGCATTTTGTTCATGCTTGAGGCAGAATCGCGACGACGTCGGAAGGCCGTGGACAGGGCGGCCGCTCAACGCATTGAAAAGATTGAAAGAGGCCTGTCCGCTAAAGGTCGAGCCCTGCACGAAATGCGAGCAGATCCTGCCAGGCAAGGCGCTTGCTGATCGGCGCGGTCATCAGGTCCTGTGGATGAAGCGTCGCAAAAGCCGGGACCATGCGGCCGGCAATATCGATTTCCCGCCATTCTCCGCGCAACTGATGGATCGTGTCGTTCGAGCGCAAAAGGAATCGCGCCGCGAAATTGCCGAGAATCAGCAGGTGCTCCGGCTCGGCCAGCGCGATCTGCTGCTCGATGAAGGGACGGCAGATATCGGCCTCGCGCTGCGATGGCGGGCGGTTGCCCGGCGGCCGCCACGGCACGACATTGGTCAGCAGGAGATCGGCGCGGGCAAGCCCGATACCGGCGAGCATGCGGTCGAGCATCGCGCCCTGCCGCCCGGAGAAGGGCTGGCCGTCGCGGTCGTCATCGGCATTCGGCATGGCGCCGATCACCATAATGGAGGGTTTCGCGTTGCCTTCGGCGAAGACGAGGCAGCGGGCGCTGGTCTTCAGGTTGCAGCCGTTGAAGGCTTCCATCGCCGTGCGTAGGTCATCGAGCGAGCGGGCGCTGCCTGCGGCAAATTCGGCTTCCGCCACGGCCTGGCTGTCGGGGATCGCCACATTCGGCATCGGGGCAGGGGCCACCGGTCGCGCTTGCTCCTGCCGTGCCGGCGCCTGGCGGCCGGACTGCTGCGGGGCAGGAGCGGTCTCCCGCGGTGGGGCAGCGCCGCGCGCCGCGCGCATCGCCTCGAATTCGGCGATGCGGTCGACCGCCTCTTCCTCCAGCAGCCATTCCACGCCGGCATCCGCATAAAAATGCAGGAGCGATCTCAGCTGTTCGGGGTGGAGGTCTCTGGCGGTGTTCATGGCCTCTACCTTAGCGAAGCGGGATCGCGGAGGAAAGCGCCCTGCTCATGCTGCCCACGTCGCGACGTCGTCGCTTTCGCCGATCAGCGCAAGACCATGGGCGATCGAGAGCAGTTCGCCACCGCTTTCGATCTTCCCGGCATCGAAGCGGTTGGTGAAGATGCGACGCACGGCCGGCACGAAGGACGTGCCGCCGGTGAGAAACACCTTGTCGATCGCGCCCGCCGCCGTACTCGTCTTCTCGAGAACCTCATCGAGCGCACCCTCGATGCGGGCGAGATCCGGGGCGATCCACTGCTCGAAATCGGCGCGCTTCACCGTCTTGCGGCCGGCCGAACCGAGAGGCGCGAAATTGAACTCCGCCTCGTCCGAGGCCGACAGGGCCATCTTGGTCGCCGAGATCGACTGATAGAGCGGATAGCCCTCGTCATGCTCGACCAGATCGATGAAGAGCTCCAGCTTCTCCGGCTCGATCGCCGAGCGGACCAGCGACTTGAGATCGGTGAATTCGCGCGTCGTCTTGAAAATCGAAAGCTGGTTCCAGCGGGCAAAATTGGCATAGTAGCCGCCCGGCACTTCCAGCAGCTTGTCGAAGCTCTTGAAATAGGTGCCCTTGCCGATTTCCGGGGCGACGAGATGATTGACCATGCGCGCATCGAAATGATCGCCGGCAATCCCGACGCCGGAATGGCCGATCGGTATGGCCGCCAGCCGGCCCGCCTGCCGCTCGAAGCGGATCAGCGAATAGTCGGTGGTGCCGCCGCCGAAGTCGGCGACGAGCACGTTGGCGTCGCTCTTCAGCGTCTGCGCAAAATAGTAGGCCGCCGCGACCGGCTCGTAGACATAGTGGATTTCCGGAAAGCCGAGCCGCGTCAGCGCCGCATTGTAGCGCTCGAGCGCCAGCGCCGGGTCGGGGCTGGCGCCGGCGAACTGCACCGGCCGGCCAGTGACGATCCGCGAGACCTCCGCCGGCCATTCCGCGCCGGCATAGGCCTTCAGGCGCTGCAGGAAGATTTCCATCAGGTCGTCGAAGCTGTGCCGGCGCGCATAGATCAACGTTCCCTGGAAGAGCGCGCTGGCGGCGAAGGTCTTGATCGATTGCAGGAAGCGGCAGTCGCCGGGATTGTCGATGAACTGGCGGATCGCGGCCTGTCCCGCCTCGACCTTCAGCGCCTGCGCGCCGACGAGCGGATCCTTCATGAAGGAAAGCGCCGTGCGCATGGTGTCGGTGGTGCCGACGCTGCTGGTGAACGCCATGGATTGCGTGTCGCTGCCGCCCGTCGCGCGTGCCAGAACCGTGTTTGTCGTGCCGAAATCCAGCCCGAGTGCCCGTGCCATCGCCGTGCCCCTGTCATTGTCAGAATGTGTTGAACCGGAGCAAGAAGGCCCCGCGCGCGAAAGGGCGCATCAAGCGCGCCCGCGAATTTTGAGAGCGCGCCAGATGGCACAGGCGACGGAGAATGGCAAGGGGAAGTGCGGCGTCTCAGACCGAGCGTGCCGCCCCGCCGTCGCACCGCACGAGAGTGCCGGTGACATAGCTTGCCGACGCGCTCACCAGGAAGGCGGCGGTGGCGGCAAATTCTTCGACGGCGCCGTAGCGGCGTGCCGGAATGGCCCTTTCCGCGGCGGCGCGTACTTCGTCCACGCTCTTGCCGCTGCGCTCCGCAGCTGCCGAATCGAGGCTGATCAGTCGGTCCGTCATGATGCTGCCGGGCAGCAGCATGTTGGACGTAACGCCGTATTCCGCGACTTCTCTCGCCAGCGTCTTCGACCAACCCGCCAGCGCCGGACGTAGCGTGTTCGACAGGGCAAGGCCGGGGATCGGCTCGATGATTCCGGAGGAGGCGACGGTGAGGACGCGGCCCCAGCGCTGCTCCTTCATGCCGGGCAGCAGCCGGTTGGTGAGCGTGATGATGCGCAACACCATCGAATGGAAATAGGCGAGGAGCTTTTCCTCGCTCATGTCCTCGGTGGAGCCGGGCGTCGGGCCGCCTGAATTGTTGACGAGGATATCGAGCCCGCCCAGCTTTTCCTGGACGGCGGCCACGATGGTCTCGACGAAAGTGTCCTCGCCGAGGTCCGCCTCCACCCAGTCGGCGCGGCCGGGGCCTTGCGCGTTGATGGCGTCGCAATTGGCTTTAAGCGTTTCCACGCTGCGCCCGCAAAGAAGCACATGCGCGCCCTCGCGGGCGAGCGCCACGGCAATGCCCTTGCCGAGGCCGCGGGAGGAGGCGAGCACGAGGGCTCGTTTGCCGGTGATGCCGAGATCCATGACGAAATCCTTACGCTGGGGGCCTGCTAGGCCCGAAAGGGCACCTTGCCCGGATTGAACAGGTTTTTGGGGTCGAGCGCGGCCTTGATCGCCTGCGCGACAGCGCGCCGCGCCGGATTGCCATAGGTGAGATAGGCGCGGCGCTTTTCCGTGCCCACGCCGTGCTCGGCGGAAAAGCTGCCGCCGAATTCGGCAACGCCCGTATAGATCGCATCCTCGATCGGTTCCTTCAGGCTAGGTACTGCCGCGCCCTTGCCGATCACGGAAATATGCAGGTTGCCGTCCGCGATATGGCCGTAGACATAGGCATCGAAGCTGGCATCGACCCCTTTCAGCCGCGAGCGCAGGCCCGCGACATAGTCGTCGAGGGAGGCGGGCGGCACCGAAATGTCGAAGGAGGGTGCGGCCGGAAAGTGCCGGTACATGAAATCGCCATCCTCGCGCAGCGCCCAGAAGCGGCGGGCCTGGTCGAGCGATGCGGCGACGATGCCGCTCGTCAACTCCTGTTCTTCCCACAATTCGGCAAGCCCGTCCTCCAGCGCGCTGCGCGCGTCCGCCTCGCTGCCGGCGGAAACCTCCATCAGCAGCACGGCCGGCGTGTCGGCCTCGAGCCAGTCGAGATCGAAACCCTTGTCGCCGGCGCTGTCGCGGAAATAGCGCTGCCACATCAGTTCGGCCCCTTCGAGCTGCAAGGCCGGCTTTGCGCGAAAATGGGCAATGAGGGCAAGGGCGGAGGTGGCGTCCTTTACGCCGACCAGCGCGGTGGCGCGCATCGCGTTGAAATTCTCGAGCTTCAGCACGGCGCGCGTGACGAAACCGTAGGCGCCTTCCGAGCCGATGAGAAGCTGCTTGATGTCCGGCCCGGCGCTGACCTTGAGGACGCGCGTGAGGTCGCTGAAAAGACTGCCGTCGGGCATCACGGCCTCGATACCGAGCACCTGATGGCGCATGACGCCGTTGCGGAAGGCAAGGATGCCGCCGGCATTGGTGGCGATCATCCCGCCGATCGTCGCGCTGCCGCGGGCCGCAAGGTCGATGCCGGGGGTGAGGCCGAATTCGGCGGCTGCATCCTGCAGCGCCTGCAGCGTGACGCCGGCGCCAACGGTCGCCGTGCGGGCGAGCGGATCGATCGCCTCGATGCGGTTCAATCGTCCTGTCGACAGGATCAGTTCGCCCGGCGCGCTGATACCTCCGCCGACAAGTCCGGTGCGCCCGCCCTGCGGCACGACGGCGACATTGTTTTCAGCGCACCAGCGCACCACGGCTGCCGCCGCTTGCGGTGTCGCAGGCTGCGCCATCGCGCCTGCACCGAAATTGTCTGCATGCTCGCCGGGATGACGGTCCGCGAGCTTTTCACTTCCGATAAGGTGAAGATCCTCGCCGAAATGGTTCAAATCGCGTTGGAGTGATCGGATAATCTCGGACATGCTGACGAACCTCTCCCGGTGGCTGGCGGAAATGCCTAGTCCCGCAGGGAAGGGGAATCAAGCGGGCAGACGGCTGCGCCTGAGACATTCGGTTGACGTTTACGTTAAAGTCAATAAACTTTCAGCCCGGTCATGATGTCATGCGCATTGCAGGAAAAGTCTGTCGCAGAACGGCTCGACAAGGTTTGCCGTATTTGCCATGACAGGCCAACCAGAGGGAGTGACCGTGGCTTTTGAGGGGTCGCGGTGTGGAGAGACGAATGAGCGAAGCAATGGAACTGCCCGAACGCGAGAGCATGGAATTCGACGTTGTGATCGTCGGGGCGGGGCCTGCGGGCCTGTCGGCCGCGATCCGGTTGAAGCAGGTCAATCCGGATCTCACCGTCGTCGTGCTTGAAAAGGGGTCGGAAGTCGGCGCCCATATCCTTTCCGGCGCCGTCGTCGATCCCATCGGGATCGATCGCCTGCTGCCCGAGTGGCGCCAGGACGACAGCCATCCCTTCAAGACCGAGGTGACGGACGACCACTTCCTGCTGCTCGGCCCGGCCGGCTCCGTGCGCCTGCCGAACTTCGCCATGCCGCCCTTGATGAACAACCACGGCAACTACATCGTCTCGCTTGGCAATGTCTGTCGCTGGCTCGCGACCAAGGCGGAAGAACTCGGCGTCGAGATCTATCCGGGCTTTGCCGCCACCGAGGTGCTCTACAATGACGAGGGCGCGGTGATCGGCGTTGCGACCGGCGACATGGGCATCGAGCGCAATGGCGAGCCCGGTCCCAACTATACCCGCGGCATGGAACTACTCGGCAAGTACACGCTGATCTCGGAGGGCGTGCGCGGCTCGCTCGCCAAGCAACTGATCGCGAAGTTCGATCTTTCGAAGGGCCGCGAGCCCCAGAAGTTCGGCATCGGCCTCAAGGAGCTCTGGCAGGTCAAGCCGGAACATCACAAGCCTGGTCTCGTGCAGCACTCCTTCGGCTGGCCGCTCGGCATGAAGACCGGCGGCGGTTCTTTCCTCTATCATCTGGAAGACAACCTCGTCGCCGTCGGCTTCGTGGTGCATCTCAACTACAAGAACCCCTATCTCTTCCCCTTCGAGGAATTCCAGCGTTTCAAGACGCATCCGGCGATCAAGGGCACTTTCGAGGGCGGCAAGCGGCTTTCCTATGGCGCGCGCGCCATCACGGAAGGCGGTTACCAGTCGGTGCCGAAACTGTCCTTCCCGGGCGGTGCGCTGATCGGCTGCTCGGCCGGTCTCGTCAACGTGCCGCGCATCAAGGGCAGTCACAATGCGGTCCTGTCGGGCATGCTGGCCGCCGAGAAGCTGGCGGATGCCATTGCGGCCGGCCGCGCCAATGACGAGCCGATCGAGATCGAGCAGGGCTGGCGCGACAGCGCCATCGGCTCGGACCTGAAGAAGGTGCGCAACGTCAAGCCGCTCTGGTCTAAGTTCGGCACTGCCGTGGGCGTGGCGCTCGGTGGCCTCGACATGTGGACGAACACGCTGTTCGGCTTCTCTTTCTTCGGCACGCTGAAGCACGGCAAGACCGATGCGCAGTCGCTGGAGCCGGCGGCAATGCACCGCAAGATCGACTATCCGAAGCCGGACGGCGTCCTCACCTTCGACCGCCTCTCCTCGGTGTTCCTGTCGAACACCAACCACGAGGAAGACCAGCCGGTCCACCTTCAGGTGAAGGACCCGGACCTGCAGAAGACCTCGGAACTCGACGTCTATGCCGGTCCCTCGACCCGCTACTGTCCGGCCGGCGTCTACGAATGGGTGGAGAAGGACGGCAAGGACGTCTTCGTGATCAACGCGCAGAACTGCGTGCACTGCAAGACCTGCGACATCAAGGATCCCAACCAGAACATCAACTGGGTGCCGCCGCAAGGCGGCGAGGGGCCGGTCTATCCGAACATGTGAGTGCAAGTTTTGAAGAGGGCCGCCCTGAGCGGCCTTTTTCTTGCCGCGCAGCATGGCGCCGCCTGCAACCGATGCGCGCCGCTTAACCTCCGATTAACCATAACCGCATAATTCTCAGCCCCGAGGACAGATATTCAAGGGGCTTTAACCATGTCGATTTCCCGCCGCGGATTCCTGCTCGGCGCATCTGCATTGCTCGCGGGCTGCGCAACGAACGGAACCAGCGACCGCGCCAATTACGGCGAGCGCATGGATGAGAAATTTCCGCTGAAGGTGATGCCGCTCGACAAGGTCAAGCCGGAGCTTCGCCGGCAGGAAGTCGCCTATGCGACGACCCAGGCGGCAGGCACCATCGTTGTCGATACGCCGGAGCGCCGGCTCTACTACGTGCTCGGCAACGGACGGGCCATGCGCTATGGCATCGGCGTCGGCCGGCAGGGTTACTCGCTTGCCGGCAACGCCTATATCGGCCGCAAGGCTGAATGGCCGAGTTGGACCCCGACGCCCAACATGATCCGCCGCGACCCGAAGAAGAACCTGAAATATGCCGGTGGCGTGCCCGGCGGCATCAACAACCCTCTCGGCGCCCGCGCGATCTATCTCTACCAGAACGGCAACGATACGCTGTTCCGTATCCACGGCACGAACCAGCCGTGGTCGATCGGCCATGCCATGTCGAGCGGCTGCGTGCGCATGCTCAACCATGACGTGATCGATCTTTACGAGCGTGTGAAGGCCGGCGGGCGGGTTCATATCATTCAGGGGCGGCGCGAAGCCTGATTTCGCCTTTCCGCATCCACACAAACAAAGGCCGGCTCATGCCGGCCTTTTCGTTTTCTGCCTGAAACAGAAGAATTGTATCATGCCATTGCGATCGCTCCACCGCCGGAAACAGATCAGCCGGCGCTCCCGGATTTGGCCGCATCATGACGCATTGGGGTCAATTCCAGACGCATTCGTATCGGCATTTGACCCTGTAGCTGCAAAAGTCGAAGATGCGGTATCGCGGCCCATGGGCCTTCCCTGGCCTTTTCGGGAACGATCCGCGAGAAACAACGAGTTCCGCGGCGGCGGTGCAGCGGGCTCGACGGCCATAATGACACCGCCGCAATGAGGGAACGGATATGAAACATCTTCTTGCTTCCACCTGCCTTGTCGCCGGCCTCATGGCCATGACGGGTGCGGCGCGCGCCGAATGCGGCGATCTGACCATTGCCAGCATGAACTGGCAGAGCGCGGAGGTTCTGGCCGCGCTCGACAAGTTCATCCTGAACGAGGGATATGGCTGCAATGCCGACGTCATCGTCGGCGATACGGTCCCGACCATTACCTCGATGATCGAGAAGGGCGAGCCGGACCTCGCGCCCGAGGGCTGGGTGGACCTGCTGCCCGACGTCGTCAACCGCGGTATCGAGGAAGGCAAGCTGATCGGCGCTGCCGTGGCGCTGTCCGACGGCGCCGTGCAGGGCTGGTGGATCCCGAAATACATCGCTGAGGCCAATCCGGACATCAAGACGATCGACGACGTGCTGAAGCACCCGGAACTGTTCCCGGATCCGGAAGACAAGAGCAAGGGCGCCGTACATAACGGCCCGCAGGGCTGGGGCGGAACGGTCGTGACCGGCCAGCTCTACAAGGCTTATGGCGGCGAGGCCGCGAACTTCACGCTGGTCGATACCGGCTCGGCCGCCGGCCTCGACGGCTCGATCGCCAAGGCCTACGAGCGCAAGGAAGGCTGGGTCGGCTATTACTGGGCCCCGACCGCGCTTCTCGGCAAGTACGATATGGTGAAGCTCGAGCATGGTGCGCCCTACGACGCTGCCGAGTGGAAGCGTTGCAACACGGTCGCCGATTGCGCAGATCCGAAGAAGAACGAATGGCCGAAGGACAAGGTCCAGACGCTGGTGACCAAGAGCTTCTCCGAGCGGGCCGGTGACGACGTCATGGGCTATCTCAACAAGCGCGCGTGGAGCAACGACACGGTCAACAAGCTGATGGCCTGGATGACCGACAACCAGGCAAGCGGCGACGATGGCGCCAAGCACTTCCTGGAGGAAAATGAAGCCCTCTGGAAGGAGTGGGTTTCGCCGGAAGCGGCCGAAAAGATCAAGGCCGCTCTCTGACCGTCTGATCGGGACAGGCGGCGCGTCTTCGGGCGCGCCGCCTGAAAACTTTGTTCGTGCATGTCGTTGGCGCAAACTGCCGCGCACATTCCATCGGCATGTTTCAGGGTTTGGTTCAAAGACCGGCGCAAGATCGGTCGGAACCGGAAGGGGATCGATATGGAATGGTTGACTAAATTTCCCGCGATGGACGCGAACGCGTTGCGCGACCTCAAGAAGGCGATCGATGAGGGATTTCGCACCTTCACCCGCGCCTACGGCGACAGCATCGAAACCATCTTCGAGCCGTTGCAGCACTTCCTCATATGGTCCGAGCGCTTCATGACGCGCACGCCTTGGCCGATCATCATCCTGTTGATCGCCCTTATCGCCTGGTTCGCCAGCCGAAACTGGAAGATCGTCGCCGGTTCGGTCGCCACCCTTCTGCTGATCGGCTATTTCGACATGTGGGACGACACGATGAAGACGGTGTCGATGATCTTCGTCTGCACGGTCCTGTCGATCGTGATCGGCATACCAATCGGCATTCTCATGTCGCGGTCGGACCGTGTGCAGAGCGTGATCAACCCGATTCTCGATGTCATGCAGACCATGCCGAGTTTCGTCTATCTGATCCCGGTCGTCATGCTGCTCGGCATCGGCAAGGTTCCGGGCCTCATCGCGGTGGTCATCTACGCCATTCCGCCGATGATCCGCCTTACCAATCTCGGCATCCGCCTGGTCGACAAGGACGTGCTGGAGGCGGCTGACGCTTTCGGCTCGTCGAGCTGGCAGAAGCTGAAGAACGTCCAGATGCCGCTCGCTCTGCCCACCATCATGGCGGGCATCAACCAGACGATCATGATGGCGCTTGCGATGGTGGTCATTGCCTCGATGATCGGCGTGCAGGGTCTCGGCCAGCCGGTGCTGAAGGCGATCTCCAACCAGTATTTCACGCTCGGCATCTTCAACGGCCTTGCCATTGTCGGCATCGCGATCATCTTCGACCGCGTCAGCCAGGCCTTCGGAAAGCGCCTGCAAAAGCACCGCGAGATCATTCACGGCTGATCCGGAACGCGGACAGAAAGGGCGCCCCGGCGAAAGCCGTCGGCGCCCTTTCTTTTTTGGCCTAGCGCCTCGGCGACAGAATGCCCGTGGAAAGCGCGACGCCGGCCCCGACGACGAGGGCTGCAATCATTTCCGCCGCGCCGAAGCTTTCTCCCAGGAAGAATGCCCCGCCGAGCGTTGCCAGTACTGGCGTGATGGCGGTGAAGGCCGCTGCCTGGCTGCCGCCGAGCGCTCTTATGGCGGTGCCGTAGGCGAAGGTGGCGATGAGGCCGGAGAGAATGCCCTGGCTGGTGATCTGGAGCGCAAGGTCGGGCAGGGAGGCTTCGGCAAGGTGCGTGCCGAAAAGCGCGGCCAGCACGAGATGGATCAGGAACGACCAGACGGCGATGAGGGCAGCCCCTTCCAGCGCGGAAAGCCCGGAGCGGCGGAAGGCGTGGGTGAAGCCCGCCCAGAGAATGGCGCCGAGCGGCAGCAGCACGAAGCCGGTTGCCGTCATACCGCTCTTGAACATGCTGGCGACCAGCAGGATCGCGACGCCGGCTACGATGGCGGCAAGGCCGGCAAGGCGCATGCGGTCCGGCCGCTCGCCGAACAGCGCCATGCCAATGAGGGCGGTGGCCAGAGGCAGCGAGCCGCCGAGCAGGATGCCCCCGGGCGCGGCCGGTGTGACGTGCAGGGCGGCGGCCGTCACCTGGAAGAACAGCGCACCGGCGCCTGCCACCATGACGACGACGAGTTTCACCGGCACGCCTTTCGGCAGGAGGCCGGTTCGCAGCCAGATCGGAGCGAGCAGGATGGCCGGCACGCCGTAGCGGATGAGGCCGATATCGATGGTGCCGAGCGGGGTTGCCGTCGTATGGCGGGTCGCGAGCACCCAGACCGCCCAGATCAGCACGGTGACGACCGCACCCGCATAGCCGGCAACCAGCGGATTGCTTTTGCCCTCGGAAGAAAACGAGATCGTGGCCATGGCGGTGTCCTTCTAGCGCTGGGCTCAATTCATGGTCGGATTCTAGCGCTGAAGGGAAAGGTGTGTCCTTGCGAGTTATGCCTGCATGAAAGTAGGATGCGCAGGATTATGCCAACATTGGAGGCAAGAAGTTCAGAATATGCCAAATCTTGACAGATTCGATATCGCCATCCTGAAGGTGCTTCAGGAGGATGCACGCGCGACGAATGTCGAGATCGCCGAACGGGTGAACCTCTCTCCGTCGCCGTGCCTGCGGCGGATCCGCAATCTCGAAAAATCGGGCGTGCTGCGCGGCTACCGCGCCGATATCGACCGCAAGGAAGTCGGCCTCGGCCTCACGGTCTTCGTGGAAATCAAGGTGGGGCACCACAGCCGGGAAAATGCGATGGCGCAGCAGGAGGCGCTGCTCGCCGTGCCGGAGGTGGTTTCGTGTTTCCTGATCTCCGGCAATGCGGATTTCCTGGCGGAAGTGGTGGTGGAGGATCTGGCGGCCTATGAAAAGCTGCTGACGGAAACCCTCCTAACCATGCCTGGCGTCACCGATATCCGTTCCAACTTCGCGATCCGCAGCATCAAGACCGGCGGTCCGCTGAAGCTGCCGTCGCTGAAATAGGCCCACCCCGGCGAGAAGGCCGGAGCGAGCGTATCCCGGTAGGGTCAGCGTGCGGCTGCAGATTTCCAGGCGACGACCATCAGCGCGCCGATGACGGTGATATGCTCCATTACGATATGGAACTCGATCGTGCGCATCGGCTCCTGCATGGTCCAGAAGCTATGCGCGATCGGGATGGTGAGCGCGGTGAAGACGGCGAGCATGCCGGCGCCGAGCCAGGTCCAGCGATTGGCGACGATCAGCGCCGAGCCGACGATCTGGGTAATGGCGGTTGCGATGTTGAACAGGGCGGGCGGTTCAAGGCCGAAATGCACCATCTCGCCGACGCCGGCGTTGAAATCGGCCAGCTTCGCGATGCCGGACAGCCAGAACATCGACGTCAGGACGAGGCGGGCGACGAAACCAAAGACGCTGCTGCCAGTGATGCTCTCGATAAGGGAGGTCATGAACGGTCTCCGATGGGCGACGGCCGCAACCGTTCGCGAGACTGCCGCCTGTCAAGCCGGCGGATTGAGCTTCGTCATGTCTATCAGAGTCCGGGCGAGGGGTGTATTCGTCCCTATACCCTGAATTGCATATTTCAACTGTCCTGTTGATCGCGGCCGCGCGCCGGCGCAAACGAAAACGGCGTCCCCGAGGGCAGGGACGCCGCGCAGACAATCAGGGTTTGAGGTTGCCTACTCGGCCGGGCAGGCGGGCGTTGCGGCGCGGTCCATCTTTTCCAGCGTCAGCGACACCATGAAGACGCCAAAGCCGACGACGGCCGTTGCAGCGCCGACGAAACCCATCGAACCGTAGCCATAGCCGGCGCTGATCGACATGCCGCCGAACAGCGCGCCGAGCGCATTGGCGACGTTGAAGGCGGAGTGGTTGAGCGCGGCGGCGAGCGTCTGCGCGTTGCCGGCGACGTCCATCAGGCGCGTCTGGAGCGCCGGGCCGACGACGAAGCTGCAGCCGATCAGGAAGCAGCAGATGCCGAGCAGGATGGGGTCGTGCGCCGAAAGCGACAGGCCGATGAGCACGAAGAAGTACAGTACCAGCGAGTAGCCGATCGTGCGCATCAGCGAGAGATCGGCAAGCTTGGCCCCGAAAATGTTGCCGACGATCATGCCGCCGCCGAAGATTGCCATGAAGACCGGCACCATGCCGACATTGAGGCCGGCGACCTCCGTGACAATAGGGGAGATATAGGTGAAGACGGCGAACATGCCGCAGAAGCCGGACGCCGCGATGCCGAGCGTCAGCCAGACCTGCTTGCGCTTCAGGGCGCCGAGCTCCGTCAGCGCGTTGATGCCCTTGGGAACCTTGTCGCGCGGCAGGAAGATCGCGATCAGCACGACCGTCAGGAGGCCGGTGATGCCGACGGCGATGAACATGTATTGCCAGTCGAGCAGCTGGCCGAAATAAGCGGCGAGCGGCGTGCCGACCAGCGTCGCGACGGTTAGGCCCAGCATGACCTTGCCCACCGCCTGCGTGCGCTTGTTGACCGGCACCATGGAGGCGGCGACGAGGGCCGCAACGCCGAAATAGGCGCCGTGCGGCAGGCCCGAGAGGAAGCGGAAGAGCATGAAGCTCTTGAAGGTCGGCGCGGCGGCGCTGGCAAGATTGCCGAGGGCGAAGAGGCCCATCAGCACCAGAAGCAGGTCGCGCCGGCGGAAACGGGCGCCGATGACGGCGATGACGGGCGCGCCCACCACGACGCCGAAGGCATAGGCGCTGATGACATAGCCGGCCTCGGCCGTCGTCACGCCGAAGGTGGTGGCGACATCCGGCAACAGGCCCATGATGGCGAATTCGCCGGTGCCGATGCCGAAGCTGCCGACGGCGAGCGCCAGGATGATCAGGGTGACGGTGAGCGGTGCAAGCGGTGGCTGCCCGGAGGAAAGGGCAGAATTGGGCAGGGACTGCTGTTCGGACACGGGTGGCTCCGCAAGGGTGACCCACACGACAAACTCGCGCCGAACCCTCACACGGGCCGCCACTCCTCCTGGCTGCTGATGCGGTCTGGTCCGGCCGGGAAGGCCTGGCGGGAAGGTAAAATCCGGTCGGCAGGCGTACTCCCGACGCGCGCGACCGGCAAGCAATACATCAAACCCCGGCAGACTGCCTACTGCGATTTTTCGCTTCGCCCGAAATTGCTCCGCGGAACTGACGATTATTGCTCGCTGTTGCCCGCCCGCCTGTTAATCGCCGCTTTCTCGATTATCTAATGGATCGATAATAAGCCTTCAGGCTTTCCTGACCGTCACGCGGAGCATGTGAATGAGAGTTCAGGCGATTTTCAACCGGGACGGTGGCACGTTCCGCACCATCGACATGGAGGCCTATGCCCGCCACGCGGAAGAGGTCTTCTCCCGGGCGGGGCACCACCTCGACTGCGATATCGTCGAAGGGGCCGACATCGAAATGGCGCTTCGCCGTTGCTCGGACCGCACCGACCTCGATGCGATGCTGGCCGGCGGCGGCGACGGCACGGTTTCGGCTGCGGCCGGCCTGGCCTGGCAGAGCAAGATGCCGATCGGTATCATTCCGGCCGGTACGATGAACCTTTTTGCCCGCTCGCTGAACATTCCGCTGGATATCTGGCAGGCGATCGACGCGCTGGCGGATGGCGATATCGCCGCCGCCGATATCGGCACGGCGGACGACCGGGCCTTCGTGCACCAGTTCTCCGCGGGCCTGCATGCCCGCATGGTGCGCCTGCGCAATGCGATGACCTATCGCTCGCGCGTCGGCAAGATCGCTGCAAGCACCCGCGCGGCCTTTGGCGTCATCCTGGACCCACCGGAATTCGATGTGGAGTTCAACGTCGATGGCGTCGAGGAGCACCGCAGGGTCTCGGCCATCAATGTCTCGAACAACCGCTTCGGTGAAAATGGCCTGCTCTATGCCGACGACCTGACGGGCGGCCATCTCGGCTTCTATACGACCAATCCGTTGAAGCCGACCGGTGTTGCCAGGCTCGCTTTCGATATCCTGCGCGGCAAGCTGCGCGAGAATGCCGACGTCACGGAAATGACCGGCACGGCCGTCGATCTGCATTTCCCACGGGTCGACCGGGCGATCAATTGCGTGATCGACGGCGAACTCCTGCCGATGGACCGCGATGTCGCAATCCGCCTGCATCCGGGCGAGTTGAAGGTGATCGTGCCGAAGGTGCAGGCCAGGAACATGACGACGGCCGAACCGGCCGCCGCCTGACGCCGCCTGGAGCATTTCCAGCCGAAGCGGCATCGCTTCGGCGTTGGATAATGCGGCAAAAACAAAGCCCTGGAGCTATCGCGGTGATCCGGTTTTCACCGGAATTTCTCTAGATGCGCGGCAGGTAGGTCTGGTAGTCGAAATCCGAGACCGTGCGCAGATAGATGAGCGCCTCCTTGCGCTTGGTATCGCCGTAGAGCTTCTGGTAGGCCGGGCCGAAAGCGTCGGCGATGAAGGGCGAGGCGGTGAATTCCTCCACGGCGGTCAGGAAGTCGTGCGTCAGGCGCTTGGCATCCGGCACTTCCTTGCCCGGCTCCGTTACGGGGCCGGGATCGAGGTCTTCATCGAGGCCGAGCAGGATGCCGCCGAGGATCGCCGTCAGCAGCAGGTACGGATTGACGTCCGCGCCCGCCACGCGATGCTCGACGCGGGCTGCCGGACCGTCCGTGTCCGGGATGCGGATGGCTGTGCCGCGATGGCCAAAGCCCCAGGTAAGATCGACCGGCGCGAAGGAGCCCGGCTGGAAGCGGCGATAGGAATTGGCGAAAGGCGCGAAGACGAGCTGCGCATCGCGCATCGTCCGCAGCATGCCGGCTGAGATCGATTTCAGCTTCGTCGGCTCGCCGCCCTTGGCATCGAGGATGTTCCGGCCGTCCTTGTCGATGATGCTGCAATGAACGTGCAGGCCGGAGCCGGCCTCGTCGGCATAAGGCTTTGCCATGCAGGTGGACTTCAGCCCGAACCGGTGCGCGGCCTGCTCGGCAATACGCTTGAGGTAGATGCAGTCGTCGGCGGCGGCGAGTGCATCCGGCCGGTGCAGGAGATTGATCTCGAACTGGCCGGGACCGAACTCCGCCGTCGTCGCATCCGCCGGCAGGTCCATGGCCTTCGCCCAGGCGCGCACGGTCTGGAGATAGTCGTCGAGCGCATCCGTCGCGCGCATGTCGTAGAGCTGGAAGCCGTTCGGTTGGCCGCGATACATGAGGGCTGCCGGCGGGCGGGGTCTGCCGGTCTCGCGCCAGTCGTCCTCCATCACGTAGAATTCAAGCTCGGTCGCGACGACCGGCGTCAAACCCCTGTCTTCAAACCGCTTCAGCATGCGCGCGAGGATGGCGCGCGGGTCCATGAAGGAGGCGCTGCCGTCGAATTCGTGCATCGTGGCGAGCACCTGGCGGGAGCCTTCCGGCGCCCAGGGCATGGAGGTCAGCGAGCGGCGGTCGGGAATGCACAGGCCGTCCGGGTCGCCGACGGATATGGAGAGGCCCGTGATGTCGTCATTGTCGTCGCCCCAGATGTCGAGCGACTGGGTGGAAGAGGGCAGGCGCACCGAACCGTCCCAGATCTTCTTCTCGCCTTCGAGCGGAACCTGCTTGCCGCGCAGGTCCCCGTTCATGCCGACAAGGAGGATTTCGATACGCGGCGGGGCATTGGCGGGCGGCGCGCCGGCCGCCTTGTTGTCATTTGTCATGGTGCCTGCTTTGGTTTGGCGGGAAGCATGGACAAGAAATTTTGCGGTTGCCCGATCTCTTGCCAAATGCCTGTTGTATGGGCATTTTCGTAACCCATTCTGTCCCGCCGTTCAATAAGGCGGGCCTACCTTGAGGATGTTGCCAAATGTCGAATACCAGTACAGCAGCCGTGTCCAACCTCGGTGCCCTCGATGCCGCCCACCATCTTCATCCCTTCTCGGACATGAAGAAGCTGAACGCGACCGGCACGCGCATCATCGAGCGCGGCGAGGGTTCGCATATCTTCGACAATCACGGCAAGCGCTATCTCGACGGCTTCGCGGGCCTCTGGTGCGTCAATATCGGCTATGGCCGCAAGGAAATCGCCGAGGCGGTCGCCCGCCAGATGAACGAGCTTCCCTATTACAACACCTTCTTCGGCACCACGACGCCGCCGGCCGTTCTGCTCGCCCAGAAGATCGCCTCCCATGCCGGTCCGAACATTAACCGCGTGTTCTTCACCGGATCCGGATCCGAGGCGAACGACACCTGGTTCCGCATGGCCCGCGTCTATTGGGGCGCCATGGGCAAGCCGACCAAGAAAGCGGTCATCGCCCGCAAGAACGGCTATCACGGCTCCACCGTCGCCGGCGCGTCGCTCGGCGGCATGAAGTGGATGCACGAGCAGGGCGATTTGCCGATCGCCGGTATCCATCACATCGACCAGCCCTTCTGGTACGGCGAAGGCGGTGACCTGTCGTCCGACGAGTTCGGCCTGAAGATGGCACGCCAACTGGAAGAGAAGATCGACGAACTGGGCGAAGACAATGTCGCGGCCTTCGTCGCCGAGCCGATCCAGGGGGCGGGCGGCGTCATCGTGCCGCCGGCCACCTACTGGCCGGAAATCGCCCGCATCTGCAAGGCGCGCAACATCCTGCTCGTCACCGATGAAGTGATCTGCGGCTTCGGCCGCACCGGCCGCTGGTTCGGCCACCAGCATTTCGGCGTCGAGCCGGATCTCGCACCGATCGCCAAGGGCCTGTCGTCCGGCTACCTGCCGATCGGCGGGGTCATGGTGTCCGATCGCGTCGGCAATGTGCTGGTGGAGGAAGTCGGCGACTTCAACCACGGCTTCACCTATTCCGGCCACCCGGTCTGCGCCGCCGCGGCGCTGGAAAACATCCGCATCATCGAGGATGAAAAGCTCGTCGAGCGCGTGCACGACGATATCGGCCCCTATCTTGCCGCCGGCCTGAAATCGCTGGAAGACCTGCCGATCGTCGGCGAGGTCCAGCAGGTCGGCCTGATGGCGGCTGTGCAGCTTGCCGAGGACAAGGCGACGCGCAGGCGCTTTGCGGACAAGGAACAGGCCGGCGTCACCGTGCGCAACCATTGCCTGGAAAACGGTCTCGTGCTGCGCGCCACCGGCGACCGCATGCTCTTTTCCCCGCCGCTCGTCATCACTCACGCGGAAGTCGACCAGATGATCGACATCACGCGCAAGGGCCTTGAGCATGCGTGGAAGGTGATGACGGCCTGATTGGTGTCAGGCGACCCGAAGGCCGAGATGCTCGGCCATCGGGTCGAAGTCCCTGTCGGCATGCAGCAGACTATAGTCGTGCTCGATGCAAAAAGTGCCGATGATGAGGTCTGCGGTCTTGCGGATGGTAACGCCCTTTTCGCGAAGCCGCCGGAAATTCCCGGCGGCTTTTATTGCGATCTCCGGAGTGAGCATCGGAACAACGGCGAATTCGGTCAGTCGTTTTTGAAGATTGGCGGCGTGCATGTCGTTCTGGGCGCCCTGCAAAATCTCGAGAAGAACAATATCGCCGAGCAGGATATGTCTTGCCCGCGGCATTGTTTTCAGCTGCAGGGATTGCGGCGTAGCAATGCCGCGCAACGCGGAAATCCATACGGAGCTGTCGACGACGATCATTCAGCGGCGTCATCGCGCAGGGTTTCAGGCGGCCCCCAGCCTGTCCGCATCGCGTCGAGATCGCCTTCCCAGCCCATTCCCCAAAGTTCTTCCAGTGCCTTCCGCCGGCGCCACTCTTCCACGAGATCGCGCAGTGCCAGCTCGACAGTCGCCTTCTTTGACGGAAGCCCGGTGAGTTCCATGGCTTCGGCGATCAAATCGTCATCGAGTTCGATATTGGTACGCATCGTGGTTCGCCTTGGTGTATGAAATATGGAAATCATACACCAAGGCGGGATCGCTCACAAATACTACTGGAACGCCGTCTCGAAGAAGCTCCGCAGCTTGCGTGAATGCAGCTTTTCCGTCGGCATGCCGGCGAGTTTTTCGAGTGCCCTTATGCCGATCCGCAGATGCTGGTTGACCTGCGTGCGGTAGAAGGCCGTTGCCATGCCGGGCAGCTTCAGTTCACCGTGCAGCGGCTTGTCGGAAACGCAGAGCAGCGTGCCGTAGGGCACGCGGAAGCGGAAGCCGTTGGCCGCGATGGTGGCCGATTCCATGTCCAGCGCGATGGCGCGCGACTGGGACAGGCGCTTTACGGGCCCGCGCTGGTCGCGCAGTTCCCAGTTCCGGTTGTCGATGGTTGCAACGGTGCCGGTGCGCATGATGCGCTTGAGGTCGTAGCCCTCGAGGCCCGTCACTTCCGCAACGGCGCTTTCCAGCGCCACCTGCACTTCGGCGAGCGCCGGAATCGGCACCCAGACCGGCAGGTCGTCGTCCAGCACATGGTCCTCGCGCACATAGGCATGCGCCAGCACGTAGTCGCCCAGCGTCTGGCTGTTCCTGAGGCCGGCGCAGTGGCCGAGCATCAGCCAGGCATGCGGGCGCAGCACGGCGATGTGGTCGGTGATCGTCTTGGCGTTGGAAGGGCCGACGCCGATATTGACCAGCGTGATGCCGCCATGGCCCTTCTTCTTGATATGATAGGCCGGCATCTGCGGCAGGCGGCCGGGCGTGATATCGGGTTCCGGCCTGTCGGCGCCCGCGGGCGTGACGAGGTTTCCGGGTTCGACGAAGGCCGTGTAGCCGTTGCCGCCTTCCGCCATCTGCTGGCGCGCCCATTCGCAGAATTCGTCCACATAGAACTGGTAGTTCGTGAACAGCACGAAATTCTGGAAATGATTGGCGCTTGTTGCCGTGTAGTGGCTGAGGCGGGCGAGCGAGTAGTCGACACGCTGCGCGGTGAAGGGGCCAAGCGGCGAAGGTTCGCCCGGCGCGGGTTCATAGGCGCCGTTGACGATCTCGTCATCGGTGGTCGTCAGGTCCGGCGCGTCGAAGAGGTCGCGCAGCGGCAGTTCGATGCCCCCGGCGATTTCAGCCTCCACATAGGCGCCTTCCCCGAAGGCGAAATGCAGCGGGATCGGTGTCGTCGATTCCGAGACGGTGACGCGTACACCGTGATTGCGCATCAGCAGGCCGAGCTGTTCCTTGAGATAGTGCCGGAAGAGTTTGGGCCGGGTGATGGTGGTCGTGTAGACGCCCGGCGAGGCGACGTAGCCGTAGGACAGGCGGGAATCGACATGGCCGAAGCTGGTCGTCTCGATGCTGACCTGCGGGTAGCAGGCGCGAAAGCGCGTTTCCGGCGTCCCGGATTTGCCGAGCGACACGAAGGCGTCGGTCAGGAATGTCGTGTTGCGATCGTAGAGGGCTTCGAGCGCATCGACGGCGGCCACCGGATCGTCGAAGGAAAGGGCCTCGAAGGGCTCCGGCGTGGCGAAGGAAAGGGCTCTGGGCGAAAAGATTCGTTTGTTCATGAATCACTATAGATGTTGTTATTTGACAAGCAAACGACAACTTCCGCGCGCCCGCAAGCCCTATCGCGGGGCGGCGAGAATGATGCCGGCGCCGGCGAGCGCCAGTGTTGCGCCGGCAAGGTCGAAGCGGTCGGGACGCATCCCCTCGGCAAACCACAGCCACAGGAGGGAAGCGGCGATATAGACCCCGCCATAGGCGGCATAGGCGCGCCCGGCAAAGGCGCTGTCGACCTGCGTCAGCAGCCAGCCGAAGACCGCGAGCGAGGCGATGCCGGGCAGAAGCCAGAGGATCGATTTGTCGAGCCGCCACCAGGCCCAGAAGGCAAAGCAGCCGGCGATTTCGGCAAGGGCGGCGAGGGAAAAGACGAGAAGGGATTTCATCCGGTGCTCCGGGCTGTCGGTAAGGGCCCGCCCGGTCTAGCACGGATAAGGAGGATGGGAAGCGCCGTCAGCTCATGGACTGGCGCTGGAGGGTGACGAAGAGCACGAGGCCCGCGCCCTGCTTCTCGATGCCGAGGCCGCCCGCATTGCGCCAGGCAAGAGCGCCGACCGGGGCGATCATCATCGCCGTCAGCGCGAGGATGCGCAGTGCAACGGCGGAAGCGTGGGTGAGGGTGGCGATCATCTCGGTTCTTCCTGGAAGGATCGGATCGGGATCAGAGCGAAGCGCGGCACATGTCCGGCGTGGCGCAGGCCACCAGCTTGCCGGTCGTGTTGTGCGTGCTGCGGCGGTAATCGGTCTCGACGGCAGCAGCCAGCATGATCGCGAAAATGGCCATCAGAAGCGAGATAATGGTCAGGCGGCGAGCGAGAATGTCCATGGTTGTCCCCCATGTGGAATGTTTCGGTGTAACCGTTGTCACATTCCGGGACTGAACGCTCCCTGAGAGGCCAGTTCATCTCCCGTTCAGGAAAGCTGTGCTGACCGCCCTTCCGGGTGCAGGCGATCGCCTGCCATGAAACAAAAAAACCGGCGTCGAGGACGCCGGCTTGCTGCTTTTCTCCGCGCTTGATCAGAGGCGCGACCAGGTCTGCGATTTGCAGAGAACCGCGAGCACGCAGCCCTTCATGCGCAGCGACTTACCGTTGATGGAGCCGGAGCCGCTATAGGTCTTGTCCGTTTCCGGGTCGGTGATCGTGCCGCTGTAGTCCGCGCCCGAACCGCTCAGCTTGCCGATGCTCTTGCCGGCATGCTTGCCCGACTTCAGCGTGATGCAGAAGCTGCCGCCACATTTAGCGATGGCGGCAGTAGCGCCGGTGGCGGTCTTCCAGTTGCCTTCGATCGGCTCGGCCGCAAGGGCGACGCCCGGAACGGTGAGAAGCGCGGCGACGATCCATGTCTTCAGTTTCATTCTCTTCCTCCTCCAGAATGAGAGCCGGAATATATCTTACGCACACGTAAAGGTAAATATGCCCGCGCGCCGGTTTTCGAGCGGTCCGGCATGGGGAAAACGGCAGGTGAAAAGATGCGGTCGTTTGCCGTGGTTAGCGAAAGGTTGAAATCGCCGGTTGAACAATTCGTAAATTTTGAAGCAAATGCGCCGGATTCCAGCGGCTGTGATGTTTAACGAAAACCCAATTTTACCAAGCGTTTGGAATTTGTTTGTCTCAAATTAAGCATGCATTTTAAGCGCATTTTGAAAGGCCGGCGGCATAGTCGGGCCATAAGACGAGCACGGAAAAACCGGCCGGCAAAACTCCGAAGGAAGATCATGCCGCAGAAGACGGCAGACGCCTTGGGAGGCCCGAAAGGGCAGGTAAAACAGGACACTAAAGCAGTAAACGGGTTAAACAGGGACAATCGAAATGGCACGCTTTGACTTTCAGACTACCGAAACGGCCGCCATGACGGGCGGCGAGAACCGCGCCGAAACCTTCTGTGATATGGGCCTGATGTATGCGACGGGGCGCGGCTGCAGCGTCGACCTCGTCCAGGCGCACAAATGGCTCAATATTGCCGCCATCAGGGGTTGTGAACGCGCCGCCGAGCTGCGCGCCGACCTCGCGGCGACGATGACGAAGACCGACCTTGCGCTGGCGCTGCGCGCCGCTCGCGAGTGGATGACGGTTCACTGAGAAAGCCGGCTGGCGCCGGCGGCCAGAAAAGCATCAGGGACAGGCGGGCGATAAACGGTGCAAGAACCGGATCCGCCGCCGTCTTCAAGGTGCAGGGCCGCTCAGGCGAGCCGCTTCAGGACCTGCGGCAGCGCTTCCTCGAGCAATGCCATTTCGTCTTCCGGCCCGGCGCTGATGCGGATGCATCGGTTGAGGGGGGCAATACCCGGCATGCGGATGAAGACGCCGTGCTCCATCAGGCCGTCGACAATGGCCCGGGCATGGGCACCGTCCCGGCCGCAATCCACGGTGACGAAATTGGTGGCGGAGGCCAGCGGCGTGAGGCCGTTGGACCGCGCGATGGCCGAGATGCGGTCGCGCGATGCCGAAATGCGGGCGATGACATCCGCAAGATAGGCCTGGTCCTTCAGGGCGGCGAGCGCCGCCTCGACCGAAACCCGCGCCATGCCGAAATGATTTCTGATCTTGTCGAAGGCCTGCGCATTGCCGAGCGTGCCGATCGCATAGCCGATCCGCGCGCCGGCAAGGCCGTAGGCCTTCGAAAACGTGCGTATGCGCAGGATGTTCGGCTGGCCGATCAGTGCGTCGATGGGCGGAATGGTGCCCGCCGGCGCTGTCTCGCCATAGGCCTCGTCGAGGATGAGCATCGTTGTTTCCGGCAGCGCCCGGGCGAAGGCGACGACGCTGTCGGCGTCCCACCAGCTTCCCATCGGATTGTCGGGATTGGCGAAATAGACGAGCGGCGCGTCTTCGCGGCGCACCGCGTCAAGAAGGCCGGCGAGGTCTTCCCTGTCGCCCGAATAGGGCACCGTCACCAGTTTTCCGCCAAATCCGTTCACATGATAGTTGAATGTCGGATAGCCGCCGAGCGAGGTGACGACTGGCGTGCCCGGTTCGACAATGAGCCGCACGATTTCGCCAAGCAGGCCGTCGATGCCGCCGCCGACCGCTATATTGTCGCGTGAAACGCCGTGGTGCAGGGCGAGCGCCTCGCGAAGCTCGAAATTTTCCGGATCGCAATACATCCAGCTCGTAGCGGCCGCCGCGGCCATGGCCTCCAGAACGGAAGGAGCGGGGCCGAAGCGGCTCTCGTTCGCGCCGATACGGGCGCGCACGACAAGGCCGCGGTCACGCTCGATGGCTTCCGGCCCGACAAAAGGAACGGTTGCGGGCAGGGTCTGGGCGAGGGCGGTGAAACGGGAAAATGCGGACATGAAAGCGCCTGGAAATCGGAGGAACGGTCGGGAGGCCGTCAGCCGATCGCCGCAAGGCGCCTGCCGGAATCGGTCTTCCGCAGGCAACCTAGCCAATAAAACGCAAAGGTGAAACGATCAGGTGGCGGAGGCGCGCATGCCGCCCCGTTCGACACCCGCCATGTAGCGGCGCTCCTCCTTCTTCGGCTGGCTGTTGACGCCGCCGGTGAAGTAGTCGGAGCGGACGATCGTGTGGAGCAGTTCTTCGTCGATCTCCTTGATGAACTGCACGCCGACACGGCTGTCGTTGCGGTAGACTTCCGCGCAGCCGATGCGCGAGGCGACGCCGACGATCGAAAGATAGTAGTGGAGCGGCAGGCCGATGGTGGTGGTGACGGTAAAGCTGGCGCCGCCCTGCGAGATGTCGATCAGCTTGCAGCTGCGCACCTTCGGTGCAGCGAGATCGAAGCCGACCGTCATCAGCAGGCCCTGCCGGTTCACGGAAAAGCGATCCCACTTGCGTTCGTAAAGTCCAGCGACGGACCGTGTGTCGGCACCGATACTCATTGCACACTCCCGATTAGGGCATCATGCCCGACAGATGGGAGGAGTGTTGCAGGTGATTATTTTGTTTCGTTAAAGCAAAAATCTAAAAGTTTACCCGTTCCCCTTTTAGAGGCTTCAGGCATCGAGCGTTTCGGCCTGGCGGCCGATGACGGTGTCGAGGAAGCTCGGGTCGAGAAACATGTTGAAGCGCACCGCCAGTTCCTCCCCTTCGCGCTTCGATCCCGTGCAGGCGATGCCGTCGTGGATACCCTGGATCTCAAGGTAGAAATTCTCCGGCAACGTCAGTGTCTTGTTGATCGAAAGCGTCGCGCCGGCGCTCGAAATGCTGCGGATGAAGCAGGTATAGCGCATCGCCGTGCTGAGCCGGTGGCCGATCGGCGTGATGAAGCCGGGTCTGTCGATGCGATGCTGGACGAAACTGCGCTTGGGATGGCGCAGGCGAAGCTGGTCGTGGACATGTTCGAGAGGCATGGTGCCCTCCCGCTTCGGTTGCCGGGTTTGTACTGTAGCGAAACGGGATGGATAAGATATGAAAACGGCCGCTCGCATTTTAACGAGCGGCCGCTGGATTTGCCGGCAGGCCTGGCCGATCCTCCATCATCCGAGGATGACGTGGTGGGTGAGGCGAGGCTTACTGGAACGCCTGAAGACCCGTCTGCGCGCGCCCGAGGATCAGCGCATGGATGTCGTGCGTGCCCTCATAGGTGTTGACGGCTTCAAGGTTCATGACGTGGCGGATGACGCCGTATTCGTCGGAAACGCCGTTGCCGCCGTGCATGTCGCGGGAAACGCGAGCGATGTCGAGCGCCTTGCCGCAGTTGTTGCGCTTCATCAGCGAGATGAGTTCAGCCGGCGCGCGATGCTCGTCGAACAGGCGGCCGAGGCGCAGCGCGCCCTGAAGGCCGAGCGAAATCTCGGTCTCCATGTCGGCGAGCTTCTTCTGGATGAGCTGGGTGGCGGCGAGTGGCCTGCCGAACTGCTTGCGGTCGAGCGTGTACTGGCGAGCGGCGTGCCAGCAGAATTCCGCCGCGCCCATCGCGCCCCAGGCAATGCCGTAGCGCGCGCGGTTGAGGCAGCCGAAGGGACCGGCAAGACCCGCGACTTCCGGCAGCAGGTTTTCGTCCGGCACGAAGACGTCCTGCATCATGATCATGCCGGTGACGGAGGCGCGCAGCGAGAACTTGCCCTCGATCTTCGGCGTTTCGAAGCCCTTCATGCCGCGATCCAGCACGAAGCCCTTGATCTTGTTGTCATGCGCGTCGGATTTTGCCCAGACGACGGCGACGTCGGCGATCGGCGAATTGGTGATCCAGTTCTTCGCGCCGGAGACGAGGTAGCCGCCGTCGACCTTCTTGGCGCGGGTGATCATGGAGGAGGGGTCCGAGCCATGGTCCGGCTCGGTCAGGCCGAAGCAGCCGACCCATTCGCCGGAGGCGAGCTTGGGCAGGTATTTCTGGCGGGTTTCTTCCGTTCCATAGGCAAAGATCGGGTGCATGACGAGCGAGGACTGCACCGACATGGCCGAGCGATAGCCGGAATCGACGCGTTCGACTTCGCGGGCAACGAGGCCGTAGGAAACGTAGTTCGCGCCGACCCCGCCATATTCTTCCGGAATGGTCGGGCCGAGCAGGCCGAGTTCGCCCATCTCGCTCATGATTTCGCGGTGGAAGATCTCGTGGCGGTTCGCTTCGGTGACGCGCGAGGCGAGCTTGTCCTGGCAATAGGCGCGCGCCGTATCGCGGATCATGCGCTCTTCATCGGTCAGCTGGTCTTCCAGAAGGAAGGGATCGGCCCAGTCGAAGGGCGCCATCTTGGCGCGGGCCTGTTCCGGAGTGGCGCTGTGGTGCTCGCTCATTGCTTCCATCCTGTCGCGGTTTGTCGTTGCAGAAGTGCTACATCAGCTTGTTCCTCTCCGAAAGGGCGGGAACGAAAAGGGCCGGCGAACACTTTGGCTATTTATGAATGCCCTCATGAGCCTGGAGAATGAGCCGCTGCGCGATATTTGCCCGTTTTGCCTTGATCCCGCCGCTCCAAACGAGCAAGTAACCTGACAATGAGCAATTCCCCCACAAGGAGGCCAGGCCTGCGGGACCGCTTCAAGCGATCTGTCGAGCGGCTGTTGCCGACCGAAGCCCGGCTGGGCAATCTTTTCTGGCCGTTTTCCCATGAAGCCGAGCGCAAGGCGCTCCCCGCCCGACGGCGGCCGGCCGGTTCGTTTCCGCTGGTCGAAAAGACGGAGTTCGGCAGCAATCCCGGCTGCCTGCGCATGTTCGAGCATGTTCCGGAAGGCCTGCCCGCCGGGCAGCCGCTTGTCCTGGTGCTGCACGGCTGCCAGCAGGACGCGGAAAGCTACGACCGGGCCGCCGGCTGGGCGTCGCTGGCGGAGGAGCGCGGTTTTGCCGTGGTCTACGCCCAGCAGCGCGAGGCGAACAATCCGCGCCTCTGTTTCACCTGGTTCCGGCCAAGCGAAGTGACGCGCGACCGGGGTGAACTGATGTCGATCCGCCAGATGGTCGCGCATACGGCGGAACGGGCGGCAAGCGACCCGGAGCGCGTCTATATCACCGGCCTTTCCGCCGGCGGGGCGATGACGGCGGCCATGCTGGCCAACTATCCGGCGCTTTTTGCCGGTGGCGCGATCATCGCCGGCCTGCCGTTCGGTGCTGCGCGTGATGCTAGTCGCGCCTTCGACGCCATGGCGGCGGCGCCGGATCGCACCGCCCGCGAATGGAGCGATCTGGTGCGCGCAGTTTCCCCGCGTATCGCCCGCAAGCCCGCCATTTCCATCTGGCACGGCACGGCGGATGAGACGGTCTCGCTCTCCAACGGCCTTGCGCTGGTCGAGCAGTGGCGCGACCTGTACCGCTTGCCGAAGGAGGCTTTCGTTGAAAAGCGCCTGAAGGGCCGGCGCACGCGCATCTGGCCCGACAAGGAGGGCAGGCCGCTGGTTGCCTTCCATGAAATCGACGGCATGGGCCACGGCACGCCCGTCCTTACGGGCGAGGGCGGCGGTCATGCCGTTTCCGCCGAGCCCTTCATGCTGGAGGCCGGCTTTTCCTCGACGCTGGAAATAGCGAAGGGATGGGGCCTCACCCGCAAGTGGAAGCGATAGACCAGTTCCAGCAAAGGTGCGCCGTGGTCTTGCGCCCGGAACGGCGCAAAACCAAAACGCTCCAGTGGCTGCTCAGGCGAGCAGCCACTCATGTTCCCTTGCGTTGTGGAATTTCCACACGCGCTTCGGCCCGGCCATCACATTGAGATAGTAGAGGTCGTAGCCGTGGATGGTGGCGCAGGGGTGATAGCCCTTCGGCACCAGCGTCACATCGCCATCCTCCACCGCCATTGCCTCGTCGAGCGACCGGTCGTCCGTGTAGACCCGCTGGAAGGCAAAGCCCTGCGGCGGGTTGAGGCGGTGATAATAGGTCTCTTCCAAGAGGCTTTCGTTCGGCAGGTCGTCCTGGTCGTGCTTGTGCGACGGGTAGGACGAGGTGTTGCCGCTCGGCGTGACGACTTCCACCACGAGCAGGGAATGGGCCGAATTGTCGTCCTCCGGCATGATGTTGTGGACGTGGCGGACGTTGGAGCCCTTGCCCCGGCTGAGTTTCGGATGCGTGCCCGGCGCAATGGCCTTCGCCTTGTAGTCGCCGCCGCCCGGTGCCGAGCAGACGGCGAGTTCCAGATCGGTCTCCGCCGTCACCGACCAGTTGGAATCGGCCGGAATGTAAAGCGCATGCGGCGCGCCCTCGAACGGGCTCATGCGCTCGCCGAGAATGCCGAAATCCTGGCCGCCCGCCGTCGCCTTGCCCTTGCCGGAAATCCAGACAAGGCAGACTTCGCGGCTTCCCGTTTCCGCCGCGACGATCTCGCCCGGCTTCATGCGATGCACATCGAAACCGACATAGGTCCAGCCGGCGCTTTCCGGCGTGACATGGCTGACGCGGCCGTGCGCGCCGTTCGGTTTTACCAGCAGCTTCGGCATGGGTTCACTCCTATCCTTTCGGAAAGCCTTCCGTTTCCACGGTATAGCCCGCAGCGGTCATGACGCTCATCAGTTCCGCATAGCCGACTTCGGCCATCTTCTGCGGCGGCGCATTGCGCGGATCCTGCTCGGCCTCGACGACGAACCAGCCTTCATAGCCGTAGTCAGCCAGCTTGCGGACGATCGCGCCGAAATCGAGCGAACCGTCGCCCGGCACGGTGAAGGCGCCGAGCGCCACCGCGTCGAGGAAGGATTGCTTGCTGCGATCGAGCCCGTCCACCACGGCCTTGCGGATATCCTTGACGTGGACGTGGTTGATGCGGGCGTGGTGGTTGTCGATGGCGCGCAGCACGTCACCGCCGGCAAAGGCGAGGTGCCCGGCATCGAGCAGCAGCGGAATGCCTTCGCCGGAATTGCGCATGAAAGCGTCGAGTTCCGGCTCGGTCTCCACGACGGCGGCCATGTGGTGGTGATAGGACAGCGGCATGCCCCGGTCGGCGCACCATTCGCCGAATTCGGTAAGACGGCGGCCATAGGCCTTCATCTCGTCGTCGGAAAGGCGCGGCTTGGTGGCGAGCGGCCTGGAGCGGTCGCCCTGGATGGACCGGCCGACTTCGCCATAGACGATGCAGGGCGCATTGACCGCCTTGAACAGCTCAATCATCGGCGCGATGCGGTCCTTGTTGGCCGAGAGTTCCTCATCGACCAGCGTGCCGGAGAACCAGCCGCCGCACAGCGTGACGTCGGCGGCGCGCAGGATAGGCAGCATTTCTTCCGGATTGCCCGGGAAACGGCGGCCCTGTTCCATGCCGGTAAAGCCGGCGCTGCGCGACTGGCGCAGGCATTCCTCGAGGGACACGTCGTCGCTGAGTTCCGGAAGGTCGTCGTTCCACCAGGCGATGGGCGACATGCCGAGTTTGGCTTTCATCGATAGTCTCCTTGCGGGGGCAACTGGCCGCCCATGTCATTGTCTTTCCTTCTCCTGTCATCCTCGGGCAAGCCGGAGGATGACGGGAGAGAGGGATTGTCTTCCTCAACCGATCTGCTGTGCCGCGCGGGCCTTCACATAGGCCTCACGCGCCTTGTTCACTTCGCCGCGCGGGCTCACTTCCGGCACGGCCACGTCCCACCAGTGGCCGCCGGCCTCGGTGGTGATCAGCGGGTCGGTGTCGATGACGATGACCGAGGTGCGGTCGTTGCCCTTGCTGTTCTGGATCGCCGTCTCGAGGTCGGCGATGGACGACACCTTCACGGCGACTGCGCCCATGCTTTCGGCATGCGCGCGGAAATCGATGTCCGGCATCATCTCGATCATCGAGTCCTTCAGGAGGTTGTTGAAGTTCGCGCCGCCGGTGCCCATCTGCAGCCGGTTGATGCAGCCATAGCCGCGGTTGTCGAGCACCACGATGGTCAGCTTCTGGCCGAGCATGATCGAGGTCGAAAGCTCGGAATTCATCATCATGTAGGAGCCGTCGCCGACCATGACGACGACATCCGCCTCCGGCCGCGCCAACTTGACGCCGAGGCCGCCGGCAATCTCGTAGCCCATGCAGGAAAAGCCGTATTCCATATGGTAGCCGCCCGGCTTGTGGGCCTGCCAGAGCTTGTGCAATTCACCCGGCAAGCCGCCGGCGGCACAGACCATGACTGAATTCTCGCCGCCGATCGTGCGCTGCACCGCGCCGATGACCTGCGCGTCGGAGGGGAGGGCCGCATTGGTCGCCGCGGTCGCCCTATCGGCCGCCGCCATCCATTCTGCCTTGCGGCTCCTTGCTGCCGCCTCGACCGAGTTCGGCGCCTTCCAGCCGCCGAGCGCTTCGGAAAGCAGCGTCAGGCCCTCGCGCGCATCGGCGACGAGCGGCTGGCTGTCGCGTTTGGCCGCGTCGAAGGAGACCGTGTTGAGGCCGATCATCGTCACATCTTCATTCTTGAAGAGCGCCCAGGAACCGGTGGTGAAATCCTGCATGCGCGTGCCGACGGCCAGGATGACGTCGGCCTCTTCGGCAAAGGCATTGGCCGCCGAGGTGCCGGTGACGCCGACCGAGCCCATGCATAGCGGATGATCGTCCGGGAGCGCGGATTTACCGGCCTGGGTTACGGCGACCGGAATGCCGTGCATGCCGGCAAAGGCCTTGAGTTCGGCGGTCGCCTGCGAATAAAGCACGCCGCCGCCGGCGATGATCAGCGGTTTTTGCGCCTTGCGCAGCGTGGCGATGGCGGCAGCGAGTTCCTCCGTGTCGGGGCGGGGGCGGCGCTGCGTCCACACCTTCTCCGCAAAGAGGCTTGCCGGATAGTCATAGGCTTCCGCCTGCACGTCCTGGCAGAGCGAAAGCGTCACCGGGCCGCAATCGACCGGATCGGTCAGCACCTGCATGGTGCGCTTCAGCGCCGGGATGATCTGTTCGGGGCGGGTGATGCGGTCGAAATAGCGCGAGACGCAGCGGAAGGCGTCGTTCACCGAAACGGTGCCGTCGCCAAAGTTCTCGATCTGCTGGAGAACCGGATCGGGAATGCGGTTGGCGAAGACGTCGCCGGGCAGGAACAGTACGGGCAGGCGATTGACATGGGCAACGCCGGCTGCCGTCACCATGTTGAGCGCGCCGGGGCCGATGGAGGTCGTGCAGGCCATGAAGCGCTGGCGGAAGCTTGCCTTGGCGAAGGCGACGGCGGCATGCGCCATGCCCTGTTCGTTATGGGCGCGCAGCGTCGGCAGATCCTCGCGCACCTGATAGAGCGCTTCGCCTATTCCCGCGACATTGCCGTGGCCGAAGATGCCCCAGACGCCGGCGAAGATCGGGACCTTCTTGCCATCGACGACCGTCATCTGTGCCTTCAGGAAATGCGCGACGGCCTGCGCCATCGTCAGCCGGATCGTCTTGCCCATGGTGTTCCTCCCAAATTCCATACTTGTTAGAGACCGCGCGTGCGAAGCCAGGCGTCGGTCAATTCGCGGAAGCGGCCGGCCATGTCTGAAATCGCTGCCTCGTCATCCATCTTGCCGGCCATCCAGGCACGGGCGGCATCGACAAAGATCGTGCGGCCGACCGCGAAACCCTTGACCGCCGGTGCGACCTTCGTCGCCTCGAAGGCCTTGACCAGTTCCTCGCTCGGCGCTTCCAGGCCAAGCAGCACGATACCACGGCAATAGGCGTCATTCTTGGCGATCACCGCCTCGATGTTGCGCCATGCCTCGGGCGAAGCCTGCGGCTCCAGCTTCCACCAGTCCGGCTTGATGCCGAGATCGTAGAGTTCCTGAAGCGCCGTCGACACCGTATCATCCTTGAGCGGCCCGTTCTTGCCGGCGATGATCTCGACCAGCAATTCGCGGCCGACGCGGCGCGCCGCCTCGAAGAGCGTGCGCAGCTTCTCCTGCTGCTCCTGCTTGAGCGCCGCCGGATCGTCCGGATGATAGAAGCACAGGCACTTGATGCAATGGTCGAGCGGCCATTCGACGAGCTGCGAGCCGATATCCTGGCTGAACTCGAAGCGCAGCGGCTTGGAGCCGGGCAGCTCGACAGGGCGGCCGAGCCACGAGAAATTCTCGGTGGCGGCGTCGAAGAAGGCGTCACGACCGAAGCGCTCGTCGATCAGCATGCCATAGCCGGGGCGACCCTCCGCCACTCGGGCGGCGGCCTTTACGGTGAGGCGCTTGAATTCGGAAATCTTTTCGTGCGGGACCTTCAACTCGTCAGCGACATCGACAAGCTGCATGCGGTGATCGCAGGCAAGCGCCATCAGGAGCGGAATGTCGCCATTCTTGCGGTTCGTCGCCCAGTGGATGTGGTTGATGGCCTCGTCTCTCCTGAGCGCCCGGTGCCGGCTGCCGTTCTTCAGGAAGAAGTCCAGCTCGTCCCAGCTCGGATATTCCGGCGAGCAGAGCAGGCGCGAGACGGCGAAGGCGCCGCAGGCATTGGCCCAGGTGGCCGAGGTCGCATGGTCTTCGCCGGTGAGCCAGCCGCGCAGGAAGCCCGACATGAAGGCATCGCCCGCGCCCAGCACATTATAGACCTCGATGGGGAAGCCATCACCGACCACACCGTCTTCCAGGTCGTCCGAAATCGGGCCGTCATAGACGATGCAGCCCATGGCGCCGCGCTTCAGCACGATGGTGGCGGCGGAAACCGCGCGGATCGCCTTCAGCGAGGCAAGCACGTCATCGGCCCCGGAGGCGATCATGATCTCTTCTTCCGTGCCGACGATGAGGTCGCAATCCGGCAGAACGGATTTCATGATGGCGGAGACATGGTCGGATTTCACGTAACGCTCGAAACCTTCCGCATGGCCGGCAAGGCCCCAGAGGTTCGGGCGGTAGTCGATGTCGAAGATGACCTTGCCGCCGCTTTCGCGGGCGATGCGGATCGCCTTGCGCTGCGCGGCCTCGGTGTTGGGCCGCGAGAAGTGCGTGCCGGAGACAAGTACGGCGCGCGACGAACGCACGAAGGCCTCGTCCACGTCGCCTTCGTCCAGCGCCATGTCGGCGCAGTCGGTGCGCACGAAGATCATCGGCGAAACGCCTTCGGATTCGATGGCGAGCAGGACGAGCGCCGTAAGCCGCTCCTTGTCGGTCCGGATACCCTCGACATTGACGCCTTCGCGGGCGGACTGCTCACGGATGAAACGGCCCATCTGCTCGTCGCCGACGCGGGTGATCAGCGCGGATTTGAGGCCGAGGCGGGCGGTGCCGATCGCGATATTCGCCGGGCAGCCGCCCACGGACTTGGCGAAGGAGGCCGTGTCTTCCAGGCGCGTGCCGAGCTGCTGGCCATAGAGGTCGACGGACGAACGGCCGATCGTGATGACGTCGAGCGTCTTGTCCTGGTCAATATGGCGCATGTCTTCCTCCCGGTCTTGCGGCGCCGTCATGAAAGTGCGGCGGCATCGCGGGAAAATGAAACATGAATTCCATTATTATGTCAATTCGGAATATCCATTCCGTTTCTATTCCACAACATTTCGCCGCGAGGAACGCCGCAGGCTGCGGCGCTTTTCCGCAATGGCGACCGGAAGCGCCATGGCGAGCGCCATCGAGGCGGAAAGCGAGCGGAAGCCCGCATAGTCGGCTTCGGAAACCTCGAACCAGTGCGTCGCCGAAGCGGCGAGGGGAGAGAAGACGGAATCGGTGATGGCGACGATCGGCACGCCCCGGCCCGCCAGTTCCTGTGCCTGCGCAAGGCTTTCTGCGGCGTAGGGCGCAAAACTTGCAGCGATGACGGCGTCCCGGCTGGTCGCAAACTGCGTCATTTCCGGATCGATGCCGTTCGGCGAGGCGATGATCTGGTGGCGGATGCCGAGCTTGCCGAAAGCATAGGCGATATGGGCCGTCAGCGGATAGGAGCGCCGCTTGGCGACGAGATAGATGATCTCGGCGCGGGCGAGCAGATCGACGGCTTTGGAGAAGGTCTCGCCATCGATGGTGCTGGCGAGCCGGGCGACGGACTGGCTGGCGGCGGTGAGGAAACCCGAGAGCAGTTCCATGTCGCTGCTCGCCGCCGGTCCCGATTCAAGCGAAAGGAGGCGTTCCTCATAGGAGAGCGTGCGGTCGCGCAGCCGCGCGCGAAAAACGTTCTGGAGATCCGAAAAACCCTCATAACCGAGGTGGTGGGCCAAGCGCACCAGCGTGGAGGGCTGGACGTCGGCCGCCGTTGCGATGCTCGCGGCGGTGCCGAAGGCCATCTCGTCAGGATTGGAGAGCGCATAGGCGGCCACCTGCGCGAGCCGTTTCGGCATGGTTGTCTTGCGCTCGATGATGACGCTGCGCAAACTGTCGAAATCACGGGGTACGCGCGCCGTGGCCGCTTCACTGCTGTTCATGGATTCTGTTCTCCTTGGGCGGCCATTCTGCTACAGATGAAATAAATATTCCATATTCGCGGAAAAGATAGTTTTCGTTCCAAATCTTTCCCGCTATGCATGGCGTACGCAACGCCCAGCGGCGAGATATAGCGGATGGAGGACATGGCATGAAGGCCCTCGGGATTGGACTGATCGGCACGGGTTATATGGGCAAGTGCCACGCGCTCGCCTGGAACAATGTCAGCGCGGTCTTCGGCGATGTCGAGCGCCCGCGCCTCGTGCATCTTGCGGAGGCCGATGCCGGTCTCGCCGCAAGCCGCGCCCGTGAATTCGGCTTTGAAAAATCGACGGCCAACTGGCGCGATCTGCTTGCCGATCCCGATGTCGACGTGATCTCCGTCACCACGCCCAACCAGTTCCACGCCGAAATGGCGATTGCCGCGCTGGAGGCGGGCAAGCATGTCTGGTGCGAGAAGCCCATGGCGCCGGCCTTTGCCGACGCCGAGCGCATGCTCGCTGCCCAGCGTTCCTCCGGCAAGGTCGCGGTCATGGGCTACAATTATATCCAGAACCCGGTGATGCGGCACATCCGTTCGCTCATCGACGAGGGCGCCATCGGTACGGTCAACCACGTCCGCATCGAGATGGACGAGGATTTCATGGCCGATCCGCAGGCGCCGTTCTACTGGAAGAGCGAGGCCTCGTCCGGCTACGGCGCACTGGACGATTTCGCCGTGCATCCGCTCTCGCTGCTCTGGAGCCTGTTCGGCCATGTCGAGGCGGTCATCGCTTCGCTGGCAAAGCCCTATGCCGAGCGCCCGCTGAAAGAGGGGGGCCGCCGCGCCGTCGAGAATCACGATATTGCAAGCGTGCTCATGCGCCTGCCCGGCGGCATTTCCGGCGTGCTGATGGCCAATCGCTCGGCCTGGGGCCGCAAGGGGCGCATTGCCCTCCAGATCTACGGCTCGAAGGGATCGATCCTCTACGATCAGGAGCGGATGAACGAATTCCAGCTCTATACGACGGACGGACGGGCGAGCGAGCAGGGCTTTTCGACGATCCTGACCGCGCCGCACCACAAGCCCTATGACCGCTTCATTCCGGCTCCCGGCCACGGCCTCGGCTTCAACGACCTCAAGGTCATCGAATGCCGCGAGCTGATCGCCGCCATTGCCGGCATGGCCTCCCATTCCATCGACTTCAACCATGGCCTGCGCATCGAGAAATCCGTACACGCGATGGCGCAATCCTTCCGTGAAGCGCGCTGGGTGGAGATCGGATTAGCCTGATCTTTCGGTGGCTTGGATAAAAATCCGTTTGCCCACGCATTGAAACCGCATGAGCCATACGTAATACTCATCGGTGATAATGCCGGAGGGAAGCGTATGTTCACGCGAATAAAAAAACGCTGGGCGCCGGTTTTCGTTGTCTCGATTGCTGTCGTTGTGTTCAACGTGGATGCCGCTGAGGCGAAACGCGTTGCATTGCTGATAGGCAACCAGAAATACGAAGAGACGGCCCAGCTTAACAATCCTGCGAACGATGTGGAGCTGATGCGCGCCTCGTTCGAGGGGGCCGGCTTCGATTCCGTCAAGATCGTCCTGGATCTCGATCGCGCCGCCATGGTGAAGGCGCTGCGCGAATTCGAGGACGATTCGGTGGATGCGGAAATGGCGGTGGTCTATTATTCCGGCCACGCCATGGAGATGAATGGCATCAACTATCTCATTCCGGTCGATGCGGCGCTGAAAAGCGACCGCGACGTCGAGGATGAAAGCGTCGCGATCGACCGCGTGCAGCGCTCGCTGGAAGGCGCGAAGAAGCTGAAGCTCTTCATTCTGGACGCCTGCCGCAACAACCCGTTCTCCCAGTCGATGACGCGTTCGGTCAGCACCCGCGCCGTGACGCGCGGACTTGCCCGCGTCGAACCCGAATCGGCCGATACGCTGATCGCCTTCGCCTCGAAGGCCGGAACGGTGGCGCTGGACGGGGAGGGCAAGAACAGCCCCTTCGCCACCGCGCTCTCCAAATACCTGACCGAACCGGGCCTCGACGTGCGCATCGCGCTCGGCAAGGTGCGCGACGAGGTGGTGGAAGCCACCAACCGCGAGCAGGAACCCTTCGTCTACGGATCGCTCGGTGGCGCGCAGATCTTCCTGAACATCAAGGAAGTGAACATCAATGTCACCAATAGCGGCAACACGCAGGAAGTCTCGCCGAACGGCCAGTCGGAAGCGGCTGCCGACTGGCAGAACATTCGCGACCTCGCCGACGAGGACCTGATCGCCGCCTTCATCGCCAAGCACGGCAAGGATCCCGTCTACAAGATGCTGGCGGAAAAGAAGCTCGCCAGCCTCAAGGAAGCCACCCAGACCGATGGCCAGGATGCGGCGGGCATTGCCTGGGAAGCGCTGAAGGGCTCGACCGACGCGGCCGCCCTCCAGCGCTTCATCGAGCGCTATCCCGACAGCCGCAACCGCGGCGATGC
Organism: Shinella sp.; assembly: GCF_049651085.1. Taxonomy (GTDB): domain Bacteria; phylum Pseudomonadota; class Alphaproteobacteria; order Rhizobiales; family Rhizobiaceae; genus Shinella. Next base: position 297,427 of record NZ_JBASBL010000007.1, read on the forward strand.
CGAACAGCTCATTGCCGCGCTGGAGCCGAAGAAGGGGCTCAGCGTCGATGTCGCCTCGAAGGAGACCGCCGCTTCGCGCGACTGCTTCCTTCTGGCCGGCGAGCCGCAGTCGCTGCCCGGCTTCATGGGCGTCAACTTCCTGAAGATCGATGCCAAGCGGGCGCTCACCGCCTGCGCGCAGGCAGTCAACGAGAACCCTTCCGACGGCATGCTCGTCAACCTGCTCGGCCGCGCGCACGACGCCGATCGCAACTATGTCGAAGCCCGCCGCAACTACGAAAAGGCTATTGAGCTCGGCAATATGTACGCGCTCACCAACCTTGCCTGGTTCTCGGTCTACGGCACGGACGGCCCGGTCGATGTGCCGAAGGGCCTTTCGATGCTCGAAAAGGCCTCCATTGCGGGCAATTCCTATGGTCAGGCCTCGCTCGGCTGGCTCTACCGGGAAGGCTACGGCGGCACGCGCCAGGACTATGCCGAAGCGGTGAAGTGGTACCAGCAGTCGGCCAATCAGGGCTATGCCAATGCCATGGCGACGATGGGCTGGTTCTATCGTGAAGGCCTCGGCGTTCCGCAGGATTACGTGCAGTCGCTCGCCTGGTACCGCAAGGCAGCCGAGGCGGGCGATGCCAACGCCATGTCCTCGCTCGGTTGGGCCTACCAGAGCGGCCTCGGCACGGCGCAGGATTATGCGCAAGCCAAGACCTGGTACGAGAAGGCCGCCAATATGGGCGATTCCTACTCGATGGCTTCGCTGGCATGGCTGTATGACGTCGGCAACGGCGTGAAGCAGGACTATGTGGAGGCCCGCTACTGGTATGAGAAGGCTTCCGATGCCGGCAGCGCCTATGCCATGGGCAATCTCTCCCGCCTCTATGATCAGGGTCTTGGTACGCCGGCCGATGCGAAGGAGGCTGTCCGTTGGGCTGCTGCGAGCATCGAAAGCGGCGATGCCAACAAGCTGAAGGAACTGAAGGAAACCCCCGGCAACTTCACGGTCGCTTTCCGCAAGGAAATGCAGGACCTGCTTCGCGAGCGCGGCTACTATAGCGGCACGTCGGATGGCGAGTTCGGCCCGGCGACTTACGCCGCGATCGACAGGCTGGCAGGCGGCCGCAACGACACTGCGGCGCTTTCGACCACCACCACGTCGACGGGCGCCAACCAGTCGACGGTCACGCTCAGCGGTTCGGATGCCGACCAGTGCTACGAACTGGCCGGTGAACCGAACCTCAGGCCGGGCTTTGCGGGCAAGCTCTTTGCGCAGATCGACTACGGCCGTGCGATCCCGGTCTGCGAAGCGGCGCTCAACGCCAATCCGTCGGACAACTCGATCCGCAACACGCTGGGTCGTGCGCACGACGCCGCGCGCAACTACAAGCAGGCGCGCGAGCACTACCAGAAAGCTGCCGACGAGGGGAACCTCTACGCGCTGACGAACCTTGCCTGGTATTCGATCTACGGCACGGACGGCGCAGCCGACATGGGCAAGGGCACCCGCATGTTCGAGCAGGCCGCCAACGCCGGTAACCCCTATGCCCAGGCATCCCTCGGCTGGCTCTACCGCGAAGGCTATAACGGCACGCGCAAGGACTTCGAGGAGGCGCTCAAGTGGTATCGCAAGGCAGCCGAACAGGGCTATGCCAATGCACAGGCCACAATGGGCTGGTTCTACCGCGAGGGCCTCGGCACGGCGCGCGACTACAAGGTCTCGCTCGACTGGTACAAGAAGGGCGCGGAAGGCGGCGATGTCAACGCCATGTCGTCGCTCGGCTATGCCTACCAGTCCGGCGTGGGCGTTCCTGTCGATTATACCGAAGCGCTCAGGTGGTACGAGAAGGCCGCAGCCTTCAACGACTACTACTCCATGGCCTCGATCGGTTGGCTCTACGATGTCGGCAACGGCGTGAAGCAGGACTATGTCCAGGCGGTCGACTGGTACGAGAAGGCGGCGAATGGCGGCAATACCTACGCCATGGGCAACCTGTCGCGTCTCTATGACCAGGGGCTTGGAACGCGCGCCAACGCCCGGGAAGCTGCCCGCTGGGCCGCCGCCAGCATCGAAGGCGGCGACCAGGGCAAGCTGCAGGAACTCAAGGGATCGCCGGCGAATTTCACGCCGCAGTTCCGCAAGGAGTTCCAGCAGATCCTGAAATCCCGCGGCTACTACAACGGCCCGATCGACGGCGATTTCGGCGCATCGACACAGAACGCAATCGACCGCCTGGCCGCCCGAACCTGAACCATCCGGCCGGGTGCCCGAAAACAAAGCCGCTGGAAACGCGCCCGTTTCCAGCGGCTTTTTGCATGGCAGAAGGGACATAAAGATTCCTTTATATCCCTTGACGACACCCCTCCCGCAGGCCATGGTGTGGCATCGTGGTTCTGCGGATTTTGCGATCCGGAGCTAAGAGGGAATACGGTGACGGCGCTTCACGCGCCCATGCCGGAGCTGCCCCCGCAACTGTAGGCGGAGAGCCGCTGTCCAATATGTCACTGAGGAAGACGCCTCGGGAAGACGGACGGTGGCGATGACCCGCAAGCCAGGAGACCTGCCGCGATAGATAACGTCCACGGGCGGGGTGTCCGGTGTGCCGCTTTGCGCCCGGTTCCCCCATATCCGTGCGCCGATGCGTCAGCCAATGCCTTGCCCACAACCTTCGGGGTAAGGAAATGACCATCAAGACTGCAAATCTCGGCTTCCCAAGGATTGGAAGACATCGAGAGCTGAAATTCGCTCTGGAATCCTATTGGTCGGGTAAGTCCGACCGTGGCGCACTGCTCGAAACGGCTGCCAGGCTTCGTGCCGACAACTGGCTGGAACAGAACGCCAAGGGGATCGACGTCATCCCGTCGAACGATTTCTCCCTCTACGATCACGTCCTTGACACGGCCGTCATGGTCGGAGCAATTCCGCCAATCTATGGGTGGAGCGGCGGCCCGGTCGATCTCGACGTCTATTTCGCCATGGCGCGTGGATCAAACGGGGGCCATGCGGCCTGCGGTCACGCCCATCACGGTTACGGCGTGCCGGCGCTCGAAATGACCAAATGGTTTGATACGAACTACCACTACCTCGTTCCCGAGTTCGAGAAAGAGCAAAGCTTCGAACTCACCACGAACAAGCCGCTGCAAGCCTTCCTAGAGGCGCGGGCGATCGGGGTAGAAACGCGCCCGGTTCTGCTTGGCCCTGTCACGTTCCTGAAGCTCGGCAAGTCGCGCGACGGTGCGAACCCGCTGCTACTGCTGGAGCGGCTGCTGCCGGTCTATGCGAGAATCCTCGCCGAGCTTTCGAATGCGGGCGCGGAATGGATCCAGCTCGACGAGCCGTGCCTTGTTCTGGACCTGACGGAGGAGGAGCGTCAGGCGCTCGTCCACACCTATGCCGCGTTCGCCGCCTTGGTCCCCGACCTCAAGATCATGCTGGCAAGCTACTTCGGTGCCCTCGGCGATAACCTCGACACGGCCATCGGCCTGCCTGTTGCAGGGCTTCACGTCGATCTCGTGCGCGCGCCAGAACAGGCAAGCGACGTGATTGCCAAGGCCGCGCCCGGCCAGACGCTCTCGCTGGGCGTGATCGACGGCCGAAACATCTGGAGGAGCGATCTTGCGAAAGTGAGGGAGACGGTCGCCTCGGCGGTTGCCTCAGGGAACCGCGACACCATTCAAATCGCGCCGTCCTGCTCGCTCCTTCACCTGCCGATCGACGTGACGCTGGAGACCGCGCTCGACGAGGAGCTCAAATCCTGGCTTTCGTTCGCAGTCCAGAAACTCGACGAACTCACGCTCCTTTCCACCGCGCTAGACGGGGATGAAAGTGCAGAAATCCCTGCACTGGGAGCGAACGCCGCAGTAACGCAGGCGCGGCTGACGTCGGTCCGTGTCCATGATCCGATCGTCGCCGGCCGCCTTGCCGAATTCGAAGGCGTGGAACAGAAGCGACGCTCGACCTTCCGTCGCCGGCAGGACGCCCAGCGCCGACGCTTCGACCTGCCGCTGTTCCCGACGACCACGATCGGTTCGTTCCCGCAGACCGCCGAGGTTCGCAAGGCGCGCTCCATGCATGACAGGGGCGAATTGAGCTATGTCGACTACAAGGCATTCCTGGAGCGCGAGACTGCGGCAGCCGTGCGGTGGCAACAGGAGATCGGGCTGGACGTCCTTGTCCACGGCGAGTTCGAGCGCAACGACATGGTGCAGTATTTCGGCGAGAAGCTTTCCGGCTTCGCCTTCACCAAACATGCATGGGTACAGAGCTACGGCTCGCGCTACGTTCGCCCGCCCATCATCTATGGCGACGTTTCGCGGCCGAACCCGATGACGGTCGGTTGGTGGGAATATGCCCAGTCGCTGACGCAGAAGCCGATGAAGGGCATGCTGACCGGCCCCGTCACGATCCTGAACTGGTCCTTCGTGCGTGACGACCTGCCGCGCGAAACGGTGTGCCGCCAGATCGCGCTTGCGATCCGCGACGAGGTGCTCGACCTGGAGAGCGCAGGTGCGGCCATCATCCAGATCGACGAAGCGGCGTTGCGGGAAGGCTTGCCGCTTCGCCACAAGGACTGGCGGCACTATCTGGACTGGGCGGTCGAATCCTTCCGCCTGTGCTCGACCGGCGTTGCGGACGAGACCCAGATTCACACCCATATGTGCTATTCGGAGTTCAACGACATCATGCCCGCGATCGCGGCGATGGATGCGGACGTCATCTCGATCGAGACCTCGCGGTCGAAGATGGAGTTGCTGCAGGCCTTCGCCGGCGAGCGTTACCCCAACGAGATCGGCCCCGGCATCTATGACATCCACTCGCCGCGTGTTCCGGACGTTGACGAAATGAAGACCCTGCTTGATCTCGCGCGCGAGCGCCTGGCTGACGACCAGCTCTGGGTGAACCCTGATTGCGGCCTGAAGACCCGCAAGTGGAAGGACGTGAAGCCGGCGCTGATCAACATGGTCGAGGCGGCGCGGAAGCTGCGGCAGGAGACACTGGGCGGCAAGCCGCGCCCGGTGCAGGCATAAGGCGCAAGACCGCATCGCAAGGGGAGCCGGCCGGAGGGCCGGCTCCTGCCTCCCTCGTCGATACCGTCTTTCCGGGTGATCCCACCGGAGCCCGCAGATGACGGCGAGAGGCACGCTGGTCATGGTCGCCGTGGATGGCAATCATCGGCCGGTAGCAGTTATCCCCGACGATGATGCTTGCATGCGACCATAGTTGTTGACTGATTTTGGGGTTCGTCTACCATATTTAGTGTTCAAGGTTCCTTCGATTCGAGAGTATCGAAGGCTAAGATGGGAATTCGGTCGGCGGACATGATGATCGCCAAGCCGGAGCTGCCCCCGCAACTGTGAACGGAGAGTGCCGTTCGATTTGGACACTGGAGCGTTGTTTCCGGGAAGGCCGAGCGAGCATGATGACCCGTGAGCCAGGAGACCTGCCTCGAACGAAACGTCCACCGGCGGGGTGTCGGCAGGAAAGCGATGCGCCGTGGCATGACGTCCCGCGCGCCGCTTCCCGAAGCTCCCGTCTGAGCCACTTCGGGGTGAAGTCCATGTCCAGCTTTTCCGTCTGCGTCAACGTGAGTAACGGGTCCTAGTTCCAGGGCCTCAGCTGACTGCGTCCAAATTCCGTCTCTGCAACGGCCGCCTCTGGTTGGCCGAACGATCCCGCACGCCAATCGATCTCACGAGGATATCCATGACCATCACCGTCTACAGCAAGCCCGCCTGCGTCCAATGCACCGCGACAACCCGCGCGCTCGACCGCCAGGGCATCGATTATCAGGTCGTCGATGTATCCGAGGATGCCGATGCCTTCGCCCTTGTGCAGGGGCTCGGTTACCGCCAGGTTCCCGTCGTCATTGCCGGTGGGCAGCATTGGGCCGGCTTTCGCCCGGACATGATCAGCGCCCTGGCGTGAGTGCCGTAGTGGGCGATCTCCTCTATTTCTCCAGCCGGTCCGAGAACACCCATCGCTTCGTCGGTCGGCTCGGAAGACAGGCGATCCGCATTCCCGTCGCCGCAAGCGACCTGCGGGTCGACCGCCCCTATGTGCTGGTCGTCCCGACCTACTGCGGCAACGACGGGAGGGGGGCGGTGCCCAAGCAGGTGATCCGCTTTCTCAACGACACGGGCAACCGCTCCTTCATCCGCGGCGTGATCGCCGCGGGCAACAGCAATTTCGGCGCGACCTTCGGGATCGCCGGCGACGTCATCTCCGCCAAGTGCAAGGTTCCGTACCTCTACCGGTTCGAACTCCTGGGCACCGACGATGACGTCATTAACGTCAGACACGGATTGGAACGATTTTGGACACGCTCACGCTAGAACGCCCGGCAAAGGCCGGGGAACCCGCGCTGGACTACCACGCGCTGAACGCCATGCTGAACCTCTACGACGAGCAGGGAAACATCCAGCTCGACAGGGACCGGATGGCGGCGCGGCAGTACTTTCTACAGCACGTCAACCAGAACACGGTGTTCTTCCATAACCTGCGCGAGAAGCTCGATTACCTCGTGACCGAGGGCTACTACGAGCAGGAGGTGCTCGACCAGTATTCCTTCAACTTTGTCCGCGACCTGTTCGACGAGGCCTATGCGCGAAAGTTCCGGTTTCCGACGTTCCTCGGCGCGTTCAAATACTACACCAGCTACACGCTGAAGACCTTTGACGGAAAGCGCTACCTGGAGCGCTACGAGGACCGCGTCTGCATGGTGGCGCTGGCGCTGGCACGGGGCGACGAGAAACTTGCCTGCGACCTCGTCGACGAGATCATTTCCGGCCGCTTTCAGCCGGCGACGCCAACCTTTCTCAATGCCGGGAAGAAGCAGCGCGGCGAACTCGTTTCGTGCTTCCTGCTCAGGGTCGAGGACAATATGGAGAGCATCGGCCGGTCGATCAATTCGGCGCTGCAGCTCTCCAAGCGCGGCGGCGGCGTGGCGCTGTCGCTCACCAACATCCGCGAGGCTGGCGCGCCGATCAAGCACATAGAAAACCAGTCCTCGGGCATCATCCCTGTCATGAAACTGCTGGAGGATTCGTTCTCCTACGCCAATCAACTCGGCGCGCGTCAGGGAGCCGGAGCGGTCTATCTGAACGCCCACCATCCTGACATCATGCGCTTTCTCGACACCAAGCGCGAAAACGCCGACGAGAAGATCAGGATCAAGACGCTCTCGCTCGGCGTCGTCATTCCGGACATCACCTTCGAACTCGCCCGGAACAACGAGGACATGTACCTGTTTTCGCCCTATGACGTTGAACGCGTCTATGGCGCGCCGTTCACCGAAATCTCGGTGACCGAGAGGTACCGGGAGATGGTCGCCGACAGCCGCATTCGCAAGAAGAAGATCAAGGCGCGCGACTTTTTCCAGATGATCGCCGAAATCCAGTTCGAGAGCGGCTACCCCTACATCATGTTCGAGGACACGGTGAACCGCGCCAACCCGATCGCCGGTCGCGTCACCATGAGCAACCTCTGCTCGGAAATCCTGCAGGTGAGCGAGGCGAGCGAGTTCAACGACGATCTCTCCTACAAGCATCTGGGCAAGGACATTTCCTGCAATCTCGGCTCGCTGAACATCGCCGCCGCGATGGATTCAGCCGATTTCGGCAAGACGATCGAGACGGCGATCCGGGCGCTCACGGCGGTTTCAGACATGAGCCACATTTCCTCGGTGCCCTCCGTCGCCAAGGGCAACGACGAGAGCCACGCCATCGGCCTCGGCCAGATGAACCTGCACGGCTTTCTCGCCCGCGAGCGCATTTTCTATGGCTCCGACGAAGGCGTGGATTTCACCAATATCTATTTCTATACGGTGACCTACCATGCGATCCGCGCCTCGAACCGGCTCGCTGTCGAGCGTGGCCAGAGCTTCAAGGGCTTCGAGAACTCGAAATACGCCTCGGGCGAATATTTCGACAAATACACGCAAGCCGAATGGCTGCCGGCGACGGAGCGTGTGGCGGAACTGTTCGAGACCACCGGCATCGACATCCCGACGCAGGAGGACTGGCGGGATCTGAAGCAGGCGGTGATGGAAGGCGGGCTCTATAACCAGAACCTGCAGGCCGTGCCGCCGACCGGCTCTATCTCCTATATCAACCACTCGACCTCCTCGATCCATCCGATCGTCTCGAAGATCGAGATCCGCAAGGAAGGCAAGATCGGCCGCGTCTATTACCCGGCCGCCTTCATGACCAATGACAATCTCGACTACTACCAGGATGCCTACGAGATCGGCCCGGAGAAAATCATCGACACCTATGCGGCCGCCACCCAGCATGTCGACCAGGGGCTGTCGCTGACGCTGTTCTTCCGCGACACGGCGACCACCCGCGACATCAACCGGGCGCAGATCTACGCGTGGAAGAAGGGCATCAAGACAATTTACTACATCCGCCTCCGCCAGATGGCGCTGTCCGGCACGGAAGTGCAGGGCTGCGTGTCGTGTGCGCTCTGATTTCAGGTGAATAGAATGAACATCCAAGTGAAGACCAAGGCCCCAAAGGCTGCCGCGGCCGTGCGCGCCATCAACTGGAACCGGATCGAGGACGACAAGGACCTCGAGGTCTGGAACCGCCTGACCGGAAACTTCTGGCTACCCGAGAAGGTGCCGCTGTCAAACGACATTCCATCCTGGGCGACGCTGAAGCCGGAGGAGCAGCAGCTGACAATCCGCGTCTTCACCGGCCTGACGCTGCTGGACACGATCCAGAACGGCGTTGGGTCGGTCAAGTTGATGGCCGATGCGGTGACGCCGCATGAGGAAGCCGTGCTTTCCAACATCTCCTTCATGGAGGCGGTGCACGCACGATCCTATTCCTCCATTTTCTCGACGCTCTGCCTGACACCCGACGTCGACGACGCCTATCGCTGGTCGGAGGAGAATGAGTTCCTGCAGCGAAAGTCGGCGCTGGTCATGGAGCAGTATGCTTCAGACGATCCTTTCAAGAAGAAGGTCGCATCGGTCTTCCTCGAAAGCTTCCTGTTCTATTCCGGCTTCTATCTGCCGATGTACTGGTCGAGCCGCGCGAAGCTGACCAACACCGCCGACATGATACGCCTGATCATTCGCGACGAGGCCGTTCACGGCTACTATATCGGCTACAAGTTCCAGCGCGGGCTGGAGCGGCTGTCGGAGGCACAACGGCAGGAAATGAAGGACTTCGCCTTCGATCTCCTGCTCGAACTCTACGACAATGAGGCGAGATACACCGAGGCGCTCTATGACGGCGTCGGCCTGACCGAGGACGTCAAGAAATTCCTTCACTACAACGCCAACAAGGCGCTGATGAACCTCGGCTATGAAGCGCTGTTTCCGCCGGAAGCCTGCAAGGTAAACCCGGCCATCCTGTCGGCACTGTCGCCGAACGCCGACGAAAACCAAGACTTCTTCTCCGGCTCGGGGTCGTCCTATGTGATCGGGAAGGCGGTTGCGACCGAGGACGAGGATTGGGCCTTCTAGGCAGGCCAAGTCTGCCTAGAAGGCCCTTGCAGGCCGATCTGGACATGTCAGCCATGGGATGGAAAGCAGTCGTGCCGAGGCTCGGCAGCGCACGGCTGCCATTTGCGGTAGCCATCGGCCCTCCCACTTGTTGCCCTCAGAAAGAGATTTGACGGCAGTGGAGGGGTCGCCACAATGCGGCTCTCGCGCCGCGACTAAGGTGACTTGCAGACTGGTTTGACAGCGTGACCGGAAAATCGAAAATTCCGATTTCGGGTGTCAAAATTCCGAAAAATCGCAGCGCGCTACAATCGGGATGATCACGACGAACTACAGAAGCGATAGGGGAACTGGCGGAGAGGAAGGGATTCGAACCCTCGATACCGTTTCCGGTATACTCCCTTAGCAGGGGAGCGCCTTCGACCACTCGGCCACCTCTCCGCTCGCGGTTTCAGTATGTGGCAGAGCTTGAGATTGCAAGGCTTTTTTGACGGTTCAACGAAATGAGACGATCTTTGCCACAGGCAGGCCATCCGGCCGTCTGTTTTCGGGCAGCTTTGGCGCGCCAGCCTGTGGAACAGGCGCAGCGTGCATGCTCACGCGCCCTGCTTTCGGGACGTGAGCACGCGAACTGCGCGCTGATTCTCTCTTTGAAACCAAGGCGGGGAGGGCCCGGCCCCTACAGGAGGGGCGAGGCGGATGCCATTGGTTGTTCTTCCGCCCTGGCGAGCGCAGCGCGCTCCAGGACAGGTACGCAGACGTCAAGGTCGCCGGATGCCAGATGCGCATAGCGCATGGTCATCTGCAATGTCTGGTGACCGAGCCAGGTCTGCACGCGCCGGATGTCGATGCCGCCCTGAACGAGGCGCGAGGCACAGGTGTGGCGCAGGATATGAGGAACAACGTCGGGCTCGGTTCCGAGCCCCACTTCCTGCTTCGCCTCGTTCCACGCCGCCCGGAATTTTGCCTGGACAATGGATGTGAACGGGCCGCGCTTGGCCCTGTCCGAGGCCCTGATTGCCGCCGTTGCCCGCAAGGTGAGCGGGACGGAGCGGCTTTTACCGCTCTTTGTCAGCCAGAAGGTGACGCGCTCGCCCTGGATGTCCTGCCATCGCAGGCCAATCCCTTCGCCTAGCCGGGCCCCTGTATCTATAAGGAAGATACAGAAACGCCCGTACAGCTCCGACTTTTCATTTATCGCCTCGAACAGGCGGACTTCTTCGTCCGGCTCGAGAAAACGGATTCGCCCCGCTTTCTCCTTCAGGCGCTTGAATTCCGGCAGGCTCTGGACGTCGCCCATCTTGTGGGCCTTGCGCAGCAGTTTGCTCAGCGCCGCCATTTTCCTGTTGATCGTGGCGTTGCTGTTTCCGCGCTTGCGCAGGTGTGAAAAGAGCTTGTCCAGCATCTCATCGGTGAATTCCGAGAATTCGGCACCGAAAAGAATCTCGTCAAGCTCACCGACAAAGGAGGTCACATTATATTTGTGAGAACCGGGCTCCCAGAGGAGGTCCACATAGCGCTCCATAAGGGAGCGAAGGCTGGCGCGCGGATGCATCCGGAAGCGGGGACCGCTCCGGAATTGGTAGTTCAGACTATACGTCTCGTTAATTTGTATGCTTTTGGGCATGACGACCTTGCTGCGCCTCATTTAGGCGCGCATTGGTTGCATCAAATGGTTACCGTATTCCTGCCACATTTGCCCCAAAAGTAGCAGAAGCGGGTAAACCCGACACAAGGCCGGGTTCCCCTTTTTTGGTTACGTCAACCGGACTTAGAAGTTGCGCTGCAGGCGCAGGAAGCCGCGGGTGAAGTCGGTGTCCTGACCGCCGGAAACGTTGACCTTGTTGTAGTCAACCGTACCCTTGAAGTTCAGGCCGCTGACGATTTCGTAGTCGACCGTGAGGCCAACGCGCCATGCGTCGACGTTGCTGTTGAAGGCAACATCACCGAAGTACTGAGCGGCCGGGGTGAACGTCAGCTTTTCCGTTGCCTTGAAGGCGTAGGAAGCAGCAACGGTCCACTCGGAAGCGGCCCAGTAAGCGTTCGGGTCAGAAGCCCAGATACCAGCGAGCTGTGCGGTGCCCGGACCGACTTCAGCCGACAGGATCGCGCGGATCGCGCCTTCGGTGGCTTCGGTGTCGTAGCCGCCGAGGATGTCGAGGTTTACGCCGCCGAGCGTGAAGCCAACGGTGCCGGCAACGCCGAGAGCGTTCGACGTGTTCTTGGCAGGGTTGATGTTGTAGTTTGCGTTCTCAAGCTCGTCGAGCGAGATACCTGCACGCCAGGTGCCACCGTCGTAGGTGTAGGCGATCGAGTTGAACAGCGTCTCGTTGCCGAGCGAGTCCGTCTCGCCGTTGATGCCGCTATCCCACCAGCTGTAGAAGTAACCAGCCTTGAAGCCGCCGAGTTCGATGAAGGCTTCATCGATGCCGAAAGCGCCGCCGTTGCCGGAGTTGTCGGCATTGGCTTCGATTGCGATGAAGCTACGCAGCGTGCCGAGTTCGGTGTCCGTGCGGGCGTCGAAGTTTACGTGTGCCTTCGTGAAAGCGTCCCAATCGGAGTTTTCACGACCGCCAACGCCGAAAGCGTTCACTTCGTCGCGTGCAAAGCCGGTCTGGAAGCGAACGAAGCCGCCGACCTTGAGGCAGGTTTCCGTGCCCGGGATGTAGAAGAAGCCGGTGCCGAATGCGTCGCAAACGCGAACGTATTCCATCGGCTCGGGCTCAGCAGCAA
>NZ_JBASBL010000008.1:0-103260 GCF_049651085.1 Shinella sp.
GCGGCCCGCTGTTTCGCCGTGTCACCGGCAAGGGCAAAGCGGTCGGGCCGGACCGTCTGAACGATCAGGAGGTGGCACGCCTCGTCAAGAAGACGGCGCTCGCCGCCGGCGTGCGCGGCGATCTCTCGCAGGCCGAGCGAAAATCCCTGTTCGCCGGTCATTCGCTGCGCGCCGGGCTTGCCTCTTCGGCCGAGGCCGACGAGCGTCATGTCCAAAAAACAGCTCGGCAATGCCAGCGCCGAAACGACCCACCTCGACCAGAGGCGCCGGGATCGGTTTCGGGTCAATCTTACAAAGGCCGCCGGCCTCCAGCCGCTTGTTGGGGCGCCCTCCCCTGCCTCAGCCAGCGGCGACCGCTAAATAGAGGCAGCCATTCACCAACAGACCGGGGAAGCTTGGTGGCGCAACGGCCCGCCCTTGCGGCCTGGCGAGCCCTGCAAGCAAGCTCAAACGAAGACGACATTCTGCATCTGTGCGCGCAAGCGCGGATCGGTCGATCGTATTTCGATCGGCCGGCCTTGCAGGATCTCGTGGCAGCGGGCCAGCGTATCGGCGGATAGCCGCTTCATCGCCTCGTCGGTGAAGAAGGCGAGATGCGGCAACAGGATGACATTCGTCCGCCCGAATAGCGCGCTGAGCGGGTGGCCCTCCTTCGCCAACGGCTCCTGCCCGTAGACATCCAGTCCGACACCGCCGAGCCGGTCCGCCAGCACCGCGTCGACCAGCGCCGCCTCGTCCACAAGCGCCCCGCGCGACACGTTTAACAACACCGCCGACTGCTTCATACAGTCAAGTTCGGTCGTGCCGATCAGATGTCGTGTCGAGGCGTTCAGCACGGTGTGGAGCGAAACGAAGTCGCATTGGCGCAGCATTGCATGAAGATCGTCGACTTTTTCGATGCCGCAGCCGGCCATCTCTAAGGCATCGACATGCGGATCGTAGCCAAGAACACGCGCCCGGAAGCCAGCCCCCGCCATGCGGGCCATGCTGCGTCCAATCTTGCCCGTTCCCACTAGGCCGACCGTCGCACCGGCGATATCGCGTCCGAGCCAACGCCGCTCCGGCCAGATCCAGCCCTCCCGCTCCATGGCCTGGCCAATCTCCGGCAGGCGCCTGGCGAGCGCAATCATCAGCGCAAAGGCTCCTTCGGCCACGGTTTCCTGCGCATAGTCCGGAACATTGACGACGGGTATGCCACGGATTGATGCTGCCGGAATATCGATGGCGTCAATGCCGACGCCATACTTGACGATCCCCTTGAGCCGCTTTGCCGCCGAGATGACACGGGCGCTGATCGGCGTGTAGCACATGAGCAGTAGGTCGGCGTCCGCCACCTCCTCCATCAGTCTGTCTTCGCAGACCCCATCCGGCAGCGTGACGAGCTCGACACCGTGGGCCCGCAGCCCCGCGTCGATTTCCGGGCAATCGATCTCCTGATCCGTTCGAACGGCCTTCATGACAATACTCCTGCTTCATTCAGTCGTTTCAGCCGGCAAGGATCGCCTGTTCGACGATCGTCAGCGCCCGGTCGAGCTCCTCGCGGGTAATCACCATGGGCGGCGAAAGCGTCATGACGTTGCCCTGGCTGATCTTCAGGCTCAGCCCGGCTTCCATGCACCGGTAGTAGGCTCTTTCGGCCAGCGCGTTGTCCGGCGCGAAATCCACCTGATCGTGTACTAGTTCGACACCGAAAAGCAGGCCGCGACCGCGGACGTCGCCGACCGCGGCGCAACCTTCACCGAAGGTACGCAGCCGATCCATTGCATAGGAGCCGAGTTCGGCCGCCCGCTCCGCAAGTCCCTCCTCCAGGATGATGGAGATCGTGGTCAGCGCGGCGCGCGTGGTCACCGGATTCTTCTCATGCGTATAGTGACCGATGGCATAGTCCCCCGCGACGTCGAGATCGCGCCGCGCGACCACGCCGGCAATTGGCAGGATACCGCCGCCGAGCGACTTGCCAAGCACGAGAATATCGGGAACGACATCGTCATGCTTGCAGGCGAAGAAGCGGCCTGTCTTGCCGAGACCCGTCGGAATTTCATCGAAGATCAGCAAGGTTCCATGCCGGTCGCACGCTTCACGCACCGCTTTCCAGAAGCCCGGCGCTGGCGGATTGGGCGTCGCCCGCATCGGCTCGGCCACGAGCGCGGCGAAATCACCCTCCCGCGCCAGAACATAGGAGATCATGCTGGCGCAGGCGCGGGCGGAACTTTCAAGATCATTCTGGCCGTAGGCACAGTGACGGCTCGCCCAAGGTGCGACGTGCTCTGCACCTGGCAGGAGCGGGCCCGCTATGCCCGAGCGGAAGGTCGCCTCCCCGCCGACACTCGATGCGCCGAAACCCGCACCGTGAAAGGCATCCCAAAACGAGAGCGTCTTGAAGCGGCCGGTCGCAGCGCGGGCTAGCTTCAGCGCGACTTCGATCGCATCCGAACCGCCTGTCGTGAAGAGCACTTTTCCGAGGTCACCGGGCGCCAGCCGGCCCAAGGTCTCGGCAAGCTCTACGGCAGGTTCGCAGGTGAACCGGCGAGGAGCAAAACACAGATCATCGAGCTGATCCTTGATCGCCTGTTTCAACCGCGGATGCCCATAGCCGATATGGTGAACGCTGTTACCATGGAAATCCATGTAGCGCCGGCCGCCAGTATCCTCGATCCAGATGCCCTCGGCCTTCGCGATCGCGGTCAGGCAGGGACTGGAAAGGCTCTGGTGCAGAAACGCCGTAGCATCGCGCGCCACGAGGGAATTAATCCGCTCATTTCCCATGCGGGCATTCCAGGCCCCGCGCGCAGCAGACGTGTTGGCTTCGCCTTCCGTGTGAACCATCGTGGGTGCCGTGGCCTTCATCGCTCTCTCCGGATAGTGCTGGGTTGTGGTGCGATGCAGGATCTATCGCACCTATCGGATGGCGCTCAAAATCGATATTATTGCAGCGACTTAAGAATCGCTCGATACTAGAGAACCCTTCTAACCGGTCCCTCGACTCTCATGCGCTATGTGCAGCTTCGGGCATTCCATCATGTCGCTTTGGCCGGCAGCTTTTCCAAAGCGGCCCGTGCTCTAAGCCTCACGCAGCCCGCCATTTCGGATCAGGTGCGCTGGCTTGAGGAGGAGTATGATGTCGCGCTGTTCGTGCGAAAACACCGCCATGTCGAACTGACAGCGGCAGGCTCACGGCTTCTGGCGGCAACACGCCGCCTGTTCGATGCAGAAGGGGAGGCACTCGAGGTTCTGCAGGAGGAGCGGTCGCTGCGTGCAGGCATGCTTCGAATCGCGGCAGACTCGGTCGATCACGTCCTTGATGTACTCACCGATTTTCAGCGCCGGTTTCCCGGCATCCAGATCAAGATCGTCCGAGGAAATTCCCACAGCATCGTGGAGGATCTGCTCGCTTATGACGTCGATCTTGGCGTGCTCGGCGAATTGCTTGATGAGCGCCCGTTCGAAGTGTTTTCGCTCAATGTCTCACCGGTCGTTCTTTTCGTCGCACGGACCCATCCGCTTGCAGCGCGCGCGAGCCTTTCGCTCGAAGCACTGAGCGCCTGGCCCTTGGTAATGAGGGAACATGGCTCGCGCACCCGGCTGATGGTCGAGAAACTCGCGGAGGCGCAAGGTCTCACCCTGCGCTACGCGATCGAGGCGGAGGGCAGGGAGGCCATCCAGCGCATCGTTGCCACCGGCATCGGTGTGGGCATCGTCTCCGAAGCGGAATTCGACAACGACCCGAGGCTGGTCAAGATCGCGCTCGAACACCAACCCCTGACCATGCATGAAAAGCTGATATGCCTGAAGGATCGGCGCAACAGCAAGGCAATCCAGGCGTTCTTCGCGAGCGCCCGCGCGCTCGCGCAAGGATAATTCCACCGCCTGCCACGCGCCCCAAACCTATCGCCTCTCATCGATGCGGGGCAGGAACCAGGCCAGCAACCCAGCCAGCGGAAGGAACGAGCAGAGCCGGTAAACGGTCTCTACTCCATAACTATCCGCCACGCCGCCAAGGATCGCCGCGGCAATTCCACCAAGACCGAAGTTCAAACCGTAAAACAGGCCGCCGATCAAGCCGATACGATTTGGTAGGAGTTCCATCGCATAGATCAGGATCGACGCGAAGGCGCTCGCCATGATCAGATTGATCATCACTGTCAGCACACCCGTCCAGAAAAGGTCGGCATAGGGCAGGAGCAACGTCAGCGGCAGCGGCCCAAGCACCGATATCCAGATGATGCGATATCGCCCGATCCGATCGCCAACAATCCCTCCGATCAACACGCCGACCGCCGCGGCCAAAAGGAAGATGAACAGCATCATCTGGGCGGAGGGAATAGAGAGGCCGAACCTGTCCATCAGATAGAAGGTATAGAACGAGCGGAAACTCTCGCCATAGGCGTTCTTTGAAAACATCAGCAACGTCAACATGACAAGGCCGATGGCGATGGTGAGAGGGGCGTGCTCGACATGTGCGCCACCATCCTTTTTGGCAGTCGCTCGCATCGCAACGAACTCGGCGCTGATCTCCCGCTGTCTGCTGCCGATCCAGACCAGCAGCAGCATGGCGGAGAGGGCGGCAACCGCAAACCACGCCAGGCTTGGCTGCCCCAGGGGCACAATGATCAACGCAGCGAAAACAGGCCCGAGCGCACCACCCGCTTGCCCTCCCACCTGGAAAATGCCTTGCGCCAGACCTTGCCGGCCACCGGCGGCATAGCGCGCCATCCTCGTTGCCTCCGGATGGAAGATCGATGAGCCGATACCGATCAGCGCGACGGATATCAGAATGGCGGTATAGCTCTGGGCAAAGGCCAGACTGAGCATACCGGATAGGGTGAACATCATCCCGACCACCGGTGAGAACGGGGCAGGGTGCCGATCGGTCACCATGCCGATCACCGGCTGCAACAGCGACCCGGCGATCTGAAAGGTCATGGTGATCATGCCGATCTGCACGAAGTCCAGCGCAAAGGCTTCCTTCAGGATCGGGTAGGCCGCAGGGATCAGCGACTGCATCAGGTCGTTCAACAGATGCGTCATTGCCAACACGAGCAGCACGGCGATGTGGGTTCGCGGGCGAGGGGAGGAGGCTATTGCAGTGGTCATTTGAATACCGCCGGATTTCTCGAAATTAGCATGCAGGACGATCGATCCTTCAAAACTCACCCTTGATCGCAAGGCGCGTGATAAGCAAGCGCGAGACGCAGAAATTTCACTCGTCGAACTGCCTGCGGAGGAAGGCCTCCGTTCTGGGCGGGGAGGGGAGACAGGCTTGGTGACTACGAGCCGGCACCCTCGTGTTAAGGACGGCCGAGCCGGGCGCTGGATATTACGTGGCCGTGCCGGAACCGGACCTTGTTTTAGAAGATAAGAAGGAACTGCAAATGGATGAGCAAACCGAGACGATGACGATCTCCAACCGGAGTGATTTCGCTCAATGGGCAATCGAACGCGCTAAGGCGATCGTTGCGGAGCAGGGTGGCGACCTCGCTGTTGCTGCAAGAGACAAGAGCGACGAAGAGATCGCGGTCCCCGCAAACGCACTTGGCCAGGCCATCGTCGATGCCTTGCTCGAGGTGTTCGACGGGTTGCTGCCGCAGGACTAGTGGACAGGTTCCGCCGCTACAAATTCTCCACGACAGGCCGAAGGCTGACCCAAACCGGAATACCTTCCAGTTCCAGCTCGCGAACGGGGAGGGGAGGCGGCTTGTCTCCCCATGCACTCTAGTTCTTGCCAATGAATCTGTTGGGATCTCCCAACAGCTCCAGGACGAGCCTCATCGCGCGCAAAAAATGCGCACCGCCCATCTCGCCCTTACCCTTCCGACCCTGCGCAGGGAAGGGCGCGTTGGGAGCTCCCAACAACCGGCTGCCGCTTGAAGGCAGGCGTCACGCCGATTGTTTCTGTCGTCCCCCATTGGCACGGTTGAGCGCCATCAGCATCGGTCCCAGAGTGAATTCGCCCTTTCTCGCCCGCTCGGTCAAATCGCGCAAATAGCCCCCGGGCGAATTGATGTGACCAGCTCGTTCGAGAATGCAGGCAATCACCACGGCAGCGCCCTCCGCGCCCATAACCTCGGCGGCCTCCTCATAGGCTGACGGAGAAATACCGAGCATCGCGCGGGCCACGGCCGATGCCATCATCAAATCCCGCCATTGGCTGATGGCCCCACCGGGTCCGTAATCCGAAATCTCCGGGCAGGCCCGCAGCACCATGTCCAACGGATATATTTTGATCGGCTCGTTCCGACGTCCAGAAACTTCACTCGGCCTCGCATCCTGCTCTTTTCGAGAGCGAGGTTCAAAATCAGGAGGAGATTCGGTATTTGAATTCTGTATGTGCTGACGGTTTTCGTCATCATTGGCAGCGTTTTTTTGCAAATTTAACTGCGTTTCCAGCGTGTTGACGATTCCCTCGCGCAGCAGCAGCATTTCGTCGAGGCCGTCGGTGAGCTCGCTCAGGGTTTTGGCAGCTCTAAGGCGGGCCACAGCGGCAATGTAAAGGCCCTCCACCTTCTCCCAGTCGCCTGCAGCTCCCTCTTCCAGGGCAGCGGAAATGAGCTTGCGGATATCCCGCCTTGCGATCGTGATCCGCTCCTTGATGATCTTGATCCGCCGGCGCTCTTCCGCCACCTCCTCCGCCATCAGGGCGAGCTCCTCGCTTCTGGCGAGCAGGGGCGCGAGGTTGAAGCCATAGGCTGTCTCGATCTCTCCGCCCCGCCCCTTGCGCGCGTAGCGCTTGCCATTCGGGCTGTCGTTACGGTGTATCAACCCGGCCTGAACGAGCAGCGCCAGGTTCTCGCGGAGCGTCGTTCCCGCGATGCCATTGGCACGTGCAGACAATTGGACATTGGATGGAAAGACAATGAGGTTGGCCTCGTCGCTCAACTCTGTCTGCGGGTAGAACGACAGAAGCGCGTTGAGAACGGCCAGCGCGCGATCACGCAATCCGAGCAGCGAACGGGCGTCACAGGTGTCGCGATATATCTTCCATTTGTCGACGGACTTGCCCTGCTTGATGTCTGCCGTTGCAAACTGGTTTTTCACCAAGGCAAGCGTCATCGGCCGGCGCCCGAAGGGCGTCGTCACCTGTCCACTCTGCATTTTCCTCTACCTTTATGAAGGCAACAGAAAAACGCTCACCAAAAATGGTGCCAAAGACTCTTGACGGCGATTCCGGGAAATGCGATTCTCTAGCTGTTCACACTACGAGAAGGGCTTCCGGATCCATTTCGGGGGCCTTTTTCTTTGCCAAGTTTCACCGCTCATCGAACGATTTGCATCTTGGCTTAATCCATCACGTCATCCCTCTCCGGTTTGCGTCTGAAATTGCTTGTATAGTTCATCCAGCTTTGCCGAGACGAACTGAGCGAATTCGGGCACTACCGCTTCCTCGAACACGATGGATGTCTTTCCATCGCGCTCTTCGATGCGAGCACCGCGCTTGCCCACTGGCGTGTTCCAGGCGCGAACCGTCGCGCGCGGTTTCGCCGCCGGCTCCTGCAGGGCGCGGAGAATTGCCTCGAAGCGGGTGTCACTGTCGGCTTTCTTGACCGCAAGAGCGCCGGCAACGTCGCGTGCAATCGAAACCTTGTCCGGCGAGGTGAGCTTTTCGACGAGCAACAGCCAGCGTGCCCGCCCCGCCTTCGGCGCGGGTCCAATCAGCCCTACGAGATCAGCCGGGACATCGCGCGCGACCGAAATATACCGGCTGACATCCGCCTTGTCCGCGCCGAGCGCAGAAACGATCGTCGTCCGGTCGCAGCCCTCGTCCTCGAGATTCTTTGCAAAAAAGGCCTTCTCGATGAAAGACAGATCCTTGCGGTCGAGGTTTTCACGCCCCTGTGCAACGATGAGCTCCGCGTCGGCCAGATCGCGAACGATCGCCCGGACAGGGCGGCCGAGCCTTTCGGCGGCCTTGAGCCGGCGGCGACCATAGGCAATCTGGAAGCGGCCGGGCGACTGCACGTTCGCGCGCACGAGGATCGGCACCTGTTGCCCGTGCTCGGACATGCTGTGCACCAGTTCGTCAAATGCGGGATCGATATCAAACGGGATACGGTCGGCAACGCCCCAATTGTCGATCAACGCAGGATCGATGGAGATGACCGCATCGCCATCGGCGAGCTGCTGCTGCAAGCGCGTGGCCTGCTTTGCATTTTCCGCCATTTCCTGCAGCGAAGCGCCCATGGCGGAAATCGCGCCGGTGCGCACCCGCTCGGCTGACTTGGCGGAGGAAGAGGGGAGGGTGGAACCCGGCTTCTTCAGGAAGAGGGAATCGATTGCATCCCGTCTGCTCATCGCGGCTCTCCAGAGTTGCGGTTGGTCGTCATATGCGCCCCCATGCCTGTTTGATGAGCATTTCAACTTCGGAGTTCACCGCGTCGAGTGCTTCCATTGCGCGGTCGTAGGTCGAGCGCGTCAGGTTTTCCCGGCCAATTTCGTAAAGCGTCTGCTTCGTCAGGCCTGCATCCGACACCGCGGCCGACTTGACCATCGGGTTGGTCAGGACATGGTCATCGAACAGGTTCCGAAGCAGGGCCGCAACTTTCGTCTGCGGCGCATCCTGCGGCTCGAAGCGGGTCAGGAGGTAGCGGATGAAATCGTATTTCAGTTCGCCACCAGCATCGCGAACAACGCCCAGCAGATCTCGCGTCATGAGCAGGAACTGGCTCATTGAGGAGATATCGAGCATTTGCGGATGGACAGTCACGATCATGGAGGTGGCTGCACACAGCCCGCTCAAGGTCAGGAAACCGAGCTGTGGCGGGCAATCGATCACCACCACGTCGTAGCGGTCGGCCACTTCATCAAGCGCGGCCGCTACACGGGCAAAGAAGAGAGCCTCACCGGATCGCGTGCCGGCGCTCAATGCCTTCGGCGTGGTGTGCTCAAACTCCATCAGTTCGAGATTTCCCGGAACGAGATCGAGCCCTTCGAAATAGGTCGGGCGGATAATATCGGAAAGCTTGCGGCGTTCCGCATCGTACCGGATTGCCGCATAGAGGGTCTGGTTAGCGGTAACGTCGAGTTCCGGCAGAACGCCCAGAAGGGCCGAAAGGCTCGCCTGCGGGTCGAGGTCGACGGCAAGGACCCGGTAGCCCTGAAGCGCCAGATATTGCGCCAGATGGGCGGTCGTCGTCGTCTTGCCGGATCCGCCCTTGAAATTCGTAACAGCAAGAACCTGAAGATGTTCGCCGTCGCGGCGATGCGGCACGAATTCAAAACTCTCACGACCGCGAGCGGACCGTGCAAGCAGAGCACGGATCTCATTGATATTGGCCAGGGTATAGAGGCGGCGGCCGTTGCTGGCGACTTCGGGCTGGGGACCTTCTCCCGCCAGGCTCATCTTGCGCAACGTCGAGTCAGAAACACCGATCAGACGCGCAGCTTCGCCAGACGTGAAGCGACGGAGCGTCTTCACAGAAGACGGCGCAAGCAATGCTTCACTCATGGATTGAAGCTGTGAACTCAAGAGCTCAGCCTGGGCACCGATCGTCTCGTCGACGCTTGGCAATGCCATGCGGTTTGGTTTAATCGCCACGCTCACGTTGATTTCTCTCATCACGGATTTTTCGCCGGAATGGCATATTTATCGTGACGATACGCAAAAGCCATTCATTGGCAAGAGCTTAATGGATATCAGGAGGTCGACGGCAGAGCTGAAAGCCGTTTGAAAAATCGTAATTATCCGTTGCATTTCAGTGCCTTATAGAATTTCAGCGCGACTGGAAGGCTGCCTCCTTATCCTGTGACTTCAGCAGCATCCTCCGCGCAGGCCCTTGGATCCCACATGAAATCCGTGCTCTCCGCTCCAGAAATCCATGGACGCATGCGATTCTGATTCGCTCCCATACCTCACCGGTCCTATAGCAGCATATGGAATGCAGCCCTTTCCAGCGGGAAGCCGAAATCGTCGGGAGGGCGCCGCTCCACACGGCACGCGAGTTGCCCCCGCCAAGTCCCAATCCCCGCAAGTTCCCGATTGAACCGATGCAACAAATGCGGGTTTGGAGCGTTGTCGTTGCTTGAGGTTCCGGCCGAGGATTTGTCGGTCGGGAGCCAGTATGTGGAGGGGATTTATGAGTGGTGAGCCGGTCGCTGAAACCTTGTCTCAGGTCGAGGGCGGGCACGCCGACATCGTGCGCTTTGCCGCCTGGCTCGGCGCGGCTGCCATTCTTATAGCAGCGCTCTATTTCGGACAGGGGATCCTTATTCCCCTTGCGGTGGCTTTCCTTATCGGTTTTGCGCTGAACCCCGTCGTGACCTGGCTTTCCCGACGCGGTTTTCCCCGTGCGGTTGCCGTTATCACGGTGATGCTTGTTCTCGTAATGCTGGTGGCAGCCCTTGGTTTTCTGGTCACGAGCCAACTGCGCACATTGAGCGCACAGCTACCTGTCTACCAGACGACGATCCGTGAAAAAGTCCACGATCTCAGCGCGGGGATGCGCGGGCCGGGTATTCTGGACAAAGCCATGAAGACAGTGGAAGTCGTGCAATCGGAGGTCAGCCCTGATGACGCGACCTCCAAGGCGGAGGCCCTGCCGCCGCCGCAGCGCGTCGAGGTCGTCGACCCGTCCTACACGCCCCTCAAAACGGCTATCACATGGCTTGCTCCTGCCGTTGAGCCGATTGCTACCGCCGGCATCGTGCTTGTGTTCGTTTTCCTCGTTTTGCTCGATCGCAGCGACCTGCGTGACCGGCTCATCAGGCTTCTTGGCGGCAACTTGCACCGATCAACCGATGCCATGCAGGAAGCCGGCAGGCGCATATCGAAATACCTGCTGATGCAGCTTGTGGTGAATGTGTCCTACGGCATCCCCATGGGGCTTGGACTTTGGGCGATCGGCGTTCCGGGGTGGCTGCTGTGGGGAACGCTCGCGGCGCTGATGCGCTTCGTACCCTATGTCGGCCCGATGCTCTCGGCGATTTTCCCGATCGCGCTCGCCTTTTCCGTGGATCCCGGCTGGAACATGGTCCTGCTGACGATCGGGCTGATCGTTTTTCTCGAACTGGTCAGCAACAATGTCGTGGAGCCCATGCTCTACGGGTCCAGCACGGGGCTGTCGGCCATGTCGTTGATTGCCGCCGCGACGTTCTGGACGGCTTTGTGGGGGCCTGTCGGTCTCATACTGTCCACTCCGCTTACCGTCTGCCTGCTGGTTCTGGGGCGCAGCCATCCGCAGCTCCAGTTCCTTGATACCCTGCTCGGGTCGGAACCTGTTCTTGACGTCCCCACGCGGATCTATCAGCGCCTGCTGGCGGATGACCCGGAAGAAGCCCTTGAGATCGTGGACGAAACTCTGGAAGACGACAAAATCGTCGATTTCTACAACGACTACGGCATCGAGGTCCTGCGGCGCGTCAGCGATGATTATCTCAGCAACGCCCGGGCAGAGCACCGCTTGCGCGTAGCCAATGGCATGGACATGCTCCTGGATGACTTGCGGGAGGAATATCCAGCGGCGCTAGACCCGTCCTCCAGACCGCGCGTCGCTTGTATCGGGGGCAAGTGGGAGATCGACAGCGTCGCCTGCGAGATGCTGGTCCATGCACTGGCGCTCGAAGGAATCGCCGCCGTGGAGCGGCGTGAAGGCGTCGTGACCGCACGCTACCTGAGCGGGCTGGAGCTCGACGGCATCGACATCATCTGCCTTAGCTACTTCAGTCGTGACCCGGGAGTCCCTGCAAGGACCTTCTGTCGCCGGCTTCGCAAGCTCTGGCCGGGCAAGAAAATCGTGCTTGCTCTATGGAACGCGCCGGAATCGCTGCTTGAAAGTGAGGCGGTCGAGCGGCTTGGGGCGGAAGAGGCCGTCAATTCCGTGCATGAAGCCGTCAGACGAATACACCGTATGATCGCGCCGGAAGCCGCACGCGAAACCCAGATAGCCGCCGCCCCCGAGAACGATGCGGAGAGGGTCAAGGCGCTGGTGGACACCCAGGTGCTGGACGGTCATGCCCGTGAGGATCTTGACGGGCTCGCCAAGCGCGCCGCCGATGTCTTCGACGTCCGTTTCGCCGTGATTTCCGCTATCGACGAGAAGAATGAGTTCATTGTCGGCCAAAGCAAGGATCTTCCCGGCAAGCTCACGCGCAACGGAACCGATATGATCACCATGCCCCGGGATGAAGCCATATGCGATCATGTCGTGAGCAAGGGGCAAACGCTTGTGGTCGATGATACGCAGCGTGATCCGCGCTTCGCCGACCATCCCGCCATCAAGCTCTGGGAAACACGCTTTTATGCCGGCGCGCCCTTGATGACGACTGACGGGATGGTGCTGGGAGCCTTGTGCCTGCTCGATACGGAACCTCGAACCCTCCAGCCCGAGGAGCTGGAATTGCTGGAGTCGATGGCGGCCGACGTCGTCTCGACGATCACCGGGAATGATATTGCACCACCATCGCCTGCACGCGACCGTGAGGGGACCGGCGCCAAGCTCGGTCAGAGAGTTCCGGACTAGCTCCCGCTGTGGACGGGCCTATTGCAGTTGGCGCCGCGCTGCCTCTATTCCCGCGCTGCCAGCGGGTCTTGTCACGCGTCCGAACTCGAAGGAAGCCTGTTCCTGACGATCGCGGCATGGATCCGCGCGCCATGGATCAAGGCCTCGTCGTTGAAGTCATAGCCGGGATGGTGAAGGGGCGGGCACGTTTCACCATTGCCGATGAAGGCGAAGCAACCGGGCACACGCGTCTGGAACCGCGCGAAATCCTCGGAGGCGGTCATCGGCTCGGCGCGAAGCGCAACCGTGCGGGATACCGGACCTGCGGCAGCCATCATCTCCTCGGTGAGAGAGGCATCGTTGATCGTGGGCACGAATTCGCGCGTGTACTTGACGTCAGCTTCCACACCGTGCCCCTCGGCAATGCCGCGGGCGATGCGGCGCATTTCCTCCTCGATCCGGGCCGAGACCTCAGGGCGGAAGCTCCGGCAGTCGCCCAGAACCCGTGCCCGGCTAGGCAGGGCGTTGCGCGTTCCGTCCGTAAGAAGTTCGGTGACGGAAACCACGGCAATCTCGGAGGGGTCGAGACGGCGGGCAACGATCGTCTGCAGGTCGAGAACCAGCGCGCAGGCCGGCACCATGACCTCGCGCCCCCAGTCGGGGCGGGAGGCGTGACCGCCTTTGCCATTGATGGTGATCTCGAAAATATCCTCCGCCGACATGATGGGGCCGGGTCGGGTTTCGAAATGCCCGAGCGGCAAGCCGGGCATGTTGTGAAGACCGTAGATCTCATCGAATGGAAACCGTTCCATCAGCCCGTCGTCCAGCATCGCGAGCGCACCCTGGCCCCATTCTTCCGCCGGCTGAAACAGGAAGCGCACGGTTCCGTCGAAGCCACCGTCCTCGGCAAGAAGCTTTGCTGCGCCAAGCAGCATTGCGGTATGCCCGTCGTGGCCGCAGGCATGCATGGTGCCGGGGGTGGCAGAGGCCCATTGCGCGCCCGTCGCTTCGGTGATCCGCAGGGCGTCCATATCGGCGCGTAGCGCGATGGCACGGTTCGACGTGCCGCGCTTGAGCGTGCCGACGACGCCGGTACCACCAACGCCCTCGGCAACCTCGATGCCAAAGTTGCGCAGGGTTTCGGCGACGAAGGCCGCGGTGCGTCTCTCCTCGAAGCCGAATTCGGGATGGCGGTGAAGATCACGCCGCCACGCGGTCATTTGTGCCTGAAGCTTTTCGAGATCGGTCATTGGCTGAGCTTCCTTGCGACGTCGAGGAGAATGTTGGCCCCTGCGACCAGATCGCTGTCCGCGGTAAATTCCGCCGGGTTGTGGCTGATGCCGCCCTTCGAGGGAACGAAGATCATCGCCGAGGGAGCGATACGCGCAATCATCTGCGCGTCATGGCCCGCTCCGGAGGTCATGCGGCGACAAACCAGTTGCCGCTCCGCCGCGGATGCTTCGATGGCGGCAACGATCTCCGGCTCGAAGATCACGGGCTGAAAGCGGGCCAACCGTTCAGCCTTCACCTCGAAACCTTCGTTACGCAGACCGTCGAGGAACGCATCGAGCGCCGTCTCCTGCCCCTGCAACAGCACCTCGTCGGGATTGCGCAGGTCAACGGTGAAGGTGGCCGCTGAAGGTATGACATTGATCGCGTTCGGCTCGAAGCGGATCGTTCCGACCGTTGCGACGGCGCCTTCTGTGTTGCGGGCGAGCTGATCGAGAAAGACGAGAACGCGGCCGGCGGCGACACCGGCGTCGCGGCGCATCGCCATGGGGGTGGTGCCCGCATGATTGGCCGTGCCGCCGATGGTGATTTTCTGCCAGGAAATGCCCTGCAGGTTTTCCACCGCACCGATCGGCCGGCCTTCAGCCTCCAGGATCGGTCCCTGCTCGATATGCAGTTCGACATAGGCATGCGGTTTCAGGAAGCCCGGCTCACGCGAGCCGACATAGCCGATACGGCCAAGCTCCGCGCCAAGCGTCGTTCCATCCGTCCCGACGATGGCCAGCGCCTCATCGGCCGAGAGGCCGCCAACGGCCACAAGGCTGCCCATCATGTCGGGTGCGTAGCGAACGCCTTCCTCGTTGGTATAGGCGACAACGGCCAGAGGACGCGACGGTCTCAGGCCCGCCTGCTGCATCGCCTCGATCACGGCAAGGCCCGACAACACGCCGTAGCAGCCGTCATAGATACCCGCGTCGATGACGGTGTCGATATGCGATCCCATGATGACAGGGTCGCCCGCCGCACCTTCCGGCTCCCATATGCCATGGATGTTGCCGATGCGATCGATCTCGATCCGCAGCCCGGCTTTCCGGAGCCAGTTGCACAGGAGGTCACGCCCTTCGCGGTCCGCATCGGTGGCGGCAAGGCGGCAAAGCCGTCCCGCCTCGTCACGGCCGGTCGCACCGAGTTCCTTCAAGCGCCCGATCAGGCGGGCGGCGTCGACCCCGATGGTCATGCTGCGGTTCCCTTCAGGACGGTTTCGGGGCTGCGTCCGACGATCTTTTCGTAGAGCGCCGGATCGGTGGCGCCTTCCGTGTTGATGACCAGCACACGCGCCTCCCGGCCAAGCCCTATCGTTGCGGCGAGTTCAGGGTCGCGCAGCACGGTCAGGACACCAGCCAGACCCGCGCCGCCGCTTTCGCCGGCTACCACCACCGGATCACCGGCGACGGGAGAGGCCAGACGGCGCATCACCTCGGGCGCAACGTCCTCATCCACGGTCATGAAGCCGTCCGCTACCCGTTCGAGAATGCGGAAAGCAACCATCGACGGTTCGTAGCATTCCAGCATCGCCATGACGGTCGGCTCGGCGTCTTCCACCTTCACGATATGGCCAGCCCGGGCGCTTTCGTAGAGGCAGGCGGCGCGCGCGGGATCAACGACGGTGACATGCGGCCGCTTGTCTGCAAGCGCGATGGCCAGATGCCCGGCGACGGAGGCGGCAAAGCCGCCGACACCCGCCTGAAGGAAGACATGGGTCGGCATCTCCGGCAGCGCGGACAGGATTTCGCGTACCATCGCGGTGTAGCCCTGCGCCACAAGGCCGGGAATGTATTCGTAACCGGGCCAGGATGTGTCGGACAAGACTGTCCAACCCTGCTCGGTCGCGACGCGGGTCGCCTCGGAGACGGAGAAGTCGTAGTTACCCTCGACGCGCACCATCTCGGCACCGAAACGGGCAATCGCCGCGATCCGCGCCTCGCTGACCCCGGAATGGACGAAGATCACGGCGCGCGCGCCCATCAGCTCGGCGCCCTGGGCGACGGAGCGACCGTGATTGCCATCGGTGGCGCAGGCGAAGGTCATGGTCGCGGCAATAGCGCGAACCTCGTCCGACATCAGCTCGTTTATAGCGACCTCGCGGCCGAGACGGCGAGAGGCTTCTTCCCGCACCAGGATCATCAGCGCATAGGCGCCGCCGAGCGCCTTGAAGGAGCCAAGCCCCAGACGGAAACCTTCATCCTTGATGTGCAGCGAGCCGAGCCCCAGCTCCCCGGCAAGCCCCGGAAGAGCGTGCAGCGGGGTTGCGGCGTTGCTCTCGCGCAATGCAAGCACTTGTGCCACCTGCTCGACCGCCGCCAGGCTCAGCGTTTCGGCATCGCGGATGTCCAGAGGCTGGCCGTGCGAGGGAAGGGTATTCATCAAATAGGGCGTGGTGGACATTGGCGGCTCCCGGCAGGTCAAGAACTGATTGATGAAATACTATTTCAAGGCCTGAGAGAAAGGCGCTGCATTTTAGTGCGTTCGATGCAATTTTTCTTCGTTTTTGCGCTCCGATTCTGACTTTTGTTTCGTGAGGCGTTCTGCACGGCACAGGCGCCGCGTAGCCGGAAGCACTCACTCCAATGGCACGGTCATGCCTACCTTGACGCGCTCCATGGACACGAAAGTTCGAAAACGCTTGACGTTGTTGTTGCCGAAGAACAGCTTGCGCGTCAGCGCCTCGTAGTCGGACATCGCGCGCACGACGATCACCAGGATGAAGTCGGCTTCTCCCGTCACGTAATAGCATTGCTGCACCTCGGGCGTCGCCGCGAAGGATCGCTTGGCCGCGTCGTACACTTCCGCCCGCTCGCTCTCCATCTCGACCTCGACGAAGAGCGTGATCGAATGATCGACCTTGGCAGGATCGATGAGCGCGACATTGGCGTGGATCACGCCAGCCTCTTCCATGCGCTTGATGCGCCGCTGCACGGCAGGGGCCGACAGATTCACTATCTCCGCGATGGTCCGCTGCGGCGTCTTGTTGTCACGCTGCAGCACCTTGAGGATGCCGAGATCCAGCCGGTCCAGCTTGAACGACGAGCCAGCTGATCTTTCGCTCATTTCCCGCCCCCACAACGAAACAAACTTGCATAGCGATAGGCGTAATAGAGCGCCTTTTTCAGAGTCAGGTGAATATTATTGCATCACATGCCTGAAGTCATCAGTGAAACACGGGCGTGTTTTCGGTTTCCGGGGCGTAACCGTGCGGCGGAGGATAGCCGCTCGGGGGACAGCGCCGCCAGACGGGCGGCATCGTCTTCTCAGCCTCCGGCAACCGAATCCAACAGGGAGAGGAATTCATCGTGAGATCAATCAAGAACATGCTTGGGGCGGCCTGCCTCGCAGCGGCGTTTCTGTCCGCCGGCGCACACGCCGAAGACATCGTTGTCGCGACCGGCTCCGGATTCGTGCCCTTCCACTTCAAGGAAGACGACAAAATGGCCGGCTTCGACATCGATGTCTGGGAGGCGGTCGCCAAGGACGCGGGCCTCACCTATTCGCTGCAGGCAATGGATTTCAACGGCATCATTCCGGCGTTGCAGACAGGGCAGGTTCAGGCCGCCATTGCAGGGATGACCATCAATGAGACGCGCGCCAAGGTCGTCGACTTCTCCGACGGCTACTACGAAAGCGACTTCCTGTTCATGGTCCCGGCCGACAGTGAGCTGACCGGCGATGCCGACATGGACGGCAAGGTGATTGCAGTCAAGACCGGTACGACCGGGCATGCCTATGCAAAGGCGCATTTCCCGAATGCTGAACTGCGCCTCTTCCCGAACGGCGAGAACGCCTATCTCGAAGTGATGAGCGGACGGGCCGACGCCTCCCTCCAGGACAAGCCCAATGTCCTCTACTTCATCAAGATGAACGGCGAAGGCCGCGTGAAGGGGGTTGGAGGCGCAATGCAGGCCGAGGACTATGGCATCGCCTTCCCGAAGGGCAGCGATCTTCGCGAACGCGTCAACGCTTCCCTTGCCAAGATCAAGGCAGACGGCACCTACGCCACGATCTACCGCAAATGGTTCGACGCCGATCCTCCGACCAACTGATTGGTCTCTCGCGGGCTCCTCGGGGGCCCGCGAGCTCCGCAAGAACAAAGCAGAACATGGAGGAAAGCATGGAGTTCGACTGGTCTGTCATCGTGGAGGCGATGCCGACTTTGCTCGTGGGTGCGCGCGTCACGATCATCATCACACTGCTCGGGCTTGCGGGCGGCATGATCCTCGGCGTGGTCGCGGGGACCATGCGCGCCTATGGAGGCACGGTCCTCAACACGATCGCCCTTGCCTATATCGAGCTGATCCGCGGCACGCCGATGCTTGTCCAGGTAATGTTCATCTATTTCGCCTTGCCCATGCTGGCCAATATCCGGGTCGATCCGCTATCGGCTGCGATTACCGCGATCATGATCAATGCTGGCGCTTACATCGCGGAAATCGTGCGCGGTGCGCTGCTTTCCGTAAACAAGGGCCTGCGGGAGGCCGGTCTCGCTCTTGGCCTGCCCACATGGAAGGTGCTGTTTTACATCATTGGGCCACTGGCCTTTCGGCGGATGATCCCGCCGCTCGGCAACCAGTTCATCATCAGCCTCAAGGATACGTCCCTCTTTATCGTTATCGGCGTCGGCGAATTGACGCGCCAGGGGCAAGACATCATGTCCACGACGTTCCGGGCAGTTGAGGTCTGGGCAGCAGTGGCCATCCTCTATCTGATCATGACCGGCACGATGACGCTCGCTCTGCGCATCACGGAGAAAAGGATGCGGATTCTATGAGTATGGTTGAATTCAAATCCGTCACCAAGAGCTTTGGCGCGATCACTGTCCTCAAGGAAGTGGACCTGAAGGTCGAGGCGGGCGAAGTGGTCGTCCTCATCGGCCCGTCCGGCTCGGGAAAGTCGACGCTTCTGCGCTGCATCAATGCACTCGAGACGATCGATGGCGGAGATCTCATCGTCGATGGCATCAGCGTCAAGGACGGTCGCTCGAAAGTTCGCCTGATCCGGCAAGAGGCCGGCATGGTCTTCCAGCAATTCAATCTGTTCCCGCAGATGACCGCCCTTCAGAACGTTTCCTTCGGATCCCGGAAGGTGAGGGGGCTCGGCAAAAAAGAAGCGGAAGAGCTGGCGCTTGAGCTGCTTGCCAAAGTCGGCCTTGCGGAACGGGGGCATCACTATCCGTCGGAACTCTCCGGTGGACAGCAGCAGCGCGTCGCCATTGCCCGCGCCCTTGCGGTCAAGCCGAAGCTGATGCTGTTCGATGAGCCGACATCTGCGCTCGACCCGGAGCTGCGTCACGAAGTCCTTCGCGTCATGCAGCAGCTTGCCGAAGAAGGAATGACCATGGTTGTGGTCACGCATGAGATGAGTTTTGCCCGCAAGGTCGGCACCCGGCTAATTTTCATGGAAGGCGGCAAGATCTCGGTCGATGGCGATCCTGCCAAACTGCTGGACGCACCCGAAAACACGCGATTGCAGGATTTTCTCCAGCACGTTCACTGAAACGGCACGGCCGCCGCAGTTCGATGCGGCGGCATTCGTTTCCTGCATTGTTCCTCCGCGCCTGAACGACCGGCAAAGACGGATCGGGAGGAGTGGGGACGATTGGTCGCGGGCCAAAGCGAGAATATTCCCCGGAACGGCCCGCTTTGGGAATTTCATTCCTGTCAAATTGCGGCGGGTCAGGGCATTGGTTCCTCATCGGAACGCCGACCATAGAGACCAAAGCCGACCCATGCCACGGATAGTCACCTTTCATCGAATGTGTT
This sequence comes from Shinella sp., assembly GCF_049651085.1. GTDB lineage: Bacteria > Pseudomonadota > Alphaproteobacteria > Rhizobiales > Rhizobiaceae > Shinella. The sequence continues at coordinate 19,475 of NZ_JBASBL010000008.1, forward strand.
GCGTCTTCGCATGACGCCATGGCGATGCTATTTCGCCGGATGACCTGACTGAACCCGTGAGGTGAAAATGATATCCCCAGCAGTAGCGGCCGATGCCGTTTCGCATGAGCGCGCGCAAACCGCGCCCATGGTCACGTTCGAAGGCGTGACCAAGCGCTACGGCGACGACGCAAAATCCTTCACGGCGCTTGACGGCGTAGACCTGACCGTCGGCCGGGGCGCGATCACCGGCATCATCGGCCGGTCCGGCGCCGGCAAGTCCACGCTCATCCGGCTCGTCAACGGGCTCGAAAAGGCAAGTTCGGGACGGGTCGTCGTCAACGGCACCGAGGTTGGCCGGCTGAACGAGGCGGGCCTGCGCGGCCTGCGCCGCGAAGTCGGGATGATCTTCCAGCATTTCAACCTGCTGTCCTCGCGCACAGCTTTCGACAATGTCGCACTGCCGCTCGAGATCGCCGGTCTAGACCGCGCTGCGATCAGGCAGAAAGTCGCCCCGCTTCTCGACCTCGTCGGCCTCGGCGACAAGGCCGGGCGCTATCCGTCCGAGCTTTCGGGCGGGCAGAAGCAGCGCGTCGGCATCGCCCGGGCGCTCGCCACCTCGCCGAAACTCCTGTTGTCCGACGAAGCCACCTCCGCTCTCGACCCGGAAACGACGCAGTCGATCCTGGCGCTGCTGCGGCAGATCAATGCAGAACTTGGCCTGACGGTCCTGCTGATCACGCACGAGATGGAGGTCGTCAAGACGATCGCCTCGCACGTCGCCGTCATCGACAATGGGCGCATCGTAGAGCAGGGCGCAACCTTCGATGTATTCACCGCCCCTAGGCACGACACGACGCGCATTCTCCTCGCCTCGACGCTGGGCACCAGCCTGCCGGAATGGCTGCGCTCCGGCCTGAAGGCCGAACCTTCCGCGAGTGACCGCGTTCTCGTGCGGCTCACCTTCTTCGGCGCAACGGCCTTCCAGCCGCTGACCGCGCGGCTCGTCACCGAGATCGGCGGCGACGTCAACATTCTTGCCGGGGCGATCGAGGAGATCGCCGGCGAACCGTTCGGGACGCTCGTCGTCTCGTATCCGGCCACGCCCGAGGTTATCGAGCGCGCCAACAGGTTCTATGCCGCAACCGGCCTGTCCACGGAGGTGCTCGGCTATGTCGCCTGACATGCTTTTCGACCTGCTCTGGAAATCGCTGCTGCAAACGCTGCACATGGTGGCCGTTTCCGGCCTGATCGGTTCGCTGATCGGCCTGCCGATCGGCGTTTTCCTGGCGACCAGCGGCAAGGGCGAGCTTTTCCCGGCACCAGCGCTCAACCAGACGATCGGGCTTATCGTCAATGCCGCCCGTTCGACGCCGTTCATCATCCTGGTCGTAGCGATCATCCCGTTCACACGTCTTCTGACCGGCACCTCGATCGGCACCACCGCCGCCATCGTCCCGCTGACGATCGCCACCATTCCGTTCTTCGCCCGTCTGGTAGAGGCGGCGATCCGGGAGATCGACAAGGGGCTGATCGAAGCCGCCCGCGCCATGGGCGCGACGCCGATGCAGATCGTCTTCAAGGTGCTTCTGGCCGAGGCCCGGCCATCCATCCTTCTCGCCTTCACCATGACCATCGTCAGCCTCATCGGCTATTCCGCCATGGTCGGCGCAGTCGGCGGAGGCGGTCTTGGCGACCTCGGAATCCGCTACGGCTACCAGCGCTTCATGCCGGACGTGATGCTGGCCGTGGTCATCGTCCTGATCGTGCTCGTGCAACTGGTCCAGAGCGCCGGCGATGCGCTTGCCCGCCGCTTCGACAAGCGAAACCGCAAGAGCTGATTTTCAATCCCTCAACTCGTAGAACCATCAAGGAGAGACACATGATGAAGTTCCTCGCTACGGCAGCATTTGCCGCCCTGCTCAGCGTTCCTGCGCTTGCCGAAGACATCAAGGTCGGCGTCACGCCCGGCGAGCACGCTCAGATCATGGAAAAGGTCAAGGAAGTCGCCGCAAAGAAGGGCCTCAATATCGAGATCCTCGAATTCTCCGACTACGTGGTACCGAACCAGGCACTTGCCGACGGCGACCTCAACGCCAATTCGTTCCAGCACCAGCCCTATCTCGACAACCAGATCGCCGATCGCGGCTTTGATCTCGTCAGCGTCGGCAAGACCATCACCACGCCGATGGGCGTCTACTCGAAGAAGGTGAAGAGCCTTGGCGAAATCGCCGACGGCGCGACCGTCGCGATCCCGAACGACCCGACGAACGGTGGCCGCGCGCTTCTGGTTCTCGCCAAGGAAGGCCTCATCAAGGTCAATCCGGAAGCGGGCCTGAAGGTCGGCCCGGCCGATGTCACGGAAAACCCGAAGAACATCCAGTTCTCCGAACTCGACGCCGCCCAGCTTCCCCGCTCGCTCGAAGACGTCGACGCGGCGGTCATCAACACCAACTATGCCCTCGAAGCGGGCCTGCACCCGAACTCCGACGCCATCGCCATCGAAGGCAGCGAGTCGCCCTATGCGAACCTGATCGTCGTGCGCAACGCCGACAAGGATGCATCGTGGGCCAAGACGCTTGTCGAGGCCTATCATGACGACAGCATCAAGGCGTTCATCAACGAAGAGTTCAAGGGCGCGCTGATCCCGTCCTGGTAAACAGCGCTCGGGCACAAGCCCGATCCTGCAAGACTGACCGAACTGCGACATCCGGCTGGCCCCGCGCCTGCCGGATGTCGTGCATTCAGGGATAGGCCTGACGTTTGCATTGCGAAAAAAGCGCAGGACCGCATCGAGCACGGACCTATGGTTCGTCAGTGAATGCGCTGGCGATTTCCAGCTGCCCTCGTACCAAGCATCCGCACGAGCGTATCGTCTCCGCGCAGAAGATGATGGTGGATCGCTGCGCCGGCATGTACGAGCGCCAGTAGCCCCGCCCCATAGGCCAGCAGTGCATGCGTGCCCGACCAGAATGCCTCCATGGTGTCCGATCGCGCCAGCGGCAGATCGGGAATCAGGACGAGATCGAAGATGAAACTCGGAATTCTCAAGGGGGATGTCGAGGCGATCATCCAGCCGGCAAGTGGCACCGCGACCGTCAGCGCCAGCAGAAGGCGATGCGTAGCGTGCGCCGCCATGGCCTCCCATCGTGGCACACCGGCCAAGGGCAGGGGCCGCACGCTTGAAAGGAACCAGACGAGCCTCGACAGGGCAAGCGCCAGCACAACGAAGCCGAACGATTTGTGCCACTGATAGAGGTCGAATTGCAGCCGCGGATAGTCGGCCACCGCCTGCGTGAGATAGCCTAGTACCATCTGCCCGAGAAAGAGCAGGGCAATGGTCCAATGGAGGACAATCGCCACCGCTCCGTATGACGCGTGGCTATTGCGCAACATGGCCGCCTCACTCCAGTTGTTTGTAGGCCCGGAAGGCGATTTCCTGCAGCCGCTCGCGCGGCAAATCGCCGACAAGCGCGCAACTGATCGTTTCGTCCGTCCAGAAGAAGGCCTCGAGCGGGTCGAGGCTCGCATAGCGGAAGGAGGTTTCGCGGCCGGCACGCGCGGGAATGATGTAGAGCGTCACCCTGCGACCGGTCTCGTCCTCGTACATGAACTGCGCCGCCGGGCCGTTCGCCGACGGCAGCAGCCGTCCGCCGACGAGCGCGAGCCCATCGGCCCTCAGGTCCGGCACCGTCAGCGAGCGGGCAAGGCGCTTGGACAGCCATGCCTGAAGGTGATCCTTCTCGCCCGCCCCGACTTCCACGGGATGGATGACCTCGCCGGAATAGATCTGGTGCGCCATCATCGCTTCATCGACGAGGGCGGTCTCGACCGGCTGCAGCGAGGTGAACATACCGTGCCCGTACCAGCCGGCAGCCGTTCCCACAGCGAGCAAAAGCACCGCTGCTGCCGCCATCCGGCCCCAGTGGCCGGTTTCAGCCCGGTTCTCCCGCTCGATGCGATGGACGTCGAAACGTGACGGCATCGGCTGGGAAGCGACCTGGCGGTAAAGCGCGCGCAGGGTGTCGTTCTGCCGCCTCCAGCTCTCCACCTCTTCAGCGGCCGCAGGATTGTCCGCAAGATAGGCTTCGACCGCCGCATGCGCCGACCCGTCGAGCATGCCGTCGGCATAGGCGTGAAGATCGTGCTCGTTGGTCCTGGGTTTATCGCGGTTCATTTCACGGCTCTCAGTTTGGACGTCCCCGTTTCCGCCAAGCCGCGCAGCGTGGCACGGGCACGGGCCAATCGTGACATCAGGGTGCCGACTGGAATGGAAAGCACCGCCGCTGCCTCGGCATAGGTCATCTCCTCAAGGGCGATCAGGAGCAATGCTTCACGCTGTTCGGCCGGTAACGCCTGCATCGCCCGGGCGGTCTCGGCAAGCGCCAGCCGGCCCGGCTGTACATCGGGGCCGGCTGGATCGCATCCCTGCAAGGCATCGAGCGAAACTGGCGTGAGCGAGCGCCGAGACCTTCGCAGATCATTGCGATAGACATTCAGTAGGATGCGGAACAGCCACGAACGGACGGAACCGGACGGACGCCAAAGGCCACGCTTGCGGATCGCCCGTTCCAGGCAGTCCTGGACGAGATCGTCAGCGCGATCGGGATCATGGGTCAGCGCACGCGCATAGCGCCTGAGCGCCGGCACGCATCCCTGGATCTCGTCCATGACCTGTGACATCGGTTACTCTTTGGCTACATGCCAGACACCGCCGACCCCGTCTCCGGTAACATCCCCCGGTTTCTTGTCGTTCTGCCAGAGATAGAGCGGCCTGCCGTTATAGGCCCATTGCTTGCTGCCGTCCTTGCGCGCGATCTGGGTGTACTTGCCGTCCGCAGCTGCATCCATCGCGGCGGCCAGCGGCGGCCATTTTTCCGCGCAGCTATCGTAGCAGTTGGACGTGCCGTCCGCATCCTTGTCGAATATGTAGAGCGTCATGCCATTGGCATCGGTGAGAACCTCGCCCTTGGCGGTGTCCATCGACTTGATGGCGCCGCCGGCATAGTCGTCCGCATGGGCAAGGGGCATTGTTGCCGCCATGATGGCGGCAGCCAGTAGGAGGGAGCGCATGGCTGAAATCCTCTTCGTTGCGTTTTCTGAACGGGCAGTCGTCCGCCCGCAATCCAACAAAACACCGAGCGGGGGCAATTAATCCCGACACCCTGAAAAAATCGTGGCGGGGACTTCGATCATCTACGCCGTCCGTTGAGCATCATTTCGAAGCGGACGATGTTGGAATAGATCGGCGTTCCTACATCCATGCCGTAGGGCGAGCGCATCACGTCGCCCACCACACGGAAAGCAATCGTCCGTCCCTGCCGCTTGACGAGGGTCGCCTCGAATGTCTCCCTACGCGTCGTACCGCGCGCGGTGAGCACCCCCTGAATGACGGCGCGATCGGAGCCTTGCGACTGGATAGCGGTCGAACGGAACGTGATGACCGGATAGGCGGCCACGTCGAAAACAGCGGAAGAACGAAGGAATTTCTCCACCCGCGGCTCTCCGGTCGTCACACTCTCCGGCCGGAGTGAAAAGCGCACGTTCGAACGTGCAATATCGTCAGGGCGCAGGTCGAAGGTGCCTGAAAAACGCGCAAAAATGCCGTTGATACCGCCGCCGCCGATCTGGGCGACCGAGAAGGCGATACGCGAGGACGGGTCGATCGCGTAGCGCCCGTCCAGGTTCGACAAGGTATCTGCCTGCGCCGGAACGGCGAAGAACAGCACAACAAGACCGATTGCCAGCGGCGTTCTGTGCATGGGGAAATCCTTCACTCGTCATGTTTCGAAGGAGCGAGCTGAGAGGAGAACACCGCGCAACGGCAGATAATCCATGGATCCGCCGATATTTTCGCCGCCAGGAGAAAAAGGGCAACAAGCTGCCGGACGCTTCGCCCGAATAGACAATCATCACTTGTTTGACCCAGGTCAACGACCGCGCTGCGCGAACGTCCCAATGGTGCAGCAACGATTTGCGGGATTGCCTTGGAATGAAACTCATCCGTCTTGCCCTTCTGCTCTGCGCCAGCCTGTGCTTCGCAGTTTCCGCCAGCGCGGCTTCCGTGTTGCAGGAATTTTTGCCCGCCGCGACGGCCTCGGATCTCGTGCCGGGAGCGGACGGTTTCGGCCCCGTGCGGGACGATCTTGCCGCGGCCCCGGTTCTAAAGGGCGGCGAGACGGTGGCGTGGGCTTTCATCACGTCGGATTTCGTTGGAACGACCGGCTATTCCGGCAAGCCGATCCACACGCTCGTGGCGGTGGACAAGGATGCCAAGATCGTCGGCGTCCAGCTGGTGAAACATTCCGAGCCCATCGTTCTCATCGGCATTCCCGATGCGAAGGTGAAGGCGCTGGTTGCCGGCTATGCCGGCCTCGACCTCGTTGCCGAGGCGAAATCCGGCGGCACAGGGCATGAGGTGGACATCATTTCCGGCGCGACGGTGACGGTGATGGTGATCGACGATTCGATCGTCCGTTCTGGATTGAAGGTTGCGCGTGCGCTCGGCCTTGGCGGTCTGGTTTCGGAAGGAGACAATAGCGGCCCGCGCTTTACGATCGACCCCGCCGCCACCTCGCCATCCGACTGGACCGAAGCCGAAGGAGACGGCACGCTACGTCGGTTGTCGCTCGATGTGGGGCAGGTCAACGCGGCTTTCGCGGACAATTCCGATGCACGCGCCCGCGAGCGTGCAATCGCCGACGCGCCGCAGACCACCTTCATCGACATGCAGGCGGCGCTGGTCTCCATTCCCGCCATAGGCAAGGCGCTGCTCGGCCCGGCCGAGGAAGCCAATCTGCAGAACTGGCTGGCCGAGGGCGACAATGCCATCGCGGTGATGGGACGCGGGCTTTATTCCTTCAAGGGCTCGGGCTACGTGCGCGGCGGCATTTTCGACCGTATCGTGCTGATCCAGGACGACGTTTCCGTGCGCTTCCGCGACCGCGACCACCGTCGCCTCGGGTCCATCGCGCTCGATGGTGCGCCTGAATTCAACGAGATGGACCTGTTCCGCATTCCAGCCGGCCTCGGGTTCGATCCTGCAAAGCCCTTCCGCATCCAGCTCCTGGTGCACCGCGAAGTCGGACCGATCGAAAAGGTCTTCCACACGTTCGATCTCGGCTACCAGCTGCCGCAGAAATATCTCAGCGTCGTCGCGCCGCCGGCAAAGGAGGTTGCTGTTGTAGCCGACCGTGACGAGGGGACTGCGCAGGCCGACCTGTGGAAACGCATCTGGAACGACTCGAAGCTGAAGATTGCTGTTCTCGGCGCCATGCTGGTGGTGCTGACGGGAGTGTTCTTCTTCCAGACCTATGCAGTCAGAAACGCGAAGGGCTTTTATATCTTCCGTATCGCCTTCCTGACGGTGACGCTGGTCTTCCTCGGCTGGTACGCCAACGCGCAGCTTTCGGTCGTCAACCTGATGGCGCTGTTCGGCAGCTTGGTGAACGGCTTCAGCTGGCAGGCTTTCCTGCTCGACCCGCTGACCTTCATCCTGTGGTTCTCCCTGGCCGCCGCGCTGCTCTTCTGGGGACGAGGGGCCTATTGCGGCTGGCTCTGCCCCTTCGGCGCCCTGCAGGAACTGACCAACCAGATCGCGCGCAAGCTTCGCATTCCGCAATGGACGCTGCCCTGGGGCCTGCATGAGCGGCTCTGGCCGATCAAGTACATGATCTTCCTTGGTCTCTTCGGGGTCTCGCTGATGAGCGTCGAACAGGCCGAGCATCTGGCCGAGATCGAGCCGTTCAAGACCGCGATCATCCTGAAATTCATCCGCGCCTGGCCATTCGTCGCCTATGCCGTCGCACTTCTCGTCGCGGGCCTCTTCGTCGAGCGGTTCTACTGCCGCTATCTCTGCCCGCTCGGGGCGGCGCTGGCGATCCCCGCGCGCATGCGCATGTTCGACTGGCTCAAGCGCTACCGGGAGTGCGGAAATCCCTGCCAGAGCTGCGCCAACCAGTGTCCCGTTCAGGCGATCCACCGGACCGGCGAGATCAACCCGAACGAATGCATCAACTGCCTTCACTGTCAGGTGCTCTACCAGTCCGAGACCATCTGCCCTGTCGTGATCAAGAAGATGAAGTCGCGAGCCAAGCTCGCGGCCAGCCCGGGAGGAATCCCGAGCCACCAACCCGCAGCCAAAGTCTAACTGAATCCAGGATCTACAAAGGAGTCCATGCATGGAATCGAAAGAAAACAAGGGACTGAGCCGCCGCGCGCTGTTCAGCGCCACGGCAGGTAGCGCCGTACTGGCCGGCACGATGGGGCCTGCTGCACTGGGCCTCGGCACTGCGGGGCTGGCAACGCCCGCGCGCGCCGCCACCGGTGCCGACGGTTCGGTCGCGCCCGGCAAGCTGGATGACTATTACGGCTTCTGGTCTTCAGGCCAGACCGGCGAGATGCGCATCCTCGGCATCCCGTCCATGCGCGAACTGATGCGCGTGCCGGTGTTCAACCGCTGCTCGGCGACCGGCTGGGGCCAGACCAATGAATCGATCCGCATTCACCAGCGCTCGATGTCGGAAAAGACGAAGAAGCAGCTCGCCGCCAACGGCAAGCAGATCCACGACAATGGTGACCTTCACCATGTCCACATGTCTTTCACCGACGGTAAGTACGACGGCCGCTACCTGTTCATGAACGACAAGGCCAACACCCGCGTCGCGCGCGTGCGCTGCGACGTGATGAAGACCGACGCCATCCTGGAAATTCCCAATGCCAAGGGCATCCACGGCATGCGTCCGCAGAAGTGGCCGCGTTCGAACTACGTGTTCTGCAACGGCGAGGACGAGGCGCCGCTCGTCAATGACGGCTCGACCATGACGGACGTTTCGACCTATGTGAACATCTTCACGGCGGTCGATGCGGACAAGTGGGATGTCGCCTGGCAGGTCAAGGTTTCGGGCAACCTCGACAACTGCGATGCCGACTACGAAGGCAAATGGGCCTTCTCGACCAGCTACAACTCGGAAATGGGCATGACCCTGGAAGAGATGACCAAGTCCGAGATGGACCACATCGTCGTCTTCAACCTCGCCGAGATCGAAAAGGCCATCGCGGCCGGCCAGTACGAGGAGATCAACGGCGTCAAGGTGGTTGACGGGCGCAAGGAGGCCAAGTCCCTCTTCACCCGCTACATCCCGATCGCCAACAACCCGCACGGCTGCAACATGGCGCCGGACAGGAAGCACCTGTGCGTCGCCGGCAAGCTGTCGCCCACGGTCACCGTCCTGGACGTGACGAAGTTCGACGCCTTGTTCTACGAGAATGCAGAACCGCGCAGCGCCGTGGTGGCGGAACCGGAACTGGGCCTCGGCCCGCTTCATACCGCCTTCGACGGACGCGGCAATGCCTATACCTCGCTCTTCCTCGACAGCCAGGTGGTGAAGTGGAACATCGACGAGGCCATCCGCGCCTATGCCGGTGAAAAGATCAACCCGATCAAGGACAAGCTCGACGTCCAGTACCAGCCGGGGCACCTGAAGACCGTGATGGGCGAGACGCTGGATGCCGCCAACGACTGGCTGGTGTGCCTGTGCAAGTTCTCCAAGGACCGCTTCCTCAATGTCGGTCCGCTGAAGCCGGAGAACGATCAGCTCATCGATATCTCGGGCGACAAGATGGTACTGGTGCATGACGGCCCGACCTTCGCCGAGCCGCATGACGCGATCGCCGTCGCCCCCTCGATCCTCCCGAATATCCGCTCGGTCTGGGATCGCAAGGATCCGTTGTGGGCCGAAACGCGCAAGCAGGCCGAGGCCGATGGCGTCGATATCGACGAATGGACCGATGCGGTGATCCGCGACGGCAACAAGGTGCGCGTCTACATGACGTCGGTTGCGCCCAGCTTCAGCCTGGAGAGCTTCACGGTGAAGGAGGGCGACGAGATCACGGTGATCGTCACTAATCTCGACGAGATCGACGACCTGACCCACGGCTTCACCATGGGCAATCATGGTGTGGCGATGGAAGTCGGGCCGCAGCAGACGAGCTCCGTCACCTTCGTCGCGGCCAACCCCGGCGTCTACTGGTACTATTGCCAGTGGTTCTGCCATGCCCTGCACATGGAAATGCGCGGCCGCATGTTCGTGGAACCGAAGGACGCCTGATCCATGACGCGTCTGCCCGTTCTTCTCATCGGCCTTCTTCTCGCCTTGCCGCTCGCGGCGGCGGAGCGCGACGTCGCGCCGGGAACGGGCAGTCTGGCCGCTGCCATCGCCGGGGCTGAGCCCGGCGATGTGCTGCACCTGACCGACGGAGCCTATCGCGGCCCCGTCACCATCGACCGTCCGCTTACCATTACCGGCCCGCGCGGCGCGGTGGTGGACGGCGGGGGGCAAGGCAGCGTGGTGACCGTTTCCGCGCCGGACGTGATTTTGACGGGCTTTGCCGTCACCGGTTCGGGCCGGGTGAACCAGGATCTCGATTCAGGCGTGAAAATCCTTCAGGGGGCTGACCGCGCCCGCATCGAAAAGCTGCTCGTCACCGGCAACATGCACGGCATCGACGTGCATGGCGGCCGGAACGCCGCCGTCATCGGAAACGAGATCGTCGGAACGGACAGCCCGCGCATGAACGAACGCGGCAATGGCATCTATGTCTGGAACAGCCCGGGCACGCTGCTGGAGGGAAATTCGATCCGCTACGGCCGCGACGGCATCTTCTCCAACGCCAGTGCCGACAGCGTCTATCGCGGCAACACCATGCGCGATCTGCGTTTCGCCGTGCACTTCATGTACACGCGCAACACCGAGGTTTCCGGCAACATCTCGATCGGCAACCATCTGGGCTTTGCCATCATGTTCTCCAACCGGGCGAAGATCCTGAACAATCTCAGCCTTGGCGACCGTGAACACGGGCTGATGCTGAACTATGCCAACAACGCGGATGTCTCCGGCAATCTGGTACGCGGCGGCACGAAGAAGTGCCTCTTCATCTACAACGCCCACAAGAACCTCGTCTGGGACAACCGTTTCGAGGGCTGCGGCATCGGCATCCATTTCACCGCCGGCTCGGAAAAGAACGTCCTGACCGGCAACGCCTTCATCGCCAACCGTGAGCAGGTGAAATATGTCGGCACCCGCAACATGGAATGGAGCCATGAGGGCAGGGGCAATTTCTGGTCGGACCATCCGGCTTTCGACCTCAACGGCGACGGCGTCGCCGACAGCTTTTATCGACCCAACGACCTGATGGACCAGATTCTCTGGTCGCAGCCGGCGGCAAGCCTGCTCATCGGTTCGCCCGCCGTGCAGCTCGTGCGCTGGAGCCAGCGGGATTTTCCCGCCACGCTCCCCGGAGGCGTGCGTGACAGCGCGCCGCTGATGCGGCCCCTGACTATATCCGTCCCGCTCGAAGTCCTTGGCCATGAAGCCGAGGCCGCCGGGCGCTGGACCGAAGGAAATTATGATGACACCGACCCTGACAATCTCTCGGCTCACTAAGCGCTTCCAGACGGTGGAAGCACTGAAGTCGGTTTCCCTGACGCTGGAACCGGGAAGACGCGCAGCATTGCTCGGCCACAATGGCGCGGGCAAATCGACAATGATGAAGATCGTGCTTGGCCTGATCCCCTTCGATGGCGGCGAGGTCTCGGTCTGCGGCGCTGCGCCCGGTTCGCCGGCTGCGCGCACGCAGGTGGCCTATCTGCCGGAAAACGTCGCTTTCCACCCGGCCTTGACTGGCGAGGAGCAGCTTCGCCACTATCTGGCCCTGCGCGGCGAGAATCCGCGCCACGCCATGGATCTTCTCTCGCGCGTCGGGCTTGCCCATGCCGCACGGCGGCGGATCGGCACCTATTCCAAGGGCATGCGCCAGCGGGTGGGCCTTGCCCAGACGCTGATCGGCCGCCCGCGCCTGCTGGTGCTGGATGAGCCGACCTCGGGCCTCGATCCTGTGTCGCGGCGGGACTTCTACGACCTGCTCGACGGACTGTCCGCCGAGGGAACCGCGATCCTGCTCTCCTCCCATGTGCTGACCGAGGTGGAGGCCCGCACCGACCGCATCCTCATCCTGTCCGGCGGGGAACTGGTGGCGGAGGGTACGCTTGCGGACCTGCGCGCCCGCGCCGCGCTGCCGGTCGCCTTCTCGGTTCGCCCCGCGTCCGGCCATGGCCCATCGCTGGCGACGGCCTTTCCCGAAGGCATGCAGGATGACGACGGTCTTTTGCGCCTTTCCTGCACGCAGGCGGAAAAACTGCCGCTTCTCGCCCGTATCGCAGCGCTTGGGGAGGCAGTCACCGACCTCGATGTGCTTCCGCCCAGCCTCGAGGACATCTACAGCCATTTCAGCCGGAGGGACGGGCAATGAGCCGCATCCTCGCCACCGCGATGAGCGAATTCCGCATCGCCTTCCGCAATCGCTGGGTCTCCATCGCCACCGGCATGATGGTGCTGTTCGCGCTGGTTCTGGCCTTCGCCGGCTCCGCCCCGACGGGCGATGTCGGCGTCGATCGGCTCTCCGTGACAGTTGCCTCGCTCACCTCGCTCGCCGTCTATCTCGTGCCGTTGCTGGCGCTCTTGATGAGCTTCGACGCGGTGGCAGGGGAAGTGGAACGGGGCACGCTGCCGCTTCTGCTCACCTATCCCGTTTCACGCCTGCAGGTCCTGCTCGGCAAGCTTCTGGCGCATCTGGCAATCCTCGCCCTTGCGGTGACGCTCGGCTATGGCGCGGCGGCGCTGGTGGCCATCTGGACAGACCCCGGCGCGATCGCCGGGCTTGGCTCGCTGTTGCGGCTGATCTGGTCCTCGGTCCTGCTGGGGGCAACCTTTCTTGGCGCCGGCTATGCGCTCTCCGCGCTGGCGCGGCGGCCGTCCGGCGCGGCAGGGTTGGCCATCGCCCTCTGGCTGGTCGCGGTCGTGCTCTACGATCTTGCGCTCCTCGCGCTGATCGTCACGGACGGCGGCGGGGCTTTCACGACACAGGCCCTGCCGGTGGCATTGCTCGCCAACCCGGCTGATGCCTTCCGCGTCTTCAATCTTTCAGCGGCAGAGGCTGTCGCGGCTGCCGGTGGCATCGGCGGTGCTGCGGGTGCCATCCCCCTCTGGCAATCGGCCGCTTCCCTCGTCCTCTGGCCGCTTGCCGCCATCGCGCTCGCCGTCGCGGCCTTCCGGAAGGTGACGCCATGAAGAACCTGCTTCGCCCCGTACTGCTCGTGGCAATGCTCACGCTGCTTTCCGCCTGCAAGGAGGAAGTCGCGCAAAGCACAGCACCCCAGGACATGACGCCCGAAACCCTCGGCCACTATTGCCAGATGAACCTGCTGGAACATCCCGGCCCCAAGGCCCAGGTCTTTCTCGAAGGCAACCCCGCGCCACTGTTCTTCAGCCAGGTGCGCGACGCCATCGCCTATATGCGCGGCCCCGAGCAGGTTGCGCCGATCCTCGCCGTCTATGTCAACGACATGGGGACTGCGGGCGCAACGTGGGAGCAACCCGGCGACGGGAACTGGATTGTTGCCGACAAGGCGTTCTACGTCGTCGGCTCGGCCCGTCAGGGCGGCATGGGTGCGCCTGAGGCGGTGCCCTTTTCCAGCCGGCAGAGCGCCGCCGCCTTCACCCTTGTGGAGGGCGGCCATGTGCTGGCGCTCGCCGACATTACCGATGACATGGTTCTCGCCCCGGTCGAGACCAGCACGGACCAATCGGCCGACGACGACGATTTTAACGGTCGTCTACGTGCCCTGCCCAACAAAGCCGGAGGCTGAACCATGGCAATTACTCGCCGTCGCCTGATTACAATTTCCGCCGCACTGGCCGTTCTGCCCGCCGCCGCCCGCGCCGAGCCGGGAAGCACCCGCCTGTGGACCGGGCAGGCGCTTGGCGCGCGCGCCTCGATCCGGCTGAACCATCCGGATGCAGAGGCTATCAGCGCTCGCGTCATGGCCGAGATCGAACGGCTGGAGGACATTCTCAGTCTCTACCGCCCGCACAGCGCATTGTCGCAACTCAACGGCAAGGGGCATCTCGCCGCGCCACCATTTGAATTGCTGGAATGTCTGTCACTGGCAGGCGCCGTGCATCGGGCGAGCGGTGGACGGTTCGATCCTACCGTGCAGCCGCTCTGGGCGCTTTGGGCACAAGCTGCCGCCGGCGGCAGTCGGCCCGATGCGAAAGCTGTCGAACAGGCGCAAGCCAGAACCGGCTGGGGCAAAGTGGGGCTCGATGCTGCGGCGATCACGCTGCAGCCGGGCATGGCTCTCACCCTGAACGGGATCGGTCAGGGCTATGTCGCCGATAGGGTCGCCGCGCTGCTGGAGGCCGAGGGCCTGACCGATATCCTGATCGACACCGGCGAATTGCGTGCGCTCGGCGGGCAGCCGGAGGGCAGTGACTGGCCGGTGCGGCTGGAGACGGGCGAGCGCCTCGCCTTGCGCCAGCGCGCGCTCGCAACGTCAGCGCCTCTGGGCACCACCTTCGATCAGTCCGGACGAGACGGCCACATCCTTGATCCCGCGACCGGCATGCCGGCACCGGCGATCTGGCGCGCGATTTCGGTCTCCGCTCCCACGGCCGCCATCGCCGATGCACTGACAACAGCCGCTTGCCTGATGCCGGACACAGGATCGATCCACGCCATGATCGAAGGGTTTACGGGGGCGAAGCTGGAGGCAGCGGCGTAGGCCTTCAGCGTAAGGTCACGCTGCGGGCGTCGCCCGCGCTTGCGCGGACAGAGCTTCCGCCACGGCAATCGAAGCCATTTCGAGGGCTGCTTCCCGCGTCCTGGCCGCGGCGATGAAGAGGCCGTTATGGCAGAATGTCGCCCCGGCCACGCCGCTGGCCTCTTCCAGCGCCGGACCAGTCAATCCGGCCCACGCTGCCGGAAGGTCGGCGCGCAGCTCGAAGCCTTCGCTCGATCGGCGGATGCCGGTCACGCACCAGTCGGTGTCGCGCGGGTGGACGACGAACAGGAGATGGTCGGCGCCCGATTTCACGATTGCCGGCCGGAAGGGCATTCCCATCGGAAGCTCCAGAACGCGGCTGGCGCCTGCCGAGACGATGGCCTGACGCACCATCGATTCCGCCCGCAGCTTGGCGGCGCTCTGGGCAATGGTCGCTTCCACGAAACTGCGCGCGATGGAAAGCGCGGCGTGGAAGGCCCGGTCGTCCGCATCCGGCTCCGTCTCATCGAAGACCGGCTTCAAGGTTTCGAGAAGGCTGGGCAGCGTCAGCTTGGCCATCTGCCCGGCGGCCGACGGGCTCAACGCGCCGTTGTCCATGAGATCCACCGGCAGAACGAAGTCGGCGTCGAAACTCGCATGTATGGCGTCGACGTCCGCTACCGGGACGCCGATGGCATTCAGGTAGCCCCGCCCGAACTGGCGCCAGATCAGTCCGAACGAACTGAAGGGCTGGCCGTCATCGCGCAGCGGCGCCCCGCGCTGGTGGTGATCGAAAATCCGCGCGTCCGGATCGTAGGCCCCGCCCACGTCGTAGATGATCCTGTCGGACGCCGGTGTAATCCACTCGGGCTTCCGGCTGCGGATCAGGCGTGCTGCGGGAAACAGGCGCGTCAGGACGACGCTCGACAACAATTCGTCGGCATGGAAGCCGCCAGAATGCGTGACAAGAAATTCCGGGGCCATAGGGATCAACTTTCAAGAGCTTTGCGGGACCGTTCCTACGCGTCGGATACCGACTGGAGGGCCGTAGTTCAAGAGGCAGCTGATCCCACTGCACGTCACCGGACGCGTATTTCAAAATCTCCCGCATGGCGGGAACATGCGCGCACGAAAGCGTCGATGATCTTGCGTTCAGCCGAATATCGAGGGCGTCAGCGTTCGGTGAATGCGCGTGACATGCTGTCGGTAATCGGCTTCACGATGTAGCTCAGGAAGGTTCGCTCGTGCGTTTGTATCATCACCTCGACGGGCATTCCGGGGTGTGGCGCGAAGCCCTTGACGCGCTTGAACTCTTCCGCCGAGACGTTCACCCGGGCGATATAGACGTCATGGGTCGTCAGTCCCGCCTTGCTGTCTTCCAGCGCATCAGCGGAGACGTAGAACACCTCTCCGTTGAGAACGGGTGTTGTCCGCTGGTTCAATGCCACGAGACGAACGCTCGCGGTCTGGCCGATCTTCACGTTGTCGATTTCGCTGCGCGAGACCTTAGCCTCGATGATAAGCGGCACGCCTGACGGCAGAATCTCCATGATACCCTTGCCGCTTTCGATCACGCCGCCGGTGGTGTGGTAGTAGGTTCGGATGACCGTACCGGAAACAGGCGCCAGGATCGTGGCCCGGCGCAGGATATCGTCGGCTTCACGGGACTGTTCGCGTGCGGTGTCCCGATCCCCCTGGATCGACTGCAGACGGTCCAGCGCGTCCTCCCGATAGCTTTCCTCGGCCTGGGCGATCTCCCGCTGCTCCTTCAGCAGTTGAACAGCGGTTTCAGCAATTTCTGCTTCCAGTCGACCGATCTGTCCCTCGGCATCGACGATCGCGCGCTGCATCGCCTTTACTTCCGTAGCGCGCAGCAGACCCTTCTTCAGCAACGCCCGCTTGGTCTTGTACTCTTCTCCGAGCAATTCGACCTGGCGCCGGATCGCCTCCTTGTGATTGGTGTATCCTTCGCCACGAAACTCCAGTGCCTTTGCATTCTGCTTGACGAGCGCAACCTCGGTGGAAAGCTTGACGCGCTGCGCCCTGAAATTGAGCTGCTGCGTCAGGACGATCTCGGCGACATCCGGATCGTTCTTGAACTCCGTGACGAAGTCCGGGACTGTCATGCTTTCTGCATTTTCGGATTGGGCCGCCAGCCGTGCCGCCGTCACCTCCAGTCGGACACGGCGGAGGAATATTTCGCGTTTTCTGGAAAGCGCCGCCGTTTCGTCGAGACGCACGACAGGCTGGTTCCTGATCACCTCGTCGCCTTCCTTGACGATGAGTTCCTTGATGATGCCGCCCTCGAAATGCTGGACGATCTTGTTGCGACCGGTCGCGACAAAGCTTCCCTGGGCGATTACCGCGGCGGCCAGAGGGGCGGTCGCAGCCCAGGTGCCGAAACCGCCAAAGGCGAAGCCTGCCAATACCAGCCCGGCCAAAGTCTGTTTCCAGATCGACCGCGGGACCTCGGAGTACCATTCGATATCGTGCAGTCTGGGAGTGTCGGTCATGATCCGGTTCCTACTCCAGCTGATGGCCAAAAGAGCCGGCGTCGATACTGATCCCGCGCGCCTCGATCGCGCTCAGCACGTCCATGCGCATGCCAAACAGCGCGACCGTCCCGTTAACCAGCAGCAGGATCTTGTCGACGGAATTCAACAGCGCGGGCCGCTGCGTGATCGTGGCCACGGTGATCTTGTTTTCCTGGGCGTGCCGAAGCGCCCGCAGGAGCGCAGCATCGCCGGCATTGTCGAGGTTCGAATTCGGCTCATCCAGAATCACCAGACGAGGATCGCCAAAGAACGCGCGGGCGAGGGCGATACGCTGCTTCTGCCCGCCCGAAAGAGGAGAGCCGTCGGCGGCAACCACCGTTTCATAGCCGTGCGGGAGGTTTGCAATCATCTCGTGAACATCCGCCAGCATGGCCGCGCGGTAGATCTGCTCGTCGGACGCATCCGCGCGCATCCGTGCAATATTGGCCTTGATCGTGCCGGGAAAGAGTTGAACGTCCTGCGGCAGATAGCCGATGTTCTCGCCAAACTGCCGTTGATCCCAGTTGCGGATATCCATGAGATCAAGTCGCACATTGCCCGAGGTCGGCAGGATCGAGCCGACCAGCATCTTGCCGAGCGTGGTCTTCCCGGCCCCGGAGTTCCCGATGATCGCAAGCGAATCGCCGGGCTGCAGCGAGAAGGAGATTCCGTTCAGTACGACCCGCTTGGTGCCCTGGGGCACGTAGAGCAGACGCTCGACATCAAGCTTGCCTTGCGGTTTCGGCAGGTTCAGGCGCTCGAAATTAAAGGGTGAAGCTTTCAAAAGCGCGGTTATCCGACCATAGGCGGCGCGCGACTGGCTGTACTGGTTCCAGCCCTCGATTGCGCCTTCGATCGGCGCCAGCGCGCGCCCTGCGATGATGGACGCGGCGATGACCATGCCGCCCGTCATCTGTCCTTCGATTGCCAGATAGGCTCCCCAGCCGAGCATTCCGATCTGCGTCAGGAGGCGAAAGGCCTTCGAGATGGCCGCAATCGTGATGTTCCGGTCCTGCGCGATCACCTGCGACTTGAGCGATGAAGCCGTGTCCTTGCCCCAGATCTGCACGGTTTCCGGAATCATCGCGAGCGCATTGATGATCTGCGAATTGTGCGACATGGCCTCCAGATGGAGGTTGGCCTTCACCTGATCCTTGTTTGCCTCGGCGAAAGGCTGCGCGGTGATACGCTGATTGAGCAGCGTGAACGCAAGCAGAAGAATGGCGGTTACCACGACGATGAAGCCGAGATGGGGATGGATAAGGAAAACGGCCAGCACGAAGAGCGGGGCAATCGGCGCATCGAGGAAGGACAGCAGGGTTCGTGACACAAGGAAGGAGCGGACCTGCTGAAGGTCGTTGAGGACCTGGTATTCCCGCCCGTTGCTGTGAAGCGCTGCCCGGGCCGCAGCGGACAGGATGGGCGCCCCGAGGTGGGCGGCCACTTCGACGGCCGTCCGCATCAGGATGATGCGACGCAAAGCGTCGAAGGCCGACTGAAGCACGACGGCCATGACGATGACGATCGTCAGCATCGCCAGCGTATCGAGAGAGCGACTCGTCAGCACCCGGTCGGATATCTGGAAGAGATAGATCGGAATGGCGAGCACGAGGACATTGCTGGCAATCGTGAACAGCATCACGATCGACAGGTTGAACCGGACCGCGTTGATCCCTGCCCGCAGGCTTGCGGAGAAATCCACCGGCGGGAGACGCTTGTGGAAGGCGCCGCCACCCGTTCCCGAGCCCGATCCGCCGCCGCCGGCCTCGCTCTGCGGTTTCTTGCCGGGATCGGGCGTCTCGGCCTTGAGCGGGCCGGTGTTGCCTTCAATGGTGATCATGCCTTCGGGGGATTTCGCCTCCGTGGCGTCACGCCTCACCGGCCTGGGGCGGGGTTCCACGACGGGTTCGGCCGTCGTGGTGTCGCGCGGTAAGTCAACAATATCCGCGATCAGTGGTTCGGAGGTAGACGCAGGGGACAGTCCGGCTCTATCGGTTGCAGGAGAAGCGGTATCGGACGACAGCTTCACGCACTCCTCCACGGCGCGTTCCAGTCTGTTGTAGATATCGTCCTCCTCAGCTTGCCGCTCCACGTCCGCATCCCGGGTTGGCATGAACTCCACCCGTCTTCCTGTTTCCGCCATGTGGTTTCCCTCTATCCAAGCATGTGTTGCAGTCCGTCACCCTGATCGTAATTGTCCGGTCCGGTGGAGATCGGAGCGGCCTCCTCTTCCACGCCGTCGCCGAGCATCGAACCGTCGAGGAATGCGACCGCCTCGTTGACCAGCGCATCTGGATCACGCGCGGCAAGCTCCGGTTGATCCGCGACCAGTCCCGACTGGAACAGCGTTTCCTGTGAATATTGCCCGCCGCCGACATAGGTTTTGCCGATGGCATCCAGATCTAGGATGGCGGCATTGTTTATGAGTGCGTTGCCTCCGGTGGAGACCGACCAGTCGGCGCCCGGCTGCGGTGCAACGGCGTCCATGGCGAGCGCGATCTGATCGCTGTCGCCCATGATGCTGACCTGCTTGATATACTGGGTGTTGATCAGGTCGCCGCTGACATAGAGGACGCGCAGGCCCGCAAGGCCGGCAAAGGCCGGGTCCTGCAATATGTCGCCTGAAAGCGACATGCTTCCTGAAGCCATTGCCTCCACCGCATCCAGATAGGCGGAAGGCAATGCGTCAAACCGGTCAGCGCCGCCGATATTGTGGATATACGCCTGGTTCCACAGCAGGTTCCCCGAGGCGGCAATCGTGCCGGCGCCGGTCGTCGCAAATTCAGAAACCGCCCCCACCACGTCATTGTCGAACAGGATGTTGATCTGCTGGATGATGTTGGCGTCATAGATGGAGCCGCCTACGATGATGAGGTCGTAGGAAAAACCCAGCTCGAAGATCGACAGCTGATTGGTGCTCAGATTGCCGCCGGCCATGACGCTGGTGGTAATGCCGGAGGAAGACAGGATGCCGATATCGTTGTCGGACATGAATATGTATTGCTGAAGCCAATTGGTGATGATCAGATCGCCCTGGATTTCGGCAACGGCCCAGGCGCTCGGAAAGCCAATCTGTCCAGACTGGTCGGCCCCATCGTCCTGGAGGGGATCCGTCCGCTCGAAGGTGGCGATATTGTAGATTTCGTTCGGCTGGTTTTCCTGCGTCCAGGACCTCACCGCATCGGTAATCGCGTCGGTATCCCAGACTGCATTGACCTGGATAATGGCATTGATCTCGAAGTGATCGCCAACGACGGCCGTGACTTTGGCGCCCGTCCAGAGGTTCTGCACGACGGCATTGTTAAGCGCGGTGTTGCCACCTGCTTCCACTTCCACCGAGCTCAGGATCGTGATCGATCCATCCGGCGATTGCACGGTATTGGACTTGAGACCGCCCTCTGTTGCCGTCTCCGTGTCGTCCTCCGGCTTGTCGAAGCTGTGAAAATCTTCCAGCTTCGGCGCTTCATCCACAAGCACGCCGTTGACGTAAATTCCTTCGATCGTATCCGCTTGATGGACGAAAGCGTCGCCTGCCTCTTCAGATGCCGCGACAAGGGCTTCCAGTTCCAAGGTCATCGACTGGATGACTGCGATGAGTTCGGCGCTGGATCCGGGAATCTCGTTGCCGCCGATCGTTGAAGCGGAAAGGACATCGCTGGTTGCACGCAGAAGATCGGCGTTGTCGATGGCCTGAGGGGTAAAACGCAACCCGTGCCCACCGACACTGAAATAGTCGTCATCGGCGAGCGCCGCCGCCTGAACAATATAGTTCACCACCGAACCCGGCGGATCGATCTCGAATATTTTCTTCGCATTCACGATACGGACGGCAGCCGGATCCCTCTCCAGGTCATCGATGAAGCGCGCACGCCCCCCTTCGACAACGGGATCGGAATGAAGGTGGCTGCTGAGCACGTAGGACGCAGGCAATACCGGCATAAGGCCAC
The DNA here is from genome assembly GCF_049651085.1 of Shinella sp. Lineage (GTDB taxonomy): Bacteria > Pseudomonadota > Alphaproteobacteria > Rhizobiales > Rhizobiaceae > Shinella. The sequence goes on from NZ_JBASBL010000008.1 coordinate 40,534, forward strand.
CGGGAGCCTTGTATCGGATTTCCGGATCGAAGCCGAGCAGATCGTAGGAAGCATCGAACTCCGTCTGCCAGAGCGGATGCGTCGGTAGATGGTCCTTGGGAACCAGATAGGAGAAGTCGGTGTAGGTGTCGCGCCCGCGCGCGTCTTCGACGATCGTGTGGAAAAGACCGATAAAGTGGGAGATCTCTTCGGTGATCCTATCCATCGTCATGAGCCCGAACCTCACTGCTTGCTGCTTTTCGCTGCACGTTCTTCAGAATGAACGGACTGCGCAGGGAGCCTGCGCAGTCCAGTGACACGATCTTCGCGATGTGGCGCGAAGAGACGCTATGTCTTACGTGCCATCGTCCAGATCGTCGCCGACCGTGGTGCTGCTCAGGCTGCCGCCAACGATCGTCATATCGATCGCGTTCTGCTGCAGGTTCGCACCCATGACGATTTCCTGGTTGAAGGCGCTGGTATCGATGGAAGCATCCGTCGATGCCGAGCTCGTCCCGGTGACGAACCCGTCGTCGCCGTTGTTGGAGCCCCAGGTCCCGCCGGCACCGCCAGCGCCGCCGTCTCCGGTCAGGGCACTGCCGCCAGCGCCGCCGTACCCTGCAGCTCCACCGACAGCCCAGCCACCGACCGCGCCGCCGCCGAACCCGTCGGCCCAGGCGCCGCTGAGCGCAGCCCCGCCGTCACCGCCGGTCGACCAGGCGTCGCCTCCATTGGCTTCGCCGCTTACGGCAGCGCCACTGATAGCACCGCCGCCAACGCCGCCACCGCCAGCGCCACCCGCGCCACCGGCACCTACGCCACTGCCTGCGCCGAAGCCGGCGCCAAGGCCTGCGCCGAGAGCATCGCCGCCCCCGCCACCAGCACCTGCGCCACTGGCCGCGCCACCCGAGCCGCCGTCACCGCCGACGGGATGGCCACCGTCACCGCCGTCGTTGCCGCCACCGGAGCCGGTGGTCCCGCCGTTACCGGCATCGTTGTCAACGAAGAGCGGGTTGATCAGGCCAAGGCTTCCGGCCAGGGTGGTTGCCGCCCCGCCCGTGGAAGCGCCGCTGTCGCCAGCATCGGAGGCATCGCCTCCGGTGGAATCGCCGGCATCGCCGCCATTACCACCATCGCCGGCTGTGTTGCTGCCGCCATTGGCTCCGTCACCAGCCATAGCAAGGCCGGCGCCAAGGCCAAGACCCAGGCCGAGTCCCAGGCCGAGACCATCACCGCCGCGGCCGCCAGCGCCGCCATTGCCGGTGCCGCCACTGGCAGAGCCGGAATCAGCATTGCCGCTGTCGCCGTCACCGCCGGTCGAGTCGCCGCCAGCGCCGTCTCCGGCATTTGCGGTACTGGCAGCAGCGCCGCCTGCACCAATGCCGCCGAGGGCGAAGCCACCCAAGGCCGTGCCGCCGCCGCCGCCATTGCCGCCATTGGCATAGGCGTCGTTACCGCCATCGCCGCCGCCGCCGCCGGTCTCGATGCCTTCCGCGGCGCTTGCATGGCCACCCTGGGATGTCGGCGTCAGGTTGAACGAACCGTTGTTGCTGACATTGGCACTTTCGAGATGGTCATTGTCCTGGATATTGGCGACCTGGCTTATGGCGTTGCCAACGTCATTGCCCTGGCCGTTCAACGCATCGTTCATGACGTCGTCGATACGGATGTTGAACATTCCGTCGATGGAACTGTCCCTCATGTCGACATCGGCGAAGTCATTGTCTTCGGGCAGGTAGTCTTCAAGACCGACAGCCACCGTCACGTCGACTGTGGTCGTGCTGACGTTCTCATTGTAGTTTTCACTGGCGTTGAAATTGGCGTTCAGGTTGCCATTGCCATTGCCGTTCAGATTGCCATTGCCGTTCAGGTTGCCGTTCCCGTTGCCATTTCCATTGGCGTTCCAGGATTCGCTACTCTGATGCTGGCCCTGTCCTTGGCCCTGACCTTGTCCTTGGCCCTGTCCCTGGCCCTGCTCTTCCTGCTGTTGCTGCTGCTGCCTTTCCTGCTGCTGTTGTTCCTGGCTGTCGTCATCGAACAGATCAAAAAGGGTTGGCTTTGCCATAACTGCATCCTCACATCTTTGTCCGCTATGGCTCGACCTCCATTCATCTCCTTGGGGTCATCGCCTGCGGTGTTGAAGTCGCATGTCCTTGCTGAAGCTCGCGGATGCGCGTCTACGCAGCCGATCGCTTGTACTTCCTTGTGCGATATCCTCTGATGGGGCCTCCTCTCAGCTCCCGGAGGCGTGAGGGTCGAGCGTGATCGTCCGGCGACGCGCTACCTGGCGCCAACGGTCCGCCCTGACCTGTCATCTAGCCTTGGAGCGCGCCCACTGTGTTCCCAATGGGCCGAAGTTTTAAGACAACAGTTCGAGCTAGAGCGGTCTGATGACCACGATGTAGACCCGCAGGCGAGAGGTGGAGATGGTCGGGACATAAGAGGTAGCCCTCTCGGCCGGCTTACCGCCTAAGTATGCGACGGTTGCCGTTTTTCCTTCGGCACGCCGATTTTGATCGCGTTTTGTTCTCTATTTCCGCGGCAATTCCAGCGCTTTTCAGCCGATTGTACGCCTCCCATAGCTCTTTTGAGCTATTCCAAGCGGTTGGGCCGTGGCGTACCGTTCATCCAATAAAAGACCGAAACAACTTCACTGAGTCATGCCGGTCGAAGGGCAGGCCGGCCGAATGGCAGGGGGGTAGACACATGCGTATGCCGCACAATTTGCAGGATCGCCCGATTGCCAGCGCAACGAACACGTCACTGATCAAGGTGAATTCTTTCCGCACGTTGCTCTTTGTATGCGCACCTGGAACTGTATCGAATGCCATGGTGGCCGCGATCGAAAGCGACTTTCCCTGGCTTTCCGTCAAAACCGTCCCGCATCTGAGGCTGGCCTTGACGGATTTCGACCATCCCGTGCAGCTTGTCTTGCTGGAATTCGGCATGGCGCCGCTGCTCGACGAGTATTGGCCGCATTTTGCGAAAATCCACCCTGCGGCGCGCCTCGCTTTTCTGAGCAACGAGGATATCGGTGCGGCGGGCGCGGAGCATCTGGGCTCGCTCGATCCTCAGACCGTGCGCGGTCTATTGGGCCTCAACACGCATCTGGATGTATTCCTTTGTATATTACGTCTTGTCCTCAAAGGCGGGACCTATTTTCCGCCGTCGGGCAAGCGGCCGGAGAATGGAGAGGGGCCTGGGCGCCATGAGAGGCAAAATCTGGCCCACCATGCGGCGCCGGAGCCGGCCAAACCAATGCGCCCGTCAATGGACAGACTGACGAAGCGGGAGAAGGAGATCGTCTGCAGGATTGCGATGGGAAACCAGAACAAGATCATTGCCGCCGCGCTCGGCCTCTCGGAGCACACGGTGAAGATCCATATCCACAACATCATCACCAAGCTCGGCCTTCACAATCGCACTGAAGTCGTTGCGCTTTATTTCGAACAGAAGAGCAGGGAAACGACCAGCCATGCACGCAGCACGAACAACCACGACGGCGACACCCCAATCAGAGCCGAGGACTGACCGGTTCCACGACGTTCTCCTCCTGCTTGGCCAGTTGAACTATACATGGACGAACACCGAGAGCCTCCTGATACACATGATTGCCGGCCTAGCGAAGGTCGACAAGGAGACGGCGATCGTCATTTTCCTTACCCTCAACACGACACGCGCGCGCATCGATATCGTCGAGCGGTTGACGAAGATGCAGAAGACGCCGGCCGTTTGCCGGCGGGATATACTCGAAGCGACGCGCCGCCTTTCCGAAGAGGCTAAACTTCGGAACAAATACAATCATTGCATCTATTCATTCGACCCCGACAGCGGGCGCGGCCTCACCCAATCTATGCGGATTTTCGACAGCCGGGAGGAAATCAAGTACGGCAAGATCGAGGAACTCGACGATCGGGAAATGCGGCGTATCAGCGAGAGCATCCGCTCGCTGGGCGAGATAAACCGGATGTTCTGGGCGATCACCGATCGATATGAGTTTCCCAGATAGGACAGGCGTCAAGGGCCACCCAGGCCCATTGCGCTCTCACACCCCGCCCCGGACAGTAAAATCGCTGCACAAATCGCCTGTCTGCTGCCCTTCGCAGTCATAGACCGCCCCGGATATTGACTCTATTCATCGCGCACCCGAAGAATAGTGCGAGCGATCAAGGGAGATAAATGATGGCTGACGAGCAGACACCAACCGGCAATACCGAAGTTGTTTCGACAAATGCAGACGCCACCGCGCCAGCCGTCAAGAAACAGCGCCCGCCGCGAGCCAAAAAAGCTCCGGCAGAAGCAAAGGTAAAATCGCCCCCCTCCAAGACTGCGAAAGTCGACGGGCGCAAGAAGCGCGGCGCCGAAGCGGCTCCCGCTGCCTCATCCGAGCCGGTTGTTGCAAAACGTCGTGGCAATGCTGTTGCGGCAAAGAAAAGCGGCACCGTCGCGCGTGCGCCAGCTTCGGCCGGCGACGAGATGGCAGCGCTTCTCCAGCTCGAGGAAGAAAACAAGCGGCTTCGCAAGACCTTGGCTGACAAGCTTCGCGCGGAAAATGCCGACCTGCGCAAGAAGCTTGGTCTCGCCTGATCGGCGAACGGATCGGGGCTGAACCGTTTCAGCCCCGGTCTACATCGTCGGCAGCGAAATTGCCCCAGGTTCCGTCGCGGGGCGGGGCAGTGGGCTCTGCTTTTCGTGGCGGGAATGCGCTAGGTTGAAGCACGATGAAATCACCATGGAAATTTATCGGGAACCTGATCTCGCGCGGCCGGCCGGCAGAGCCGGATGATTCCGCACCTTCGGACATGCCCGAGGCAGCGGCAGAGGGGCGCCCGAACCTGCCGCAGCAAAGTGCAGAGCTTGTGGCACCACCGGTAGAGGCAGAGCTCAAACCACCCGCCAACGACAGCCCCCCAGTTCGTGAGTCGGAACTCGCACCAGCGGAAAGAAGCCCGGATAGCTTGGCTTTGACCGATACGGCGCGCATGGACGGTCCAGCCGAAAAGCCAGCACCCGTGCGGCAGGGCAGGGCTCGCACCGGCGCGGGCAAGGCTTCGAAGCGGAACGAGACGATCAAAGTCGTCGCAACCCGGCCGAAACGAACCGGCCGGGCAAAGAGTCCCCCAGCCACCGCCGGCGTTGAAAAGCGCGAGGCCGGGAACACCCAGATAAAACGACCTGCACAGGTACAGGACGGTTTCCACGCTGACGTGGAGAATATGGAAATCGAGGTCCAGAGGCTGAGGCGCCAATTGGCGCAGGCGCTGATCGTGCAGAATGCGCAGCTCAGAAAACTGCTGGAGCGGTTTGGCGAGGCGTGATCGTTTCGTCCTGGCCCGCGGATCATCCCGTGATGTTGCGGCGCTCCAGTCGCTCAAGCATCCGGACGAGCTGTGCGCGCTCCGCTTCAAGCTTTTCACGCCAGCGGGCCGCCAGCGTCCGGTTTTCGCCCTCAAGTTTCATCAGCGCACCGAAAGTCATCACAGCGGCCACCGGCACTTCGACCAGTTGCGGCGCAGCCTTGCGGTGCGGCCGCGATGGCTGTTCCGTCGTTGCACGCTGGCGCGAAGAGCGCCGTTTCTGGGTCATCAGTGCGGGTGGGGTAGCACCAACGGGCTTGTCCGTCGGGCTTGTCTCGACTGGTTGAGCCCGGTCGGAGGGCTCCAGGGTGTCGGCCGCCTGTTTGTCCATGATCGGTGCGGTTTCCGACGCTGCGGCTGATTGCTGCTGTTCCTCGAACACGTGTGGCGCGTGAACCTCGGCGTCGCGGGCGAGCGCCTTGAAATCCGTGTCCCCCCAGATGGAGGATGCCTGGGCCTTCTGTCGGCGGCGGCTGGATTTTCTCTCGACAACAAAACTGCGCTGCGATTTCATGCCGGACAGACCTTTGGCTCAAATCAGGTGCCCCACGGGTCGCAAGGCCTGCCGTGACATACAGTCGTCGCAGCAGTCATACAACCCTCAGCCTGTCACGAGCCTTTTGCGGAGCGCCGGTCTGCGAGCTGACCGCGAAGGCCAGCGCGAGAAATCGTCGTTAATCCCTTCATGAGCTACCCCGAAAACGGGAAAGCCGTGGCAGGCTCTCCCGTTCCTGGCGCTATCATTTCGGCTTGATGCGTTCCGGCTGGCGCTGCAATCCGAGGATATTGAGGATCAGGCGGGCGATGACATGCGCGGTTGCGTCGCCGATGTCCCTGGCGGGCTGGTACTCCGTGAAGACGATGCCGGCCAACCGGTTGTTCCGGGCGAGATGGTTCAGGAGGATCGCCGTCTGGATGAAGGTCAGTCCGCCCGGCTCTATCGCGCCGACGCCCGGCGCGACGGACGGGTCCATGCCGTCACAATCCAGCGAGACAACCCATCGTCTGGAAAGATCGAGCGATTCCGCGACGGATTTCGCGCCGTTTTCATAGACGTCCCAGACAGTCACGATCCTGTTGCCGGCCTTCTTCGCGGCTTCCACTTCCTCCCGGCGGGCGCTGCCGATGGCGCGTGCTCCGACCTGAACGAGATCGTGAACGCAGGAATAGTCGCGGGTGCGGCGCATCGGACTGGAAAAACCGTCGCGACGGCCGTTTATCTCGTCACGGAAGTCGATATGCGCGTCGATCTGGAGAACGTTGATTTCCTCCTGGCCCTCGAAAGGGGCGATGAGCATCGGGGGCACCGAATCCATGCCGCCGATCACCACAGGCACAATACCGGCCTTGACGAGCGGCCCGAGCACGGCTGCGGCGTCCGCAACGATACACTCAGGATCCCGCACATTCGCGGCAATGTTGCCGAGGTCGGTCAGGTTCGGCTTTCCGTCCTCGAACTGCGGTTCGCCGATGTCGAAATTCCAGTGCGTCAGGAAACGGGTATAGGCATGCGCAACGGCCGAAGCGCGCACCTTGTCGGCGCCGCCGGCAGCCGCCGACAATTCCCAGGCCTCGTACGAGGGACCGTAAGGGATGCCGAGAAAGGCATAGGGCGTTTTGACGTTGGCGGGATCGACGCTGCTTTCAGCGCCGAGGAAGGTCGGAAATGAAGGGGAGAGCATTGTCGTACTCCGAAAAGTTATTCTAGGATTCTGCGCAGGAAAGCGCGGGTGCGTTCGTGTTCAGGATTGACCAGCACATCCTGCGGCTTGCCCTGTTCCACCACGACGCCGCCATCCATGAACATGACGCGGTCGGCGACGCTGCGGGCGAAACCGATCTCGTGGGTCACGACGATCATCGACATCGCGTGCGAATCCGCGAGAGAGCGCATCACATCGAGAACCTCGCCGACCAGTTCGGGGTCGAGCGCCGATGTGGGCTCGTCGAACAGCATGACCGAGGGCTCCATCGCGAGCGCACGGGCAATCGCAACACGCTGCTGCTGGCCACCGGAAAGGGCACCGGGATAGGTGTCGATCTTCTCGGCAAGGCCAACCTGCTTCATCAGGCGCTCCGCGCGCTGCGATGCTTCGGTCGCCGACAGGCCAAGCACCCGGCGCGGCGCTTCCATGATGTTCTGGCGCGCCGTGAGGTGCGGGAACAGGTTGAAGCGCTGGAACACCATGCCCATGGCGGCACGCTGCTTTTGTATCTCACGCTCGGGCAATTCGCGGAAAGTCGTACCCGACAGGCGGTAGCCTACCGGCACGCCGTTCAGCTCGATCATGCCGCGATCCGGTTGTTCCAGATGGTTGATGCAGCGCAGCAGGGTGCTCTTTCCAGAGCCTGAAGGTCCCAGGATGCACAGCACTTCACCCTTGGCGAGGTCGAGGTCAACGCCTTTCAGGACTTCCAGTGCGCCGAACGATTTGCGAATGCCGCGTGCGCGGATGGGATTCACCACAGAGCCGCTCATGGGCGCACCACCGACTTGGCGAAATGCCGTTCGATGCCGGACTGAATGATCATCAGGATCGTGCTGACGATCAGATACCACAGGCTGGCGACGAGAAGCATCGGAATGACTTCGAAGTTGCGCGAGGAGATGAGCTGCGTCGAATAGAGCAGATCGGGCAGGGCGATGACGCTCACCAGCGAGGTATATTTCAACATGGACAGCGTCTCGTTGCCGGTTGGCGGGATGATGACGCGCATGGCCTGCGGCATCACGATGCGCCGGAAGGAGTCCCAGGACGACATGCCGAGCGCGCGGGCAGCCTCACGTTGCCCGGAATCCACCGAGTTGAGGCCCGAGCGGACTATTTCGGCCATATAGGCGCCTTCGTTCAGCGACATTGCGATGATTGCCGCGCTGACGGCGGTTATCACGCTGTTGGTGTCGAATTCGACGATCGGCGGGAGGAAGGGGATGCCAAAGCCCAGTTTCGGGTAAAGCGCCGCCAGATTGTACCAGAAGATGATCTGGACCAGCAGCGGGATGGCGCGGAAGATCCAGATGTATCCCCTAGCGACAGATGACAGCACCGGATTGCGGCTGGCGGCGGCAACAGCGACGACGATGCCGAGCAACAGCGCCAGCGTCATGGAGATTGCTGTCAGCATCAGCGTCGTGAAAAGGCCCGCCATCACCTGGGGAGCGAAGAAATACTCGCCGACGACGGGCCAGCCGAAGCCCCGATTGGTGAGGATCGAATAGAGCGCATTCGCAAGCACCAGCGCGACGGCCACGGCCGCGACCCATGTCCACGGCTGCCGGCGTGGCATCAACTGCGCCGATGCGAGCTGCTCGTCCGTGAGAACGGACGGCAGCCCAGCCTGGTTGGCGGTACCGGCCATTATCTGTCCACACCGCCGTTGATGACAGCCTTGGTGACGTAGGACTGTGGGACGAAGCCGTTGCGCTCCATGATCTCGGCATAGGTTCCATCGGCGATCATCGAATCGAGGGTTTCAGCGATCAGCGGACCGAGCGGAGAGTCCTTCGGCACGGCAATGCCGCACGGGCCGAAGTTGAAGGGCTCGCCAACCATCGTGAACTGTTCCGGCTGCTTCCTAGCAAGCATGCCGACATAGATGAGGTCGCTCATCGCGACATCGGTGCGATTGCTCGTAAGGGCCGTGATCTGGGCGCCGGTGTCCGGGAAAAGCTGTACTTCGATGGCAGACTTGCCGTCGGCGACGCACTTTTCCGACTGCTTGGAAATCGACAGCGATTCCATCGAGCCACGCAGCGCAGAAGCCTTGAGGCCGCATACGTCGTCGAGGGACGCAATCTTCTGCTCGGAGCCGGCCTTCTGCATCATGGCGGAGCCGCCCATGATGTGATCGACAAAATCAACCTTCTTCTGGCGGACCGGCGTGTCGAGCATGTCGGACATGATGACGTTGATGCGGTTTGCTTCAAGGCTGGGGATGAGTGAATCGAAGCCGAGGTTGTTTACTTCGAGCTTCAGGCCCAGACGCTTGGCGATCTCGGCGGCAAGCTCGGGTTCGACGCCGACATAGACGTCGCTGGTGCCTTCCTTGATGCCGGTCCAGGGCAGGCCGATGCTGGATGTCGTGCCGAGCACCAGAACGCCCGATGCCTTGATCGCTTCGGGAAGCTTTTCGTTCGGCGCGGCAAAGCTGCCCGATGCGAATGTTACGCATGACAGAACCGCGATGGCGGGCAGGATAGAAATAAGTTTCCGCATGATGTTCTCCTCCGGTGTGGACTGGGTGACCCCAATCCCGTGATTTTCTGAAGTCTGGTTGGGCCGCGCCGCCCTATGCCGGCGCAGTTGTAGGCTGTCTCGCGCCTTCAGACGCGAATGAGTGGCTGATGGGCGCAGCGGAAGGAACCACCGGCCATGCAGGGCACGCGATAGGGAATGCGAATGACCTCGAACTTTCGGGCTGCAAGCGCCTCGGCCACCGGATCCAGCGCGTCTTCCGAGGGAACCACAACGGTGTGGTCGTCGAGCACGAGATTGTTGCAGCCCATATGGCCCTTGGCGAGGCTCTTTGGAACGGCAAAAACGTCCCAGTCCTTCATGAAGGCCGGCAGTCCCTCGGGGAGCGCCTCCATGCAGGCGACGGCGACACCCTCGCGCGGGGTCATCAGCACGCAGTCGAGATGCGGGAACATCGGATCGATCTTGACCGTCTGGACGCGATAGTCCGGCCCAAGCATGTGCTGCAGCCAGCGCGCGCCTTCGGGGTTGCTGCAACCGCCCGAATTGCCGACCAGAATGTCCCTGCCGAGCACGAAGACGTCGCCGCCCTCCAGATATCCCCATCCGGGGCCTTCATTGTAGTCATCAGCCCCGCTGTCGGGCTGGGAGAAGTAGCGTGCGCCGCGCTCCATGGTGCCGGCGAGAATTTCGCGGATGGCAAAGCGCTGGCGGCGGTGGAAGAAGCTGCGCGGCGCGAGCTCGATCACATTGTTGCCGATCGTCACGAAGGGGTCGCGCATCCAGGGCGTCGAAACACCATGGTCCTGTCCGCGCGGATATTTGCGGTTGTTGGCGCTGATCTCACCGGCCACATGGACCTTGACGCCATGCTTTTCCAAAAGGCTGATCGCGCCGTTGATCTGGCTGTTGAATTCGGCGAACAGCTCGGGCGATGCGTCCTTGACGTCGCGGCCCTGGTTCTTCGCCCAGAACTCGCCGAACTCGCCCTGGGCACGCAGCTTCACATCGCTGAGGAAGACCGGAAGAACCCATGTGTCGGGCGATCCATAGACGCATTCCTTGAGCGGAGCCCATTCGGATTCGACATAGATCTGATCCACGGGTGAAGTCGTCGACGCCGACGTCGAAGCAGCCATGCATTCCTCCATACATTGCAAGGTTCGTGAAGGTTCACTGAAATTGACGCTTGCAAAAGCGCAAAGGGCGCAATCGAACTTGCAGAAAACGCAAGTTACGAACAGTCATGAAGATTTCCGGAGGGTGGCTACCGTTTGCGGAAGCAATCGAGCATGGCCCGGATCGCACGGCGCTTGGCAGCATCACGCCGATAGGCGAAATGGAACTGGACATCGATGGGTGTATGCCGTGTCTTTACTTCAACGAGCTGGATGTCACCCGCACTCTGCACCAGATGCGAGGGCAGCAGCGCGCATCCAACGCCCGCAAGCACGGAGGCCAGAATGGCTTCCAGTGTGCTGCCGCGCGCCACGACCTGGAACGGATATTCGCGCTCGAACGGCTTGAAAATATCCGTGCGATACTCCCGCGCGATATAGGGGACGCGCGGTTGCGTGTGGCCCTGCGGCCTCTCGTCCATCTTGAGGGTGAGGTCGAAATAGGGAGAATGACGGGCTATGTAGAGTTGGTGGCTTTCCACGAATGCGGGTTCGTAGACCAGCTGTTCCAGCTCCTCGGGCTGACCCGTAATCCCCACATCCAACTTGCTGTCCCGCACATATATGTCGATGATCGAAACCGTGTGCATGCTGACATTGACCTGCATGTCGGGGAACATACGATGCATCCTCGCCAGCGCCGCCACTATTCCCGCATTCGGATTGGTGATCACGCTGTCTATCGTGCCCAGCATCAAGGTGCCGCCGAGGGACTGGCGCGTGTTCTCCACCGTCTCCTCGAACGACTGCAGGGCTGAGCGCAGGCCGACTGCCGCCTGATAGACGTCCTCGCCTTGTGGCGTAAGCGAAAAGCCGGAGCGGCCGCGCCGGCACAGTTCAAGGCCAAGCCTCGTCTCGAACGCGGTCAGGTCGCGGCTCACGCTGGAAAGACTGACGCCAAGGCGATAGGCGGCGGAAGACAGGCCGCCATGCTCGACGACGGCGAGAAAGGTACGCAGGTGGCGTACGTCGTAGCTGGAGGTCAAAAAGCGGGCCATTCAAACTCTCACTTGCGCAAAACAGCAAGTGAACTAATCATCTTGAACCTTTCTCCGCAACATCGAACCGCTTAGGCTCGATGCTGCGGGCATGCGGCGTTTCGAGGAGAGGGGCTGCGGCTTCCCTAAGGAGGATGAGATCGACCATGGCCAGCTTCAGGATAAACACTCAGCGCATGCTCGCGGATCTGGACATGCTGCGCAGCATCGGAGCGGTGAAAACCGGCGTCGTCCGCCCGGCCTATTCCGAAGCAGACCGACTGGCGCGGATATGGCTGGCCGAACGCATGGAAGATGCGGGGCTCAAGGTTACGGTCGACGCCATCGGAAACGTCTTCGGCCTGCCGCCAGGAGACGGAAAATGCATTCTGGTCGGCTCGCACTCCGATACCCAACCCGAGGGCGGCTGGCTGGACGGGGCCTATGGGGTCATCGTTGGGCTTGAGATCGCCCGCGCAAGTCTGGAGCAGGGCGGCCCTCCGGTTGCCTGCGTATCCTTCCAGGACGAGGAGGGGCGCTTTTCGACCCTTCCGGGAAGCCGGGTCTGGGCGGGCCTGATGTCGCTGGAAGAAGCCGATGAGTGCTGCGACAGCACCGGACTGCGCCTCGGGCAGGCACGGCTGGAGCGTGCGGGCCTGCCGGCTCCACGGGACGTCTCCACGGAGCGGTTCTCGGCATTCCTGGAAATCCACATCGAACAGGGGCCGGTGCTTGATACGACCGGCGAGCGTATTGGCGTTGTGGAAAATATCGTCGGCATCCGAACCGAGAAGATGAGTTTCCTTGGCGAGCAGAACCATGCCGGCACGACGCCGATGCATCTGCGCCGTGACGCTTTCCAGGGCTTGAGCCGTTTCGTTACCCTGGTGAACGAGCGGCTGGCCGAAGTGGCGACGCCGGCCACCGTATGGACGATCGGGCATGTCGATCTTCATCCCAACGCCAATTCGATCGTTCCGGGCCGCGCGGATTTCACGATCCAGTGGCGCGACGCGGATGATGCGCGGCTCGACCGGATGGGAGAGATCATCTACGCCACCGCGCGCGAGACGGCTGGCGGCCTTGGTCTCGAATGGCAGCATTTCGGCTGCGACCTGATCGCGCCGACACAGTCGAATGCGGCAGTGGTGGAAGCCCTGGCGGAGGCTGCCGAGCATCTGGCTCCCGGTCTCTGGCGCCGAATGCCTTCGGGCGCTCTTCACGATGCCGCCAATGTATCGAGCGTGCTGCCCATGGCCATGCTGTTCGTGCCATCCAAGGGTGGTATCAGCCATAATTTTGCGGAGGACACCGACAGGGCGGATCTGGCTCTGGGTGCTGAAGTGTTGGCCGAAGCCGTCGCCAGATTGAAATAGAATTGGCGAACGGCCAGCGTTCAGCAGCAGCCCGGTGATGCGATCATTGCCGGGCCGCTTCGCGTAGTGCTGCGGATCACCCGCATACAGGTTGCCGGCGCACGCTGTAGCGCCTCGTTCCGTGCTTTTCCGGCGGATGCTGATCGGTGCAAGTTTAATCGCATGTGTTTGACAAGAGAAAAGTGACCAGATGGTCACTTTTCTCTTGTCAAACACACCCATTCCCGGCATTTATAACCAATTGGTCACGAATTGCGCCGAGGGCCGCTCAGGCCGAAATGGGACAAGCATGAAACCATCACCTTTCGGATACCGGCTTGCGGAAAGTCTTGAACACGCGCTGGAGCTCCATTCGGAATCTGCCGGCGACGCGATCTGGCTCGCTGGCGGCCATAGCGTCGTACCCTCGCTGGCCCTTCGCCTGCAGGCGCCCGCCGTCCTGGTCGACATTTCCCGCCTGCCCGAACTCTCGGGCATCACCTACGACGATTGCGGTCTACGCATAGGCGCGCTTACGCGGCACGCAGAGATACTCTCTCACCCGCTTGTCGCATCCCATGCCCCGATGCTGGTCGAGGCGGCCCGTTTCGTGGCGCATCCTGCGATCCGGAACCGCGCGACCTTCGGCGGCAATCTGGCGCTTGCCGATCCGGCCTCGGAATTTCCCGCGGTCGTGCGATGCCTGGGTGCCGTTTTCGATATTGTCGGTCCTGAGGGCGAGCGCGAAGTGTCCGCCGAGGATTTCTTCCTCGACCTCTACACGACCGCGATCGAGCCCGGCGAGATCCTGCGCTCGATCCTGATTCCTTCCGCGCCGCTCGGAACCCTGACGGCATTCGATGAGCTTGCTCGCCGTCACGGGGATTTCGCGATGGTGGGAACCGCTGTGCGGATCGTGCCGCGAGCCGGCGCAATCGAGGATGTGGGAATCTGTTTCCACTCCGTGGGGGCGACACCCATGCGCGCCAGAGCCGCCGAGGAGCTCCTGCGGGGCCGCCCACTGGATCGTGCGGCGATACGGTCGGCGCAGGAGGCGCTCTCGCTGGATCTCGACCCCATGGACGACCCCACCTTGTCGGGCGCGACGCGGCTGCATCTGGCCCGCGTGCTCCTGGGGCGCATCCTGGCACGACTGGCGGAGCAAATGGACTAGGCAGGCCGCTGGAAGGAGCCAGCGGGCGGGCAACTTGATCGGGAATATTCGCAAGGACGGTAAGCGCGAGACAATCGCGCCATCAAGGGAGGACAAACATGGACAACACGCAAAGCGGCACCCCACATCGATGGAAGGTGCTCCATATGACGTTTCTGGCCTATCTCTACGATAGTCTGGATCTTCAGATTCTGGCCATCTGCATGCCGGTCATCATCGCCGCGCTCGGTCTTTCGCTGACCGATGCGGGCCTGCTCGCATCCGCAACGATGATCGGCACCGCGCTCGGCGGGGTGATCTTCGGATGGGTCGCGGAAAACTGGGGCCGCAAGAACGCCGCCGTCATCTGCCTGATCGAGTTCGGCATCTTCACCGCCGCCGTCTACTGGGTCACGTCCTGGGAGCAGCTCATGGTGCTGCGCTTCCTGCAGGGCATCGGCATGGGCGGCCTCTGGGGGCCCATCGTGGCGCTCATCGCCGACCACTGGGCGCCACGCTACCGCGCCAGAGCGGCCGGCTTCATGCTCTCCACCTTCGCGCTCGGTGGTATCCTGGCTTCACTGATGGGACGCTATCTTCTCGCCGACCTGGGTTGGCGGATGCTGTTTGTGATCACCGGAACCGCGGCGATCGTCGGCATTCTCTTCTGGCTCATCGTTCCGGCAGATCCGCCACGTCCTGCAAAGACCAAGCAAAAGCGCATCGGTTTCGGCGGCCTCTTTACGCCCGACATCCGCATGCTCACGATCGGCGCGACGATCGCGGCGGCCTGCCAGATGGGCGGCTTCTGGGGCGTTTCGTCGTGGATCCCGACCTATCTCGTGCAGGTCCGGGGGCTCGACGTGGCATATATGAGCCTGTTCTCGGTGGTGATCTTCTCGGGCGCCTTCGTCGGTTACTTCGTCTTCGCCTGGATCGCCGACCATATCGGCCGGCGGAACGCACTCATGCTGGCATTCCTGGCGGACACGATCATTGTGCCCCTCTATGTGATTGTCCCTGACGCAGAGCTGCTGTTCTGGCTGGGGCCGCTCATGGGCCTGTCGTTCGGCGGCGTGTTCGGGCTCTTCGGCGCCTACTTCGCCGAACTCTTCCCGCAGGAAATCCGGGCCATGGGCTCCGGCTTCGCCTTCAACATCGGCCGTGGCATCGGCGCCGTCGTCACCCCGGTCACGGTGGGGGCAATGGCCAAGACGCAAGGTCTCGCCTTCGGCATCGGCGCCTGCTCGATCGTCTTTTTCATCGGCGCGATCACGGTCTGGATGATGCCTGAAACGCTGAAGCGCGAAGCGGAAGCAGGGGTTCCGAAAAGCGCCTGATATCAATGATTGCCCGGGCACCGGCATGGCCGGAGCCCGGGCAATCTCATTTTCTGGCAGGTGTGTAGTTCAGGCGCCTTCGGCCTGCATCTGCGCCCTTATTCCGGCAAGGAACGCGCGGGTCGTCCGGGTAACAGTGCCCTCGATATCCTCCGGCACTCCCACCTCGTATATGTATTTGCGGATGGCGACGTAGAACACGCCGCCATGGAGCGCCCAGAAAAGCTCCTGCTCTGCTTCCGACGGAGGCCGCTCCGGCAGGCCGAGATCGTGCCGCATCTCGGCAACGGCGGGCACGATCACGCGGTCCCGGATGATGCCCAGATAGCGTTGCGGAAGTCCGTAGGACTTCAGGCCGGACGAGATGAAGATCCGCACCCAGTCATATTCGAAAACGCGGTCAGCATATTCCCGATAGAAGCGCACCATCCGCTCTTCGAGCGACAGGCTGCGATCCACGATAAGCCCGTTCCAGCTCTCGCGCCAACGGCTGGTATAGACCTGTGCATAGACGCGCTCGATCAGGTCTTCCTTGCTGGCGAAGTGCCGGTAGATCACGGCATGGGAAACCCCCAGTCGCGTTGCCAGCTCACGGGTTTGCCCTTCGAAGCCGCACTCGGCAAAGAAGCGCACGGCCCCTTCGAGAATCTGCTTCTCGCGATCCTCCGAGCGCATGTTCTTGCGACGACGCGTTTTTGCAGGCGGCTGTTCCATCGAATTGAACTCCGGAAGTTGCCGCGAGCTATAGCCTTTGTGCAGGAAATGACCAACCCGTCTTTTTCTCTTGCATGAAGCGGCATCTCCTGTAATTTGTAACCAAATGGTCACAAGTTGAATTTCGATCGGGAGAAGCGATGAAAATGCCCCTGGAGCTTCGGGTAAACGGCGAGGAGGTAACGGATTTTATCGAACCTCGCACGAGCCTGGCAGACTTTCTGCGTGACAGGTTGCGGCTCACCGGCACGCATCTCGGATGTGAAATGGGCGTGTGTGGCGCCTGTCTGGTGCTGCTTGACGGAAAGCCGGTTCACGGCTGCCTTGTCCTGGCGATGCAAGCCGCTGGAAGCGAAGTCGAAACCATCGAATCCCTGTCCGAAAGTGGCGCGATCGCCGATCTTCAGGCGGCCTTCCATGAACGCAATGCCCTGCAGTGCGGCTATTGCACGTCCGGCATGCTGATGACGGCACATACGCTGCTGTCGGAGACACCTCAACCGGACCGCGAGGCCATTCGCGTTGCGCTTTCGGGCAACTATTGTCGCTGCACCGGCTACGAGGCGATCGTCGACGCCATCGCCACTACTGCCGCACGGCGCGCGGGCGAGGTCGCGACATGAGGGAACGCCCGACGCATATCGGCCACCCACATCGCCGCGAGAATGCCCTGCGCCATCTGGCCGGGCGGGGGAATTACGTCAGCGACCTGCAACTGCCCCGCATGGTCCACTCCGCTTTTCTGCGCAGCCCCATGGCTCACGGCCGCATCACCGAACTCGACGTCGAGGCTGCCCGCACAGCCCCCGGCGTCATCGCGGTCTTTACCGCCGCCGACCTGAACACCCGTTGCGAAAGCTGGACCAGCCATCTCGGCCACTTCGCGGGCATGGTCAGCGCACCGCAAAACATCCTCGCCGAGGAAGAAGTTCTCTGGGTCGGGCATCCCGTGGCAATGGTGGTGGCCCGCACCCGCGCCGAGGCAGAGGATGCCTGCGAACTCATAATGCTCGAGCTGGACGACCTCCCTCCGGTATGCGGGGTGGAGGCGGCATTGGACCCGGACACGCCAGCGGCCGTTTCGAGCCTTTCGAGCAATCTGTGCTTCCAGAATGAGCTGAAGACCGATGACGTCGAGGACGCGTTCGCTGGCGCAGCCGTGATCGTCGAAGGCGAGTACACGTTCGGTCGCCATACGGCCGTAACCCTTGAGCCCCGGGCGGTCGTGGCCGACTACAACCCAGCCACGGGCCAGTTGACCGTCCACCATGGAACCCAGACCCCATACCAGTTCCAGGATATCTATGCACGCCAGTTCGGTCTTGCCGACAACAAGGTGCGCGTGATCGCACCGGATGTGGGCGGCAGCTTCGGAATGAAGCTGCACCTATACAACGAGGAAATGGCCGCCGTCGCGGCCTCGCTGATCCTGCATCGCCCCGTGCGCTTCCTGGCGGACCGGCTGGAAAGCTTCGTGACCGACATCCATTCTCGCGATCATCATGTCCGCGCCCGCATGGCGCTGGACAAGGATGGAACAATCCTCGCCATGGATGTCGAGGATTTCGCACCGATCGGCGCCTTTTCCGCCTATCCCCGCACATCGGTGGTCGAGGGCAACCAGGCTTACCGCCTGATGGGCGCGCCCTACCGCATGAAGGACTATCACGGAAAGCTGACGGTCCTGTTCCAGAACAAGGTGCAGACCAGCCAGTATCGCGCCGTGGGGCATCCGATCGCCTGCCAGGTGACGGAAGAGCTGCTGGACCAGGCGGCAGTCAGGCTGGGCATGGACCCCTGGGAGATCCGCGTCCGTAACGTTGTGCCGGACGACGCCTATCCCTGCAAGTCGGCAACCGGCTACCAGTTCGAAAAGCTCTCGCATGAGGCAAGCCTTCGCAAGATCCGCGAAATGATGGACTACGAGGGGCTGCGCCGCGAGCAGGCGGCGCTTCGCGAAAAGGGCATTCATCGCGGCATCGGTCTTGCGACCTTCGTGGAGATCACCAATCCGGGCGTCGCCTTCTACGGGGTCGGAGGCGCACGCATCTCCGCCCAGGACGGCGCAGTGCTGCGCCTCACGCCGGGCGGCGAGGTCCATTGCGCCATCTCGGTCACCGAGCAGGGCCAGGGAACCGAGACGATCATCGCCCAGATTGTCGCCGATCAGCTTGGTGTCCGTCCCGATCAGGTCAAGGTCACTACCGGGGACACCGACACGACGCCGGCCGGCGGCGCGACATGGGCCTGCCGCGGCGCGGGCATCGGCGGCGAGACGGCCCTGCGAGCGGGGCGCAAGCTGGCCGAACGCATCATCGATATTGCCGCAGCGATCCTGCAGGCCGACCGGGCGAGCCTTGCGCTACGCGACGGCGCGGTGGTCGATGCCGGGACGGGCACCGTCCGCATCCCGCTGGACGAGGTCGGCCGTATCGCCACGTACCGCCCCGATACCTTGCCGAAGGGCATCGACAACTCGCTGACGGTCGCCCAGCACTTCGCCCCGTCGGGCTACCCCTTCGGCTTCACCAACGGCGTGCAGGCCGCATGGGTCGAGGTCGATCCGGAAACCGGCCTCCTGAAACTGCTGAAACATTGGGTGGTCGAGGACTGCGGCACAGTCATCAATCCTCTTCTCGTCGATGAGCAGATCAGGGGCGGCGTCGTGCAGGGCCTCGGCTCGGCGCTCTTCGAGGAATGTCTCTACGACGAAAACGGACAGCTGCTGAACGGCTCGCTCGCTGACTACCTCGTGCCCATGGCCTGCGAGATGCCGGACATCGTCATCGGCCATATCGAGACACCGACTGAGGACACGATCCTCGGCGCCAAGGGTGTCGGCGAGGCCGGCACGGCAGCCGCAGGGGCCGCCGTGATGAATGCCGTAAACGATGCACTTTCACCATTCGGTGCGCGGTTGATGCAAACCCCGATGACACCGGCCCGCATCCTTGCGGCGCTCGGCATCTGAACGGACACACAGGAAGAACAGCATGGAACTCAACGGAACATACGAATTGAACCTGCCCCCGGAAGTGGTCTGGTCGGCTCTTTTCGATGCCGAAACGCTGGCCAGCGCCATCCCCGGCTGCGAACGTCTGGACCAGACCGGCGAAAACACGTTTTCCGCCACGGTAAGGCTGAAGATCGGCCCCGTTTCGGCAAAATTCAATGGCGAGGTAGAGCTGTCAGAGATGATCGCCCCGCATTCCTGCACATTGTCGGGCAAGGGCTCGGGCGGGATCGCGGGCTTTGCCAAGGGATCGGCCCGGCTCAATCTCGCTCCGCGGGATGGAGGAACCGTGTTGACCTATACGGCCGACGCCGCGCTCGGCGGCAAGCTCGCCGCTTTGGGCAGCCGCCTGATCCAGTCGACCACCAACAAGCTGGCGAACGAGTTTTTCACCAGGTTCAGCGAGACCCTGAACAACAAGGTCGATCAGGACGCTTGACGTTAAAAGGCAGCGCGGCCCGGCTGCCAGCGATCAGCCGGGACCCGCGGCAGCCGATTCCATGAAAATACCGGTCGGCAAGCTGCCGGCTCCAATCGATAAGACCTGCCCCTTGCCGCCTCGGCACATGGAGCATTGGTAGAGACGGCATCGCGCATGTCGCTTGCCGTGTCACGGCAAGCGACGGCGATCGACAGCCTATAGCCGCCGTCAGGGCCGCCCTGCCATTTGGCCAAGCCATGCTTTTCAGCAAGCGCTGACGATGCGCGCCCCTTCTCGGTTCAGAACCCCATAGGCCCGTCAGATCACCGCGAGCCGGTGATCCAACCCGACTGCGCAATTGCCAACCGCAATGCCGTGGCGCCATAAAGCAGGCACAACGATCATACATCACATGTTTGATGTTGCATCATATGATGTTTGGTGTTTATTTGCGTTCAAGATTGGCGACATAGGCGCCAACCGCGCGATAGGCGTGATTAATAATCTTATGAATGCAGCCTGGGAGAGCGCAATCATGGAGGCAGCTACTACACGTTCAAGCAAGGGCGGGCTTGTGCTGGAACGGCTCGGCCGCGACATTGCCGCCGGTGTTTTCCAGCCGGGCGACCGCCTTCCGCCCGAGCCTGAGCTTGAACAGATCCTGGACGTCAGCCGTTCCGTCATTCGGGAAGCGACCAAGAGCCTGGCCGCAAAGGGCATGGTGGTGGTCGGCCCGCGCATTGGCGCGCGTGTGGCGCCCCTGTCGCAGTGGAGCCTGCTCGATCGCGACGTGCTGGAGTGGGTACTGGCTGCACCCGACGCCGACCAGAAATATCACAGCGCCATCGACGAAGTGCGCCACATGATCGAGCCGACCTCGGCCATGCTGGCGGCCGAACGCGCCACCGCGAGCCAACTGAACAGCATCGCCGCCGCCTATGAGCGAATGCGGAAGGCTGCGCGCGAAGGGGATGTCGTGGAGGCCGTGCAATCTGACCGGGACTTTCACATCGCGATCCTGAAGGCAACGCAGAATCCGATCCTGCAGGCCCTCGACCACGTGGTCGGGGCCATTCTCGGCGTCCTGTTCGAAACCACGCACATGGACCACTTCAAAGCCAATCTGCCACGTCACGGGGTCGTTCTCGACGCCATCGTGAACCGGCGACCCGTTGAGGCCGGGCAGGCAATGACCCGCGTCATCGGCTTCACCAGCGAGCTGATGGGCAAACAATAACCTTCAACCAAAATCAGTGAGGAGTAGACATATGAATAGAATCCTGTTGAGCGCCGTGGCGGTGCTGATGAGCGGGGCGGCGGCAATGGCCGAGTATCCCGAGCGGCCGATCTCGTTCCTCGTTCCGTGGAATGCCGGCGGCGGCACGGATGCCATCGCCCGCACCTTTGCTGCCGGCCTGGAAAAGGAACTCGGAGCCAAGATTACCGTCATCAACCGCACGGGCGGCGCCGGCGTTGTCGGCCATCAGGCCATGGTGACGGCCGAGCCTGACGGTTACACGATTGGTCTCGGCACGGCTGAACTGGTGTCCTTCTACTGGAACGGCCAGGCCGATTTCACCTACGAAGCCTATACGCCGATTTCGCTGATCAACCTCGATCCGGCGGCTTTCCATGTGGCTGCGGACAGTGAGTGGAAGGATCTGCGCCAGGCGCTCGATGCCATCAAGGCGGCGCCCGCCGGAACCTACAAGATCGCGGGCATGGCTCCGGGCGCAGCGTACCACATCGCGCTCTCCGAGCTGCTGCAGAAGGAAGGCATTGATCCGGTCAACATCACCGTGATCCCGACGCAAGGGGCCGCCCCCGGCTTCCAGGAACTGGTTTCGGGCGGCGTTGAAATCCTGCCATTCTCCCTGCCGGAAGGCCGCACCATGCTCGAGGCCGGCAAGACGCGTGTGCTGGCGACTTTCGATGCCGAGCGCTCGTCCGCTTTCCCCGACGTACCGACGCTGAAGGAAGCCATCGATCTCGACTACGTGAACGGCACGTGGCGCGGCATCGTCGCCCCGGCGGGCCTGCCTGCCGACATCCAGGCGCGCCTTTCGCAGGCCTCTCAGAAAGTGGCCGAAAGCGAGGAGTTCAAGGCGTTCATGGAGAAGCAGGGCTACGGCATCTCCTACAAGAACGCCGAGGAATTCACGGCCTTCCTCAAGGAAAAGCAGGCATCGGTGGGCGAGGTTCTCGGACTGCTGAAGCTGCGCGTACGCGACTAGGATCCAACCATGCGAATGTCTGATCTGCTGTCCGGGGCGATTTTCATCGCCTTCGGTATCACAGTGCTGGTTCAGGCCAACAGCCTCCCCTCGATCGGGGGAGGCGTGTTGTCCGCCGGATTTTTCCCCGGCCTGCTGGGAGCCGGATTGGCCTTGGGGGGAGCAATCGTCGCGGGCAAGGCACTTTTGCGTGGCGCCACGCTGCCCCTGATCCAGACCGAGCCGTGGATGCGCGATAGGCGCAAGCTTGCGATCGTTGCGCTGATCTCACTGTCGATTCCCTTCTTTGCCTTCGCCGCGCCGGCGATCGGCACCATCGCTACCTCGTTCATCATCCTGACCGTGATGATGCTGGCGCAGGGACAGAAGCCGGCGCAGAGCGCCACCATAGCCGTTGTCGTCTCGCTGGCAGTCTACCTGCTGTTTTCCCTGGGGATGGGCGTACCGATGCCGACTGGCGTAATTGAAAGGATGCTGCCATGACGGCCTTTCTCGAAGCCCTGCCGATGGTGCTGTCGCTGGATGTGATGCTCATCATCTTCATCTCCGCCGCTTTCGGCCTGTTCGTGGGCGCAACGCCAGGTCTCAGCGCCACCATGGCCGTGGCCCTTCTTGTGCCGGTCACCTTCTTCCTCTCGCCGGTGGCCGCGATCGGCGCCATCATCACCTGCTCGGCAATGGCGATCTTCGCCGGCGACATTCCCGGTGCTCTGCTGCGTATTCCCGGCACGCCGGCGTCCGCCGCCTATGTCGACGATACGTTTGCGCTGAACAAGCAGGGCAAGCTGGCGCTCGGCCTCGGCACCACGCTGACGACGTCGGCCATCGGCGGCGTCATCGGCACCATCATTCTGGTGATGGCCGCGCCACAACTGGCCAACTTTGCCCTCAATTTCTCCAGCTATGAGTATTTCTGGCTGGCTATGCTCGGCCTGTCCTGCGCCACCGTCGTCGCGCCCGGGGAACCGGTGAAGGCGATGATGTCGCTGATGCTGGGCGTCCTCCTGTCGACGGTCGGCCTCGATGTGGTCACCGGCCAGCAACGCTTCACCTTCGGCGTCATCGATCTGCAGGCGGGGGTCCCGCTGATCGCGGTGCTGATCGCCGCCTTTGCCATCGCCGAACTCTACCGCAAGGCCACCAGCTCGGATGCGCCGCTCCCGATCCCGCCGCCCCTTTCGGCCGCAGGCTTCATGCGCGGACAGGGCGAGGTGTTGTGGCGCTACAAGGCCGGCATCACCCGCGGATCCCTGACCGGTACACTGGTCGGCGCGCTGCCGGGGGCAGGTTCGGACATCGCCGCCTGGATTTCCTATGCCATCTCGAAGCGGTTTTCCAAGACGCCCGAAAAGTTCGGCACCGGCCATCTGGAAGGGGTCGCGGAAGCGGGCGCCTCCAACAATGCGGCGCTGAGCGGTTCCTATGTGCCAACGCTGGTATTCGGCATTCCCGGTGATTCCATTACCGCCATTGTCGTCGGCGTGCTTATCATCAAGGGTATCCAGCCGGGCCCGATGGTGTTCACGTCGTCGCCGGAACTGCTGAATGCGCTCTACGTCGTCTTTTTCCTGTCCAATATCCTCATGGTGCCGCTCGGGATCATGGCGATCATCATGGGGCGCAGAATTCTCATGGTGCCGCCCGGCATCCTCTATTCCATCATCCTGCTCCTGTGCATGGTCGGGGCGTTCGCCACGTCGAACTCGCTGTTCGATCTGTGGTTCCTGCTGGTGGTCGGCGTACTGGTATGGATCCTCGACGCCAACGACTATCCCGCCGGCCCGCTGGTGCTGGGGCTGGTTCTTGGGCGAATTGTGGAAGAGAACTTCATGAACAGCGTTCTGAAGTCCCAGGGCGATATCGCGGCCTTCTTCAGTCGACCGGTTGCCGGCACACTCGGTGTCATCACGCTTCTGGTGTGGAGCTATCCGCTAGTGGCCATGGCCTATCGGCGCCTTCGCACCGCGCGCGCCTGAACCTGATTACTCAACGGCATGAATTTTTCACCCGGGGGGACACCCCCCGGGATACGCATCCTGAACTCCAGAAACAGAGGTTTTTCATGACACACACACCGGACATCGTGCGTCCCGACAAGGCGCTTTTGGACGGGCTGGCCATGGTCGGCAGCGCCACCGCTTCGGCGGAACTGTGCAACATGGGCGTGCGCGATACCCATATCCGCGGCCCCGTGCCGTTCACCCGTGGTCGCGCCATCGCGGGGCCGGCCCTGACGCTGCAATTCATGCCCAAGCGCGAAGACCTGTACGGCGGCAAGGAATATGACGAGCCGGAAAAACAGCTTCATCGCCATGTGCTCTACCATGTGCAGGAAGGCGACATCGTCGTCGTCGATGCGCGCGGCGACATGGCCAGCGGTATTTTCGGCGAGATGATGCTGACCTATTTCGCCGGGCGCGGTGGAGCCGGCATGGTCATCGACGGGTGCATCCGCGATGCGACGGAAGCGTGGAAGCTCGACATTGGCTTCTGGATACGGGGCGTCACGCCGAACTATCACACCCAGACCAACCTGATGCCCTATGCAGTCAATGTGCCGATCGCCTGCGGCGACGCCTTTGTCTGCCCCGGCGACATCATCATCGCCGATGACGATGGAGCCGTGGTGGTTCCGATCGCCCTCGCGGACGAATTGCTGCGGCGTGCGAGCAACCATGCGGAGTGGGAAGGCTTTTCCAAGCTGCGCCTTTCCCAGGGCGGGGACCTGCGCAAATACTATCCGATCACCCCGGAGGTCGAAGACGAATACCGGGCCTGGCGCGCAGAGCAGGATGCGGCAAAGACAAAAGCCTGATCCGGCCTTGTAAAACGTCTGAAGAAACGCCCGCGGATCATTGATCCGCGGGCGTTTCACATCCCGGCCGCCGAGCGAAATCAGGATTCCGGTTGGGGGAGGGGGCCAAGTGCGGCTGCGAAACGGGCGATCATCGCCTCGCCCGCAACGCTGGGCCGGGCAGCGGGCGCGCGGTCATGAACCGTAATGCCGGCGCGTGCGCCGAATAGGCGCTTGCCATAACACATCAAATGCTCGATGCCTTGCATGGTGCTGACCACGGCGGGCAGCATCAGCTGATAGGCCGCCTCGCACTCCTGCTCACGTCCATCCCGGAAGAACTGGTAGACTTTCACAGCATGGTCGATGCAGTCCGGCGCCAGTATCATGCCCTTGCAGCCGATGCGCAGGTTGTCGGGCAGTTCCAGCCCGCCGCGTCCGTTGAACACCGGCAGTTGCCCGCCGGTCACCTCGATGAGATGGGCGATATCGACCACCGGGCCTTCACCCTTGATGAGGCGGATATTCGGATGGCATCTGGCCAGTTCCCGGATATCATCGGCATTGAGACCACGCCCCATCAGTGCTGGCGCATTCTGGATGGCCACGGGGAGCGTGGCGGCATCGGCGACGCGCCCGAAGAAATTCATATACTCCCTTGCGGAATAGGCGCCGATCATCGGCGGCTGCACGATCAGCCAGTCAGCCCCGGCACGGGCAGCGTGCTTGACCTGGCGGATCTGCTCGGCAACCGATGAGCCGTAGATGGTTATGCCCAGCGGAACTCGCCCGGCATTGTCTTCGGCCAGCCATTCCATGACCTGTACACGCTCGTCCTCGCTGAGTTTGGACGCTTCGGTGGCAAGGCCAAGCGCGGCCATGCCATGCACGCCTGCCGCAAGGCAAAGCTGTGTTTGTTTGCGCATGGCGGCCCGGTCGAGCTTCTCCTCTCTATCGAACAGGGCGTAGAGAATGGCGTGGATGCCGTGCAGGTCTTCGATGCGGAATGAATTCATGGTGATCCTCGATGGCTTTCGCGGGCCCGGCGGCAGTGCCTCCCGGTCCCTCAGACACCAGTATCCGTTAAACATATGATGTTTGGTAATCAAGCTTGAGTTTTCTTGGCGCACGGGAGATGAAGGGCTACAAACAGTAGAGAACCGTTCGTCGCATGAGACACAGAAAACCCAACCGCACCGAGAAGCTGGCGGATGACCTGGCGCAACGCATCCTCAGCGGTGCCTTCCCCATCGGCTCCCTGCTGCCCGCCGAGCCGGAACTGGAGCGCGAATACAATTCGAGCCGCACCGTCGTGCGCGAGGCGATCAAGGTACTCTCGGCAAAAGGCCTCGTGACAGTGCGTCAACGACACGGCACCCACGTCAACAACCGCGATCAATGGATGTGGCTGGATGGCGACGTTATCCGCTGGCTGGCGGCAGACCGTATCGATCCGCAGGAGCTGCTTGCCTTTTCGGAAGTGCGCCGGATCTTCGAGCCCGAGGCTGCCGCGCTCGCTGCTGTCCGTGCCACGGATACGCAACGCCGCGCCATTCTGCTTAGTTTCGCCGCCATGTCGGCCAGCCAGAATAGTAGCGAGGAGGCGATTGCGGCCGACAAGGCTTTCCATCTCGCCATCCTGGAGGCGACGGGCAATCCCGTCCTGCGTTCGCTGCGTCGCGCCATCGAAGCGGTCTTGGACGCGCTTTTTCCCTATACGATCGACCGCTATGCAGCCAACATCGACAACCATCGCCTGCTTGCCCAGTCGATCCAAGATAAGGATCCGGAAGCTGCTCGTCGGTATATGCGCGCCGTGCTGGGCGAGACGGAGGATTTCCTTCAGGCCATGGCGCTTGATCCGGTGAGCCCTGCGCACTGAGGCCCACCACGGGGCTGCCGGGGGCATTGTCCGGCCAGCTCGCATCACCTTTGGAATTCTCGCTTCCGTGGCGGATTATCGCCCGCGCGGTACTAGCTAGCCTCTGGAATAGGTCGAGAGAGCGTTCAGCCGCGCTTCCGTTTGCTGGAGCGCTTCGTGTGCGTGCATTTCTGGCTTGCCTGCAAGCATGCTGGCCAGGACCTCGCTGAGGGCGAAGGCTGGTGTCATGGTGTGGAAGAAGCTCAGGCTGTCGGTGGGGCAGAAGAGGACCGAATCCGCCACGGCTCTGATCGGCGCGACCTCACTGTCTGTAATCGCGACGATCTTGAGGCCACGCGACTTCGCGTACTCGCAGATTTGCAGGGTGATCGCGGCATAGGGACTGATAGTCAGAACGAAAAGGACATCGCCTTCCTTGGCCCATGTCAATGCATCGGAGCCGGTGCCAGCGGCCCCGTCGACGAGCACAGTGCGCTCGCCCAGAAGCGAGATCATGTAGTTGAAGTGCCACATCACGGGATGGCAGGACCGTTGCCCCAGGCAATAGATCCGCCTGGCGCCCGTGAGCGCATTGGCCACCGTCGCCAGCGAGGCCAGCACCTCTGGGTGGCTGAGACCGTCGATCTGGTGCGAAAGCCGAGCGAACATTCGCGCTGCAAGAGCGGTGTCGCCCTCAAGTGCCTGATCGCGGATCTGCTGGCGGGCTTTTTCCGCGAAGCCCGTGCTTCGGTCCCGAATGGCTTCGTGGTAGATGGCGCGTACCCTGTCATAGCCGGGCAGGCCCAGGAACTGCGCAAGCCTGGTCATGGTGGCGGGCTGCACGCCGGCCTTGCGCGCCTGATCCCGCATCGAGAGCAATGCGACATCCTGTGGATTTTCAAGGATATACCGACCCGCCATCTGGAGCTGACGCGGCATTTGATTGAACCGCGCCACGATCTCTGAATGGAGGGGGTAGATTTCCATGTGGCATTCTCTTTCGTTTGGACCGGAACGGCGCGCCGCTCCGGTCAAGTAGTGCTCCGGTTGCAGGAGAACCACCAGCGCCATTTGTTTGCAAGCCGTTCAGGACGCAAATCTGAAGCGGCCCCGAGGATCGCACTTCGGCGCCCGGGCAGTTTAGCCGTCCGCCAGCACCTGATCGACGGTATCGCCAAGACGGCTGACGATTTCCCCAACCTCCTCGGAGGTAACAATGTAGGGCGGAGCCAGCAGAATATGATCGCCCGCTTTGCCATCGATCGTGCCGCTGCCCGGATATATCATCAGCCCATTTTTCATGGCCCCGGCCTTGAGACGGCTGGCGAGAGCCATGCCCGGATCGAAAGGCAGCTTGCTGAGGCGATCCTGCACCAGCTCCAGACCGATAAAAAGACCGCGCCCGCGGATATCCCCGATGTAGGGAGAATTCGCGAAGCGTGATTGCAAGGCGCTCATCATCTCCGCGCCGCGCAGGCGGGAGTTCTCCAGCAGGTTGTCCTCAGTAACCACTTGCTGCACAGCGAGCGCCGCCGCCGCCGCCATCGGATGGCCCATATAGGTTTGTCCGTGGACAAAGGCGCCTGAGCCGCGCAGGAACGCGTCATGCACCTTGCTGGACACCAGTACGGCACTGACCGGCTGATAGCCGCCGCCAAGCCCCTTCGCCAAGACTTGGATATCTGCCGAAATCCCTTCCTGTTCGCAGGCGTGGAGCGTGCCGGTGCGCCCCATTCCGCACATGACCTCGTCAAGGATGAGCAAAACGCCGTAGCGATCGCAGATCTCGCGCACACGACGGAAATAGTCGCCGACCGGAGGAACCACGCCGGCGGTAGCGCCGACCACGGTTTCCGCAACGAACGCCATGACGCTGTCAGTGCCGAGCTCAAGGATTTTATCCTCCAACTGGCGTGCGGCGCGTGCGGCATAGTCCAGATCGGATTCGTTTTCCTGCTGGTAGCGATAGGCGAAGCACGGGTCGATGTGGTGTGTCTCGATCAGGATCGGGGTGTGCAACTTTCGACGCCCGGCGTTTCCGCCCGTGGCAAGCGCGCCCAGCGTATTGCCGTGGTAGCTCTGGCGGCGTGCGATGATATGGCGCCGTTGCGGCTCACCGCGCTCGACATGGTACTGACGAGCCATCTTCAGCGATGCCTCGACCGCTTCCGAACCGCTGTTGAGCACCATGGCGTGGCTCATGCCCGCCGGCGCATCGGCGACAAGCCGGCTTGCCAGCGCTTCGGCCGCTTCGCTGGTGAAAAAACCCGTATGCATGTAGGCGACCGTATCGAGCTGGGCGAGCAGTGCCTCGCGCAGGCGCGGATGCCCGTGGCCGAGACATGACACTGCCGCGCCGCCGCACGCGTCGATATAGGTCTTGCCGTCGCTGTCGCGGACATGGATCCCTTCAGCGTGCACCACAGTAGGCAAGCGACCGGTCAGGGAGCGATGGAGAATCTGGCTCATGATTGCAGTGCACACCATGGATGGCAGCGAATTTTCCGTGACATGGCGCATTTCCTTCCGGGTTGATGATTCATTTGTTTCATATATATTGCATTCAATCCACTTGAATCGCAATGGCAAATTGCCGCCTCCTGTCACGGTAGGCGGATCGCCGGAAAAGAGGACGCAATGACAGGCACATTGAAGATCGCGGTCGCCCGCTTGTGGCACGAAGCGCACAGCTTCACCCCGGTTCAGACCCGTCTGACGGACTTCCGGCGCAAGGAGTGGCAGCAAGGGCCCAATACCGCCGACTTCTATCGCGGCACCAACACGGAGATCGGCGCAGTCGTTGAGCTGCTCGACAGCGAGAAGGATCTGGAGGTGCACTTCTCGCTTTGCACCGCCGCACCGCCTGGCGGCCTCGTGCCGCAGGCCGAGATGCAACAGATCCACGACGCCATTCTGGCCGGACTGGAAAGCGGTCCCTTTGACGGGATTTATCTCTCGCTGCACGGCGCAACGCTCTCGACCGGCTCCCTGTCTCCAGACACCGATCTCATCCGCCGCGTTCGCGCCCTTGTCGGACCCGACACACCCATTGCCGTCAGCTTCGACATGCATGCCTGCATCAATCCGGCCCTGGCCGATCTGGTGCAGATTCTGTCGGGCTATCAGACCTATCCCCATGTCGACATGAAGGAGACCGGTCATCGCGCCATGGCGATGCTGCTGGATAGCCTGCGTCACAAACGCGGGATGCGCCTGCACCTGCGGCCGGTACCGATGCTGCCGCTCAGCCACATGATGCGCACCGCCGACGGCCCCATGCGCGAGCTTGTCGATCTCGGACGGAAAGCCGCGCAAAAGCCGGGCATTGCGGACGCGACGTTCTTCGCATCATTCACCTATGCCGACAGCCCTCATGCGTCGGCGATGGTCGCGGTCACCGCGACGCTGGAGGGCGACATCAGTGCGGAACTCAACAGCCTGGGCGCGGCATTTCTCGAGCGCGCGCCCCGTTTCCGCGCCGCTGTCGTTCGCGCCAAGGAAGGGCTTTCCTGCGCGGAAACATTGCTGGAGCAACGGCGGGAAAAGGGCCCTGTCACCCTGATAGACACCGCAGACAACCCTCTGTCCGGCGGCATCGGCGACACGACCGGCCTGCTGCGTGCATGGCTGGAGAGCTCATCTCACCGCCGCACGGTATTCAGCTTCTTCCACGATCCGGCGTTGGTCACCGAATGCCACAGGCTGGGGGAGGGGGCCACGTTCTCCGCGCAGCTCGGCGGCCGGATCATGCCGGAATATGGCGCACCCGTTCCGCTGACAGTGCGCATTCTACGCCTGACAGACGGCCGCTTCCGCAATGTCGGGCCAATGGAAAACGGCATGGCTGTCGACATCGGCAGAACGGCGGTTCTGGAGTGCGGAAACCTTCGCGTGGTGGTGGCCGAAACCTGCCAGAGCGTTAACGACCTCGCCTGGTGCAATCTGCATGACATAGACTTGGCCGAAGTGGACCTGTTTCTGGTCAAGGCCAAGAATCACTTCAGAGCGGCTTTCGAACCCCACTGCATCGCGCTGATCGACATCGAGTCGCCGGGGCCTTCGCCCGCGGATTTAAATCTCGTGCCCTATCGGCATGTTCCGCGGTCTCTTCTCGGTTAAAAACTGCCCAGAAAGCCGTCGAACGGGAAAGATCATAAAACAAGTGTTTCATGCATGTTGACTTTGAAACGCAAACATCAAAGAATGCCTCCGAAGACCGAATGGACCCAGGGAAATTGATGAGCGATACCGTACCGCTTCACGTTCACGATCTGCACAAGAGCTATGGCGAGACCGAAGTGCTCAAGGGCATTTCCATGCAGGCCGGGCGTGGAGACGTCATTTCGATCATTGGCTCCTCGGGTTCGGGCAAGAGCACTTTTCTGCGCTGCCTGAACGTTCTGGAGACCTATCAGAAGGGCGAGGTCCGCTTCTTCGGCGAAAAGATCGAGCTGGGACGGAAGGGGCTGGCAGGCAATCGCCAGATCGACCGCATACGCTCGCGCATGGGCATGGTGTTTCAGGGGTTCAATCTGTGGAGCCACCTGACCGTCCTGCAAAATCTCATGCTGGGCCAGGTCTCGGTTCTGGGCCGCAGCAAGGCCGAAGCGCGAGAGAAATCCGAGGGTTTGCTGGAGCGTGTCGGCATCTACGATCGGCGCGACTACTACCCGATGCAGCTGTCAGGCGGGCAGCAGCAGCGCGCGGCGATCGCCCGCGCTTTGGCGATGGATCCCGAAGTTCTGCTGTTTGACGAACCGACATCCGCGCTCGATCCGGAATTGGTCGGAGAGGTGCTCCGGGTCATGCGTTCGCTTGCAGAAGAGCAGCGCACCATGATCATCGTGACCCATGAAATGCGCTTCGCGCGCGAGGTCTCCTCCAAGGTTCTGTATTTCCATCAGGGCCTCGTTGAAGAGGAAGGACCACCCGAACAGGTTTTCGACGCACCGGTCTCCGACCGCTGCCGCACTTTCGTAACCCAGAATTTCGATCAATGAAAAACGTCCAGGGAGGATGAATGATGACCAACCGATTTAAGATCGTGATCGCCGCGACTGCGGCATTGCTGGCGGCCGGATCGGCCAGCGCGGAAACGCTGCGCCTTGCAACCGAGGGCACCTATCCGCCGTTCAACTTCGTATCGGCTTCGGGCGAGATTCAAGGGTTCGACATTGATATCGCCAACGCGCTCTGTGCCGAGATGAAGACCGAATGCAAGATTGAGACCTTCTCCTGGGATGGCATGATCCCGGGTCTCAACGCTGGCAAGTTCGACGCCATCGTCGCCTCCATGTCGATCACTGAAAAGCGGAAAGAGGCCGTCAATTTCACGCAGCCCTATTATCAGGCCGGAGCGATCATCGTTGCCGCCAAGGGCCAGGAAATCGAGACCACACCGGAGGGCTTGGCAGGCAAGGTCATCGGCGTACAGCGCGCCTCGAGCTACGGCCAGCTCCTGAAGGCGCAGTTCCCGGAAACCGTCATCCGCGAATACGACAAGAACGAGGAACACAATCTCGATCTGGCCGCGGGCCGCATCGACGGAGTGATGGCCCAGCGGCTGTTCATGCAGCAGTGGCTCGACAGCGAGGAAGGCTCCGGCTTCGAAGCCAAGGGCAAGGCATTCTTCGACACGGCCTATCTTGGCCCGGGCGCCGGCATTGCGATCCGCAAGAGCGATCAGGCCCTGCAGGACCGTTTCGACGCGGCTCTGAAGACCATCATGGAAAACGGCGTCTATGACGAGATCAACGACCGGTATTTCCCGTTCAGCCTGAAGCCCGGCCAGGAAGGCTGAGGCATCAATCTGCGGCAGCGGCCTGAGACGAGGGGCGCTGCCGTTCTTTTTCAAGCGGCGGCAGGCGTTGGCGCCTCGTTCGCAAGGGAGTTCGGATGATCGACCTGCAAGGCTTTGGCGGCCTGTTGGCCGAAGGCACATGGATGACGATCCGCGTCACGATGATCGCGGCCACGGCAGGCGTGTGCATCGGCATCGGAGTCGCGCTCATGAAGCTTTCGGGATCGCGACTGTTGCGGTTCCTGGCCGAATCCTACACGACCGTCCTTCGCGGTGTTCCGATCCTGCTGGTGATCCTGCTGTTCTATTTCGGCGCGATCGCCGCGGTGAACGCCGTCGCCCGCGCCGTTGGCTACACCCAGTTCATCGATGTCAGCGCATTCGCGGCCGGTTGTCTCGCCTTGTCGCTGGCCTTTGGCGCCTATTCGGCCGAGGTCTTCCGGGGCGCGCTTCAATCGATACCGAAGGGGCAGGTCGAGGCTGCGCGCGCCATCGGGCTGCCGCGGTCCAAGACCTTCTTCAAGATCACCCTTCCGCAGGTCTGGCGCCTCGCGCTTCCCGGCCTCTGCAACATCTTCCTCGTGATCATGAAGGAAACGGCGCTCATCTCGGTCGTGGGGCTGGATGAACTGATGCGCAAGACGCAATTCGCCGTCGATTTCACAAAGAAGCCCTTCACCTTTTTCCTGGTGGCGGCCTTCATCTATCTTGGACTGACTGTCGTCACGATGGGCGCTACCGCCTTCCTCGAAGCCCGCGCCAACCGTGGATTTGTTGCCCAAAGGAGAGGCGGATGAACGTTCAGGTAATGATCGATTCCATTCCCGCCCTTCTCGGCGGGACTTTGTTGACGTTGAAGCTGGTGGCCGTTGCGTCGGCGATCGGCTTCGTGCTGGCGCTTGGCGTGACGGCGATGCGCCTGTCGGGACGAACCTGGCTCGTAGCGCCATCCTATGCCTATGTCTTCTTCCTGCGCGGCACGCCGCTTCTGGTCCAGATTTACCTCGTCTACTACGGGCTGTCACAGTTTCCAGAAATCCGTCAGAGCGTGCTCTGGCCGTTCCTGCGCGAGCCCTGGTGGTGCGCACTGATCGCGTTCTCGATGAACACCTCGGCCTATGTGTCCGAGGTGATGCGCGGAGCGATCACGGCGGTTCCGCTTGGCCAGATCGAGGCAGCGAAGGCCATTGGCATGCCCGCGTTGAAGCGCTTTCACAAGGTGGTCGCGCCGCAGGCGATGCAGATCGGCCTGCCGGCCTATTCGAACGAGATCATCCTGATGGTGAAAGCCTCGTCCCTGGCCTCGACGGTGACGCTGCTCGATCTGACCGGCGTGGCTCGATCGCTCGCATCCGAAACCTACATGCCGGTCGAGGTACTGGGCATGGCGGGCATCATCTATCTGATCCTGAACTTCATCCTGACCCGAATCCTGCGCGGCCTCGAATGGTTTTTCTCGCCGCGGCTGAAATCGGCTCCGGGCATCCTTGCGAAGGCCTGACATGACCCTGACCCGTGACGACTGGCACACCCGCGCCAAAGCTATCGCGCCGGAAACACACGCCTTCTACGCCGGGCGCGCCCGGATGGCGGCCAGCGGTGAGACCTTCCTTTCGATCAACCCCGCAACGGGTGGCGTGATCGCCGAACTCCCGGCCTGCGGTGCCGAGGACGTCGACCGCGCTGTTGCTGCGGCAAAATCGGCCTTTGAAGCGGGTGTCTGGGCCAACCGCTCGCCCGCCGAACGCAAGGCGATACTGCTCGCCTGGGCCGACCTCATCGAGCGTGACGGCGAGCATCTCGCCTTGCTCGAAAGTATCGATACCGGCAAGCCCATCCGCGATACGATCGCGATCGACGTTGGCTCCTCGCTGAAGTCGATGCGCTGGTTCGCCGAGGCGATCGACAAGGTCTATGACGAGATCGCGCCCGTGCAGGCCTCCGCGCTTGCCATGCTGAGACGCCGGCCGCTCGGCGTCATTGGCGCCATCGTGCCCTGGAATTTTCCGCTGAACATGGCGATCATCAAGATCATGCCGGCTCTGGCGGCGGGCAACTCGGTCATTCTGAAGCCCTCGGAGTTGACGTCGCTCTCCGTGCTCCACATTGCCAAACTCGCGCATGAGGCCGGGTTGCCCGGCGGCGTCTTCTCCGTCCTCACCGGGATCGGCCCCGAAACGGGCCGTGCGCTGGCATTGCACATGGACGTCGCGTGCCTGTCTTTCACCGGATCCACGGCGGTCGGCAAGCTACTTTTGGGATACGCCGCCCAGTCCAACCTGAAACGCGTCAATCTCGAATGCGGCGGGAAATCCGCCAACATCGTCTTTGCCGATGTCGGCGATCCGACCAAGGCGGCGCTGGCGGCCGCCAATGGCATCTTCCAGAACATGGGGCAGATCTGCAATGCGGGTTCGCGCCTGCTGGTCGAGGCCGGGATATATGACGAATTCCTCGAGCGTGTCGTCGCGCAGGCCAACGGCCGCAACTCGGGCGATCCACTCGATCCAGAGACACGCTACGGCACGATGATTTCCGCCGCCCATGCGGATCGGGTCCGCGGCTTCATCCGCTCCGGCCAAAAGGACGGCGCGCGTCTTGTCGCGGGCGGCGAGGGCGCGGCAGGAACTGCTGTCGTGCCGCCGACCATCCTTGCCGAGGTGAGCAACACGATGGAGGTCGCGCGCGAGGAAATCTTTGGCCCGGTCCTTTCGGTCATCCGCTTCGAGACGGAAGACGAGGCGATCCGAATTGCCAATGACAGCCCCTACGGCCTCGCCTCCGCGCTCTGGACCGCGAACGTCCCGCGCGCGCTCCGGCTGGAACCGCGCCTTCAAACCGGCGTCGTCTGGGTCAACACGCTTCGGGTGGGCGATATCACCGTTCCCTTCGGCGGCATGAAACAGTCCGGCCTAGGGCGTGACAAGTCGATCCATTGCTTCGATGAGGTCACCGCCGTGAAATCGGTCTGGGTCGACCTGGCGGAATGACTATGGACGCTCCGCGGATACTTATTGCCTCGCTGCTGCATGAAACCAACAGCTTCAACCGGACCCTCACGCCGATCGATAGTTTTCATGGCCGTTTCCTGCTGCTTGATGACGCGTCGGCGCGTGCGAGGCTTGCGGGATCCGGCACGGAGATCGGTGGATTTCTCGAAGATTGCGAAGCATTGGGCTGGCAATCCCGGATCGCCTTCGCGGCGGCGGCCGGTCCTTCCGGACCGATGGTCGAGACAGTTTTCGAGGATCTGAAGGCACGCCTTTTCGCGGCGGCGCGCGAGGCAACCGATGGCGTGCTGCTTGCACTGCACGGAGCGATGACGACCGAGAAAAGCGCCGATCCGGAAGGCGACATCGCCTGCGAGATGCGGCGGATCGTCGGCCCGGACGTGCCGCTGGTGGTGACGCTCGACATGCATGCCAATCTCAGCCCGCGCCTGGTCGAGGCGGTGGACGGGATCTGCATCTACGAGACCTATCCGCATGTCGATCAGGCCGAGACCGCAAAACGCGCGGTTGCCGTTCTGGCGCGCCTGCTGGCGCGGCCCAGGACAGGCCGTCGTCTTACCCGCGCGGTGATGATGCGACCGCCCATGCTCGACGCTGCCGATCACGGACGCACGTCCCCACCGGGACCAATGAACCCAATCCTGGCGCGGCTTGAGGCGCTGAGGCTTGAGCTCGACCTCCTGTCAGGCGGCATCACGATCGGCTTCCCATGGGCCGACACCACGAATGCCGGCCCGGCTGTCGTGCTCCATGCCGAACACGGCTCGGTCGCCGACCTGTCCCTTGCCGCGCGGGAACTGACCGGCCTCCTGTGGGAAAGCCGCGACCAGACCCAGCTGGAATTTCCCGGTCCCCCCGAGGCTATGGCGGCAGCGCATGCAGGCCGGCCGGGCGACAAGCCCCTGGTGCTGGCCGATTTCGGAGACAATCCGGCAGGCGGCGCCTATGGCGATTCTCCCAATCTGTTGCGTGCGATGGTCGAGGCCGATCTTGCCAATGCGGCCTTTGCCAGCCTGTGCGACCCGGAAACAGTGGAACTCGCCGCGCGAGCGGGGCGGGGTGCGCGATTGGACGTGATGCTTGGCGGCCGAAAGGCGCCGGAAATCTCCCCGCCTCTGGCGCTCAATGTCGAGGTGGTTTGCCTGCACGACGGCCGCATTCGCTTTGATGGTCCGGTCCTGCGCGGCGTCACCGTCAATATGGGCCCGATGGCGGTGCTGCGCCATCGCGGGATCGAGATCGTGGTCGCCAGCCGCGCGCTCGCCATAACCGATCTGCAGCAATTCCGGACCCTTGGTATAGAGCCGACCGAAAAGTCGGTTCTTGCCCTGAAGAGCCGCAACCACCACCGCGCCGCCTTCGGCCCTCTGGCCCGCGAGGTGCTGCTTGTCGATGCCGGGGGCATCGCGAGCATGCAATTGGCCAAGGTTCCCTACCGAAATCTGCCCCGTCCGATCTGGCCGCTGGACCATGATTGCGGTGCCCTCTCATCAATCCGTGTTCTGGAGTTCCGTCACGATGCCTGACAACGCTACCCTTTCGAATGCCTCGCCCGAAACAGTGCGCCTGAAGGCGCTCGACCTTGCACATCATATGCATCCATTCGCCGACCATCAGGAACTTGTGGCCGAAGGCGGCACGCGCGTCATCACCCGCGCCGAGGGCGTCTATCTGTACGATAGCGAAGGCGAGCGGTTGATGGACGGGATGGGCGGCCTTTGGTGCGTCAATATCGGCTATGGCCGCAAGGAACTGGCGGAAGTCGCAGCACGCCAGATGGCGGAGCTTCCCTACTACAACACGTTCTTCAAGACGACGATGCCCAGCACCGTCGAACTGGCCGCCGAGATCGCCACGGTCGCGCCGAACGGTCTCAACCGGGTGTTTTTCGCAAACTCCGGCTCAGAGGCCAATGACACCAATATCCGCCTGGCCCGGCTCTACTGGATCCGCGCCGGCAAGCCCTCGAAGAAGGCGATCATCTCGCGCAAATATGCCTACCACGGCACGTCGATCGGCTCCGGCTCTCTGACCGGCCTGCCGTCGATGCACGACATTCCGGGCCAGCCGATGGCCGATGTCCATCATGCGCCCGCACCCTTCTGGTGGACCGAAGGCCGCGGCCAGACGCCGGAGGAACATTGCGCCGCCGCGCTGGCCGGGCTTGAACAGATGATAGAGACCGTTGGCCCGGAGAATATCGCGGCCTTCATCGGCGAGCCCGTTCAAGGCGCTGGCGGGGTGATCACGCCGCTGGAAGGCTATTGGGTCAAGGTGCAGGAAATCTGCCAGCGTCATGACATCCTGCTGATTGCCGACGAGGTCATCTGCGGCTTCGGTCGCACCGGTCAGTGGTTCGGTTCGCAGACCTACGACATCAAGCCCGACATCATCACCATCGCGAAGGGCATGTCCTCCGGCTACATGCCGATCTCGGCATCCGTCTTCGGCGATCGCATCGCTTCCGTCCTGATGGACCAGCCGGGACGGATGAACCACGGCTATACCTATTCCGGACATCCCGTCGCCTCGGCGGTCGCGCTGGAAAACATCCGCATCCTCAAGCGCGAACGCATCGTCGAGCGTGTCGGCGAGGATACGGGTCCCTACTTCATGGCGAAGCTGCGCGAGCTGCTGGATCATCCGCTGGTCGGGGAAGTCCGCGGTATCGGCCTGATGGCGGCTGTAGAGCTGACCCGTGACAAGCAGGGCCGCACGCCCGTCACGCCGCTCTCAAGCCTTGCCACGCCCGTGCGAAACCTTTGCTTCCAGACCGGCCTGACCACGCGTGCGGTCCGTGACTGCCTGGTCTTCTCCCCGCCGCTCGTCATCTCGCGAACCGAGATCGACTGGCTGGTCGATCGCCTCCGCAAGAACTTGGACGCCTTTGTATGAAGCTGAAAGCGGCAGGCTCCCGATGCCTGCCGCCCCCGTCTCAGGTGGCAACTCTTTCGCACCGGTCGATATAGTACTGGTCGTAGAGATCCCGGTATTTCTCGGCCGCGCCCGCGTCGCTGTAGCTTGGCAGCGCATCCATGTCGGTCTTGTTGAGGACGACGCCGAGGGTTTTCGCGGCGATCCCGTTTTCGGCCGCAAGCAGATCACGCACCAGGTTTGCGGGTGTCTTGCCCCATTCCACGATGAAGAGGAAACCATCGGCAAGCGGCTCGAATGCCTTGGCGTCGATGACAGGACCGAGCGGGGCGAGGTCGACGACGACATAGTCG
Organism: Shinella sp.; assembly: GCF_049651085.1. Lineage (GTDB taxonomy): Bacteria > Pseudomonadota > Alphaproteobacteria > Rhizobiales > Rhizobiaceae > Shinella. The sequence goes on from NZ_JBASBL010000008.1 coordinate 79,144, forward strand.
AACGCCTGTCGAGCCTCCTCGATGAGGCGGTGCATGGCGGGCGAGGAGACGAGGTCGCTTGCATGACGGGCACGGTTGTCGCCCGGGCGGATCCCGATCGGAAGGATCGAGAGCTGCGACTGGCGATCGGTCCTGACCAGCTGGTTCCAGGCGGTCTGCCCGGTGAGCGCTTCGATGAGGCCCGCCTGTGGCGCCGGTTTCATCATGATGCTGAGGCCGGGCTTGCGCACATCGGCGTCGATCAGCAGGGTCCTTTTGCCGCTGACGGCCAGCAGAGCGGCGAAGTTGGTCGCAACGGTGGATTTTCCTTCGCCAGGAAGGGCCGAAGTCACTGCGATCACGCGGGTCTTGCGGCCCTGCAGCATCACGTCGCTGGCGAGTTTTGCATTGCGGAGGGTCTCCGCGAAAACCGAACGTGGCGCGTCCAGCACGACCCGCGTCATGCGTTCGAGGGGAATGACGTCCTCGCCGTCTGACGCCCCCGGTTCCGCCTTCAGCGCCTTTGCACCGATCATCGCCGGCTTGGGCCTCTTCCCGCCGTTGATCAGCGGCAGGTAGCCGAGCGGTTTCAGCCCTAGAATGGTGCGGATGTCGTTTTCGAGCCGGAAGGCGCGCTCGCGCATTTCCTGAATGAAGGTCAATGCACCGCCGGCCATCAGGCCGAGCATCACGCACAGGCCCAGCACCATCGTCTTGCTGGGGGCCGACGGCAAGACGGGCACGCCGGCATCCGAAATCACCCGCGCCTTGGCGATCGGGAAGGACTGTTTTTGCGAAGCCTGCTCGTAGCGGCTGAGATAGGATTCCGAGAGCGCCTTCAGCGCCGTCGCCTTCTGCTCAAGTTCGCGCAGCTGCACGGAGGAACGGTTCGCCTCGGCATTGCTGCCGGCCACCTTGTCGATGCTTTCACGCAAGGAAACCTCGCGCGAACGGGCGACCTCGTATTCGTTTTTGTAGCTGGCGGTGAGCTGCTGGAGCTCGCGGTAGATCTGTCCGGCGAGATCGTCCTTTTCTGCCCTCAGCGCGGCGGCCTGCGGGTGGTCGGCGCCGAAATTCTGCGCGATGTCCTGCGCCCGCTTGACGACGGAATTGTAGCGTTCACGCAACTCCTGAAGCACGGAGCCGCCAGCCTGCTGCGTCGGGACGGAGGCATTGTCGATCGCCTTGTCCGGCCCCTGCTCGACAATGGCACGGAACTGGGCGTAGCGCGCCGAGGCGCTGGCCGCATCGGCCTGCGCCAGGATGAGCTGGCTATTGAGATCGGCAAGCTGCTGCTCGGACATCAGTTCGCCGCGGGCGGAGGTCAGGCCGTTTTCGCTGCGATAGCGCTCGACTTCCAGCGCCGCTTCCTGGGCGCGTGCCTGAAGGTCCGTCAGCCGTTCCTGGAGCCAGGTCGATGCCTGTTCCGTCGCCGTATAGTTGGCGCTGAGCTGATCTTCAAAGAAGGCTTCGGCATAGCGCCTGGCGATCTGAGCTGCAAGCTGCGGATCGGTCGAGCGGAAGGAGACCGCGAGCACGGCGCTGCGAGCGACCCGTTCCACGGCCAGCGATTGTTGCAGCATGGCGGCGGCTTTCTCGCGCCGGCCTCTCGCAAGCGCTTCCTCCGATACCGCCGGCTCGGACGAGCCGAATGACGCGAGCGATTTGGCCCATCCCTTGGCAATCGCGACGGGGGACTGCGGCGGATTGAGAACGGTCTCGTTGTCCGCAAGCTTCAGGTCGTCCACCACGCGCAGAGCCAGCCGGCCGGATTTCAGGATCTCGACGGCGCTCGCGATGCGCATGTCGACCTGCTGGCTGCTCTGCGGCGAGGGTTCGTTTTCCTCGGCATAGCGCGACAGATCCTCGTCGAGCAGAATCTGCGTCATCGACGTGTAGATGGGCGTCGCAAAAACCAGATAGACGACCCCCAGCGCGACCGTGACGGCGATCGCAAGCGCGATCAACCGAGCGCGGCGAAGGAGGATCGTTAGGAGACGGTTGAGGTCTATGAAGGAATCGGATGGATCCGGCTCCCTTCGAAAGACGCTGCTGTGCGGTACGGTGCGATGGTGCATGGGGCTCCGTTCTACCTTTCGGCGCGATGGACAACTTCCTCCTCCCCGAAGGCGGCCCCGGATCGGGCTCTTTGTTTCGCGCAATTTCTGGAACTGCTTCGATCCGGGGCCGTAGGATTATGCCGCGCGAATCCGGCCCTCGTGCGACATCATCATGGCACGCAGGGATTCGTAGACGGCACCGCCGATATCGGGGCGGGCGAGCGCGAAAGCGACATTGGCCTCGATGAAGCCGTGCTTCGAGCCGCAGTCATAGGTTCGCCCCTCGTAGACATGGGCGTGGAAGGGCTGCGTCGCGGAGAGCTTCAGCATGCTGTCGGTGAGCTGGATCTCGTTGCCCGCACCGCGCTGCTGGCGCGCGAGGTGTCCGAAGACCTCCGGCTGAAGGATGTAGCGGCCATTCAGGAAGAGGTTTGACGGCGCTTCGCCGGCCCGCGGCTTCTCCACCATATGGGTGACGGCAAAGCCGTGGCGCACGGCCGCACCCTTGCCGACGATGCCATATTGCGAGGCTTCTTCCGGGGCGCATTGCTCGACGCCCACCACGTTGCCGCCGACTTCCCCGTAGAGGTCCATGAGGCCGGAGAGGCAGCCGCGCGGGCCGAAGGAGGTCATGTCGGGCAGGAGCAGCGCGAAGGGCTCGTCGCCGATGACATCGCGCGCGCACCAGACCGCGTGGCCGAGGCCGAGCGGCGCCTGCTGGCGCGTGAAGCTCACCGAGCCCGCCGTCGGCAGCAACTGGCTGAGCTCGCTGACCTTGTCGTCCTTGCCGGATTTTTCCAACGAGGAGATCAGCTCCGGCGTATCGTCGAAATGGTCCTCGATGACCTGCTTGTTGCGGCTCGTGACGAAGACGACATGTTCGATGCCGGCCTCACGGGCTTCGTCCAGGGCATATTGCACGACCGGGCGGTCGACGATGGTAAGCATTTCCTTGGGCATGGCCTTGGTGGCCGGCAGGAAGCGGGTTCCATTGCCGGCGACGGGAATGACGGCCTTGCGGACGGTCCTGGTTTTCTCCATGGAATTATCCTTTGTTCTTGAGCGCGAGATCCTGCGCTGTCGATGGGGAAGAAGCCGCGCGGGGCGCGGCCCTCTTGCGAGGGGTCGGTGGCGCGAGGAGACGGCGCCACCGGGCAGCGATCGGCATGGCGAGATGCCGGAGCGCGACGGGATCGCCAAGCGCCACCTTGAGGGCGGCACCGGGCGAACGGTTCTTGAGATGCCGGACGAGCGAGAGGAAGGCGTGCGCTTCCTGTAGGCTGCGGGTGCGTCGGCGCTGTGCAGCGGCCGCAGGGCCAGCGAGGGGAAAGCTGGCGAGGAATTTCCGGTCGCCCTCCAGCATCGCCTCCACGTGATGCAGATGCAGAACGCGCGAAATCGAGCCTTCGCGGATGTGATAGGTATAGCCCACCTCGGGAACCACCACGCAGCGGCCGCTGGAGGCGAGCGCTGAGGCGAACAGCAGATAGTCCTCTCCGATCCTGAGCATCTCGTCGAAGGCCAGGCCTTTGTCCTCCAGGAAGGCCCGGCGGATGACCGGCTTCATGTAGCCGAAATTGTGCGTGCTGCGGAAAATCCTGTTGGAATCGATGAAATCCGGCAGCGTCAGCTGCGGCGTGAGGGCGAGCAGGTCGTCCGGAAACATGCGCTCCTTGCGGCCATCGAGGTGCAGCACCTCGAGATTGTCCACTGCGATGTCGGCCTCTTCCCGCCCGGCGGCGGCAATCAGCCGCTGGAGGCGGCCGGGCTGCATCGTATCGTCGGCATCGAGCACCGCGATCCACCGGGCGCTTGCTGCGGCAATGCCTGCATTGCGTGCGCCGCCTGGCCCCACGTTGCTGTCGAGCGAGACCAGCCGCACGGAAGGCAGGCCAAGGGACGCAACGGCCTCACGCGTCCCGTCCGTCGAGCAATCGTCGGCGACGATGACCTCCACCGTCACGCCCTGTTGCGCGACGGCGCTGCGGATCGCGCGCTCGATCGTATCGGCTGCATTGTAGGCGGCGATCACGACGCTGACATCGAGGGTCATCGGGCCGCAGCCTCCAGCCCATAGGGCTCGATGGCGCGCGCACCGAAAAGACCGCCGATCACGCCGGCATGAAGGAGGCCGCGCAGGAGAAGGCGATTGCGCCGTACCGGCAGGAAAGCGAGGGCACCCGCACCGGCAAGGCAGGTTGCGCATTTTCCTGCGGCAAGGACGGCAGCGCTCATCCGCGCCGCGCCGTCATGCCGTTCGGCAAGGAGGCGGCCATGCGTCTGGCCCATGCGCAGCCGGCGCTGCGCCAGCCAGGTGAAGCTTGCGCGGGAAGACGGCACCGGCTCGTTCACCCAGGCATCGCTGGCAAAGGCGATGCGGCCTCCCGCCTGGTGCACCTGATCGAAGAAGGCGGTATCCTCGCCGCCGCTGCGGCCAAGCGAGAGGTCGAAACGGCGGGCGGCAAGCGCCGGGGCAGCAAGGCGCATCAGGACATTGCAGGTATAGCCGGTGCGGATTTCGCCCTTGACCCAGACGGGCCGGGTGGCATGAAAATCGCCCTGCCGCATCCAGCCCGGCGCATCCGCTCGGTAGAGCGCCCGCACCGGACCGAGCACCACGTCGGCTTCGCTTCTGGCCGCCTCGGCAAGCAGCCGGTCCAGCCAATGCGGCTCCACCGTCTCGTCGTCATCGACGAAGGCGATGAAATCGGCATCGGCCTGATCGAGGCAGGCATTGCGGGCAATGGAAATGTTGCCGGCCGGGCAATGGACATAGAGCACGTCCATCGACAAATGCGCCGCCGCGGCCTCGACGCGGGCATGCGCGCTCGGTTCGGCATCGTTGTCGGCGACGATGACGCGCAGGCGCACGCCCGGCGGCACGATCAGCCGGGCGAGCGAGGCCAGCGTTTCCGCCAGCGCCTCCCGCCGGAAGGTGCAAACCGCGATGTCGACGCGAAGTGGTTTATCCGTCATGCCGGCACCCTGCGCTGGCGGATGTCGAGCACCTCGCGCCAGAAGCCGGCCGACCAGGCGAAATGCATGATCATGGCCGAGACGGCAGCAAGCGGGCCATAGGGGTTGCGCTGGCCGAGCGCCATCCATGCGCCATAGCCCATGCAGGCGACAGCCCAGAGTACGAAGGGCACGGCAGCGATCCAGGTGAGCGCTGCAAGGAACGCGCCGGCAGCAACGGGCGCCACCATCAACGGCAGCAACTGGCGCAGGCTCGGACGCGAGCGGTGCTTCAGGAAATTGCGCGCCCGGCCCCGGCCATAGCCGAAATACTGCTTGAATAGCGGCAGGGCGCTGGCGCGCGGATAGTAGATCATGCTGGTGCGCGCGGTCATCCAGATGCGATAGCCGGCCTGCTGGAGCCGGTAGTCGTATTCGGCATCCTCGTTGGCGGTGAAGGTCTCGTCATATCCGCCGACGGCGCGGAAGGCGGCTATGCGCATCAGCGCATGATGGCCGTGGTCCGCCCAGTGGCTCTGCGCGCCGGCGCGGTGCTTTGCGCCACCATTGCCGAGTACCGAGTTCTGCGCAACGGCGGTAGCCTTCTGGAAGGTGCCGAAGCCGACGGTCTGCATGGCGACGACGACGGAATCCGCGCCTGTCTCCAGCGCGTCCTCGACCAGCACACGGCAATAATCCTGCGGATAGGTGCCGTGCGCGTCGATGCGGATGAGATAGTCGTGTTCGACGCCGAACATATCGACGGCAAGATTGATCGCGGCGCTCTGGATGCGCTTTGGATTGTCGAGCACCCGCATCTTCGGCACGGTTGCGGCGAGGCGCCGGGCGATCTCCCGCGTCCCATCGGTGCTGCCGCCATCGACGATGACAAGGGTCGCGTTGAGGTCGGAAAGGGTCGGTTCGAGCTGGCGGACCAGCGGCTCGAGGTAGCGGGCCTCGTTGAGGCACGGAATCACGATCAGGCACCGCACGGATGCTGCAGCGTCAACGGTCATGGCAATCCACCTTGTTTGCGACGAGGGAGGGAAGGGCGCGCGGCATCGCCGGCTGGCGAAGTGCGGCAAGGCGCTGGACGAAGGCGGCGCAGTCGCCGCGATCGGCGATCCAGGGCCCGGCCCCGAGCTTGACAAGATTGGCATAGAGGGCCCGGTAGGCATCGCCGTCGAAGGCGGAAAACCGGTTGGCCAGTGTATCGACCCGCCCATCGCGAAGCGCGATGCCGACGCCGCGCTGGAGGGCAAGCCGCGCCGTCTCGGTTCCATCCAGAACGATCGGCAGGGCGCCATGCCGGCAGCCTTCATAAAGCCGGTTGGGCAGCAGCCAGAGCGAGTTCTGTCCTTCCTCGAAGAAGTCAATGGCCCAGGCGAAATCGACGTCCGCATAGATGGCGGAAAGGTCTTCCGGATTGCGGTACGGACCTTCGAAGCGCAGGAAGGGTTCGCGGGCGACAAGGCCGTCGAAATCGTCGAACTCGGAATAGGCCGGCCGGCCGCGCAGCACCACCTCGAAGCGGCCCTCCATCTGCCGGGTGAAGGCGGAGAGAAGGTCGAGCGACTTGCGGCAGCGGATTGCGCCAAACCAACCGATCCGCCAGGGTTCGCCCGCCGGCCGCGTGCGCACGGGCAGGCCTGTCTGACCGCCGTCCAGCTCCAGCACTTGGTTCTCAAGGAGGTGCACGGGTGCTCGGATGCCCGAGAGCGGCTTGAAGTAGTGTTCGACGAATGCCGGCGAACTGGTGACGATCAGACCCGACTTGCGGCCGAAATGGCGCTCCGCCGCCCGCACGGCGCGGCCGGCCATGCCGTTTTGCAGTAACAGGCGATGCACGTCGAGGCATTCATAGGCGATCGGCACGCCGCCGAAGCGGGTGGAGGCGCGGCCAGCGAGCGGCAGCATTTCAAGATTGCGCGCAAGAATGACATCCGGTCGGGCAATACCGGCGAGACGCCTGGGGAGCAGCGCCGCCGCACCAGCTATGGCAAGAAGGCGCTGGGCGAAACGGGCGTCCGCGGTCGTGCCGAGTTCCAGCGGCGTCACGCCCTCGATATCGGCAAGCCGGTTCTCGCCGCGCCGGAAACCGGCAAGCGTCACCGCAGCCCCGCCCGCCTGCAGCATCAGCACACGGCGGCGCACGGAAGGATCGGAAAGATCGTGTACGAGATAGAGAACGCGGAGCATCGAGGACATCCGCTCAGTTCACGAGGCAGGCGACGGAGCCGTCGAACTGGCAGGCATCACCCTCGGCGGTGAAGGCGAGACGCTCCACTTCGAGCGTCGTCTTCCCGGAGAAGGCGAAGCGGCCCATCCAGTCGGAAAGCGTGTCGGTGCCCCAGAGCGACAGGAAGATCTTCTGTGCATTGGTCGGCAGCTTCCGCGCATCCGTCACCTCATGCACGAGTGCGCCATTGACATAGTAGCGCAGGCGCTCCTTCTGCCAGACGAAGGCGTAGTCGTTGAAATCGCTGTCCGCCCCGCCGGGAACGGCGACCAGCTTCTCGTTGCCGCCCTTGCCGGCGACATACTGGTTGACCTGTACGCGGGACATGTCCTTGCCGAGCACCTCGAAGTCAATCTCGTCATGCGGCTTCTTGTCGGTAGGGCCGATATAGGTGAAGAAGGCCGAGTTGAGCCCTTCGCCAGTCGCCGCCTTCATGCGCACTTCGTAGGTGCCGTAGCCGTAGCGCTTGCGTGTCTGAATCTCGCCGCAGACATATTGGCGGTCGCCGGCGGGCTGCGCATCAAACGAGAGAGCCAGCTTGCCGCCCTCGACCTCTACCCGGTCCTTCGACCAGGTGCAGTTCTGGTGCGCGCCGTTGTTCCAGCCGTCCGAGACATACCAGCGTGCACTGTCGAGCGTGTCGAACTCCTCGACGAAGGAACTGCCGTTTGCGCTGTCCTGCGCGGCGAGCGGACTGGCCGTGACGAGAAGAGCAAACAGCGTGTTTTTCAAGGGAACGGTCATGATCATCTCCGGTGGGCGATGGAGCCCGTGGGCTTCATCTGCGGACGTTGATGGCTTTCAGCCACGGCCGGTTTCCGGTCGCCCATACGGCGGCCGGTAAGGATGGCGTGCAGCGCGGGCGCAAAGCGCCGTGCCAGTGCATGGGTGGAAACGAGTATGGCGAGGGCAAGAACCGGGCTGGCGGCATAGAACAGTGGGTATTCGCCAATGCCGAGCCTGTTCCAGATCATCCAGAAAACGATGAGCAGCGGATAGTGAGCGCAGAAGATCCAGAAGCTGAGACCGCCGAGCCGCGACAGGGACTGACCGGCGCCGGTGCGGATAAGGAGCGCCGAGAGCGCCCACGCTCCGAAGATGCCGGCAATGGCGGCGAGGCTGCGCAGCATGTCGAGCCAGATGGGGAATTGCGGGCCATAGTCGTAAAGCGCGACGGAAAGCAGCAGCGCCATCACGAGCGCGGCCAGCACGACCGGAACGGCGAAACGGTCCACGCGCTTGATGTCGATGCGATGAAGCGCCATTGCGACACCGAAGCTGAAGCCGAACAGGATGGACTTCTTGAGGAAGATGCCGTTGGGCAGCGGAAGCACCGCATAGGCCAGCATCAGCGCCAGCACGGTGCGCGGATAGCGCAGCACGGCAAGCGCGATCAGCGGCGAGAGGATGAGGCACAGCAGCAGGTCGCGCAGGAAGTAGAGCGGGATGTTGATCGGCCATGTCTCGACGGCGAGGGCAAGGTTCATCAATTCTCGCGGCGTGGCATTCACCACGTCCGGCAGGTAGCCGAGGCCGATACCGCGCAACTCCGCTACATAGACGAGCAGCAGGAAGGCGGTGTTCCAGAGCAGGAACGGCAGGAGGATGGTGGATGCCTTGGTACGCAGCGTCTTGCGGTAGTCGAAGGCATCGAGACCGCGATGGAACAGCAGGTAGCCGGAAATGGCGCTGAGGCACGGCACGCCGATGCGGAACAGGCTGTCGGCCAGGAACACGTGCACCCAGTCGAACCCGCCGAACTGCCCCAGATAGGGGCTCGTTGCCGGATCGTAGGGAACATGCACGAAGATGATCCCGGATATCAGCACGATCCGCATCAGGTTTATGCGTGTTGAAACGCTTGCGTCGATCTGCACGGTTCCGTCACCCCAATGGTGTGCCGTTCCCCACGGCGTTCAAACGAGAGCAGACTTGAGCCTACGAAGATGAGTCTGGGTGACGGGATCGCAGAAAATATGGCGACGCAGCAGATTTCCAGGGTCGCGCGGTTGCAATGCAGCATATTGCGCATGGTTGTGCGGAACGAAAACTATTGCCTCACATTGCGGTGAGGGAAATGTGAAGGCCTGCTCGCCAATACTTTGACAGAAATTCGCATGTACTGATGGAAGCGCAATTTCTGGCTGAAACACGCGCGGAACTTTTTTCCCGCTGCTTTGGGGGATTTACGAAAAACTGGCGCGATTGCGGCGTGTGGTTGTGCAATTGGGGCGGGGTCAGGGCAGGCCGGCGACGGTTTTCGCCCTGGAAGGGCGCGCAAGATCGAGAAGTTTCCGCAAGAGCGGGCGCTCGGTGACAAGAATCAGAACCGCGTAGATCGCACCGCCGAGCGCTATGCCAAGACCGACCTGCAGGACTGGATGGACATGATGGGCGAGATAGTTGTCCAGCGCATAGCGCACCGCGACGGCCATCAGCGCGGCGGCAAGCATCGGGCGGATGGACAGGTAGAAGCCGGAGAGGAACGGCGTCCCGTCCACCCGGAACACCACCCAGGAGTAACCGACGAGCACAAGGGCATTGATGACACAGAGGGCGACCATTACCTCGATGAGCGTGCCGCTATAGGCGCTCCAGGCGACTGCGGCGGTGGTCGCTACCGCGCGGCCGACCGCCCACCAGAACAACGCCCCGCCATGGCCCGAGCCCTTGAGGTAGGGGATGAAGGTGCTGCACGGCGTCAACAGCCCCTTGGAGAGCGCGAGCAGCCCGAGCACCGGCCACGCCGCCGCCCATTGGTGTCCGAACAGGACCAGCATGGAAGGTTCGGCTAGGGCCCACAGGCCGAACATCATCGGCGCGAGCAGCAATGTCGTTACCTGCGTGCTGAGCATCAGCGCCTGCGACCGGCGCTGGCGGTCGTGCATCATCGAACTGAAAGCGGGAAAGAGCACGCCCATGACGCCCGACAGGACGATCTGGTTGGGGATGCTGGAAAAGCGGTTGGCAGCCGAATAGGCGCCTGCATCGGCTAGACCGAGAAAGCGTGAGATCACCACCATGGGCGACTGGAAGGTGACGAAATTGGCGACTTCCGAGCCCATAAGACCGAGGCTGAAGCGCGTCAGCCGGACGACGCCATCAAGCCGGAACCGGAAACGCGGCAGGTAGCGGGAGACGAAGAACAACCCGGCCAGCCGGATCACGCCCGAAACGAAAAGCTGCGCGACCAGCGCCCAGATGCCGAAGCCGGCAAGGGCGAGGATCACAGCGGCGATTGCCGCAATCGATTCGGAAATCATGTTCCACAGAGCATCACGGCTGAACTGCATGCGCCGCGCGATGAGCGCATAGGCTACATCGCCGGCAAGCTGCAGCGGAATGAGCAGGCACATGAGACGCAGGAGATAGGCCGCATCCGTTGCGCCGAACCAGCCGGCAAGCGGTTCCGCAAAGAGGTAGAGCCCCGCCGCCATCAGAAAGGCGAAGCCGAGGTTGGCCCAGAAAACCGAGTGGATCGTCTCCTCGTCTTCCTTCGGTTCAAGGATCAATGCAGAGGCAAGTCCCGCCCCGCCGATCATCGCCAGGAACTGCACGACAGCCAGCGCGACGGCCACTGCGCCGAATTCTTCCGGCGTCAACAGCCGGGCGAGAATGGGCACGGTGACAAATTTAAGCCCGAATGTACTTGTCTTGGATAGGACGCTCCAGCCGACGTTTCGCGTTACCGACTTCGCGTTCACATGCTGGGACATTGCGATTCCTGCTTCAAGAAGGGAGCCTTGACGAGGACGAAAAGCCTGCGCCGGAAACGGCCGCACCCCGTGGGAGGAGACCAGAATTACCTCTTTCTAAAGAAACCACAGGGACGAAAAGATGGCGAAGCTGACAGTAATCATCCCCTTCTACCAGAAGGAGCCGGGCATCCTGACGCGTGCGCTAGCATCCGTCTTTGCCCAGGAATTCAAGGACTTCGATATCATTGTCGTCGACGATGAATCGCCGTATCCGGCCGATGGCGACGTTGTGACTTTTTCACAGGAGGAACGTGCGCGCATTCGTATCCTGCGTCAGGAGAACGCGGGACCGGGCGGTGCGCGCAACACTGGCCTCGACCACGTTTCACCCGAGACGGAGTTCGTCGCGTTCCTCGATTCGGACGACGCCTGGACGGCCGGGCACCTTGCGCTCGCCCATGCGGCGATGACCCGCTTCGATGCGAATTGCTATTTTGCCTCCATCACTGGCGGCGATGCCTTCTACTACCATTTCGGGATTGACGATCTTGAGAAGACCGAAACCGTCGAGCGGTTGAGCGAGAACCCGCTCCTCATCGAAATTCCAGGTCTCACGCAGGTCATGCTGAAGAACTGGAGCTTCCTGCACCTCTCCTCCATGGTCATCGGTCGGCCTCTGATCGATACCGTGCGCTTCGATGCGGCGCTGCGGCTTGCGGCGGAGGATGTGCTGTTTTTCTGCGATTGCGTGCTCGCCGCGCGCCGGGTGGTGCTCGGCGGCGTTGCCGGCGCCGTTCGTGGCGAAGGCATCAACATCTTTCACGGCGTCGACAACGACTCGCCGGAATTCCTCAGCCAACAGTTCAACACCTGGGTGGCGCTGGACCGAATGGAATCGCGGTTCGCCGAGCGGCCGGCGGAGGTCGCCTCGCTGCGCTCCTACAAACAGACGGCGCGCCGTCAGGCGCTGTGGAGCCAGGCGCGGCGCGTCAAGCACCGCAAGCTGCCCCAGTTCGACCTGCTTGCCCGCTGGGCCCTGCGCGATCCGCGCATCCTGGCGAGCGCCATCCAGCTCGCCGTTGGAAAATTTTCCCGCTGATCCACGACGGAGACAACCATGAAGCCCTTTTACTGGGAATCGCAGCACGGCAATTTCGGTGACGACCTCAATCTCTGGCTCTGGGATTTCCTCCTGCCGGGAATGCGCGACGCTCACCCGGATGTGCTGCTCGTCGGTGTCGGCACGGTGCTGAACCGCTCCCTGCTGCCAGAAGAGGGACGCAAGCTCGTGCTCGGCAGCGGTTTCGGCTATGGCGAGTTGCCGGATATGCGCGACAGCAGCCTCTGGGACATTCGCTGCGTGCGCGGCCCATTGACCGCAGAAAAGGTCGGCGTACCGGAGCACCTCGGTATCATCGATCCGGCGGTTCTGGTCGCCGACATGCCGGAATTCAGGAACCTGCCGAAGCGCTACAAGCGCAGCTTCGTTCCCCATTGGGAATCGGCGGTGGCGGGACTGTGGCCGGTCACCTGTGCGAGCGTGGGCATGCACTATATCGACCCGCGCGGCGAGGCGAGGGATGTGATCAGTCAGATCGCCCAGTCCGAGACGATCATTGCGGAATCCATGCACGGAGCGATCCTCGCCGATGCGTTTCGCGTGCCGTGGGTGGCCGTCAGCACATCGGCCAACATCAACAGTTTCAAGTGGCGGGACTGGGCCGCGACGGTCGGCGTCGACCCCGCACCCCGTCGCATCCCGATTTCCACCCGCGCGGAGGCGATCATCAAGGGTGCACGCTTCTGGGGCATCGACTATGCCCGGCAGGGCTGGACCGAGGCGGCGGCCGAAGACGGCGAGGTGTTGCAGGCGAAGGCGGAGCAGCAATCGGGCTTGCGCCTTGCGGCCAAGCAGGTGCTCGCCGCCCCCTCGACGCTGGCGCTATGGCAGACGAGCCGTGCCGCGCCGCAACTCAGCGCCGACGCGCGTCTTGGGGAGCGGAAGGAGCGGCTCTACAAGGTCCTTGAGGACGTGCGCCGCGACTATGTCTAGTCAGGACGGATCCGTGGAGGAGGCGGGCAGCAGGTAGCGCAGCCCGCTTTGCGGCGCATGCGTCTGCGGGCGCCGCCTTGCCGCGTCCAGCTTGTCGCGCAGGATGCCGCCGGCAATTGCGGGGATGGCTGCGGGATTTTGAAGGGCATAGGCGAGGGCTGCACCTGCGCCGCCCTCGCGCTTACGGTCGAGGAAGTGCCGTAAGGCATGCCGCTTGCCGATCTGCCGGCAGTGGCGGCGCATCACGCCGGCCGCCTCGGACGGTACCTTGCCCGCCGCGAGAATCGCGCTTTCCGCAGCGTGCAGCGCCTCGAGATCCTCCGTCCTGTGCTGGCCGCTCAGGGAGTTGGCGCGCACCACCGCGCCATAGCCGCAGCTTTCTATGACAGTATAGCGCGCGCCGCTGAGCAGCGCGCGGACATAGAGTTCGTAGTCCTCGCCGAGCCGCATGTCCTCGCGATAGTTGAGGCTGTGTGCTTCGAGAAACGACCGGCGCATGACGGGCTTCAGGAAGCCCAGTTCGCCGCGAGACGCCCCGCGCCGGGAAATATTGCCGAGAATGAAGGCCTTCAGGTCGAGCGGGCGCGGGCGCGGCGCGAAACGGGCCGGCTTGCGGGAGAGATCGGCCTCATCCATGAAGGCGATGTTGTCGGCAATGAAATCCCAGTCCCGGCAGGCGAGCATCTGCCGGAAACGGCCGGGAAAGAAGAAATCATCCGCATCGAGGATGGCGACCAGCGGCGCGCGGGAACTGGCGATCGCGTGATTGCGTGCCGCCGAGGGCCCGCGATTGTTCTCGAAGCGGATGATGTCGAGCCGGCCGCTCCCGTCGTCTGCGGCGGCAGCAGACAGCGTCGTGCGATCGGCCGATCCGTCATCCACAACGACGACTTCCGCCACTTCGGGCTCCGCGAGCGCCGAGCGCACGGCGCGCCCGATCGTTCCTTCCGCATTCTTCGCGGCAATGATGACGCAGACCTTTTCGTCCTCTGTCACGACCACACCTTTCACGCATTGAACCGTCGCAGCGCGGGCGCGCTTGCGCTGCAAAGCAGGATGAAAGGCGAAAGGGGCACAAAAACGGCCCAGCGAAAAATGCCGGCGGATCAGGGTTGCAGGTGGCCGGGCTCGTTCATCGGAACCGGGACTTTCGGCTTGGTCTTGTCGAGATCCTGCTTGGCGCGAAGCCCTTGTTCGGCCTCGGCCTTGCGCTCTCTGGCGGTTCGCCGGACGAGATAGAGCGTCGCGAGGAAGTAGCCGACCTGGATGAGGACCGCGCAGATGATCGTCTGGATCGCCGTCGTCGCGAGCGACCCCGTTGAAATGTAGGTCACCACGGCAAAGACCACCAGTGCGATGGCCATGCTCAGGAAGAAGCGCGGCGCATAGGCCGTGCTGTCCCGCCATTTTGTCTCCGGCGCACGTTTCATCGGTGGATCCCACCTTCTCCTCTTAGGCTGCTTCGGACTATAGGGTCCGGCGGCCCCGCGTGCAATCATTGGTATCAGCCAGTCGGGAGCGGGGTCGGCTCCGATCCATGCCGACTTTGTGTTGCGCTTCCGTTAAGGCGACGGCCCGGATGGGAATCGCCTTGCCCTTTTTCGGCCCGATTTCGACCACTTGGGCATCGCCGTCGGCCGGTCCATACGCCGATGAGGCGAGTTCGACGGCCCGCGCCGCAGCCGATGGGTTGCGCCGGCGACGCCGCCCGATCAACTTTTGTTACTAATTTTGCTGACTCTCATGGAAGAAATGTGCAGCGCAAAATAATATTGCATTGCGAAATTTTCCCCGGTTTCCAGGCATTGGCTGCCCGTGGCGTCCGGCGGCGGCGGGCTTACTGTGTAAAAATGCGCAGAAATGCATGTATTTCCGCACATCACGTGAAGTGACGACCAAGGTGATCATCCCGTCAGGATCCGGAAGAACAGACCAGCCTTAATCGAAAAGCTTAGATGGTTACTTAACATATACTGAGATCGATAAAATCAAAGGATATTACCAACCTCTTAAATACGCACGAAAAGCGCCCGCGCTCCGATTTCACATTTCAAAAAACAAACTGTGACCACACAGTCCGCATTGGATGTCCGAACGCGTCTGAGGGACCCGACCCTATCGCAAACCCAAATGGAGCGACCTCTATGAAGTCCGCGAGTCGATCGGCCAGTTCGCCGTTTTTCAGTCTATATGCAACCGGCGCTCCGCCGGTGGGGGGTATATCGAAACGAAGCTTTGATGTTCTGGTGGCGCTTGCCGCCCTTGTCATCCTCAGCCCGATCTTCGTGCTGATCATGGCGCTTGTGAAATATTCCGATGGCGGCAGTGTCTTCTATGGCCACAGCCGCATCGGCTATAACGGCTCGACCTTCCGTTGCCTGAAATTCCGCACGATGGCGGAGAATGGCGACGCTCTGCTGCACGCCTATCTGGAACAGAATCCGGCTGCCTATGACGAGTGGCGCGCCACCCGCAAGCTGCAGGACGATCCGCGCGTCACCATTGTGGGCACGGTGTTGCGCAAGCTCAGCCTTGATGAACTCCCCCAACTCATCAACATCCTGAAAGGCGAGATGAGCCTTGTCGGGCCACGCCCGGTCGTCGAGGATGAGCTGGAGATGTATGAGGCCTCGGCAGCGTACTACCTCCAGACCCGCCCGGGCCTCACCGGCCTCTGGCAGGTGAGCGGCCGCAATGACGTGTCCTATGCCGCACGCGTCGCTTACGACACCCACTATGTCCGCAACTGGTCTCTGGTGAGCGACCTCGTCATCGTCGCGCGCACCATTCCGGCAGTCTGCCTGTCACGCGGCAGCTACTGATCCGTAGACCTCTCCCGCCTCCGCCGTGAGCGTGGGAGACAGAGATAGGAATTCCCATGAAGACAATTCTGAGCGCGGCCCATGCCGCGACCGCTCATCCAGTGAAAGCGTTTGGCGGGGTTTGCATCGCGCTGGCGCTTCTGTCCGCTCCCGCTTCGGCCGGGGAATACAGGCTCGGCGTGATGGACAAGCTGCGCATCCGCGTTGCCGAGTGGCAGACCGCCGAAGGGGCCATCCGTGACTGGAGCGCCGTCAGCGGGGACTATGGCGTCGGTGCCGATGGTTCGGTCTCCCTGCCGTTCATCGGCCAACTACCGGCTGACGGACGCACGACGGGCGAGCTTGCCGAGGAAATCGGCAAGAAGATGCAAGTCCTGTTCGGCCTTCGCGACCTTCCTTCCGCATCAGTGGAGATCGCCGAATACAGGCCCGTCTATCTTGCCGGCGAGATACAGACGCCCGGTGCCTATCCCTATGCGCCCGGCCTGACCGTGCTGAAAGCTGTCAGCTTCGGTGGCGGCCTTCGCCGCGCCGAAGCCGGCCAGCGCTTTGCCCGCGATTTCCTGCGCTCGGAAGGGGAGGCGGCCGTCTATCTTGCCGAGCGCAATCGCCTCGCCATCCGTCGCGCCCGTATCGGAGCCGAGATGAGCGACGCCAAGGACATCGAGATGCCGAAGGACCTTGGCACATCGGATGAAGCACGCGCGATCCTTCAAAGCGAGAAGGCGCTGATGGCCTCCCGGGAGAAGCGGCTGCGGTTGCAGCTGACCGCCCTTGCCGACCTCAAGTCGCTGCTCACCAACGAGATCGACGCGCTGAGCAAGAAATCCGACACGCAGACGCGTCAGCTCGAACTTGTACAGGGCGACCTCGCGAAGATGGATTCACTTGCGGAAAAGGGCCTTGCCATCAGCTCCCGCCGTCTTGCCCTGGAGCAGCGCACCGCCGATCTTCAGGCGGCCTTGCTCGACATCGATACGGCCTCGCTGAAGGCCAAGCAGGACATCAACAAGGCGACGCAAGACGAAACGAACCTGCAGAACGACTGGGACGCTCAGCTGGCGCAGGAGCTGCAGAACACCGAACAGGAACTCGATACGCTCACTCTGAAGCTCGGCACGAGCCGCGACCTGATGTCCGAGGCATTGATGCAATCAGCCGATGCCGGTTCCCTCAAGGGCGGGCTGTCGGCCGCCGATATCGGCTACTCAATCCTGCGCACGGTCGATGGCAAGGCCGAAACGATCCGCGCCACCGAGACGACGCCGGTCCTGCCGGGCGATATCGTCAAGGTGGATGTCAGCGTCGGGACGCAGTGAGGCCGGCATGCGGATCACGAAGACGCGCCTGATCGACCCCGACGGCAACGCGGCTTATGCCGCGACCGCCGTCGCGCTGTCTTTCTTCGTCTTCGCCTATTCCTTCCGCTTCGGACAGGTCTCGATCCTTGCCTACTACGCCCTGTGGCTGCCGCTCGTCGCGGTCGACTACCGGCGTGTACTCGGCAACTATACGCGTTACCTCTGGCTCTTCGCTTTCGCGCTGTTCGCCTGCCTTTCCGTCTTCTGGTCGCAGGTGCCCGGCGCCACGGCGCGTGCCGGCGTGCAATATCTCTCCCATGTCGTGTGCGCGCTGATCGCCATGCGCGTCGTCGATACGCGAATGCTGGTGCGCGGCGGGTTGATCGGCACCGGGCTGGTGCTGCTCTATTCGCTCGTCTTCGGCGTCTATCATCTCGATCCGCTCGACGGCACCTACAGCTTCGTCGGTGCCTTCGCCTCGAAAAACCAGCTCGGTTTCTATGCCTCGCTCGCGGTGCTCTTCGGCTTCGCCGCGCTCTTCCTTGGCATGGAGCAGCGTTTGTGGAAGGTGGCGGCCGTCGGCTGTATCCTGATCGCGCTCTATTGTCTGAAAGCCTCGCAATCGGCGACCTCGGTGCTGACCACCATCGCCGTGGCGGGCTTGTGCCTTGCGCTCCGCCTCCTGGAAATGCTGGCGCCGGCCCATCGCAAAACGCTGTTCCTGATCCTAGCCGTCTTCACGGTGCTTGCCGTGATTGCCGGGGCCTATGGCGGCGGATACGAAATGCTGCTTGGCGCCTTCGGCAAGGATGCGACGCTGACGGGCCGCACCTATCTCTGGCAACAGGGCATCGAAGCGGCCGGACAAGCGCCGCTGGTCGGCATCGGTTATCAGGCATTCTGGGTGCAGGGGCTTGCGGAGGCCGAGCGGCTGTGGGCTGCCTTCTTTATCGCCACGCGCACCGGGTTCCACTTCCACAACACGTTCATTGCCGCGACCGTCGAGACCGGCCTGATCGGCTGCCTGCTGCTTTCAATGGTGCTCGTCGCCACGCTGGCCGGGCACCTGCGCCGCCTTCTGACGATGGCGCGTGACCGCGAAGCGCTTGTGCTCTTCACGGTGGCGGCGCTGCTGGCCGTGCGCACCTTCGTGGAGATCGACATCCTGAACCCTTACCACGTCGGTTCCTTCCTGCTCTATTTCGCCGCCGGCAAACTGACGGACGGGCGCAGGAGCCGCGCGGGCCAGCCCCTACGGCAGCAACAGTCGATGCATCGCCGGCATGGAGCGGCGATCGCATGACGCGCATTTCCTCGTTGCAAGAGCCGAAGGGAACGCTCTACGGCATCCAGTATCTGCGCGCCTTCGCAGCGCTGGCGGTCGTGTTCTTTCACGCTGCCGAACGCAGCGGTTATGCCTTTGCGATCGGTGCGGCCGGCGTCGATGTCTTTTTCGTCATCAGCGGCTTCATCATGTGGGTCATCGTCGAGCGGCGTCCCGTGTCGCCGGGCCGTTTCCTGCAAGAGCGCATCCGGCGTATCGTTCCGGTCTACTGGCTTGCGACCGGCGTCATGGTGGCGGGCGCCATTGCCGGTCTGTTTCCCAATTTGGTGCTGACGGCGGAGCATGTAGTCGCATCGCTGTTCTTCATACCGGTGCGCTCGCCCAGCAGCGACGGGATCTGGCCGGTGCTCGTTCAGGGCTGGACGCTCAACTACGAAATCTTTTTCTATGCCATCTTCGCCGCGTGCCTGTTCCTGCCCGCCCGCATCCGTCTGTCCGCCCTCGCCACCGTGTTCCTCCTGCTCGTGTCGCTCGGCTTCGCGGTGGACAGTGACAACCCGCTGTTCGTGACCTATACGCGGCCGATCATTCTCGAGTTCGTCGCCGGCATGCTGATCGGACGGCTCTGGCTGGCCGGATATGTTCCGGCGCGCGCCTGGGCTCTCGCCCTTGTCGCTGCGTCGCTGGCAGGCTTTGCCGTGATCGGCATCTTGAAGCTACCCTTCGATGAAACGAGTTGCGGACCGCTCGCCTCGGTTCTCGTCTATGGTGTGGTAACGCTTGAAAGGAGAGGGGGCATCGCGCCGTTCAAAATCCCGGCTCTCCTCGGGGCGGCTTCCTATTCGATCTATCTCTGGCACACCTTCGCAATCTCCGTCGCCGCAAAAGCAGGCATTGCCTTCGGCATTCCACCGGCCGTCATTTTCATCGGATCGGCAGGTGCCGGTCTAGCCGCTGGCCTATGCGCCTACGCCCTGGTCGAACGGCCGCTCCTGCAAGGCAAGCATTTCAGGTTTCCTTGGCTGGCGGGAATGTGGAGCTCAAGGTTTCGTTGAGGCTTGTGGCTTGCCGCATCAGCCATGTTCCATAATACCGATTATGCAATATATGCGCCGCCTTGGGGTGGGTTCAAATTTCTAGCGCAGGACAGACGCTGACCGCCAATTTTCCGGTGGGTTTGCATCGCCGACGCCGTGGCGGCAATTGCGTTTCGGCAAAATGCAGTCCGTAATAAAGCCCATCGTCATATAAGCTGGAGGCAGCGACGGGATGGAGCCGACACATTTGTTCGAATTGGTGATCGGCATGTTCGTCGCCATCATCGTGCTGCACTATGCCGCTCATCGCCTGGGATTGCCGCCCTCCGTGGCGCTTCTTGCCGGTGGCGCGGCGCTCGCCTTCGCACCGGGCCTGCCGACAATCGAAGTCGATCCGGAACTGGTGCTGGTCATATTCCTGCCGCCGCTACTGATGGATGGTGCCTGGTACATCGCGCTTGGTCGGTTGCGCCGCCACATGATCGGTATCGCTTCGCTCGCCATCGGCGCGGTGTTCTTCACCTGCGCCGTCGTCGCCGTGGTAACGCACCTTCTCTTTCCCGCGCTACCCTGGGCCGCCTGCGCGGCGCTCGGCGCAATCGTCTCGCCGCCCGATGCCGTTTCGGCCCGCGCCGTGCTGCAACGCGTGCGACTGCCGCGCCGCCTGCAAATCCTGCTCGAGGGCGAAAGCCTGCTCAACGATGCAAGCGGCCTCGTGCTCTTCCGCTTCGCCATTGCCGCCGGCGTTACCGGCGCCTTCAGCGCCAGCGAAGCGATGGGCAGCTTCTTCCTCCTGGCAATCGGCGGAGCGCTTGTCGGCATCGCCGTCGGCACGACCTGGGTGTTGCTGGCACGCCGTCTCGGCGACGAATATCTGATCATCGCCGCCACCATTCTCATCTCCTGGGCCTCCTACCTGCTCGGCGAGTTCCTGCATGTCTCCGGCGTCATCGCCACCGTGACAACCGGGCTCATTGCCGGCTGGTACCAGCATACCGTGTTCACCGCCGCAACGCGCATGCGCGGCACATCTTTCTGGACCGTCCTTGTCTTCCTGATGGAGGCGGCGGTCTTCATCCTCATCGGCCTGTCGTTGCGCGGCGTGGTCGAGCGCGGCGGCAGCCTCGATGTGATGGCAGTCACCATGGGCGGGCCGATCCTCGCGATCCTGCTTGCGCTCACCGCCGCCCGCTTCGCCTGGGTGTTCGGGTCGGACTACCTGATCCGGATCGGCAATGCGCTCGGCATCAAGCGCTATACGCCGGTCGGCGCGCGTGGCGCGCTGGTGCTTTCCTGGGCGGGCGTTCGCGGCGTGGTGACGCTGGCTCTAGCCCTCAGCGTGCCGGAAGGCTTTCCCGGCCGCGACTTCATCCTGGTGACGTCCTTTGCCGTCATCCTCGGCACAGTGCTCATCCAGGGCACGACGCTTGGCAAGGTGATCGCCTGGGCGCAGCTTTCCGAGCCGCCTTCCGAAAAGCCCCGCTTTTCCATGAGCCAGGCGGAAGCCGCGATGGCGCAGGCGCAATTCGTCACGGTCAAGGCCCGCGCCTATGACGAGAACGGCCAGCTCATCCATCCGCAGCTGCTCGACAAGTACCGGCGCCGGGCCGTGACGAGTGTCGACTATGCCGAGCGCACCGAGCACTACACCCCCATGCTGCACGCCCATTTCGACGTCATCCTCGAAGCGGTCGTCACCGGGCGAAGCGAACTCCTCCGCCTCCACCGCGCCGGCGAGATCGACGACGAGACGCTGCACGAGCTGGAGCGGGACCTCGATCTGGAGGAACTGAGCGCTCTCGCAGCCAAGGCCTAGCGGCCGTTGCGGCGGCGGGATTAACCCCGTTTGCTGAAAGACGGCAAGGGGGAAGCTGCCTCGTTTCCCCCGCCCTGCCCGCATGGTAGTTTCGCAGCCTCGAACAGAGGGTTTCGCAGCGTGCAGGTAGACCGGTCAGCAAGGCGTGCCACGATGCCGGCATGGCGCATGCGCCTCTGGCTCGTCGCCGTGCTGCTCTTTGCGGCGCTTGGCGCCTGGCCCGCCATGGCGCAGATCGCCTGGGGCGTCAACGGCCACCCGATCAATTCCTATCCGGGCATCTCCTACGCCGCCCAGCTCGACCTCCTGAAGGATCTCGGCGCGCGCTCCTACCGCGTCGACATTTCCAACGTCGCATCGGGCGACAGGCTCGCGGAACTCATCGCCGAGGCGGAAAAGCGCGGGATCACCATCCTGCCGGTCCTGACCCCGGACGTCGATCTCAAGACGATGGGCGTGGACGAGCTGTACACGCGCACGCGGGATATGGCCAAGGCGCTCGGAGCGCGGTTCAGGGACAAGATCCGCGTCTGGGAGCTCGGAAACGAGATGGAGAATTTCGCCATCATCCAGCCCTGCGAAAACCGTGACGACGGCACGGTCTACCCCTGCGAATGGGGGCCGGCCGGCGGCGTCGGGGTGCTGGATTATTACGGCCCGCGCTGGGCAAAGGTCAGCGCGGCGCTGCGCGGTCTGTCCGATGGCATGAGCGAGGCCGACCCCACCATCCGCAAGGCGATGGGAACCGCAGGATGGGGCCATACCGGCGCCTTCGAGCGCATGCGCATCGACGGTATCGGGTGGGATATTTCCGTCTGGCACATGTATGGCGAGGATCCCGAATGGGCGTTCAAGCAACTGGCCGCGCATGGCAAGCCGATATGGGTGACGGAATTCAACCAGCCCTATGGCAGCCAGAAGAGCGCGCAGGAACAGGCCGACGGGCTCGTGCGCTGGATGAGGCGGCTTCGTGAACTGCAGGCTTCCTACCACATCGAAGAGGCGCATATCTACGAACTGCTAGACGAAACCTACTGGGCGCCCGATTTCGAGGCCTATATGGGGCTGGTGGAACTGCATGGCAGCGCGGCGGAGGGCTGGCGGCTTGGCGGCCTGAAGCCTGCCTATGTGGCGGTGCGCGGGGAAATCGAAACCCCGCAGCCCGCAGGCAACCCCGGCTGCGACCCGGCTTCCATCGGCAGGATAGCCGATCCCGCCTTCCGCAAGGCAAGCCTCGGCTATTGTCTCGTGCTTGGTCGCTCCGCCGGTCTTTTCGAGGCCGAAGGCTGGGTCCGGGCGCTGGAGGACGGCACGAGCGAGGTCGACATGCTCGTCGCCATGCTCGGGTCCGAGGAATTCCGCGACAAGCACGCAGTCGCCGGCATGGACGACCGCGCCTATGTCGATCTTCTCTACAAGCGCCTCCTCGCCCGTCCCGCGGACGGCGCTGGGCTGGACAGCTACGTGGCACAGATCAAGGCCGGAACGGCAACGCGCGAGACGATCGCCAGGGCGATCCTGCTGTCGGGCGAATTTGCGAAAAAATACGCCAGTCCCTAGCCGGCTCGCCGCGAGAAGCGATAGGCGAGCGCGCGCAGCCGCCGCTTCAGGCCGCGCAGCTTCAGCCGCCAGGCCGGCAATTGCCCGTCAAGCCACAGAATATTGAGCGGCAGCGAGACCATGGTGCGCTCGTCCGTGCGCAGCGGCGCGTCCGGATGCCTCACTTCATAGAAGCATTCGTGGTCGGGCCAGGCATAGGCATCCTCCCAGGTCCAAATCTTGTGCGCCTGGTATTGCAGCTTCAGCGTCTGGCAAAGATCCTTGTCGGTCGGCAGCATGGCGACTGCCGGGCCGAGACGCGGCATGTTCCTTTCCATGAAATGGAGCACCCGGTCGCTGACATAGCCCGTGACGAACAGGCGGAAGTTCCGCTCACGCTTCACATCGGCCACGGCGCGGTACACCTGTACATGCTCCTCATGGCCGTATTCACCCCAGGGATTGTGGGTGACGACAATGTCGCACTCCTCCAGGTGGTCTTCGAGCGCCTCACGCAGCAGGTGGAAGTTGCGGGCATAGGCATCGCCGTTGCGCCCGCACTGGATACCATAGGCCGTCTCGACCGGATGGCGCCAGTCTACCGCAAGGTGCACATCGGATTCGGCAATGTTCAGGCCGACCACCGTCTTCAGGGGAAAGTCCCGCAGGAGCGCCCGCCGGCCTTCGCCGATCGCAGGTTCGGGCGGGCTGTCGCCGTAGCACAGGATGATCTTCTTCGCCGCAGCAAGCAGCGAACTTGCCCAAAGGATCTCGTCGTCCGGATGGGCCATGACGACGACGCATCTTCTAAAGTCATCCAAAGTCAGCATCGAACAGCTCTCGAACGATAGTTGCCGCGCACCGGGCAAGGGGCGGACGCAGATGGGAGGCGTCTGACGGGCAGCCGCCGGTTCTTCAGAAGGAAGACATGCAATTCTTAAGAAAACCGGCGCGTTCCTGCATGAAATACCACGCAAGCGTGCGGAAATCGCCGGCCCGGCGATTGCAGGCTGATCCAAATCCGGCCTGTACCGGCGCCCTGCCGCCGGATTTTTTAAGAAATCCTTAATCCTGTTCCCGTTTTGCGGCGCGATTTTTCCCAAAACCGTTCATGAATTACCTGATCGGTTGGATTTTAATCGAAGTCCAGGGTTGCGGTTCATGGTTTCTCGACACTGTTGCTCTATCCGGTTGCATGGGATTGCTCGGATTGCGGGAGTGTTGCGGTGAAGGTCGCTCTGGTACATTATTGGCTGGTCGGGATGCGCGGGGGCGAGAAGGTGCTGGAGACCTTCTGCGACATCTTTCCCGACGCCGACATCTTCACCCTCGT